>NCEV01000111.1 GCA_002280875.1 Caulobacter sp. 32-67-35 | reverse complement strand
ACGAGACCTTGCGGAGCCGAGCGGAGGCTACGGTCGTCGCGATTGGGGAGTATCTTGAGACCTTTCCGCCCGGGCCGTTGAAGGTCCGCTAGGGGTCGAAAGCACGCCTTGGCTTTCCGCACGAAAGCCGACGCCACGCTTCGCGCCAAGCCTTACATCTCTTGGAGGCTGTAGCGTGCCGGTCTGGACAGGTTGGTCAAGGACTGGCCTGCGGCCAGCCGCGACGCGGCGGCGCGGAGCGCCGTCCTTGAGCAACCTGTCCAGACCGGCGATCGTCTCGCCGTGAGATGTAAGGATGGCTCCCTCCGGCGCGGATGGGGCTTCGCCCTCAGAACCCATAATCCTCCGTCATCCCGAGACTTGTTCCCGGGACCCATCTGTCCGCCGCACGGGCGGCGCAGGATTGATCGAAGCCGGGGCGGCCGAACCATGGGTCCCGGGGACAAGCCCCGGGATGACGGGGTCTGGTGGAGCCGGCGCGGGGACCTTGCGACCGGCCTCTATCCCCGTACTCGCACAGGGATAACCCCGCCCCGCGCTCAACAAAATCAACGCGCTATCCCCGCCCGCCAGCGTCACGATCGAAAATCGACGCACCCCCCTGCAAACCGGCCGTATTCTTCTCCTCGCCCCATCGCAGGGGAGGGCGTTCAGCTGGCGACCTGACGTGCGATGGGGGCGGTCGAGCGGGTAGCGCCCGTCGCCGTCGTCGAAGGCCCGGTGGGGTCTGGCGGAGCGGATGGGTCCTTCAGGGACGCCCCGTGTCGAGGCCAGGCCCGGACCGCCGGGAACACCCTTCGGCGACGCCCGCCCGGCGATGCTCCTGACCAACAACCGCGCGGAGCGCTCCGGCCACGGCCGAAACGGTACTCCTCTACACACTCATCCGGGCCTGGCCCGGACGCTCCGCCGCCTCCCCACCTTCAGCGGGCCCGCCGCGTGAAGTCGAGAACTCGCGTCCAAGGCTAACCCGCCGTCCAGTCCCCCGACTTGCCGCCGGTCTTCTCGACCAGGCGTACGGCCTCGATGACCATGCCCTTCTCGGCGGCTTTCAGCATGTCGTAGATCGTCAGGCAGGCCACCGAGACGGCGGTCAGGGCCTCCATCTCGACGCCGGTCGGGCCGGTGGTCTTGACCCGCGCGGTGACGGCGAGGCCGCCCTCGCCCGGCTCGACCTCGACCACCACCTTGCTCAGGGCCAGCGGGTGGCACAGGGGGATCAGGTCGGAGGTTTTCTTGGCGGCCATGACGCCGGCGATCTCGGCCACCGCGCGGACATCGCCCTTGCGACCGGTTCCGGAGACGGCGAGCGCCAGGGTTTCGGCGCTCATCCGCACGAAGCCGACCGCCACCGCCTCGCGCGTCGTCGAGGTCTTGTCTGACACATCGACCATGCGAGCCCGGCCCTGGTCGTCGATATGGGTGAGCTTGCTCACGGCTCCAGCAGCCCTATTGCTCGAGTAGTCGGGGCATCAGCTCGACCATGTTGCAGGGCTTGTGGCGGCTGTCGAGCTGGGCGGAAATGACCTTGTCCCAGCCGTCGCGCACCGCGCCGTTGCTGCCCGGCAGGCAGAACACGAAGACGCCATCGATCAGGCCAGCGGTGGCCCGCGACTGCAGGGTGGAGAGACCCACCGAGGCGTAGCTGACCATGTGGAAGACCACCGAAAAGCCGTCGATCTTCTTGTTGAACAGTGGCTCCAGCGCCTCGACCGTCACGTCGCGGCCGGTCAGGCCGGTGCCGCCGGTGGTGACGATGGCGTCGACCTGGCCGCCGGCAATCCAGTTACGCACCTGGTCGCGGATCTGCGGGATGTCGTCGCGCACCACCGCCCGGCCGCCCAGCTCGTGACCCGCGGCCTTGACGCGATCGACCAGCACCTGGCCGGAGGTGTCGCTTTCCTCGTCGCGGGTGTCGGAAATGGTCAGGATCGCCACGCGCACCGGCGTGAAGGGAAGGTCCGGCTTGATCCCGCCGCCGGGGGTGAGGCCTGCTGCCGACATGATCTACTCCTGATCCCAACGCTCGGCGTCGGTCCTATCGCGGTCCGTGGGCTCGATCCAGCGGGCGCCGTCCGGGCCATGCTCTTTCTTCCAGAACGGCGCGCGGCTTTTCAGCCAGTCCATCAGGAAGTCGCAGGCCTCGAAGGCCTCGCGGCGGTGACCGGCGGCGGTGGCCACGAAGACGATGGCCTCGCCCGGCGCAATGCGGCCGGTGCGGTGCACGACAAGATAGTCGTGCAGATGGAAGCGTGTCCTGGCGGCCTCGGCGAAGTCGCTGATCGCCGTGTCGGTGAAGCCGGGATAGGCCTCCAGCTCCAGCGCCGCCGCCTGGCCCTGCTCGGCCCGGGCGAGGCCGGTGAAGCTGGCGACCGCGCCGGTCTCCGCGCGGCCAGCGCAGAACCGCGTCAGCAGCGCGCCCGGCTCGAACGGCTCGGCGGTCAAGATGATCTTTGAGCCCGTCGTCATCCGCCGCTCATCGGCGGCAGAAAGGCGACCTCGGTGGCGGCGGTCAGGGCCGCCTCGCCCCGCACCAGCGTCTTGTCGACCGCGACCTGAACGCCCGGGCCGCCCAGGGCATCGCCGAGCTCGGGATCGTCAGTCGCGATCAGACCGCGCAGCGCCGTCAGCGACGTCGCCTCGAAGGCCCGCTCGCGCCAGCCCGCCTGATCCGCCAGACGCCCAAACAGCAGAACCCTCGCCATCTCTAGCCGCGCCCCTTAACCACCGGTCGTCGACATATGGCGCGCTACGGCAGGCCGGGCGCCGGCGATCTGGAAGTCGTGCCCCTGCGGCTTAGACCCGATGGCGGCGAAGATCGCCCGCTCCAGCTCAGCATCTGTCGCCCCGGCCCGGATCACCGCCCGCAGGTCGGAGGCGTCGTCGCGGCCCAGACAGGTATGCAAGGTGCCCGTACAGGTCAGGCGGACCCGGTTGCAGGCCTCGCAGAAATTGTGGCTGAGCGGGGTGATGAAGCCCAGCCGCCCACCGGTCTCGGCGATGCGGGTGTAGCGGGCCGGCCCGCCAGTGGCGTAGGCCAGGTCTTCCAGGGTCCAGAACGAGGCCAGGTCGCGGCGCACGTCCTTCAGCGACAGGTACTGGTCGGTGCGATCCTCGTCGATCTCGCCCAGGGGCATGGTCTCGATCAGCGTCATGTCGCAACCGCGCTGATGCGCCCAGGTGATCAGGTCCGGCAATTCGGCGGCATTATCGTGCTTGAGGGCGACGGCGTTGATCTTCACGGCGATCCCGGCGGCGAGGGCCGCGTCGATCCCGCCGATCACCTGGGCGACATCGCCGCCCCGGGTCAGCCGGCGGAACAGATCGGGCTTGAGAGTGTCGAGCGAGACATTGATCCGGCGAACCCCGTGGCGCGCCAGATCCTCGGCATATTTCGCCAGCTGGGTGCCATTGGTGGTGAGGGTCAGCTCGTCCAGCGCCCCCGATGTCAGATGCCGGGACAGACCGGCCACAAGATCCATGAACCCCTTGCGCACCAGTGGCTCGCCGCCGGTCAGCCGCAGCTTGCGCACGCCCAGACCGATGAAGGCGGAGGCGACGCGGTCCAGCTCCTCCAGCGTCAGCACCTGCGCCTTGGGCAGGAAGGTCATGTGCTCGGCCATGCAATAGACGCAGCGCAGGTCACAGCGATCGGTGACCGACACCCGAAGATAGCTCACAGCCCTGCCAAACCCGTCAATCAGACGGGGGGCGATCAAGGTCGCTTGCATGGGGCTGTCGTCATAGGGCGTCATGTCTGGAAACAAGATAGGCGTTGGGTGACATGGCGGAAAGCGAAAGCGGCAGGTTCGCGGCGATCATCCTGGCCGCCGGACTGGGCTCGCGGTTCGGGGGCGGCAAGCTGCTCGCGCCGTTTCGGGCGCGGCCGCTGATCGCCGGGGCCTTGGAAAGCGCGCTGACGGCCCCCGTTGGCCTTGTGGTGATTGCGCTGGGCGACGATCCAGACCTCGAAGCGGCCATCCTCGACATCGGCGCCAATCGCTTGATGACGCTTGTGCGCGTCGCCGATCCGGCCCGCGGCATGGGCGCCTCGCTGGCCGCCGCCGCCCAGGCCGTGGCCCCCGACATCGACGGCGTCTTCGTATTTCTGGGCGACATGCCCCTGGTCGGTTCCGAGATCGCGCCGGCCCTGATCCGCGCCCTGGCTGGCCGGGAGGGCATCGTCGCGCCTGTCCATACAGGCAAGCGGGGCCATCCCGTGCTGTTCGGCGGCCACTGGATACCCGCCCTGCGAGACCTGGACGGCGACATCGGCGCCCAGGCGCTGATCCGCCAGGCGGGCGCACGTTTCGTCGCTGTCGAGACGGATAACGCCGGGGTGCTGCTGGACATCGACCGCCCGGAGGATATCGGCCCGGCCCAGAGCGTGTGACCTGGAACCTTTTCGCGACCTCCCGATGAACTCGCTCTAGTGACAGGCCTGGCGTCGGGTCAGCAGGATGGCGCGGATCTCGTCGATGATGCGGATCGCCGCCTCCGGATCGCCCCGGTCCTCCAGCGCGATCAGACGGGGGATCAGCACAGCCAGAATCCGGCGCTGCTGCGGGCCGAGGGCGTTCAGACCGCGCGTGAACTCGGCAATCTCTTCTTCCGACACGTCATGAACGAGGGTCGAGGTCTCGCTCATGAGCGACCCGCCGGGCGCGAATCGCCGAAAAGGTGGCGACCAGCAGGGCCAGCAGCACGCCATAGGCCAGCATGGCCAGTCCCATGATCACGGTGGCGATATAGATGCGCAGATCGATGATGGAAACGATGTGCGAGGCCACGACCATCATCTGGCAGGCCGCAGCGAAGACGCTCCACAGCCGGCGAGCCTTCAGCGAGGCCCAGATCAGGACGATCATGACCACCACATCGATGACCATCACGCCCCATTCGGGGCTCAGGGGGTCGCGAAGCTGGGCGAACGGCGTCGCGACCCAGCCGGTGATATAGACCGCCGCGACGAACCGCGCCCAGTAGTCGCCCTTCCACAGGGCGAACCCGCAGACCAGCACCGCGATGCTGAACGAGATCCAGGGCACAAAGGTTTGATACACGGCATGGTCTCGACGCGAACTGGCCAGAGACCATGCCGTAAGCTTCACCAAGAGAGAAGGCCAGGATCATGCGGCGCGGCCGCCGTTGAGCGTGCGCAAGCCGCCTGTACGCGGCACGTCGCCAGGCTTGTCCATATCGCCCACCGACACGCCCCGACAGCCAATCTGCTCGCGCACCGTCTGCAGCCCGGCATGGGCGCGGACAATCATGCGTCTGGCCGAGAGGATGTGGGCCAGGGTCTGGCCCAGGTCTTCCACCGCGTCCTGTCCAATCACCGCCGACAGGTTGGCTTCCAGGCGCAGGCTTGGCAGCAGGCCGACCAGCTCGGCCGTCTCGCGCAGGGCCGCGTCGATCGCCGCCTCGGCGCGCATGAGTTTCTGGGCCCCGGCGCGGGCCGCATCGATCCGTTTCATGCAAGACTCTCCGGTCGCGCGGAGGTCGTCCGCGCGTTCAAGATCTCGATTTTGGGATAGTCGCCGGCCGCTCAGCGCGGCGGCGGCGGGCTCCAGCCCTCGCGGAACCGCTGGAGGGCGTAGAGGAAGTCATGGGCTCCGGTGGTCAGGGCGCCGAGCAGAAGTCCGCCCACGATCGCCAGCCCCACGATGAGACCCAGCCATTGCAGGGGAGTCAGGTCATCGCGCCAGCTCCCCCCTGCTCGTTCCGCAGTGGCCGGTCGTCGGCCAGGAAGGCCGTCGCCGCCAGCACGCGCAGCAACAGCTTGGCGGGCGGATCGCCCGCCGTCTGAGACTTCCTCAGGGCCGACACCGTCTCGGAAACCAGCTGGCCCCGCTCCGGCGTGCCCGCCAGCAAGGTCAGGCCCTCCTCGAGGGACTGCCAGCTGGCGATGAAGAAGCCCGAGGTCTCCTGACGGATCCGCGCTGTGTCCCGGGTCTGATTGTCGTTCATGGTCGTTCCCACCTGTCCGGTGAGAAGAGACCCGCGTCGGGGCCAAAGCTAGGTCGCCCGATTGCCTACGGTAGTCATTGCCGGGGTCCGCCGCCTCCCAGGCCATGAAGGCCAGGGCTGCATCGCGGCGGCTCAGGCCCGACAGGCGGCGGCGCGCGCTGAGCACGTGCATCTCGACCGTCCTGGGCGACAGGCTGAGCAGGCGGGCGATTTCCTTGGACTGCAGATGACTGGCGATCAGGCGCAGAATCTCCCGCTCACGCGGGGTCAGACGCTCAAAGCCAGGACTGTCTCCGGATTCCACCATGCCGACAGCATGCGACCAGCGTCTCGCGACGTCCAGCGCAAGCGATGCGCCGGACGTCAGCAGGCTAGACTGTCGCCGTGAAAGGCAGGCGTGCGGTGGCCTTGCTTGTGGCGGCCAGGATGGCGTTGGCCACAGCGGGTGCGATGACCGGTGTGCCCGGCTCGCCCACGCCGCTGGGCGCGGAACCGGACGGCACGATGTAGGTCTCGACGGTCGGCGCCTCGTTCATCCGCAGGACGCGATAGCTGTCGAAATTGGTCTGATCCACCGCGCCGTCGGTCAGGGTGATCTCGCCAAACAGGGCCGCCGAGAGGCCATAGCAGGTGCCACCCTCCATCTGGGCGGCGATCTGATCGGGCGAGATGGCGACGCCGCAGTCGATGGCGGTGACCACACGGCCAACCTTGGGCTGACCGTCGACCAGCTTGACCTCGGCGATCTGGGCGACCACCGAGCCAAAGCTCTCATGCACCGCCACGCCCCGGGTCCAGCCGGCCGTCGGCGCGGGGCCGGCCTTTTCGATGGCCAGGTTCAGCGCCGCCAGATGGCGGTCGGCGCCAGCCTTGGCATAGAGCGCGCGACGATAGTCGATGGGATCCTTGCCGGCCTTGCGGGCCAGCTGGTCGATGGTGTGCTCCATGACGAATGCGGTGTG
>NCEV01000110.1:12127-13583 GCA_002280875.1 Caulobacter sp. 32-67-35 | reverse complement strand
TTCACCTCGTAGGCAAAGGCGTACAAGGGACTGAAGCTTTCGAGCAGGTTGGCGAAGTCTCGCCTCCGGCGCGCTTTAGGCCAGGAGCAGAACAATGCGCCGCGGGCGTCCAGCTGGTCGTCGGCCTCGGGCTGCACGGGGTCCAGGTTTTGCCACGCGCTGACGACCGTCGGTGCGAGGTCCTTAAAGGCTGCCTCGATCGCGGTCTGGACCGTGTGCTCAAGGGCGTAGACTAAAGCTTGGTCGCCGGGTCCATGCGGCACCCAGGCGAGCGCCCGGCGGAGCAATCGGGTTTGGAACAGCAGGACTGGCCACAGAATCTCCACGCCAAACCTTGGGCCGATCTCGGGGATGTGCTCGGGCGGATCAATGACGCGCCGCTGCTGCTCGTAGGCTTTTCGTATGTCGTAAGCCAGGCCGAGAAACGGCCCCTCCTTGTCGTGGATCATCGGCGAGTCCTCGTTGACTTTGTGAACGAGGGTATGGAGCTCGCGAAGCGTCAGGTAGTCGCCGATCAGCACCATGCCAGCGTGGTTTTTCAGCAATTCAAACTGTAGCACGGTGACTCCGTCGGGTTGCCGGCCGAATAGACGATGATTGGCAGATGCCGACAATGCGGGTCGCGAAAGCCAGTAGCCGCGCGGTTCAAGGTTTGTGCGCTAAAGTTCGCTAAGAAGTACGAAGCAGGAACATACGGCTACGCTGCTCGGTACAGCCGGTCGGCCGGGTCGGAGCGCGATGGCGGCGATCACCAGGTTCAGCCCCGAGGCGCGGTGCTCCTGGTTGTGCAGGGTGCGATCGGCGATCCGGCCTTGCTTGTGAACGAACACCGCCTGGGCCAGCGCATGGCGGGCCTCGCTCTTGTTGAGGCCAGCCTGGCAGCGCCGGCGTAACTGCGGGCTCTCCAACCAGTCCAAGGTGAACAACGTCCGCTCGATCCTGCCGACCTCGGCGAGGGCCATGTCCAACCGGTTCTGCCGCTTGAACGCCGACAGCTTTTTGAGCATCACGGACGGCGCGACGGAACCGGCCTTGATTGACGCGGCCAGCCGGACGATGTCGTCCCAATTTTCCTCGATCACATCGACCCGGATAGGGCGGCCCAGCAGGGGCTCGAGGATCTTGTGACGCGGCTTAGCGCCGATGATAGCCAGGCGGCGATCCTGCAGATCGCGAAGGCGCGGCACAAACCGATATCCAAGCAGATGACACAGGGCGAACACGTGGTCGGTGGCCCCGCCGGTGTCAGTGTAGTGCTCGCCGCCGCCGCGACCGATCAAGCCGTCGAGGACGTAGGGCGCCTCCGACGAGGTGGCCGATAGCACGCGGGTGTGAAACGAGCCGTGCATGTCCGACAGGTGGGGCTCACCTCAAGGTTTGTGCGCTAAAATACGCTAAGAAGTACGAAGCAAGAACATTGGACTAAGCTGCTCGATATAGCCGATCGGCGGTATCG
>NCEV01000110.1:0-12122 GCA_002280875.1 Caulobacter sp. 32-67-35 | reverse complement strand
GAGCGCGATGGCGGCGATCACCAGGTTCAGCCCCGAGGCGCGGTGCTCCTGGTTGTGCAGGGTGCGATCGGCGATCCGGCCTTGCTTGTGAACGAACACAGCCTGGGCCAGCGCGTGGCGGGCTTCGCTCTTGTTGAGCCCCGCCTGGCAACGCCGGCGCAACTCGGGGCTCTCAAGCCAGTCCAGCGTGAACAGGGTCCGCTCAATGCGGCCGACTTCGGCCAGGGCCATGTCCAACCGGTTCTGCCGCTTGAAGGCCGACAGCTTCTTGAGCATCACAGACGGGGCGACGGAGCCGGCCTTGATCGACGCGGCCAGACGGACGATGTCGTCCCAATTTTCCTCGATCACATCGACCCGGATGGGGCGGCCTAGCAGAGGCTCGAGGATCTTGTGACGTGGCTTGGCGCCGATGATGGCCAGCCGACGATCCTGCAGATCGCGGAGGCGGGGCACGAACCGGTAGCCGAGGAGGTGGCATAGGGCGAAGACGTGGTCGGTGGCGCCGCCGGTATCGGTGTAGTGCTCCCCGCCGCCGCGACCGATCAGGCCGTCGAGCACATAGGGAGCCTCCGATGAAGTGGCCGACAACACGCGGGTGTGGAACGAGCCGTGCATGTCCGACAGGTGGGTGTAGATCCGCAAACCGGGCTCGGGCCCATACTTGGCGTTGACCTCGCCGGCTCCGCCGCGTCGACGGCCGGACCTGAAGAACTGTCCGTCGGACGACGAGGCCTGGCCATCGCCCCAGTGCCTGGCAAACGGCTGCGCGTGATGGACCTCGATGATCCTGGCCAGCGCAGCCTTGTAGTTCTCCTCGCTCAGATACCAGCTCTGGGTCCAGGCCAACTGCGCGTAGGTGACACCCTGGCTGGCGTTGGCCATGCGCTCAAGGCCCAGATTGGTGGCGTCGGCCAGGACGGCGGCCAAGATGCAGCTGGGGTTGTCGTGCACCTTGCCTGACCGCAGTTCGCGGAACATCGACGAGAACCCGGTCAGGGCGTCGATCTCGCGCAGGAGTTCGGTGATCCGCACGCGTGGCAGCAGCGCATCGATCGCCCGGTCTAGCGACCGCGCTTCGTCCGGAGCGTTGGCCTTGACCGGCGTGACGGACAGCTCCTCGCCCTTCAGCGTCACGCCGACCAGATCATCCCTGGCCAGTCGCTTGGAGAACGCCGCCAGCCGCTGATCCAAGAGGCCGGCCCGTTCAGCCAAGTAGGTTCCCATCTCGACATTGACCGGCAGGGTTTCGGCTTCGGCGGCGACCTCGTCCTTGGGCAGCAGATAGTCGGCAAAGCGCTTGTAGGAGCGAGAGCCCTCGATCCAGACATCGCCCGACCGAAGACGATCGCGCAGCGTGGCGGCCACCGCCGTCTCATAGAGTCGCCTGTTGATCGGGCTGCCGACCGGTTTGACCAAAGCCTTCCAGTGCTTGGACGCGAACGGCAGCGGCGCGTCGCTGGGCAACTCCCGTCGGCCGGACTGGTTGAGGTCGCGCAGGATCTCCAACGCCTTGAGCAAAGGCGCGCCACCGGCCCCGGCCTTGAACCGCATGTGTTCCAGGAAGGTCGGGACGAAGCGGCGCAGCGCCCCGTAGCGGTCGGCGGCACTGACCAGCGGATCCTCGATCGCCAGGGCCGCTAAGGCGTCGACCTTGGGCTTGGCGGCCAGCACCTTCCACCAGCCGACCTGGGCGTCAATCCGGTCGAGCACGTCGCCGCCATCGACCCGGGCCTGATCAACGGCGCCGATCACGCCGCTGAACAGGCGCATGATCTGGCTGACCTCGCGGCTACTGGCCTGGTACTTGCGCTCGCGGCCGCGGCGGCCCTTGGCGAACAGCGAGCCGACCATCTTATCGAACATATCGGCCGCAGCGTCGCTGAGGCGGCTTTCGAGAAAGATCAGCTGCGCCACCACGGTCGCCCGCCGGCGCCCGACGCTGTAGCCGCTGAGCAGGAACGCCGGGGCGACGGCGCCTTCGCGGGCATATTGCTCGAACCGCCTTTCGTGGATGGTCTCGGTAATCGCCGGATCGATGTCCATGGCCCGAACGTAGGCTAAGCGTTCGGTGATCCCCACCATTGATGCGGCACTGGGCGACTCGGGGGTATCGCGTAGCCAAGCCAGGGGCGACTTTTTGAGGGTCGCGTCGTTGACCAACAGTTGGTCGATGCGCTCCAGTTGCGAGGGTGAGATCGGCGCCAGCAGATCCTCTGCCGCCTTGCGTCTAGCCTGAGACCGGCCGGCTAAACCGACACGCTCCAGGGTGTCGGGTGACGGCAAGATTATCCCCATCCGGCGCAGATCGGCGATCAGGGCCTCAATGATCGGTCCGCCCTTGTCGGTCGCGCGGGCCGCCGTAGCGGCGATCGACACCGCTTGGCGAAGATCGCCGCGAACAAACAGGCGCAGTCCCAATCGCTGATGCAGCTGGCTGGCGTGCTCGACGCGCGTTGGTGGGCGCGTCGAGTACTCACTCATCGCTTCCGGCGCGACGTGAACCTGGTCGGAGAGGAAACGCAGCACGATTTCTGGGACCGTCTGGCCCGGCGACCATCCAAACCCTGGATGACGCAGCAGCGCCATCTGCACGGCGGCCCCTAGCTTGTTGGCCGGCCCTCGGCGCTCTTCGAGCCATCGAAGGTCGGCGGGCGAGAGCGTGTAGAAGCGCGCCACCTCACGCAACGTCAACGGCGGCTCAAACAGCTTTCGCCTCTCATCACCCGTAAGCAAGCTTCGCCGCGTCATGGGATGGTCTCCGCCGCTTCTGCGACGGATCACAATTCTGGAAAAACCAGAGCCTGACCAGCCGTTCTAAAATTCAGCCGCTTCGATTCGTCCACAAACCGTCTATTTGATTAGGGGACGAAGCCGAATATAGAGACGGTATTTATGGACGCCGCCGGGCCACCTTTGGTACGGGTTGGCCCGGTGTCCATAAACCGACCGTTTTGGAGACGAGCGATGGCGGCGAACAGGCGTGACGGCGACATCTTGGGCTATGCTCGGGTGTCGACCGAAGATCAGGATCTGACCGGTCAACGCCAGCGGCTTACTGAGGCCGGCGCGATCCGCACCTTTGAAGACATCGTTTCGGGCAAGCGGTTCGACCGGCCCGGCCTTACCCACCTCCTCGACCATGCCCGCGCGGGGGACACGCTCTGCGTCGTGCGGCTCGATCGCCTAGGCCGGTCGCTGAAGGAACTGCTGGAGACCGTCGATGACCTAAAGCGCCGAGACATCAATTTCATGAGCTTGGAGGAGAAGATCGACACCGCCTCAGCGGCCGGCGAGCTGATCTTCCATGTGTTCGGCGCCATCGCGCATTTTGAGAGGCGCCTAATCGGTGAACGCACCCGTGACGGCCTCGCGGCGGCCAAAGCTCGCGGCGCGAGAGCCGGTCGCCCTCCGCTAGACCAACAGAAGATCGCCGCCGGCCGTGCCCTCGTCGAGAGCGGTATGTCGCCAACCGCAGCAGCACGGCATTTGGGGCTTGGCCGCTCCACGCTTTACCGAGAACTCAGCCGCCCTAAATGACGATCGCCGGGCCTGAGCGGGCCGCCGCACGGTTGTCGGTTCGCTGCCTTTCGCGCGTTCACGGGCACGGCGACGCCGCCCATAGCGCCAGTGCGGCGGCCGCGCAGCGCCGAATCCATAGCGACCGCCTCACCCTCTGAGAGAGTGGTCCCGGACGCCTACGTGTCGGCTGTCGGAGCTTCAGGATCGATGTCGCTTTCGTCGGGGGCTTCAGGCAGAGGCATCGGCCTTATGATCCGCTCGCGGATTTCCGGATCCTTCAGCAAAGCTACCCGCATCACCTCGCGAGCACGGGGGGCGGCGGCGCTGGAGCCGAACTGGCCGCCGTGCTCGCGAGGTGATGCGGGTAGCGGGGATTATCGTACGGCGCGAAGGCGATGAACAGATTGTGGTCCTTTAGGCGCCAGGCCACGCCCTGGTTGCTGCGCGAGGCGCCCGCCGCGTACTGGCGGACCTGGGCGGTGCCGGTCTTGCCCGCCATCTTGACGTCGCCCAGGCCCAGCTGGCTCTGTTTGAAGGCTCCGCCGGTCGGATCGTTGGCGACGGCCGCCATGCCGGCGCGGACGATCTCCAGGTGCGCCTGGCTGAACGGCAGGTCGGGCACCGCGTCGCCATGCGGCTGTTCGACTCCGCCCACCGACTTGACCAGCCTCGGGTTCAGCGCCTTTCGGCCATTGGCCAGGCGCGCGGTCATCACCGCCAGCTGCAGGGCGTTGACGTTGATATAACCCTGGCCAATTCCGTAGGGCACGCTGTCGCCCGGATGCCAGGTCGGGTCGCGCTTGAAGGCGGTCTTCTTCCACTCGCGCGAGCCCACTAGCCCCTTCTTCTGACCGGGAATGCCAATGTCGAAGGTCCCGCCATAGCCGAAAGCCTTGGCCGTCGCGGCAATCGGGTCGGGGCCGATGCGCAGCGCCATCTGGTAGAAATAGACGTCACAACTGTTCTTGATCGCCGCGTGCATATCCTGGGCGCCATGGCCGCCCTTCTTGTGGCAGTGCCAGACCCGACCGCCGAACGCCCAGCCGCCGGTGCAGACCACACGCTCGCTAGGATTGACGCCAGCCGTCAGGGCCGCCATGGCCACGGTCGGCTTGAACGTCGAGCCCGGCGGATAGGTGCCAGTCATCACCTTGTCCAGCAGCGGCTTGCGCTCATACTCGGCCAAGGCTTTGTACTCCGGCCCCGACAGGCCTTTGACGAAGCGGTTGGCGTCGAAGCTGGGGGCCGAGGCCATGGCCAGCAAGTCGCCGTTGCGGCAGTCCATCACCACGATCGCGCCGCTCTCGTCGCCCATAACCTCCAGGGCGCGGTTCTGGATGTCGGCGTCGAGGGTCAAGAGAATGTCGGCGCCGGGCTTGGCCGGGATGTCGCCCTCGGGATCCAGGCGGACGGTGCGCCCCTGGGCGTCGACCTCGGCCTTGGTGGCACCGGCCTTGCCGCGAAGCGGCACGTCGAAGGCTTTCTCCACGCCCAGCTTGCCGATCCGGAAGCCGGGGTTATGCAGCAGCGTCTGGTCCTGGTTGGGATCGTCCTTGGCCTTCTCCAAATCCCGGTCGGAAACCTTGGCGACGTAGCCAATGACGTGGGCGAAGGCCCCGCCGAACGGATAGACCCGCACCTCGCCCATGTCGGCGGTGACGCCCGGCAGCTCGGGCGCGCGGATATTTACTCGGGAGAACTCCTCCCAAGTCATGTCCTCCATCACCGCCACGGGCGCCTTCTTCGGCGCATGGGTCAGGTCCTTGAGAATGCGGGCGCGACGCGCGTCGTCGATCGGGACCAGCTGGGCTAAGTCCTTCAAAGTCGCCTCGGCGTCGAAGCCCTTGTCCTTGGTGACGAGAAGGCGAAAATTGGGGCGGTTTGAAGCCAAGGCGACGCCGTTGCGGTCGCGGATCATGCCGCGCGGTGGCGAGACTAGGCGGAAATTGAATTGGTTGCCCGCAGACAGCTTCTGGTAGCGCGCGGCGTCGACCAATTGCAGCTGGGCCAGCCGTCCGCCTAGGGCGAGAAGGCCGCCGCCGGCGAAGGCGCCCATCACAAAAGCCCGGCGATGGAAGGCGCCCTGGCGTTCGTTGACCTCGGAGAAAAAGATCGTTGGCTCGCTCATCGCGCTTGCTCCGCCAACTTCGTGACGGAGGGCTCGAGCGGCATCGCTCGAGGGCGCGACAACGTCGCGGCGGCCAGGGAAATCATGGAAGGGTAACGGCCGCAAATAGGGGTTGGTCTCAGCCTACAGTGGGCCCGCGCGCACCCGCGTCAATGGTTCAGATAAATACGCCGAGCAACGTTTCCGTGATCAAGAAGCGTGAACGATGTCCGCTCAAGAGCGTGGCCGGACACTCGCATCGCTGCAAGAACATGGCCCCATCCGCAGAAACGGTGCCGACTGAGGGCGCTGACGTCCAGCCCGTTCCTTATACGTTCTGCTTAGCGTACTTTAGCGAGCAAACCTTGAGGTGAGCCCGGGTGGAGAAGACACGCCTTCGTCGCGGCCCGACCGCCCGCCGCTCGACGCGTCCGCAGCGGCCAACACCGGCGACCTCGGCAAAATCAGCCTCAGATTAGACCCTCGGCGGGCTTTCATGCCAGCCCCGCATCTCACCGGCTGGCGGCCGCTCCAGGGCTGCGGGAATACAGCGTCACGACATCATATTTGACGAGCCACAGGATACCCCGCTCGACGACAGGCCGACGGTCCGGCGAGGCCGTTTGCGCCAGGTCGCCGATCGTCATCTGACGCGCGGCCGACAGGGCGACGACCAGGGCCTCGAACTCTTTCAGGGTCGGCAGAGCCGAGCCGCCATGCACGGCCATGCTGGCCTTGAGCAGGGTCTGAACCCAGGACCAGTCCCGGCCAGGAGCCATCGCAACCAGGTTTGAAGCGGTCATCCACTCGCTGGCATAGTTGCCAAACAGGTGAAACGGGTCCAGCCGGCGCGGATTGGGCGCATGATTGCGGGCCAGGGGCTGGCGGGGCGGCGCCGCCCTGCGCCGGGCATTGAGCTCGGCCCACAGGGCTTCATATTGCGGGACGATCCGGGCCCAGTCGAACACCTCGGCGGCCCGGAGGCGGGCGGCCTCTCCCATGCTGCGGCGAAGGTCCGGACTGTCCACAAGGCGGGCCAGAGCCCGGGCCGCCTCGCCAACATCGACGGCGATGAACTGGCTCGCGGCGCCGACATAGTTGTTATAGGTCCACCAGTTGCTGGCGTAGCGATAAGCCAGATCGCCCCCCGCGCCCGCCGGTGGGGCATAGGTCGAGACCCGGAAACCGTCGATCCCGTCACGGACCGTGTCCTTGTAGCCGTCCCAGTCGGATACGACGCAGGGAATGCCGGCGGCCATGGCCTCGACCGGGGTCAGGCCAAAGGTTTCCTGCACATTGTCTGACAGCGACAGGAAGATGTCGCCCACCGACCAGATCGAGAAGCGAACGTCCGGCTTGCGGCCATCGACGCCGCGATAGAGCACGCTGGGGCAGAAGCGCTGGCATTCCTCGTGGATGGCCTTGTCACGCTCGTCGCTGCCGGCCCAGCCGGCCTGGACCCAGGCGATGGTCTTGCCCGTCAGCTGGGCGGCGCGCTCCAGCGCCATGGCCATTGGCAGCGGGTTCATCTTTTCCATCGGATTGAACCGGCCGACATACAGCACCACCACGGCGTCATCGGGCAGGTCCAGGCGCGCGCGCCAGGCGGCGCGATCCTCGGCTCGGGTCGTGAAGTCGGCGACATTGATCCCCAGGGGGATGGTCGTCAGGCGCGGACTGGGAACATTGGTCGCCCCGAGCCGCTCGACCAGGTCATGACGCACCGCCTCCAGCTCGGTCTCGACGCTGGTGCGCACGGCTGAGGACGTGCAGATCAGGCAGTCCCAGTCTTCGATCGGCGCCGACATGATGTCGGCCAGGGAATCCATGATGTCGGCCGCAGCCGTGGTGTGGGTGATGCCGGTAATGCCGTAGGCCGTCTGGCCGCCGACCGTGCGGCGGGCCCAGGCCTCGCGGGCCAGGTTCGGGGTCGGCAGATGCATGACGCCGGCGCGGCCCAGGCCCAGACGGTCCTCGCGCGGGATCCAGGCCACGGGCCGGTCCAGGGCGCCCACCCGTTCGACATGGGCCTTCAGGCGATCGAGCGGCTCATTGGCGACATTCCAGAACCGGAACTCCTTGGCGACGCTGTGGCGAAGATAGCCGCGCAGAAAGCTCTCTCCGGCGGACTGGCGGCCCATCAGGGCCGGGCGGGTCGTGTCGAAGGCTTCGGGGTTCAGATAGAGGGCGACGCTGGACATCAATCACGGGGCAAATCCCCGCTCCGCTTGTTGTTTCAGGCAAAAAAAAGGGGGCCGTCCCTAAGGACGACCCCCTCCGTTTTTAGGCAGTAGACTTAGATGATGTTGCCGAAGGCCAGGTCGGCGTTGGTCACGCCGGCCAGGAAGATGGCTTCGTCAGCATTATTGTCGGCGCCGCCCGTGTTCACGAACAGCCACACGCCAGCGCCGAGACCGGTGGTCCCCGCCGTGTCGTCAACCTGCACCGAAACATAGTTGATGGTGCCGTTGAGGATGGCGTTCGCCAGGGTCGTCGCCGCAGTGAGGGTGTCGCCATCACCGATGGCATAGGTGTGCTGGCCGAAGTTGGCGCCCGTACCCGCCGTAGCGAAGTCAAGCTTATCGACGCCACCAGCAGCCGTGAAGCTGTTGACGATATCGACCGTGGAGACCACGCCGATACCCGGAGCAACCAGACCGCTGTCACCAGCGGCGAACACGAAGGTGTCCACACCAGCGCCGCCGGTCAGGGTGTCAGCACCCGTACCGCCGTTGAGGGTGTCAACACCGCCACCACCGATGATGGTGTCGCTGCCAGCACCGCCGAGGAGCGAGTTGGCATCGGCGCCACCGGTGATGGCGTCGTTGCCGTTGCCACCCGACAGGGTGTCAGCGCCAGTCGTATCGCCGGTCATGGTGTCGTCGCCGTTGTCACCAAAGACCACGTCAGCGCCAGCGCCGGCGTTGATGATGTCGTTGCCATCGCCACCATTGACGGTGTCGGCGCCAGCGCCGCTGTCGTTGATGGTGTCGTTGCCAGCGCCGCCGTTCACAACGTCAATATCACCGTTGCCGTTGATGTTGTCGTCGTCATTGCCACCGTTGATGGTGTCGTTGCCATCGCCGCCCGTCAGGACGTCAGCGCCGTTGTCACCATTGATGGTGTCGGCGCCGGCATCACCAGCGATGGTGTCAACGCCGTTGCCGCCGGTCAGGGCGTCAGCGTCGTCGCCACCGGCGAGGTTGTCGTCGCCGTTGTTGCCGTTCAGCGTGTCGAGGCCAGCACCGCCGACCAGGCTGTCAGCGCCTTCGCCACCGTTGAGGGTGTCGTTGCCGCCGGCGCCGTCGATGGTGTCGTTACCGTCGAGGCCGCTGAGGGTGTCGGCACCAGCGCCGCCCAGCATGTTGTCGGCGCCAGCGCCGCCGCCCGTCAGGACGGTGAAGTCCGTCTGGGCAACAGTCGCCAGGGTCGCGCCCTGGACGTAAACGGCGGTGTCGGCGTCAGCCGCACCTTGAGCACCGGTGGTGTCGGTGAACACGTAGACGCCGTGGCCAACCACTTCGATCGCCGCAACCTTCACAGCGCCGCCGTCCATCGCCGTGTTGGCGGCGTTCAGGGCAGCGGTGTAGATCGCGTCAACCGCAGCGCCAGCTGCGACCGTCACGGCCTGCTCGAGATATTCCAGAGCCGTCAGGGTTGCGACGCCCTGAGCAGCGACCTGGAAGCTGTCGCCAGCGGAGAAGTCGGTGATGACATCGCCGTCGAAGCCGAAGGTCTTGGCCGCATTGGCTGCGATGTCGACGGTGTCGCCGTTCGAGAACACGAACACGTCATTGCCCGCGCCGCCCGTCAGGGTGTCGGCGCCAGCGCCGCCCGTCAGAACGTCCACGCCGTCGCCGCCTTGCAGGACGTCGTTGCCAGCGCCGCCCAGCAGGGCGTCGTTGTCAGCGCCGCCTTGCAGCAGGTCGGCACCGTCGCCGCCGCTGAGGCTGTCAGCCCCGGCCTGACCGGCCAGGGTGTCGTCATTGGCGCCACCCGAGAGGGTGTCGTTGTCAGCGCCGCCGTCGAGGAAGTCGTTGCCGGCATCGCCGTTCAGCACGTCGGCGCCAGCGTCACCCATGACGGTGTCGTTGGCATCGCCCGCATTGACGGTGTCGGCGCCAGCGCCGGCCAGGATCGAGTCAGCACCGTCAGCAGCGGTGATGCTGTCGTTGCCTTCGCCGCCCATGATGGTGTCAGCCGCAGCGCCGCCGGTGATGACGTCGTTGCCGTTTTCGCCGTTCAGAGCGTCAGTGCCGCCGCCGCCAACGATGGTGTCAGCGCCTTCGCCACCGAACATGGTGTCAGCCGCCGCGCCGCCGGTGATGCTGTCATCGCCATTGCCGCCGCCGAGCCAGCCGGCTTCGGTGCCGCCATTGATCGTGTCAGCGCCTTCGCCACCGGTGATGCTGTCAACGCCCGCGTCGCCCGTCAGGGTGTCGTTGCCGTCGCCGCCTTCGATGGTGTCATTGGCGTCGCCGCCGCTGATGACGTCAACGCCAGCGCCGCCGACCAGGCTGTCAGCGCCCGCTTGGCCGTTGATGGTGTCGTTGTCGGCGCCGCCGTCAACGGTGTCGTTGCCGTCGCCAACGGTGATGGTGTCGACGCCAGCGCCGCCGATCACGTTGTCGTTGCCGGTCGTGGTGGTGACGGTGTCGTTGCCAGCGCCTGCATCGATGGTGTCGTTGCCGCCGTTGCCGGCGATGGTGTCGACGCCAGCGCCGCCCATGATGCTGTCGCCGTCGGTGCCGCCGGTGATGCCGTCGTTGCCGTTGCCGCCGTCAAGGATGTTGGCGCCCGAGGTGCCGGTGATGGTGTCGTTGCCTTCGCCGCCATAGACGGTGTCAGCGCCGGCGCCGGCGGTCAGGGCGTCATCGCCGTTGTCGCCGAAGATCAGGTCGTTGCCGGCGTCGCCGCCGATTGTGTCGGTGTTGTCGCCGCCGACCAGGACGTCATTGTCGTCGCCGCCGTTGATGCCGTCGTCGCCCTGACCGCCGTAGATCGAGTCAGCGCCGGCATTGCCGTTCAGGGTGTCGTTGTCGCGGTCGCCATAGACCAGGTCGTTGCCGGCGTCGCCGTTGATGGTGTCGCCTTGCTGACCGCCCAGGATGGTGTCTGCGCCTTCGCCACCGTTCAGCACGTCAACGCCGAGGTTGCCGTGGATATAGTCGTTGCCGTTGTCGCCGCCGATGGTGTCAGCGTCCTGGCCGCCCAGCAGGGTGTCGTTGCCTTCGCCGCCGTTGATGGCGTCGATGCCCTGGTTGCCCTGGGCGAAGTCGTTGCCGTTGTTGGCGTTCAGGGTGTCGCCGTCGGTGCCGCCGAACATGGTGTCAGCGCCGTTGCCGCCGGTCAGGACGTCGGCGCCAGCGCCGCCCGTCAGGTAGTCAGCGCCGTTGCCGCCGGTGAAGTTGTCAACACCGCCCGAGCCGTAGGCGAAGACCGAACCGTCAGCGAACAGAGCAGCCGCGGCGCGGCCCTCGATCGTGGCCTGGGCGAAGGTCAGCGACTTGCCAGCCAGCGTCAGGGTCAGCTGGGCCGGGGTCGCGCCCAGCGCCGGCACGGCGACAACAGTGAGGTCAGCGGCGGTGCCGCTGGTGAAGACGATCGTATCGGTGTTGGTGAAGGCGGTCGCCTCCGCCTGAGTCGCCGTACTAAAAATTAACGCAGCCATCCAAGTTCTCCATCTTGTGTCAGGGCCTTCGGTCGCCGTCGCTCCACCCCCAAGATGGAAACGTCCCAGCGTAAAACCGGCCTTCGCCGCTTTTAGCGAAGGCTGGGATTATTACAACCCAGTCCGATGGTTACCCAAACCGGCGCAACACGCAACAGCGGCGCGCGTCGAACGCGGTTATCGCAGTCTTTAGAATAGACCGGATTCGCTTGCGTCACCCGGGCCGGTCAACCGCCGGAATGGTTCCAGGGGGCAAGCGAATGTGGAGAGTTAGCATGACTATCTAGGATAGAAGCGGTTCGTTCCTGAAACTTATTCCCGTTTCATTCTTGAATTTTTCGGTATCTAGACTGTAAATAGACTTCAAGTAATCGATATCGAATACAGTAATATTCTGTCCGTAATCGATATTGCGCGCCACATGACTTTCTCTTGAGTTTATGTTGGCAAGCGGGGCTGCGTTCAAAAAATCACACACGCGGCCTAAAATTAGCGCAGGCGTGGCGCGCAGTTCATGGGAGGCCAGGAACAATACCTGCTGTCGGGGGAATAGGCTCAGCAGGCGCTCAACCTGGGCGCCATAAAAGCCGCGTTCGACGTAACTGAAGACCCGGTGATGTCCCGGGGCGGAAGGATCGTCCGCCACACGCGCCCGGCCCTCGCGAATGGCCCATGAAAAGGGACGGGTTTCGGCGCCGCGGGCATATTCCATCTTCCAGTGCGACCAGTTGAACGACGCGTTCGTCCGCGCGCTGAAACGCGGCATAGGCGTCGAGCAGCGGACACGGCACCGCGGATTCGACCAGCGGCGACCCGCTCGCC
>NCEV01000001.1 GCA_002280875.1 Caulobacter sp. 32-67-35 | reverse complement strand
AATCTGCTCTTCCGTGAACCGTGATCGCTTCATTCGTCCGTCCTTTTGGTGGGCGGACTCTAATTATTCCTGGAGGAGTTTCAGGGGGTCACGTCACCCCCCGCCCTCACCCCGGCGAATCTCGCCGTCGCGCTGGACGCGCTGTTCCGGCGCTACGATCCGTGGCTGCGCGCCGCCTTGCGCAAGCGCTATGGGGCGGACCTCGCCGACGACCTGGCCCAGGAAACCTATCTCCGCGCCGCGCCCTATAATCTGACCGGCGGCATTCGCCACCCCAAGGCGCTGTTGATGCGCATCGCGCGCGGCATCGCCAGCAACAGGGCGCGCGATACGCGCCACGAAGTCTCGATCGACACCACCCAAACCCAACTACCAGTGCAGTCCGAACCGGCTTCTCAAGACCACGCGCTGACGTTGAAACAGATCGTGCTGGCCCTACCGGTCGAGTTGCGCGATGTTTTCATTCTGAACCATATCCAGGGTCTCACGTATCAGGAGATCGCGACGCTTCGGGATATCCCGTTGACGACGGTCCACCACAGGATGCGCCAGGCCTTGGCGAGGACTTCATCGGCCATGCGGGATTAGGGCGGACGCTCGTCATGATCGAAGACCAGGAAAAGACGCGACGCGTCGACGACGAGGCCGCCGGCTGGTTCGTGCGCATGAATCAGTTGCCGGTCGAGACCAGCGACCTGGAGGCGTTCTTCGCCTGGCGTCAGCAGCCCGAGAACCTACAGGCCTATAACCGCATCGAGGACATCAGCCGCTCGGTTCGCGATCTCGCCCACGATGCCGATCTGCAGGCCGTCGCGCGTCAGGCCGCTGTCGGCCCGACGTGGCGACAGCGCTGGGCGGGGCTTTTGGCGCCGCGCAGCCGAGCCTGGGGCGGCGCGCTGGCCATGGCCGGCGTGCTCGCCGCGGCGGCCATGGCCTGGCTTACCCTGTCACCGCCAACCTATTCGACCGCCGTCGGCGAGCAGTTCGCCACCCAGCTGACAGACGGCTCTCGGGTGCGGCTCAACACCGAAACGCTCGTCCGCGTTCACTTCAAGGACGGGGAACGTAACGTCGAGCTGGTGCGCGGACAGGCCTTCTTCGAGGTCGCTCACGACGCGGCGCGGCCGTTCGTCGTGACCGCCGACACGACCCGCGTGCGGGCTATCGGCACCCGGTTCGACGTCCGCCGCACCGACGCCGACGTGCGCGTGACCTTGACCGAAGGCCGCGTCGAGGTGCGCGACAAGGCTCGCCCAGGCTCCGACTGGAGGCTTGATCCTGGCCAGACCCTGGCCGTCGGCGGCACCCTTGCGCCAACCCCGGTGCAGGCCGACGTCGCGACGGTCACCGGCTGGACCACCGGCCGGCTGACCTTTCGCGACATGACCCTTGCCGACGCGGTCGCCGAGATGAACCGCTACAGTCGCGACAAGATCGTCCTCGGCGCCGGCGCGCCGTCGGGTCTGAAGGTCACTGGCGTCTTTCAGCCGGGCGACACCAACGAGTTCGTCAGCGCGGTGACGGGGCTTTTCCACCTGACGGCCGTGCGCCGTTCGGACGGCGCGATCGAGCTGCGGCGGACGCCTTCGGCCTGACACCAAAAATATTTCACAACCTTACTACCAAGAGATGCGTTCTCCCGTGTCTCACCCGTACCGCGTCTGCGGCAGGAGCGCGTCAGCAAGACGTCGCCCGCAGGCGCCCGGGGGGTTTGTATGGTGCGCTTGTCATTGGATTTGCTGGTCGGCGCTTCGGCGCTTGTCCTGGCCTCCACCGTGTCTCTGGCCGCGCAGGCGGCTGAGCCGCCGGTCCGCAGCGTCGTCTCGGTCAAGGCCGGGGCGCTTGACCGCGCGCTTCTGAGCCTGGCGACCCAGACCAAGGTTCGTATCCTGTTCGGCAGCGACCTGGTCGCGGGCCGCTCCGCGCCCTCGCTCAGCGGCCGGTTCACCGCCGCCGAAGCCCTCGCCCGGCTGCTGGCCGGCAGCGATATCGAGGTCCGGCAGACACAGCCCGGCGTGCTCATCCTGCGGCCGCGCCGCGTTCCGGCCGCCTATGTTCCACCGTCCGGCGACATGATCCTGGCCGGCGCGGGCGCCGTCGGCCAGACGGCGATCCAATCGGATCCTGCCGCCCCGGCGCCGAACGGCGCGAGCGACGAGACGGTGATCCTGTCCGAAGTCGTGGTCGGCAGCCACATTCGCGGCGGTCGCAACGGCGCTTCGCCGGTGCTGGTGGTCGGGCGCGAGGACATGGACCGCGCGGGCTACGCCACCGTCGCCGACGCCCTAACCGCCCTGCCCCAGGTGTTCACCGGGTCGGCCAGCGACGACGCCGGCGCGGCCAATACCGATCCCACCACCACCAACGGCACGCGCGCCACGGGCGTCAATCTGCGCGGTCTGGGCGCTGATGCGACCCTGGTGCTGATCAACGGCCGCCGCATGGCCGGCGCCGGCCTGATGGCCGATTTCGCGGACGTTTCGGCGATCCCGATGGCCGCCGTCGAGCGGGTCGAGATCCTTCTCGACGGGGCGTCGGCCGTCTATGGCTCGGACGCGGTCGGCGGTGTGGTCAACATCGTCATGCGCGAGCGCTATGACGGCGCCGAGACCCGCATGCGGGTCGGCGGCTCGACCCACGGAGACCTCGGCCAACGTCAAATCGGCCAGACCTTCGGCCGCGCCTGGGCCAGCGGCTCGCTGCTGCTGAGCGGCGAATATCAGCGCCGCGATCGTCTGCGGGCCACGGCGCGTGACTATACGGGCGAAGCCGACCTGCGCCCCTATGGCGGCACCGACCACCGGTTCAACTTCAGCCAGCCCGGTAACATCATGGGCATCGATCCGATCAGCAAGCTGCTGGTCCCGGTCTACGCGATCCCGGCCGGTCAATCGGGCGTGGGCCTAAAGCCCAGCGATTTCATCGCTGGAACCCGCAACTACCAGAACTGGCGCGCGGTGGCGGACATCCTGCCAACCCAGGAACGCGGCAGTCTCTATCTGGCCGCGACCCAGGATGTCGGCGAGCACGTCACCCTCAACGCCGACGTTCGCTACAGCGACCGCCGCTACACGGTCTTCACCCTAGCGCCGCAGACCATCCTCACCGTCGGCCGCAACAATCCCTTTTTCGTGTCGCCGACTGGGGCGGCGACGCACCAGATCGGCTACTCGCTGCAGAACGAGACCGGCGGTCTGAAGAACGCCGGGGAGTCGCAGAGCCGAGGCCTGTCGTTCGGCGCCAAGGTGCGTCTTCCCGCCGACTGGCGGCTGGACGCCTATGTCCTGCACGCCGAGGAGATCGGCACCAACCGCGCCACCCGTCAGCTGAACTCGGCCTATCTGAACGAGGCGCTGGGCAACCTGCTGGACAACCCGTTGACCGCGTTCAGCGCCGCAAGGGACGGCTATTTCAATCCGTTCATCGGCCAGGGCCGCAACACCCAGACGGTGCTCGACTTCGTCACCTCCGGCTACGACACCCGGCGCACGGTCGGGCGGCTGGACACCGTGAGCCTGACGGCGGACGGAGCCCTGTGGCGCCTGCCGGCCGGCGCGGTGCGCCTGGCGCTCGGCGGCCAGGCCCGCACCGAGCATCTGAAGACCATCGGCCAGGGCTTCACCAGTGCGGTCACCCCGACCGTCTCATTCAGCCGCCGCGGCGACCGGACGATCACCGGCCTGTTCGCCGAAGCCCGCGTGCCGGTCTTCGGCGACGGCTTTCGCCGCCCCGGCTTCGAGCGCCTGGAGCTGTCGGCCGCCGTGCGCCGCGAGCACTATGAAAACGGCGCCACCAGCACCGTGCCCAAGCTGGGCCTCGTCTGGTCGCCGGTCGCCGACCTGACCGCCAAGGCCACCTATGGCGAGTCGTTCATCGCGCCCTCGCTGGGCGAATTGAACGATCCGGGCCGGGTCTCGCCGGTCAATGTCAGCAACGGCTCGCGCACGATCCTGACCTTGATCCGCTATGGCGGAAACAAGGACCTGCGTCCCGAGACGGCCAAGTCGTGGACGGCCGGCCTCGACTACGCCCCGGCCGCCTATCCGACCTTGCGCCTGTCGGGGACGCTGTTTCGGACGGCGTTCAAGAACCGGATCGGTCAGCCGGCCAACGACAACCCGGCTACCGTCCTGACGGCGCCCGATCTCGCGCCCTTCCGCACCTTCATCAGCCCGACCACCAACCCGGCCGATCTGGCGCTGGTGCAGGAGCTGCTGCTGGGCGCGACAGCGGCGACGGCGGCCCTCTATCCGGCCACGGCCTATGGCGCGATCGCCGACGCTCGCTACACCAACACCGGGACGTTCACCGTCCGGGGTCTGGACCTGAACGGGACCTATGGGCTGAAGATCGGCGACGATCCCCTGACCCTCAGCGGCAACCTCTCCTGGCTGATGTCCTATCGGCGCAAGATCTCGGCCTCAGCCCAGGCGGTCGAACTGGCCGGCATGACCGAATATCCCGCCGACCTTCGCGGCCGCGTCTCGGCGGCCTGGACCCACGGGTCGCTGACCACCACGGCCAGTCTCAACCACGTCGGCGATCTGCATGCCGCCAGCGGCCAACGGCTGAAGGCGATGACCACGGCCGACCTGCAACTGCAGTATGCGCCCAGGGTTCAGAGCGGTCCCTGGCATGGCGTGGCCCTGGCCCTGAGCGTCCAGAACCTCTTCGATCAGGACCCGCCGTTCTACGACAACCGGGTCGGGGTCGCTTATGACCCCGCCAATTACGACCCGTTCGGCCGGGTCGTGGCGCTGCAACTGACCAAGGCCTGGTAGGCCTCCACCGCACCCCCAAATCTTGAGGAGACCGCGATGCGCGCTTTCGCATGGCTTCCGCTCGCCTGCGTCCTGGCCAGCGGCGAGGCGCTGGCCGCCCGTCCGTTCACCGTCGAAGACCTGCTCTCCCTGCGCGAAGCCGGTCGGGCGGCGTTCTCGCCCGACCAAAACTGGCTGGTCGTCGAGACCTTCGCGCCCTGGCGCGAGGCCCCCCGCTACGATCACGACACCCTGACGTCCCAAACCCTGGGGCGTCTGGTCGTGGTCGATCTCAAGGCCGGGGGTGCGGCCAAGCCCTTGTTGGCGACCGATCCCCTGGCCGGCGACACCCTGGGGGCGTTTTCGCCAGACGGATCGCGGGTGATCGTCTTTCGGCTGCGCGAACACCGCCGTGTCCTGGGCATCGTCACCTTGGCGACCGGCGCCGTGGTCTGGACCGACCTGACCGTCGAGCCGGAACTGTGGACCGCCGCCGCCCGCTGGCGAAACGACCAGGAGATCGTGGCGATCAGCCGACCGCCCGAGGCCGCGTCTCGCGGTTTGGGCGGCGGCTGGCAGCCGCAAGCGCGGATCGCGGCCGCCCGGGCGGCGGCGACGGCGGGCCATCTGTCGGTGGCGCCCTTGGGCAGCGGCCGGTTCACCGACCTCAATCCGCCGGCCGACCTGGCGCGTCTGGCCCTGATTGAGGCCGACAGCGGCCAGGTGCGAACCTTGGCCAGCGGCGCCTTCGCCGATCTGTCGGTGTCGCCGGACGGGCGGACGGCAGCCGTGATCGAAGAGGGCGCGCTGAACCCGCCGATCGCCGACGGCGCGATCCGCACCGGCGATCCGCCGCGCCAACGCCGGCTGACGCTGGTCGATCTGGCCGACGGCCATCGCCTGACGCCGTGCGTGACCTGCGATCTGCAGCCCTATGTCTGGAGCTGGTCGCCCGATGGGGCATCGCTACTCGCCTATGTCCGGGCCGGCGGGCCGGCCGGTCCCGGCTATTGGCGGTTCTCGCGCGCAGGGGCCGCGCCGCTCGCGCCCGGCCTGCTGGCCGGCGAGACCGGTGGCAAGGACCCTCGCACCCAGGCCGACGCTGCTTGGCTCGGCCGAGACGCGGTCGTACTGGCCCGACCGGCCGACAAGACCCGGACGGACTGGTGGCGGCTGGCCGCCCAGGGACCAGTCAACCTCACCGCCGAGCTGTCGGCTCCGGCCGGGCGACGGCTGATCGCGGGATCCGACGGCCTGGTGTTCACGGCCGGCGGGCAAATCTGGCGGATCGCGGAGCGCGGCGCGCCGCGCCCGGTCGGCGGCCCGGAGACCCGTCTCAAACCCGGACCGACCCTGCCCGGCCAGGCGCCAGTCTTGGCCCTGGCGACGGACAGCCAAGGCGCGCGGCTGCATTCGGCCTCCGGCGACGCCGGCCCCGCCGCGCTGCTCCCGAGCGGCGCGCGCCTGCTCGCCCTTGGGCCAAACGACGCGGCCGCGGTTCTGCTCAGCGATCCGAACGGCCTTGGCCACATCGAGCTACGCGCGCCCAACCGAACGCCGCGTCCGGTCCTGACCCTCAACCCCGACCTGGCCGACGTGGCCTTCGCCGCGCCTGTGCGCATCGACCACGCCGGCCCCGACGGCGAGGCCCTGGCCAGCTGGCTCTATCTGCCGCCTGGTCATAGGGCGTCCAATGATCGACCGATCATCGTCGTGCCCTACCCCGGCGCCCGCTACGGCGCGCCGCCGGAGGAGGCCGCGCCGGGCGCCTTGAGCCTGCCGACCAATGTCCAGCTGATGGCCGCCGCCGGCTATGCGGTGCTGGTCCCCAGCCTGCCGCTGTCGCCGGCGCGCGAGCCGATGGATGGCCTAGCCGACGCGATGCTGCGAGTGGTCGATGCGGCGCGCGCCGCGCAGCCGGGCTTGTCGGCCACGCGCCTGGCGGTCTGGGGCCAGTCCTATGGCGGCTATGGCGCGCTGGCGGCCGGGGTTCAGTCGCCCCGCTTCAAGGCGGTGATCGCCTCGGCCCCGATCACCAATCTGCTGTCGTTCTACGGGGCCTGGCCGGCGAGCTTAGCGACCCTGCCGGAGGCCGGCCTGCCGATCGCCAGCCAGCTGGCCTGGTCGGAGACCGGACAGGGGCGGATGGGGGTGCCGCCCTGGCGCGATCCCCAGCGCTATCTGCGCAACAGCCCCGGCCTGCAGACCGACCGGCTCGCCGCCCCGGTGATGCTGATCTATGGCGATCTGGATTTCGACATCGGTCAGGTCCAGACGGTGTTCGCCTCCCTCTATCGGCAAGGCAAGGACGCGCAGCTGCTGATCTATCGCGGCGAAGGCCATGTGGTCCTCAGTCCGGACAATGTCCGCGACCTCTATGGACGGGCCTTCGCTTTCCTGCGGGCGACGCTGGGCGATCCGTCGGCGCTGGCGGTCGCCTTGCCTCCTTCCCCAGCATCAGACGTCGCCTCGGCGGCGCCGGCCGCGATCCGCCCCTCCCAGTGACGCAGCCAAGCCTCGACCTGGGCGGCGGTCAGGATCGCGCCATAGTCGTCGCGCCAGACCAGGGCCTCCGGCGCCAAAGCCGCTTCGAGCCGCGAACGGTCGATCAAGCCCAGAGCCGCCAGCCGGCCTTCCAGCAGGAAGGGCCGCAGGAAAGACAGGCTGGCGGCGACGCTGCGCCCGAAGAAGACGGTGACGTCGCCCTTCGACCGACGGTGCAGAATAGAAGGCGGCAAGTGATCGGCGAAGGCGGCCCGCGCGAAGCTGCGGTCGCCCTCTCCGGCGCTGAGGATCGGGGCCGGGATCGCCAGACAGAGCTCGACGACGGGCTGGGTCAGCAACGGATGGGCCAGTCGCGCGACCTGCCCGCGCCGGCTGGCCGCGAAGACGCTCTGGTTGTTGACCAGGCCGGCGATCTGCAGGCGCTTGGCCGGCGCGATGCCGCCGAGGTTGGTCAGCCAGGGATGCGGCGCGCCGGGCGCCCGACGGATGAAGCCGGTGGCCGGCCGGATCAGGGCGGGCGAGCCCTGCCCCGGCCGCCTGTGCAGCGCTTCCCAAGCCAGGCTCCAGACCGAGCGCCGGGTGCGCCGGGCGATGTCGCCCAGGCGGGCCAGGCGCGAGCCCGCGCAAGGGACGCCGGCTAACAGGTCGGCGGCGATCTGGGCCGCGCCCAACTGGTAGAAGACCACGTCGCCGCCGTGACCGGTGAAGAGGGCGTCGGCCTTGGCCGTCTTCAGGGCCTGGGCCAGCAGCCGGTCATAGTCCGGATCGATGCCGTTGAAACCCGGCCGCGCGGTCGCCGCCCCATTGGCCAGCTTGGCCTGGGTCAGGACGAACGGTGCGCGCCGCACGACCTCGAGCGGCGTCCCCGCCAGATCGGCGGCCGCCTGGGCATAAACCCGCTCGTCGCTCTCGGCCCGGTCGCGATAGAAGTTGATCGCCGCGTCCGGCGGCCGGCCGATCTGAGCCAAGGTCCCGGCGACGATCGCCGAGTCCAGACCGCCGGAGATCTCGCAGAGGATCCGCTTGCGGTCCTGGGTCAAGGCGGCGACGCAGGCCTCGACGGTCCGCCGCAGGTCGTCGGTCGTAGGGATCGCCTTGGCCTGCCGAGCGACCTGCGCCGGCGTCCACAGGGTCAGGACCTCGCGGCCGCCCGGTCCATGACGGCAGGTCCCCGGCGCGATCGCCTCGACCCCGACCAGCGGCAGGGGGCCGGCGGCGCGTGGCGTATCGGCCAGGATACCGGCGAGGCGGGAGGGGGCGATGGCCAGGTCGCGCGGCTGGAAGGCCCCGTCCGGCAGGTCCGAGGCAACCAGGGTCACCTCGTCCAGGCGCCAGGTCAGGGCGTCGATCCCGCCGAGCGGATCGCGCAGCACGACCGGTGGCTGACGGCGGTCGGCGACCAGCAGAGCGACATAGGCGCCCCAAGTCCCTGACACCAGCCGCTGGCAGACATCGATCGGATCCTGGTCGATCAGGTCGGCGAGGTTGGCCCGTCGCGGCGTCCCGGCCTCGGTGGCGGCGCGATCGAACACGTCGCCGATCACCACCCCGCCGACGCCCTGCCGGCCCCGCAGCGGCGTGACGGTTGGCGGGGCGCCGCCGAAGGTGAAGGCGGCCAGATTGTAGGCCTCGACCGCCTGGCGCCAGCCGCGTCGTCCCCGGGCGTCCTCGACCAGGCGGTGGAACAGCCGGGACGGCTCGCCCGGCGGGCAGGTGAGGATCAGATAGCCCATCAGAGCACCAGGATCGGCGCATAGGCCGTCAGGCGCTCGGCCTCATCGTCGAGGGCGACGTCGCCGGCCTGCAGCCAGCAGTGAGCGGAGAACGGCCATGTGCGCACCCCGAACACCCAGCTGACGCCGTGGCCCAGGGTCGTCAGATAGGCCCGCAGCATGTGGCTGCGGAACAAGCAGGCGCCGTCGATCGGCAGCCACGGGACGATCCGGCGATAGACCGCCAGGTCGCTCAGCAGCGCCGGGGTCGGCGGCTGGACCGCGAACGGGACGGCCGCCGGCAACAGAGCTTCGAAGGCAAGCCGCCGGCCGGCGATGGCGGCCGCCACGGCCTTGGTCAGGGCCAGCCCATGACAGGGCCGTGTGCGGGAAGCCGCGTCCAGGGTTTCGATCAGCCGGCGGGCCGTTCGGGTTGGCGGTGGCGGCGTCGGCCGGGCGTCGCCAAGACCGGCGACCAGCGGCAGGGCCAGGCCCACCTCGCACAGCCCCTCGGCCAGGGCCGCCGGTGTGACCTCGAGCTCCGAACCGCTCAGCACAAGGTCGCGCGCCGCCGCCGGCAGACAGAAATAGGCGTCGGCCGCGACGTCGAGCAGGACGAGATCGCCCTCGATCATCGCGCCATGGAGTCCTGGCGCCAGGCGCAGTCGCATCGCCCCCTCCGGTCACACGCTGAAATGGATGGAATGAAAGTCGCCGTCGGCGGGTCTCCACCGCCGACGGCGAGGACCGTCTAGAGCGGGTCGTATTTGAGGACGAAATTGTCCTCCAGCAGCATCCAGCCGCCGCCCGTCTGGGTCAGGGCCTTGGCCGAGCCAAGGCGGATCATGCTGATGTCGCGCATGAAACCCTCCTTTGTGTGGAAGACGCGGCCGATCAGCGACCGCGAGAACCGGCGATCCCAAGAGGGACCGCCGGGGCGAACCGCCGACGAGCGCGAGCGCGGTCGTCGGCGGAGGGGCGGGTCAGGCTTGGTCGTAGCGGAGGATGAAGTTGTCCTCGTAGTCGACGCCGCCGCCACCGGTCTGGGTCAGGACCTTGGCCGAGCCCAGGTGGATCAGTTGGACACGCATCGCACATCTCCTTGCTTGATCAGCCGCATCATCGCGGCCCCCCAATCAGGCGACGCTAGAGACGTATATTCAAACCTATATTCTCTATGGTTGCAGGAGACCGAGAGCCGCCGCCAGGATCCGACCACTGCGCGCGGCGCGGCGATCGTGGTAGCGCCGAAGCTGCCGGGTCAGACCGGGATCACCGGCGACGAAGGCCTGGACCAGCCGGACGCGCTCGGCTTCGACATCGGACAGAACCTGGCGCTCGGCTTCGCGGAACGGGGCCAGTTGGGCGGCGGCGCGGCCGTAGGCCCGGGCGACCGCGCGATTGCCGGCGCGGGCGGCGATGACGGCGATGATGTCGAGCGCCGCCGACGGCGTCTTGTCGTCGGGCGCGAGGTCCGGCGGCGCGGCCGCCTGGCTCGACGCCCCTTCGACCGAGCGCAGCAGAGCCAGGGCCAGGACCCCGGCCAGGGCATAGAGATCGGCCAGGCTGGCCGGGTCGTGGATCACACCGCGATAGCCGGCGGGTGTGCGTTCGATCAGCCCCTCCCCCGCCAGGCGCGAGAGCGCCTCTCGCACCGGAGTCTGGCTGACGCCAAACTCCAGGGCCACGCCGTTGATCGGCAAGGCCGCGCCCTGCAGCGGAGCCACCGCCAGGATCCGCCGACGAAGGGCCTCCATGGTTCGGTCGAATGGATCGGTGTCGCGGCCCACGCCTGTCTCCCTGCGGGGAAGGAGTGTCGAGGTCGCGCCCCGGCCCGTCGAGGCGCGAGCCCCGCGCCTGGCGATCGCCGCGGCCGCGCAAGGTCGATGCGCAACGATCGCGGACGCCGGGTACAGAAGCCTGCTGGCCGACGCCGCGATCACTGCCGGTTTTGTGGCAGAGGCCGGTAAAAGACTTCCGGCCAGGACATTGCGCCGGGCCGCCGGGCATCCAGTCGCATCGATGCGCGTTGAACGACTTGCCCGCGAGTCGCGTCGCCTATAAGCGATTTTAGGTTGTTTTCGTGGTCTGGAGCGTCGCATGTCCGGCACGCCCTCTACGCGCCTCGGGCGCCAGGCTCGCTTGCAGTCTCAGACGCTGAAGATGCTGCGCAAGGAGCGCCGCATGACGGCGGCGGAGGTCGCCAGCAGCATGGGCGTGGCCTTGCGCACCTATCAGGATTTCGAGGCCGGACGCGGCGATCTGGACCTGGCCAAGGTCCGGCTGTTTGCAGCCGCCACGCGTACCGATGCTGCGGCCATTACCCTGGGCCTGTTGTTCGAAGACGCCGACATCGCGCGCCAGACCATGGACAACAAGATCCCGACGACGTTCTGGATTTCGCTACGAGAGTTTCGGGCGGAAGCCGGAGAGCAGCTCAATACGGTCCCCCCCGCATTGTTCCTGGAAGGGTTCCGGCGCGTCTACGAGGAGGTTCGGGCCTTCCTGCGCAAACGCGCCGACAGCACCGACAACTGGTTGGAACGGGCGATCGCCAAGACCTACCGGTCGTCGAAGGATGACGACGACCAAGACGCCTAGCCTGAGGTTGGCGGCGAGGCCGGCGGGTCGGCGCGCCGGATCCAGACCAGGGGCAGGACATGGTCCTCGCCCCGCATCAGCCGCGCATGGATCGGGGCCGCCCAGGCTGGATCGTCGATCTTGACGTTGACGAGCGCGCCGCTGCTGTCGTCGTCGACCTTCCAGCCGGCGCCGCAGTCGAGATAGCCTGCCCCCTCGCCCAACATCTTCAGCAGGCGGTAGTCGGGCTGCCGCTCGCCGGACTTTTGCGCGGGGACAAGACGTAGGCTGGCCTCCTGGGAGAGGGTCGAAAGCTGGCCGACATAGGCCTCGCCGTCCTGGGTGAAAGCGCCGATGGTGGTCATGGCAGGTCTCCTGGCCGCCCGCCGCTGAAGGGCGGCGGCGGCTCAAAGCTCGGGCGACCTTAAGCGCCAAACCCAGCTCGAACCGCCGCCTCCGCCGGTCGCCGAGGGCGGCGACCGGCGGTTTGACGGGAGGCGAAGCGACGCTTGGCGGGCGGGGTGAAAGCGTCTTCGCGGGTCCCGTTCGACGGTTGTTTCCCAAGGCGGGACGGGCCTCAAGGGGCCGAGCCGGCCGGTCGCGTAGTGACAGGCCCTGGCGTGGAATCGGCGAATCCGAAAGGCTCCCACCCGGACGGATTCGACTCCCGGCGCAAGGCGTGTTCTTATTATGTTCCCATCGACCACCGCCAACCCCTCGCCGAGGCGCCCCATGTCCGAAGACGTCGAACTCTATGGCGTGGCCTTCATGAGCCTCTATCAGCATGACGGCCGGTTCGTGCGCGGCGGCGGCGTCTTCGCCTTCGCCCGCCGCGATCTGGACGGCGGCCGCACCATCCTGCACCTGGAGCCGGTCGCCGACATCAGCCGCGCCGCCGACAGCACCCATCCCCGTTGGGACTGGGCCGTCGAGCACGGCATGAACGAACTGCTCGTTCATCTGGCCGGCTCGCAACAGACCCCCGGCGAGCTTGCGCCGGGGGTGGGTTCGCCGCCAATCCGCTGGCAGCTGCATCCCGACGAACTGGCGGCCGAGGGCGGACCGATCGACGAGCGCGACGCGCTCGCCGACCAGGCCCGGCTCTACGCTTCGGGCTGAAGGTCCTTCAGATAGTCCACCGCCCGCTGGGCGTGGGCGGCGGCGCTGAAGATCGCGCGCTTGTCGGCCTCCAGGACCTTGAGCCATGCGCCGATATAGGCGGCGTGGTCGGGACGCGGCGTCAGCTCCAGGCCCAGGTCCGCGCAGAGGAAGGCCGCGCCCAGTTCGGCGACCAGCTCTTCGCGGGCATAGCCGGCGTCGCCGGCCGCCTTGCGACCCAGGTCGCGATCCAGCCGGGACGGATGACGGGTCCAGTGGACGCATTCGTGAGCGAGGGTGGCGTAATAGTCCTCGCCCGATTGAAACGCCTCGAAGGGCGGCATCTGGATGCGATCGGGACCCGGCGCATACCAGGCCTGGTCGCCTGCATGGGCGACGTCGGCGCCCAGAGCCTGAAAGAAGGTCTCGGCGTGGGCGACGCGGGCGCTTTGGGGCAAGGGATCGACCGGAGCCGGCGCGAAACTTTCCGGCAGGCCGTCGATCTGCTCGATGTTGAACACGCCATAGGCTTTGAGGAACGGGATCGATCGCTCCACGTCGTGACCGTCCTCGCCGGCCTCGGTTCTGGACAGGCGGTTGGCGTAGACGATGGTCGTCGCCCGCTCGCCGCGTCGCACGCATCCGCCCAGTTCGATCGCCTGGCGGAAGGTCATCCAGATCGGCGCGCCATAGCCTTGGGCCATGGCCCGGGCCCAGAGCAGCACCGTGTTGATGCCGCTATAGGGGATCAGGTTGTGGCGCAGCGGCCGGCGGACACTGCCGGCCGGATGGGCGCTGGCCCAGGGTCGGGTCCAGGGGCGGACGCCCTGGGCGAGATCGGCCAGGATCTGACCGGTGACGCGGGTGTAGAGATCGCTTTGGGTGTCGGACGTCTTGCCGTTCCGACGTGTTTGAGCCGTGGCGCGGGGCATCGCGGCCTCCTCTTGGCTGAAAATCGGGGAAGGGGCCGCCCCGCCTTTCGGCGGGGCGGAAACGGTCAGTCGTCCTTGGCGGCGCTGGGCCGCGACCAGACCAGGCTGTGGACGCCGTCGATGACGACCAGGGCGGCGTTCATCGCTTCGGAGAAGCTGGGGTCGTCCAGCTTGACCGACAGGTAGTCGTTGTTGTCCTTGCTGGTCTTCTTCCAGGCCGCGCCAAATTCGGTCTGGCCGGAATAGACCCGGAAGTCCGGGCTGCGCTCGCCGGTCTTCTCGACCGGACGGAACTGGACCGTCTTGACGTTAAGGCTGAGGGTGCGGATCGCGCCCGAGTAAGAACCGTCCGCGTTGGCGGTGAAGGCGCCGATGGTGGCCATGGTGGTCTCTCCGATCTAAGGCCGGGCCGCGCCGATCGCGGCCTCGATGGCGATCGAAAGACCGGGGCCGACGTCCGGACCGCAGCGCGCCCCAGCCCGTCAAAGGGTCGGCACGACGCACGGGATGACGGGGGCGCGCCCGCAGCGCAGCGCAGGACCGAAGGCGGCAAGTTTCTTGTCTCGCGAGGAATGGCCAAGGCCCGAAGGGCCGCCGGCCAGGGGAAGAAAGGCGCCGGCGAGGTTGCGGGAACGACCGGTTTCCGGTCAGATCAGGCCAGAAGAGGACGCGGTCGACGTGGCCCGGCTCGGATCATCAGAGACTCGCCTTGGCCATCTCGGCGTCTTCACCGCCAGCGCGGGCGGCGGGGCTCTAACGCGCGCGCCTCCGCGCCCTCAGCCGCATCGTCAAGACGGTCCAGTTCCGCCCCCTCGATGAGACAGGCGACCTCGTCCCGACCTCCGAAGCTATTTCGGCCGACCCCATTTTGGCGCGGTCTTGAGACGGCGAGCCAGGACATCAAAGCGATCCGTCGGTGGGCTGACGGTCCCGTTTCTCGGAGGCGTTAAACCCCGCCCCGGTCGTCATCGACGGCGTCCACAGCCTGGTCTGGTCGCGACCCGCCACCGCCAAGGACGGCTGACCGTCGCCGCCCGCCGTGCGGCGGAGCGGTCTCGTTGCCGATTTCAGTCCGATGAAAACGCCGACGCCCCGTCCAAGTGAGACGCCCGGATCGGCTGTCCCGCGCTCGATTTCACCGCCTCCCCAACCAGATCTCGCCGACCTCGCCGAGGGCGCCAGCCCGGCCCTTGCCAAGCCGGCCACCGGCTTGTCCATCACCTTCCCCCGCGACGTCGCCAGAGCCTTGGGCATCGAGCCGTCGCTGGCGGCTAGGCGCGACAGAGGCTGGCTATGGCGCGTTGATTTGGGTGATCTATCGCCACGCCCTTGCGCTGGGCGGTGGCGTGCGGCGCGGCGAGACAGCGACGCCCATCGCCTATACCGACCGTCCCGCCAAGACCATGATCGGAGGGCGGCCAGGACGCCCGGAGATCCAATCTGCTCCTGAAAACGGTTGCGACGTTTTGAGCGAGGCGATGGCGATCGGCGCGAAGCGATCTAGAACGGCGCGATGACCGCCCTGCCCCTGCTTGCCGCCGCCGTGATCGCCTGCACCGCCCCCAAGGTGCATGACGGCGACACCCTGCGCTGCGGGGCGCAGCGGGTCCGGCTGTTCGGGGTCGATGCGCCTGAGCTGCGACGCGGTAAGACGCCCGCCGAGCCCTTCGCCTATGAAGCCCGCGACCTGCTGATCGACCTGACGCGCGGCCGGGTCGGTTGCCGGATCGTCAACCGCGACCGCTACGGCCGCGCCGTGGGCCGCTGCTGGTCGAGCGCCTCGCCCGATCTCAACGCGGCCCTGATCGCCTCGGGCCTGGTCACCGAGTATCGCCGCTACAGCAAGGGCGCCTATAGCGCTGTGCAAGCCGAGGCCCGGAACGCCAAGCGGGGCCAGTGGGCGTTAAGGAAATAGCGGAGCCGAGCGCGCACGAAAGCGGCCGATCCCAAAGGATCGGCCGCCCCGCTCTCGCGGTCTCACGAAACTTGACGGGGGCGGCTCACGCCGCCCCCGTCCCATCCTATTCAGCGGCCAAGTCGGCCGCCCCGTCTTCGCCGTCGCCTCCCACCGGCTCACCCTCGCAGGGCGCATCCGCGTCCGGCGTCCCGCGCGCCGGGGCGCCCTCGTCGCACCGCGCCGCCTCCGCCGCCCCGGCTTCGGAACGCTCGGTGCGCAGCAAGCGGGGCAACCACCGCGCCTCGACCAGCGAAGGCTGGGCCGCGTCGACGAGGGCGTCCTTCTTGAGCCCCGTCAGCCGCCCCGCCGCCTCGGGCGAGACCGCCTCCTCGACCGCCGCCAGCACCCTCGCCTTGGTGACCCGGCCCAAGTAGCGCTCAGCGGTCGGGCTCCAGTAGTCGCGCATGTCCAGATCGAGCGCTCCGGCCAGCCGCTCGGCGTGCAGCCACGCGGCGGGTTTGCGTTCGACGCCATGCACGCCGTTGACCGACAAGCTCACGCAGTGGGCCAGAAGGCTCATGCGACTGTCGTGGTCGAGACCCAGGACGAACGCCCACACCTCGCTCGCCTCGGCGGGCAATTGCCGCGCCCAGCCCGCGTGACGTTCGGCCAGGGCCTGCCCCGCCCGGCCAGCCTCGATCCCATCGCCATCGCCCCTCAGGTCCCGCGACTGAATCTGAAGATCGAGGCAGGAGGCCAGAGGAAAGCGATAGCCGAAGGCTTGCAGCACCAGCCCATGGGTCAAGGCGATCAGCGCCATGTCGGGCGACTGGCCGACGAGATCGCGCAAGGCTGCGGTCTTGTGCGCGGTGAGGTCGGCGACGAGCCGCGCGGGCAACGGCGCCCTGGGATCGCCCGCCGGTTCTTCCTCGGTGTCGGGCAGGTCGTCCGCGCCGTCGTCGCCGGGATCGCCGCCGTCACTGGTGAGATCATCCGCCTCGCCCGCCGCCCCGTCGTCGGCCCCCTCGTCGCCCTCATCCTCCGGCGCGGGCTCGTCCTCGGGCCGCACGAACCCGCGTTCGATACGCGGCTCGCCATAGGCGCTGAGCACCACGAAAAGGCCCGCGCGCGCCTTTTCCTCGGGCTCGTAGCCGTAGTCGTCGGCGAGGTCGGCCAGCTCGCTCTCGACGGCCTCGAACCGCGCATCGGCGCTGTCAGGCGTCTCGTCCGCCACGCCGATCCGGATCACCAAGGCGTCGCGCTCGGCGGTCAGGGCGTCGATCCGGGCCTGAACCTCGGGCGACCGGGCCAGAGGATGTTCCCAAACGCGGCGGCACCCATGGCCATGCGGGTGATCGAGATAGGCCGCCGACCATTTCCAGCCCTCCTCGTCGCGCGCCAAAGTGGCGAGGCCTTCGAGCTTTTCGACGACCAGACGCTCCAGCAGGGCGACGTCCTCCAGCCAGCCCGGCCCCTCGGTGAAGAGGTCGCGCAGCACCGCGCCGCCCGCCGCCGCATAGGCCTCCATGCCGACGAACACGGCCCGGCGGTCGTCGGCCGCGATCTTGGTCTCGGTCATGGCGCGGCGGATGGCGTAGGTCTGGCGGTTGTGTTCCGGCAACTGCGCGAAGACCTGCATCTGGCGCTCGGTGTCGGGATTGACCGCGAAGGCCATCAGCTGCTCCAGCGTCAGGCCCTCCTCGCGATAGACTTCCAGCAAGGCCGGAGCGACGGCGCCTAGCCGCAGACGCTTGGTGACAAACTCTGGCTCGACGCCGAACCGCGCGGCGATCTCGACGGCGCCCCAGCCCTTGCGGTCGGCAAGATCGGCGAACGCCTCGAATTCGTCGGCCGGATGCATGCTGCGGCGGCTGGTGTTTTCATCCAAGGACACCTCGCCGGGGTCGTTACGTGTATCCACCACGCAGCGCACAAGGTGGTCCCTGGCGATCTGCCGACGCTTGGCCAGCCGCTTGAGCCCCAGACGGCGGCCTTCGCCCGCCGTGACGAGATAGTAGCCGGTGGCGACACCGTCGCGGATTTCGGGCTCGACCACGAGGTTCTGCAACAGGCCCTTGGCCTTGAGACTGGCCGCGAAGGCCTCGATGTCGGCGTCGATGTGCTTGACCTTGCGGACATTGCGCAAGCTCTTCTTGAGCCTGTTGAGCGGGATCAGCTGCTCGGTCTGGGCGTCGGCCAGCAGGGCCGAAGCTTGAGCGGCGTTGTGAGCGGCCGGGTCGGCCGCGATCTGGGCGTGAACAGTCATGTCTGCCTCCTTGGGCTAGGGGATCAGGCGCAAGGCGCGCCTGATCCCTTGCCCGTCGGCGAGACCGGGGGTGAAGCGGAGCGGCCGGCTTCGCGGGGACCCTGCTGGCAGGGCGTTGCTGCCCGCCCTGCCCGTCTAGCCCGCGCGCCCGAAGCTGGGCGGAAGCCGGTCCGAAGCGCGCTGGGGGCGGAGCCCTAAGCCCGCGGGCGCAAAGCGCCCGCCTCTTCGCAAAAGAGGAGACTGCAAGGAGAAGCCGCAAAGCGGCTTCGGGACGCGGCGCGAGCGGCCGGCGGCGCCCGAAAGGCGCCCGCAGGCGTCACGCCCGCAGGAGCCGCGCCGCAGCAAGGCGAAGGCGCGGCGGGACCGAGCGTGATCGCCGGCCGCTCTCCGACACCAAGGTCAGCCGCGCGGCGGCGACGGCTCGAAATCGTCGAAGGCGTCATGGCCCTTGGCGCGGGCTTCCTTGCGCGAGAAGACGGCGTCTTCCATGGCGCGGGTCACGATCACCCGAAGACCGCGATAGCGGATGCCCTTGAGGATATTGGTGCATTCCATGCCGGAACCGAGGCCAAACCCGCCGCGGGTTTCGGCCGACAGCGTGATCAGGCCAGGGCCGTCCTCCGGATCGCCCGACGCCGCTTGCGCGACGACAAGGTGTTCGAGCATGGCGTCCAGATCATCCAGGGTCATGGCGTCGGCCTAGACCGATTCATCGCGTCGCGGCCGGCCGGCCGACGAAAGGCCGGGGTTATCCCCATCGATGTCGCGCGCTTGGTTCTGGCCTCGTCGACCGCCGATGGACTACCAACTAAAGCCAGGAGGTCCGCGATGCCCGACGATTCCGCCCCGCCAGGCCGCTTGACGGCGCAAGACGATCTGGAAGCCATGGCGCGGACGCTGGAGGCCAGCGGCCGCTTCAAGGTGCTGCGTCGCCTGGACGCCGTCACGCATCTGCACGCGGGCGATCTGGCCGCCTGCCGGCTGGGCCTGATGCTGGATCTGGAGACCACAGGGGTCGATCCGCGTCGCGACGAAATCATCGAGTTCGCGCTGACGCCGTTTCACTATGACGGCGAGGGCCGCATCGTCTCGGTGGACGAGGCTTTCTCGCGCCTGCGTCAGCCGGCCCAGCCGATCCCGCCGGAAATCACCCGCATCACCGGCATCACCGACGCCATGGTCGCCGGCCAGACGGTCGACCCGGCGGAGGTGTCGGCGTTCATCGCGCCCGCCGCGCTGATCATCGCCCACAACGCCCAGTTCGACCGGCGTTTCGCCGAGGCCTTCTCGCCGGCCTTCGCGCTCAAGCCCTGGGCGTGCTCGATGTCGCAGATTGATTGGCGGGCCGAGGGCTACGAGGGAACCAAGCTCTCCTATCTGGCCACGCAGGGCGGCTTCTTTCACGCGGGACATCGCGCGACCAACGACTGCCTGGCGACCCTGGAGGTTCTGGCCGCGCCGCTGCCGATCGGCGGCGTGACGGGCCTGGCGCGCCTACTACAGAGCGCCCGGCGCGCGTCCTGGCGGATCTGGGCGGAAAACTCGCCCTTTGACTTGAAGGACGTCCTCAAGGCACGGGGCTATCGCTGGAACGGCGACCCCGGCCCCGCGCCCAAGGCCTGGTACATCGATGTCGACGAAGCTGATCGCGAGGCCGAAGTCGCCTTCCTGCGAGCCGAAATCTATAGGGGCGAGATCGATCCGCTCATGCGCAGGATCACGGCGTTCGAACGGTTCTCCGAGCGCGCCTGAGGCCGGCGTCGCGGGCGGCCAGCCAAAGGCCTCGCGCGCTCGCAACAGCTTCATCCATGTCGACAACGTCCCGCCCTTCGAGGGCGAGGAAGCCTGGTTCGTGGTCGAGCAGGTGCGCGCCAAGCCTTGGCCCTATTGGCGCGCGGTGCGCCAAGTGGAGCCGCCGCAGGACGCGCGCTCCAGACGCGAGAGATCGGCCGGAGCCTGAATCCGACTCGAAGAACGGCGTTCTACTAATGACGTCCTTGGAGACACCGATGGCCAGCGACAACCGGCCGCCCGACAAACACGGGGCTCGCGCGCGTCTGGCCGAGGCCGCCGATCTGCGGGCCTCCGCCAAGCTTGCGGATCGTCCTCAACGGTCCCGGGCCCTGCGCCGGCTGGCCAAGATGACCATCGCCGCAGCCGCCGCTCTGCGACCGCTGACCCGCCGCCGCCCGGACTAGACGCCGCCGACAAGTTGGAGAAGTTCCGGACCGTTGACAATCCGCGGCGCCGGACTCCGTTCTAGATCAGGTTTGGCAGGGGGTTTGGCCAACGTGAAAGACGGTGATTCCGGAGATCATCAGCCGCAAACTGGTCTCGATGCTGACAGCGCGGGCGGCGGCGGCTGGCAGACGCGCTTCGGACAACTCGCCGTCACGCACCGCCCGGGACAAGGCCAGCTCCCCCAGGATCAGCATCTCATAGGCCAGGAATACCTGATCGACTTCGGACGCCGACAGTCCGGCGTCGGCGAAACAGCCCTTGATGGAAGCCACGACACGAGAGACCTCCGGAGAGTCGCGGGCCTCAAGGTTTCGCATCAGCACCGCCCGCGACAGCGCGGGGAAGCGCTCGATCAGGTCACGGGCGCCGCCGACTACAGCGGTCAGTCGGTCGGACCAGGGCAAGGCGTCCGACGGGGCGATCCAGGTCTCGAGTAGGGCCGCCGCCGCCAGGTCGAGCAACTCGTCCTTGCTGGCCGCATAGCGATAGAGCAGCTTGGGAGAAACCTTAAGTTCCTGAGCCAGGCCCCTCATATTTATATCAGAATCGCGATGTGCTTCAGCGAGACGGACCACCGCCGCGATGACCTCGGCGCGCGTCGGAGCCGGCGCAGCCGTCCGTGACGGGCGGCCGCGACGAGGCGACTTGAGGATCGAAGCGGCTGTAGCCTCCGCGCCTGAAATCGCCATCAGATATCCCAGAGAACCGGCAGCGCCGTCGGGCTTCTGAAGGCTTTGCCACGCATGTGCGCGTCCAGCTCGCGCACCCGGTCATGGTCGAACCGCAGGCCGGGCAACCGGTCAAGCAGCTTGTTCAGCGCGATCCGGGTCTCGAGCTTGGCCAGGTGCAACCCCATGCAGGTGTGGACGCCGTTGCCGAAGGTGATGTGACGCACGACGGGACGGGAGATGTCGAACCGATCGGGATCGTCATTGAACGCCGGATCGTGGTTCGCCGACCCGATCAAGGGCATCACGATCGTCCCGGCCGGAATGTGGACGCCCCGGATCTCGGTGTCGCGCGCGGCCAGGCGCGGCGGGGTCTGGATCGGCGAGTCGATGCGCAGGTTCTCGTCGATCGCCTTGGCCACCAGGGTTCGGTCGTTGCGGACGGCGTCGAGTTGATCGGGGTGACTGAGCAGGTTGAACAGAAGATTGCCGATCGAGCGGTAGGTGGTCTCGATCCCCGCCGGCAGCAGCAGAAGCAGGAAGGAATAGATTTCCTCGTCGTTGAGTTGGTCCCCTTCGATCTCGGCGCGGACCAGTTCGCTGATGAGATCGTCCTCGGGCTGGACCCGACGCGCGGCGACGAACGGCGCGAGATAGGCGCGGAGGGCCTGGGCGGACGCGATTCCCGCCACGGGATCGCCGACGCCAGCGGTGATATCGACCGCCCATTGCTGAAACTGGATGTAGTTATCCTGAGGGACGCCGATGATCCGGGCGATGATCCGCGCGGGATAGCTGAAGTTGAAATCGGCGACGAGATCGCCCCGCCCCCTGGCGACGATGCCGTCGATCAGGTCGTCGGCGACCCTGCCGATCAGCGTGTCTTCCCAACGCGCCAGAAGTCTGGGCCGCATCGAAGGGGCGAGCAGGTTGCGGTATCTGGCGTGCGCCGGCTCATCCATGCCGACGAGGACGTAATCGCCCATGAACGGCGACATGAAGTCGTGCAGGGCGCGGCTGGAAAACACGTCATGGTCGTGGAGCACGGCGACGACGTCTTCATGCCGGTAGACGAAAGCTACCGCCGGACCGCCAGGGCCGAACCGACCCTGTTCGATCTGGACCGGATGATCCCTGCGCGCGCCGACATAGTCCGCGTAGGGGTTGCGGGTATCGCCTGGGGGATCGGTTGGCATGTCCATAAACAACAGCTTGTCGTCGAGGATTCCCGAGGCGTGCGTTGTCGTCGACATTAGCAGAACTCCCTGATGGAGACCCCAATGTTCCATCTCGGGGAATTTAATTCAACGCCGTTGATTTAAATTCGACCGGATCCGCTCCGCGACGCCGGCCATTCCCGCTCACCTCTTGTTATTCTGAATACCATCACACATTCTGATTTTGATCGGCCCTTCAGAAGCCGAGTGGGAAGATTGAAGTGACCGCACCGCCCTTCGAGTCGGCCAGGCCGGGCTCAGCCAGACGTTCCGCGACTGTTACCGGCCCCGTCGCCGGTCGGCCCGCGCTAACCCTGACGGCCTTCGATCTCGCTGACCTCGGCTATCGGGTCGAGGAGTATTTCCTGTCCGGGATCGCGACATCCTATCGGGCGATCGGCGCGCAAGGCCGCGACGGCCGCTGGTTGGCCAGACCCCACAAGACGGCCGAGTACACGACCCGAATGGTCGTCGTTCGGCCAGAACGGCCGGCCGCGTTCAACGGCACGGTTGTCGTGGAATGGCTCAATGTCAGCGCGGGCGCCGACACGGCTCCGGAGTGGGGCTACACCCACCGCGAGCTGATCCGCGGCGGCTATGGTTGGGTTGGCGTATCAGTGCAGATGGCCGGGATCGAAGGCGGCGGCCTGATGGCGTTTCCGGGCATGGAGCCGCTCAGGAAAGCCGATCCCCAGCGCTATGCGCCCCTAAAACACCCCGGCGACGGGTTCTGCTACGACATCTTCACCCAGGCCGCGCAGGCCCTACGCGCCGAGCCAGAACGGCTTCTCGGCGCACCCTCGGTGCGGACCTTGATCGCCGCCGGCGAATCCCAGTCGGCGGGGCGACTGACCACCTACATCAACGCCATCGCGCCGCTGGAACAGGCGTTCGACGGCTATCTGGTCCATTCCCGTTTCGGCGGCGCGCCCGGGCTGGGCAAATCGTCGATGCTGATGTCGCTGCTGACGGCGCTCAGGCCCGTCCATCTGCGAACCGATACGACGGTCCCGGTCCTGAACTTCATCACCGAGACCGATCTGATAATGCAGCGGTTTGGCTATCTTCCGGCCCGTCAGCCGGATCATGATCGGCTGAGGACCTGGGAGGTCGCAGGAACCGCCCACGCCGACACCTATGTCATGGGAGCCTCGCCGATGGACAGCGGAACGGCCTCCACGGAAGACCTGGCCAGGGCGCTGGCGCCCACTTGCAATCTCCTAGGCTTGACCCTGCCAGGCGAGATCAATGCCGCACCCCAGCACCACTATGTGATGATGGCCGCCCTGTCGGCGCTGAACCGGTGGGTGACCACTGGCGAGGCCCCGCCCGCCGGAACACGACTGACGATCGATGGGACCAAGCCCGCGAGACTGACGCTCGACGAAGTGGGCAATGCCGTCGGCGGCATCCGCTCGCCATGGATGGACGTCCCGACCTGCAAACTCTCCGGTCTGGCCATCGCAAAAAGCCGGATGGGGGCTCTGTTCGGTTCGACCGGACCGCTGGATCCGGGCAGCCTGTCGCGGCTCTATCCGGCAGGCCGCGCGGACTATCTTGCGAAGTTCCGGGACGCTCTGGCCTCCGCGATCGCGGCGGGATTCATCCTGCCCGCAGATCGCGACGAGATCGAAGCTCTAGCAGCGGCGAGCTATCCCGACGCGGCATGACGCGCACGCGGCGAGCTCGGTGCGCAGCAGATCCCTTCAAGCAAAAGGGCCTGGATGCGCGGCGCCCGCACGCGGCGTTCGTCCAGTCCCCAGCGCTTCAGGGCCGACCCGGCCATCACGGTAAGGTCGAGAAGATCGGTCTCGTCGAGGTCGGGCCGGACGACGCCTGCCCGACGCGCGGCCTCCAGGGGAACCCGGCAGATCGCGACGAAGCGCTCCAGCAGCGTCGCGGGCATGATCAGATCGCTGTCCAGCAACGGCGCGACGTCGATGTCCTGATCGATCATCGTCCGGATCAGGGTCAGCAGAGCGTCCGGCTGGTCGGCGAGATCTGCCGCTTGCGTTTCCAGGTCGTCGAGGTTGCGGTTCAGCAAGGCGACGATCAGGTCGATCCGCTCGGGGAAATGCCGATAGAGGGTTCCCCGCCCTACTCCGGCCTGCCGCGCGATCTCGCCCAGCGGGGCATCGACCCCGCCCGCGGCGAACACCCGCGCCGCGGCGTCCAGCAGAGCCGCCCGGTGCCGCACGACATCCTTGCGGGGCGGCGACTGCGGAACAGAATTCGCATTATTGTTCAAAACGGACATTGATGTACTGTTTTACCGAGTGGATAGTGCTCGCCTGGAACCGGGACCGACGCAAGCGTCACGGACCATATCAGGGACGAAAGCCGTGCAGGACCACTTCGACTACATCGTCATCGGCGCTGGCTCCGCGGGCTGCGTGCTGGCCAACCGCCTCTCGGCGGACCCCACCGTCACGGTGTTGCTGGTCGAAAGCGGGCCGTCGGACAACAGCCTGTTCGTCCAGATGCCGCGCGGCATCGGCGTGCTGCTCCAGCCCGGCAACGAGCGTCTGTTCACCTATGAAGCGCGCCAGGGCGGCAATCGCAAAACCGAGACCTGGGTCAAGGGCCGGACCTTGGGCGGATCCAGTTCGGTCAACGGCATGGTCTATATCCGGGGCGCGCCGCGTGATTTCGACGGCTGGGAGGCCGAAGGCTGCGCCGGCTGGGGCTGGGACGAGATGCGTCGCCGCTTCATCGAACTGGAAGACCATGAACTTGGCCCCGGTCCAGACCGGGGCGTGGGCGGCCCCCTCAAGATCACGGTACCGGAGTTCGGCGACCCGATGAGCGAGGCCCTGATCGCGGGCGCCGGCGAACTGGGCGCGCCGCGTGTGCGCGATATCAACGACAGGGCGTCGGTCGACGACGGCGGGTTTGGCTATCAACCGGTGACCATTCACAACGGCTCGCGGTTCAGCGCCGCGAAGGCCTTCATCCATCCGATCCGCAAACGCGCCAATCTGACGGTCGTCAGCGAGACGCACGCGCTGCGCCTCCTGTTTGCGGGAACCCGGGTGAGCGGCGTGCGACTACGCGACAAGGGCGGCGAACGCGACGTGATGTGCGGCCGCGAGATCGTGCTGAGCGCCGGAGCGGTCGAGACGCCCAAACTCCTGCAATTGTCGGGGATCGGACCGCGCGAACTGCTGACCTCGCTCGGCATCGAGGTCGTGGCCGAGGCGCCTAATGTCGGCAAGAACCTGATCGAGCATCGCTACCTGTCGATCCAGCACCGGACGCGCGCGCCCAGCCAGAACGAGAAGCTGCGCGGAGGCAATATGCTTGCAAGCCTCCTGACCTATCTGGTCGCGGGTAAGGGGCCGATGACGCGGGGCGCCTATGAGGGCGGCGGTTTCATCAAGACCGATCCGGCGCTGGCGCATCCCGATATCCAGATCGGCGTGGGCCTGTTCTCGATGGCCGAGATGGGGATGACGCTGGACACGACCCCGAAGCCGGCTCCCGGCAAGGCGCCCAAGCCGCCGAAGATGCAGGTCGATTCCGCGCCCGGCGTTTCGGTCGGCGGCTATTTCACCCAGCCCAAGAGCCGAGGCGAGGTGCGGATCCAGTCGGCCGACCCCGATGCCCCGCCGATCATCGACGCCAACTATTTCTCGCATCCCGACGACCGCGCCCATTCGATCGCGATGGTCCGCTGGATCCGGCGGCTGATGCAGACGCAGGCGGTTCGTCCGCTGATCGTCGAGGAACTGGTCCCCGGCCCCGCGTGCCAGACCGACGACGAAATCATCGAGGCTTTCCTGACACTTGGCACCACCGCATTCCACGTCGCCGGAACTTGTCGGATGGGGTCGGACGCCGCGTCCGTCGTCGATCCGCGCCTGCGCGTTCGCGGCGTAAGCGGCCTGCGCGTCATGGACACCTCCGTGATGCCGACCTTGGTGTCGGGTAACACCAATGCCGCCACCCAGGCGATGGCCGTGCGCGCCGCGGCGCTGATCCTTGAGGACGCCGCCGCCTGACGGCGCGGCCCTCTCCCCATTTCGTGGAGACGACGACCTTGGACATCCCCTTCACCGACATCACCAAGCTCTACATCGACGGCCGCTGGGTTGCGGGCGACCAGCCGTCCGAAGCCGTGCTTAACCCCGCGACCGAAGCGGTCATCGGGCATGCGCCGGTGGGCGGCGTCACCCTGGCCGAGGCGGCGGTGGCTGCGGCGCGACGGGCCTTCGACAGTGGCCCCTGGCCGATGATGACGATGGCCGAACGCGTCGCGGTCATGACGCGCCTCCATGCCGCGCTCGACGCTCGCAAGGCCAGGATCGCGGCGCTGATCGTCGCCGAGGTGGGATGCTCGCAAGGCATCACCTGGGCCATGCAGGTGCAGGCGCCGCTCGACCATTTCCGCGCCGCCATGACCCATGCCGTGCGCGACGACACCGTGCAGTTGCCGATCGAGGCGACGCCCAATCCGATGAACCCGGAGGGGCCTCAGATCCTTGGCGGCACAACCGTCATGCGCGAACCGGTGGGAGTCGTCGCGGGGATCACGGGCTATAATTTCCCGTTCCTGCTGAACCTTTCGAAGGTCGCGCCCATCCTGCTGGCCGGCAACACCCTGGTGCTGAAACCGTCGACCTTCACGCCGTTTTCGGCGCTGCTGTTCGGCGAGGCGGCCGAAGAGGCCGGCCTGCCGCCAGGCGTGCTCAACATCGTCAACGGCGGACCGGACGTGGGCCACGTGCTGACGACCGATCCCCGCGTCGACATGGTCAGCTTCACCGGCTCCGAAGCCGTCGGCGCGGCGATCATGGCCCAAGCGTCGCCGACGCTGAAGCGCGTGCACCTCGAACTGGGCGGCAAGTCGGCTCTGATCATCCGCCACGACGCCGACGTGCAGCGCGCCGCGATGACGGTGGTGGGCATGCTGTCGGTCAACGCCGGACAAGGCTGCGCCCTGCTGACCCGGCTGCTGGTCCACAACAGCATCCGCCCCGCCTTCGTGGAGACGGTCAAAGCCTTCGCCGCGATGTGCAAGATCGGCGATCCGGCCGATCCGACGGTGATGATGGGGCCGCTGATCCGCGAGTCCCAGCGCGCCAAGGTCGAACACTATATCCAGCTGGGCCTCAACTCGGGCGCCAGGCTTATCCACGGCGGCGGTCGGCCGGTGGGTCTGGACAAGGGGTTCTTCACCGACCTGACCCTGTTCGACGACGTCGACAACAGCTCGGCCATCGCCCAGGACGAGATCTTCGGGCCGGTCGGCTGCATCATCGGCTTCGACACCGACGACGAGGCGATCCAGATCGCCAACGATTCCCGCTACGGCCTGAACGGCGGCATCGAGACCGCCGACGCGGCGACCGGCTACGCGATGGCGCGCCGCATCCGGGCGGGCAGCGTGATGATCAACGGCGGCACCGGCAAGATGAGCTTCGCGCCCATCGGCGGCTACAAGCGCTCGGGCGTCGGGCGCGAATACGGGCCTGACTGGCTCAAGGAATTCACCCAGGAAAAATCGATCTTCTATCCGGTCGGCCGGTAGCGGCGCGGCGTCCAGGCCCCGCCGGCCGTCGGCGGATCAAGCAAGGCGCAAGGCCGGCTCAACGGCGCGCCCGAGGGAGACTGAGACATGGCTGATGCTTTCGCGGCGCCGAACCGGCGAACCCTTCTCGGCGCGGCGGTCGTCGCGGCCGGCGCGGCTCTGACCGAGGCGCCAGCCTCCCAAGCCTCGACGATCCAGGCCACCCCGACCGCGCCGGCGAGCGCCGCCTTTCCCATCGTCGAGACGACCTATGGCAAGGTGCGCGGCCAGACCAATGGCGAGGTGCGCCAGTTCAAGGGCATACCGTATGGCGCTCCGACCGGTGGCCGCGACCGCTTCATGCCACCCCGCACGCCCCAGCCCTGGGTCGGCGTTCGCGACGCGCTCGGCTTTGGTCCCGTCAGCCCGCAAGGCCTGATCGATCTGCGCGCCGACCTCGCCATGCTGGTCCAGTGGGATCGTCAAGAGGGCGGGATGGGCGAAAGTCCGCTGCATCTGAACATCTGGACCAAGGGGCTTGGCGACGGTGCGAAGCGTCCGGTCGTGGTGTCGCTTCATGGCGGCGGGTTCGAGAGCGGGTCGGGCAATGCGCCCGGCTTCGACGGCGCCCAACTGGCGCGGTACGGTGATGTCGTCGTCGTCACCGTCAGCCATCGCCTGGCCAGCTTCGGCTATATCAACCTGGTCGACAACGGCGCGCCGGCCGAGTTCGCGTCGGCGGGCGTGGCGGGGATCATGGACCTGGTCGCCTCGCTGGGGTGGGTGCGCGACAATATCGCGGCTTTTGGCGGCGATCCCGGCAATGTCACGATCTTCGGCCAGTCGGGCGGTGGCTACAAGACCACGATCCTGCTGGCCACCCCGGCGGCGCGCGGCCTGTTCCATCGCGCCATGGTGCAAAGCGGCTCGGCGCTGCGGCTGACCGACCGGGAGACGTCAGCCAAAACGGCGGCGGCGCTGCTGGCTCACCTTGGCATCGACAAGAGCCGTTCCGCCGACCTTCAACAGGTTCCCTGGACGACGCTGCTGGAGGCGCAGACAGCGGTGGCGGCCATGCCGAACGGCGGACGCTTCTCGCCAATCCTCGATGGGACCTATCTACCGCATCATCCGTTCGATCCGGGCGCGCCGGCGGAGTCGGCCGACATTCCGCTGATCATCTCGACCACGCTGGAAGACGCAGGTCTGTTCCTGTTCAACTACAATCTCGACGAGGCCGGTCTGAAGGCCCAGACCACCGCGAAGCTGGGGCCGCTGGGCGACCGCGCGGTGGCGTTGTATCGCGCGCGCTATCCGAACAAATCGCCGTTCCTGATCCAGGCGCAAATGGCCACCGACAGCGGCTTCCGGAAGGCCGCCATCACCCAGGCGGAACGCAAGGCGGCGCAGAGCCCCGGCAAGATCTGGATGTATCAGTGGGACTGGGAGACGCCAGCCTATGACGGCAAGTTCGGTGCGATCCACGGCATCGACGTTTCAGCCTCGTTCCACAACTATCGTGACGGCATGGTCGGCTGCGGCGTGGCGTCGGGTCGGCTGATGTGCGACCGCCTGGCCTCCACCCTGATCGCCTTCGCGCGCACCGGCGACCCGAACAACGACCACATTCCCGCTTGGCCCGCCTATGACGCCAAGACCCGCGCCACGATGATCTTCGACAACCAGACGCGGGTAGAGAACGATCCCCGATCAGAAATCCTGGGCTTTTGGAACAGCCTCCCAGCCCCTCCCACGGCCGCGCCGCGCTGAGCGGGCGGCCTAGGGGCGCCGGTCAGATCTCGATCTGACCGGATGGGGGCTCGCCGGGCGCTTCGGTCGGCGAAGCCGGCCGAACGCGGGCCTGCAACGGCAGCGCCGGCACCAGCAGGGTCGAGAGGAAACCCAGCAGACAGACGATGAAGCCGGTGAAGATCACACCCTGAATAGCGTGGGTGACCGTCTCGCGGACGCGAGGATCGACGGCCGGCGCGGCCCCGACCACGCCGGCGACGCGACCGGCGACGGCCAGCTTTTCGAGATCGGCCAAGGAGAGGGCGTGGACCTGAGCCGTCGGAGACCCGACCGCTCCTGACGCGGGCGCGGCGAGATTGTGGGTCAGCACGGCGCCGAAGACGGCCACGCCGACGGTCGAGCCGACCTGCCGGAAGAACTGCCCCGCACTGGTGGCGACCCCCAGTTGGCGCCGCTCGACGGCGTTCTGGGCCGCGAGGTTGAACACGCTCTGCGCCGGCCCCAGGCCCAGCCCCAGCAACGTCACGCGCCACATCAGATCAAACAGGTTCGCGTCGGGCGGCGTCTGGGACAGCAGGAAGGCCGCCAGAGCGGTCGCCGCGGCGCCGCCGACCATGACCTCCTTGTAGCGGCCGAGCCGGTTGACGATGAATCCGCTGGCGGTCGAGGCAGCGATCAGACCCACGGTCAGCGGCGTCATCGCCAGCCCACTGGTCGTGGCCGACAGGCCAAGCCCCAGTTGCATGTACAGCGGTAGAAACGACACCATGCCCATGAAGGCCATGAACATCAAAAAGGCCGACAGGTTGGCGGTGGCGAAGGTGCGGTTGCGAAACAGGTCAAGCGAGACGATCGGATTTTCGACCCGGGCCTCGACCAGCAGGAAGGCGACCATCGAGACGGCGGAGCCTCCAAACAATGCGAGAACATGTGGCGAAAGCCAGCCCGCCGTTCCGCCCCAACTCAGCGCCAGCAACAGCGGCACGAAGGTGGTCAGCAGCAAACCCGCGCCGGCGAAGTCGATGCGCCCGCCCATGCGGTGCGTCAGACGCGGCATCTCGATCAGCACCATGAACAGCGCCAGACCCGCCAGCGGCAGGTTGATGTAGAAAACCCATCGCCAGCCCGCGATCTCCAGGCCCATGAAATGGGCCGTGGGCAGATCGGTGAAGAAGCCGCCGATCAGGGGCCCGACGACACTGGCCAGACCAAACACCGACCCGAACAGGCCGCCCATCTTGGCGCGTTCCCTGGGCGGATAGAGGTCCGCGATCACCGCGAAGGCCGAGGTGATCAGACCGGCGCCGCCCAGACCCTGGATCGCCCGGAACACGATCAACTGAGGCATGCCTCCGCCGATCAGCGGCAGGTCGCCAAACTCGCCCGACAGGCCGCACAGCACCGAGCCGACCATGAAGAGGACGATGCCGATGACCAGGATCGGCTTGCGCCCGTAGATGTCCGACAGCTTGCCGTAGATCGGCACCATCACCGTCGAGGCCAGCAAATAGGCGGTCGTCACCCACGGATAGAGATCCAGCCCCGACAATTGCGCCACGATCCGCGGCATGGCCGTGGCGACGATGGTCTGGTCGAGCGCCGACAGCAGAAAAACGATCATCAAGGCGATCAGCGTCACCCGCCGCTCAAGAGGCGAGAAGTCTTGCGGTTGCGCGTCGACTGACGGATCAGGCGCAAGGGGGGGAGCCTGCGTCGTTGCGGGAAATCATAGCTTGAAACTCGAAGGGTCAGGGTTTGAGGAACCGCGGGCGCGGACCACTACGGGTCAGAGATGCGCCTGCTCGTGGTTTAGGAAGATGCGCCGCGCGCGCGCCGCGTCACCCTTGGCGAGAGCGTCGAGGATGAGAGGAAGCGCCCTGTCGTCGGAGGTTTCAGGAACCGGGGCGATCGCCCAGACGATAGCGTCGAACGCCTCAAGCGCGCCGTCGCCGGACAGTGCGCCAATGCGGCAAAACAGATCCGCGGGCGCGACGCCCTCCATGACTTTCGCGCGAGCCGCATTTGGCAGCTCGCAGATCGCGCTCAGCGACTTGAGCACCAATTGCCGGCGAAAGGACGCCAGATCATCGGGCGCGATTTCCGTCTGGCGCAAATAGTCCAGCGCGCGATCGATGGCCTTGGCGGGGTCTGGCAAGGTGACGACCAGACCGCCCGATCGCCCGCGCCCCATCCGCACGACCGAGTTCTGCTCCAGCATGCGGACAGCCTGGCGCAGCGTGCCCACGGTGACGCCATAGCGGGCCAGCAAATCCCGGTTCCCACCGATCCGGGCGCCCGGCGACCAGCCGAGCAGACGCACGTCCCGGAGCAACTCTCGAACGAGCCGTTCGGCGGGGTTCTGGCCGGGTCCTGCTTCGGTCGACGCCTCGGTCTCGATTTCGGGCACTAGGCGGCTGTCGCGGTCGATCGCGCTCCAAGCATCCTGACTGTCCTGGATAATGGCCAGCTGCCGACGCCGCAGATCGAACAAGGCGGCGACATCACCGGCCATCTGGGCCTCGACCATCTCCAGCAGTGCATCCCACCAGGCGCCCTGAAAGTCATTGCCGCCGACAATGACGCTATAGGGGACCAAGTCCTCTCCATACTCGGCGGTCGTCTGGTAGGCGAGGCCCGCAAGCGGGTCTTTCACCAAGCGTCGGATGGCGCTCAGCAGTTGCCGGATTTCGCCCAGAGGCCGCAGGCCCGCCTCGGTCTGGCGCCTCAGTCGAATGGCCAGTTGCCGGACCCGTTCGCACTCGATCAGGTCGAGCCGTGGGGTCGCCGTCAGAAAGACGTGGGTGTCTGTCGCTTTCAATAGCCGGTCCAGCGCATGGGGTCCCTGCATTCGGCTTTCCAGCAGGATGGCGAGCGCTCGCCCCGCCGCTTCAGGATCGGGAGGCGCGACGATCAGGCCGCCCCCGGCCCCGCGCTTCATGAAGGCGACGCCCCGCTCCTCGAGGATGCGGGCGGCTTGCCGAAGCACCGAGCGGCCGACGTCGTGGCGCGCGCGCAGGTCCTGTTCCGATGCGACCACGGCCCCCGACTTGAGGCCCGAGCGCTTGATCAGATCGGCGAGTTCGTTGGCGAGTTGAACTGCGGTGGGGTCGGTAGCCATTATTCGTTTCCGTCCGCGGTCTCTAAACCACGGCTCCCGGCCCTATTGATCGGGACACCTTGATCCCGCCGAACGCAAGGCGTCCGGGTATCCGAAGCAAAGCGAACGCCGCCGATCGATATCCGATCCGGGAAAACCCGAACAGCGAATGTCGATCGACGGCGTCGGCCAGATTAGGCGAGCTGTGTTAGCGGGTTCCGAGGTCGAAGCGCAGTTCGACACCGATAAAGCGCGGTTGCCCATACAGATAGGTGGCGACCCCGAACTGGCTGGTCAGCTGGTTGTTGGTGCCGGTAATATAGTCCTTGTTGGTGGCGTTGCGGACAAAGGCGGCGGCGCTGACGCCGGTGCCCTTGATGTTACGCCAGTCGGCCCGCAGATCGACCCGGGTATAGCCTTCGATATTGGTCCCCGCGCTGGACAGGGCGACCAGCGCATTGCCGTTGGGGACATTGGCCGGATCGGTCGCGATACCGGTCTGATGGTAGATGCTGGCCAAGGCCGACAGCTCGCCCATGCCCTCTGGCATCGGGAACTCCACCCGAGGGGTGAAGTTCAGCTGATGCTTCGGCGTGTTCGGGAACCGGCTATTGGACAGATCCCCAAGCAGAGCGTCGTTGTAGCTGTCATATTTGGCGTCCAGATAGGTGTATTGCACCGAGGCGCTAAGCCAGTCCGTCGGCGCGACCGTCACGTCCAGATCGACCCCCTTGATAGAACCGGTGGCGGCGTTTCGGGTCACCGTCGAGGCCGGCACCGTGGCCAGGTTCACGAAACGCTGAATGTTGGTGTAGTCGTCATAGAAAGCGTCGATCGCATAGCGCACCTGCCAACCGCTCAGATTGGCCAGACCCTTCACCCCCGCTTCGTAGTCGGTGACCTCCTCGGGCTTGAAGAACTGGTCCGCCGGGTTGATCGCCGTGCCGTTGAAGCCCCCGCTCTTGAAGCCCTTGCGAACGGTCGCATAGACGTTGAGATCGTGGCTGACCTGATAGTTCGCGGCCACGTTCCAGGTCGTGGCTTCGAACGAAACGAACAATCTCTTGCCCGCCGCGGCGCTCAAGCCGGTCGGATAGGGCTGAAGCGGCGAAAACAGCACGAAGGTCTCGGACGGTCCGCTGGAACGCTCGTCCGTGGTCTTGCGGACGCCGCCCGTCAGGGTGAACCGATCGGTGACGGCCCAGTCGACCTGCCCGAAGTACGCTTCACTACCCGACGTACTCTGGGCGATATTGACGGCCTGGATGACGCCGCCGTTGGGCAGCAAGCCGGGGATGCGAACGAACTGACGCGTGTCGAAGCCGTAGATGAGCGGGGTCTTCGTATCCTCGGTGAAGTATCCGAGGACGCCGTTGATGTTCCCGAAGTTGAACTGGGCTTGGACTTCCTCGCTGGTCGACTTGGATTTCGGACCCACCGGATTGGTGACGTGCAGGATCGTGACCGGGCTGCCGTCCAGGTCATAGGACTGGCCGGCCGTGAAGCGGCGCGTGCTGTAGATATTCTTCAGCGTCAGATGTTCATTGATCAGCCAGTTGGTGGTGTTGATCCATCCTTGGCTGTCGAGCTTGATGAAATCGGGCTCGTAGTTGGTGGCGATGGACCGGGGGCCGCGAGCGTTCTGGGCCGCCAGGGCCGCCTGCAATTGGGCATAGACCGGCTCGTTCGAGAAGGTCGGCGTGATGACTGACAACAACAGTCCCGAGCCGGCCTCATCGACGTTGACGTCCTGATACAGCAGGGTGTTCTCGAAGCCTTCGAACGGACGGGCCGTCAGGCTGGCGCGCCAGGCTTGGCGGTGCTCGTCGTCCATCTTGTCGCCGGTCGCGACATTTTTGGTATAGCCATCGCGACGCAGCACCTGGCCAGCGACGCGGAACATGAGCTTGTCGCCCAGGATGGGACCGCCCAGGCCAAACTCGATGTCCCGACGATTGTAATTGCCAACCCGTCCCAGCACGTAACCGTTGAGCTCTTCGCTCGGCGCGCGGGGCGTGAATAGGATCGCGCCGCCGGTGGTGTTACGACCAAATAGCGTACCCTGCGGCCCCTTCAGAACCTGGATGCCTTGCAGGTCGAAGATGGCGTCCCCGAACGAGGGGACTTCGGCGAAATAGGGAACGACGCCGGGCGAGTTCTGGCCAAACGCCTGCCCCTGACCCCGGATCGAATAGGTGATGTTGTTGCGGTTGGCCGTGGTGTTCTGAACGCTGAGGCCCGGCGCGACCTGACCCAGGTCGTTGGCGTCCCGGACACCTTTTTCCTCGAGTACTTCTTCGCTCAGCGCGGTGACGGCGACGGGCACTTCCTGCAGCCGCTCCTCGCGGCGCCGGGCCGTGACCACGATGTCGTCAAGCACGAACGCCTGATTTGGGTCACTCGATGGCGGGGTCGCTTGTTGCGCCAACGCGAATGCCGGCGCCGTTAGGCAGGTCGCGAACATCAGGCCGGCAAGGCCGAGCTTGCGAATTGGGCGCGCTGAATTGGCGCCAGAAGCGTGTCCGTTCATCGTTTCCCTCCGTGCCGGCCCCGCCCTTTGTGGACGTTGGTGGAATGTTTTCCCCGCCATGCATTGAACAAATCAGTCTCACATGTTCAGAATATCGGCAAGGACATTCGTCTGAAGTCAGAATGCCTACAGCAGCGCTTGGATTTGAACTCGGCCGATGAGGTCACCCATTTCGAGATATTCCCAACAGAGAATGGTTGACTGATTTCAGAACGGCCGCATAGATTGGGATCACCGGTCGGAGAGCCGGGGCCGAAACCGGTCACACATTGAGAGGGACGCCGAATGCTGGACGTGGCCGACAAGAAGGCGCTGGACACCGAGGGCTACGCCGTTCGGGACAGCTATTTTGGGGCGCCCTACATCGACAGGGACGAGTGGCGCGAAGTCCCCTATCCCCATCGCAATGTGCATGGCGGGTTCGCCAACACCGACACCCGCTTCACCTTCTATTTTCCCGCCCAGGAAGAGTGGGGCGGGCGCATGTACCACCCACTGGAGGGCGCGCATGCGGGCCACGAGGAAGCCTTCGCCGGTGCGATGGGCGCCCTGCTCGGCGGCCTCGACATGATGGTCAAGCTCGGCGGCTATATGGTGGAGTCAAACTCGGGCCACATCGGCGATGACATCGACCCCCGCGCTGGTATCGATCCGGGCCTCTACGGCTATCGCGCCAGCGTCGAGAGCGCGCGCTTCTCCAAATATATCTGCAAGCAGGTGTTCGGCCGCGAACCGGACTACAGCTATGTGTGGGGCGGCAGCGGCGGTGGGCGGCGATCGCCTCTGTGCCTCGAATATTGCGACGGCGTCTATGACGGCGCCCTGCCCTTCATGGGCGGCGGCAATGTCGAACCGCACGGCACCAACTCGCGCGTCCGCAGCGAACAGCCCTTCTCGTTCGGCAGCATGTTCAACGTCCAGCGGCTTCTGCGTGGCGACAAGTTGGACGCCGTCATCGACGCCATGGCGCCCGGCGGCAGCGGCGACCCCTTCGCCGGTCTGACCCAGCACGAACGCGAGGAACTGGCCAATCTCTACCGGCTTGGCTATCCGCGCGGCGACGAATTCATGATCGCCAAGCCGATGGGACAGATTTGGCTGTGGTGCTCGATCGCCAGCATGCTGCTGGAAGAAGACCCCGATTATTTCGCGAACTTCTGGACGCAGGCCGGATACATCGGCCACGACCGGCCAGACGTGGTCAAGGACGACCTGATCGACCTCACCCTGCCGATCAGCCGGATCATCACGGCGCAGGACCTGATGGGCGAGGAGTTCGCCGGCCCCGAGTACGCCGACTCCAAGGCGATGATCCTGCTGATGGCGTCCATGAGCGGCGCCTGGGACCTGCCTGTCGCGATCGAGGTCAAGGGACTGAAGGGCGGCTACAGCACCGGCTGCGGCGTCCTGATCAAGAGCGGGGGCGCGGCGGGACGGCAGCTGTTCTGCACCCGCGCGGTCGGCGACATCTGGTTCTGCGACGGGCGCGCCGACGCCAACATCCTGCGCTTCCGGGGCGCCGCGGCCGGCGACAGCGTTCACCTCGACAACCACGCCTTCCTGGCCTTCTGCTACGCTTACCGTCACCACATTTCCGAAGACCCGCTCAACGATTTCCTGCGCGTCGATGGTCAACCCATCTATCCGCAGCATGGCGTGCCGGTGCAGTCGCCGTTGATGGGGGTGCCCTATTCCGGTCAGTACGAGGGCAAGCTCCTGTGGGTCCACCACACCCACGACGCCTCGCTCTGGCCGCCGCAGGGCGTCATCTACAAGCGCGCCGTCGAGGACGCCCAGGGCCCTGAGAAAGCGCGCGAGAAGTTCCGGCTGCAATGGACCCAGAACGCCGAACACGTTCCGCCGATGCTGCTGCCGACCAATCCCAAGCGCGCCACCACGACCTGGTTGATCGACTATATGCCGGTCATCGAACAAGGCCTGGTCGATCTGGCGACCTGGGTCGAGAAGGGCGTTCCGCCGGCGGAAACCACCTATACGTTCTCGGACGGCAAGGTCAGCCTGCCCCCTTCGGCCAAGGCCCGCGGCGGCGTCCAGCCGGTCGTCGAGGTCACCGCCAACGGGACTGTCCGCGCGGACGTCAAGGTCGGCGAGACCGTGACCTTCACCGCCAAGGCCGAGGCCCCCGACGGCGCGGGAACGTTCACCCAGGCCCAGTGGGATTTCGACGCGAGCGGAGCCTTCGCGCTCAAGGCCGAGGTTGAACCAGGTCAGACCGAACTGAGCCTGTCGACCACCACGACCTTTGACGCGCCCGGCGTTTATTTCGTCACCTGCCGGGTGCGCCTGAACCGCCATGGCGATCCGACCGCGCGGCGTCAGATCGAGAACCTGGCCTCGGCCAGGGTCGTCGTCACCTGAGTGTTCGCCGCCGGCGAACCGTCGGCACCTTTTCCAGTTCCCGGGTGCTCACTCCCCAAAAGAGGAGTGGCCCCGGGCGACATCGTCCAGGGAGGACAATCGTGACTCTATCAGTGAAATCCAGACTGCTGGCAGCCGGGGGCACCGTCGCCGCGCTGGCGCTGTTCTACGGCTCGTCCGCCTCGGCGGGGACCTGCGAGACGGCCGCGATCCAGGCCATCGCCCCCGCCGACACGGTGATCACCTCGGCGACCACCACGGCGGCGCCCGTGCCGCATTGCCGGATCGAGGGCTATATCACCACCAACAACCCTGGCCCCAACAAGGTCAGTTTCCGGCTCCAACTCCCCGACACCGGTTGGCAGAAGCGGTACTATTTCATCGGCATGGGCGGCGCCGCCGGCTATGTGCCGTCCGACTCGCAGATCCCGGCCGGCAATCCGCTGCTGAAGGGTTTCGCTGTCGCGGGTACGGACACCGGCCATACGGGCCACATCCTTGACTGGAGCTTCCTGGCCGATCCGGCCAAGGCGCGCGATCACATCGACCGGGGCGCTCACGTCACGGCGGTGGCGACCCAGCAGATCACCCGCGCCTACTATGACGTCGAGTCCTTCTTCCGTTATACGTCCGGCTGTTCGGGCGGCGGTCGGATGACGACGGAAGCCATCGAGCGGCATCCCGAGGACTATGATGGCGTCCTGCTTGGCGCGCCCGGCGGGCGCAGTTCAGCGACGATGCTGGCCTTTATCAACGCGGCCCAGCAGATGGCGCGGGAGCCGGGATCATGGGTCTCGCCGGCCAAGTTCGTGATGCTGGACGCCAAGATCACCGCCAACTGCGATGAGCTCGACGGCGCCAAGGACGACATCATCCAGGACCACACTAAGTGCAAGGTCGATTTCGACGCCTTTGCCTGCGCCAAGGGTGACGGCCCCGACTGCCTGACCCAACCCGAGATCAAGAGCATCAAGGCGATCGTCGCCGGCCCCCGCAGCCCCGCGGGCCTGATCAAGGTCGGCTTTCCGGTCTCGAACATGAGCGTCTGGGCCGGCTTCATGGGCATGGCTCCGCCGCCGTGGTCGGACGCCCCGACGATGGAGAACATGGCCAAGTCCTCGCCCGGCTATGTGATCGGCAGTTCGCTGGCCAAGGTGCTGTTCGGCCCCGACTTCGACGTCATGAAGATGAATCTCAACGACCAGGCCGTCATCGACGCCTGGTGGGCGGCGACCAAGAAGCTCGACTTCGGCTGGCCCTATAGCGCCAACCTCGCTTCCTATCATGCCAAGGGCGGCAAGGTGCTGATGTGGAACGGGGTCAGCGATCCCTGCTGCATCGATACCGAAATGGAGCAGTACTACATGGACGCGGCGACCTCGGTCGGCGGCATGAAAAATCTGCGCCAGTTCGCCAGCTTCTATCGCATCCCCGGCATGGGTCACTGCGGTTCGGGCACCGGCCCCGGTGACGGTCCCGATGTGCTGATGACCGAGCTCATCAACTGGGTGGAGAAGGGCGAAGCTCCCGGGCCCGTCGTCGCTCACCGCGGCGCCGATCGCCAGCAGCTGCTGTTCGCCGATCCGGCGACGAAGATGGTGTCGGGCGTCCTGGTGCCGCCGCCGACCGGATCGTCGCGCGACTTCATACTGTGCCGTTTCCCCGAAGTCGCCGTGTTCGACCGCTCCAAGGCCGCAACGCCGAACGCCGTATATGACGCCGCCAACTGGTCTTGCAAGGCTGAGCGCCGAACCTGACGACTGGTCCACACGCTATGGAAACGCCGCTCCGCTCACGCGGGGCGGCGTTTTCGTTTGCCGGCCTCAAGCCGAGGCGAGCTTGCGGAAATCGGCCCGAGGTTCGGGCGAGAAGGGGCAGGTCAGCACGGCGAGCGCGGCCTCGAAGACGTCGCTGCAATACTGCTCGTTACTCGCATAGCCCGCCGGCGACAGCTTCAGCTTCCCCCCCAGTTCGGAAATGCCGTTCAGGAACACGCTGGCGCTCAGCGCGAGCCGGCGGCGGAACACATCGGGTCCGAGATGTGACAGGCTCTCGCTAAGTTTGCTGCGGATCTCGGTCGAAGCGGGCGAAATGTCGGTGGAGCGCGCGAACGGATGCTGCTCCGGATCCAGATGCATGACGGCCAGGGTAAACCGCGCATAGTCCTTCATGTCCTGCGCCTCCAACACTGTCACCAGCGGCGAGAACAGGCAGCTGAGCATGCGCGAGACGCTGTAGTCGCCCTCGGCTCGCGCGACGTCGAGCAGGGTCTGACGATGCGCCTCCATGGCGGGCAGGCGCATCTCCGACACGGCCTGGATCAAGCCAAGCTTGGAGCCGAAATGATGCTGGACCACATAGTTGTTGGCCTGCCCCGCGGCCGTGGCCAACTGGCGCAGCGAGACCCCATCAAGACCGTGCTGACCATATAGGCGTTCGGCGGCCAGCATCAGCTTTCGAGCGGTCTTCGGATACTCCTGGAAAAGTCTCGGCATAGGCGATCCTTGCCCGACTGGCGTGCAAAATAAAAGCCGACGATCCGCCAAAGATCGTGCCGAAAATCCCGCAAACCTCGACTTAAGTCACTTGACTTATATTGGTGTTGGATCTCCCATGCATCGGGGCGCTTAGTCCGGCGGCCGCTTAGCCCGCCGGACGATCAGACCTCGAATAGGGGCGCGTCACCGCGCGACCCGGGAGTGGAAACGTAGGTCTTCACCGTTCTCACCGGCTTCACCGCGCGGTCGGTCATGCCGACCCCGCGGCCGGACGGGAGACGGACCAGCAGCAATCAGGCCCTAGCGGCCATTCGGGAACAGGTTTGGCATGTCTCATCTCTTCGCTCCCACCGGAGCCGCGTCCGCGGCGTCCGCCGCCCTTGTCGCCGCCGCGATGGTCGTGGGCCTGCCGCCGTCCGCGGCTGCCGCAGCCGACGCCGCGCCGCCGATCGTGTCCACGACCGAGGGGCTGGTCCAGGGCGCGCCCTCCAAAGGCGTCCTATCGTTCCTCGGCATCCACTATGGGGCAGACACCGGCGGCGAAAACCGGTTCCTGCCGCCCGCCCCGCCGCCGTCCTGGAACGGCGTTAAGGTCGCCGACCGCATGGGCGATCGCTGTCCGCAGCCGCCCGTGAACATGCCGCCGGAAATGGCCAGCGTGCTGTCGTTTTCGGACCTGCCGACCAGCGAAAATTGCCTTGTCCTGAACGTCTGGACCCCGGCGGTCGCCGACAGCGCCAAGCGCCCGGTCATGGTGTGGCTGCATGGCGGGGGTTTCTTCCTCGGCAGCGGCGGCGACAAGTATTACGAGGGCAGCAATCTCTCGCGCGGCCAGGACGTCGTCGTGGTGACGTTGAACCACCGTCTGAACGCGTTCGGCTATCTGCACCTTGGGTCCGAGGCGGGTCCCGAATATGCCGACTCCAACCTGGCCGGGATGCTCGACATCGTCGCGGCCCTCAAATGGATCAAGGCCAATATCGCTCAGTTCGGGGGCGACCCCAACAATGTCACCATCTTCGGTCAGTCCGGCGGCGGCTCGAAGGTCAGCACGCTGCTGGCCATGCCGGCCGCGAAAGGATTGTTCCACAAGGCGATCATCGAAAGCGGCGCGGCGGTCCGCGTCGGTACGATCGCGGCGGCGACCGCGACGCGCGACAAGCTGTTCACCGAGCTGGGCCTACGGCCAGGCGACCTCGCGGGCCTGCGCGCCGCGCCGACGGACACCCTGATGAGGGCGGGCGCCCGGGCCGGGCTGCTCGCCTACATGCCCGCCGTCGACGGTGAGACCCTGCCCGCCAATCCATTCGATCCAGTCGGTTCGCCGCTGTCGGCCAACGTGCCGATCATGGTCGGCTCGACCAAGGACGAGGCCACCAACGTCGTTCTCAGCGACCCGACATGGCAGACGATGACCGAGGCGGATCTGCTCAAGCGCGTCGGCGGCATGGTCGGCCCGCAAGAGGCGGCCAACGCCATCGCTCTCTACCGCGCCCAGGCCCCGAACGACCAGCCGATGCACCTCTACACCAGCGTCATGACCGACCTCATGTTCACCTCGAGTTCGATTACCCTGGCGGAGCGCAAGTACGCCCAGCGCGCGGCGCCGGTCTATATGTACAAGATCGACTGGAACTCGCCCGTTCTGGGCGGCAAGCTGCGCTCGCCCCACGCGGTCGAGCTGCCCTTCATCTTCGACAATGTCGATGTCTCCGCCGGCTTGGTCGGCGCGGGCTCGGGGCAGGACGCCATGGCGCATCTGATGAGCGCGACGTTCGCGGCCTTCGCCCGAACCGGCAATCCGTCTATCCCCGGCGCGCCGGCCTGGCCCGCCTATACGCCCCAGACGCGCGAGACCTTCATCTACGACGTCCATCCGACCGTGGTCGCCGATCCGAACAGCCAACTGCGGAAGTACTGGGCCGCTCGGGCCACCCAGCCCCAGGCCGGTGAATCGCCGATCCAGTCCGTCATGGACGGCAAAAAGTTCGACAGCCCGTCCCGCCCCTGACCGCTCTCTGTGATTGGAAGACACGCATGACACGCTTGACCGGCAAGACGGCCGTTATCACGGGGGCCGGCTCGGGGATCGGCCGCGCCTCGGCGCTGAAGTTCGCGGCCGAGGGCGCCGCGGTGGCGGTGACCGATATCCTGGGTGAAACCGCCGAGGCCGTCGCCGAGGAGATCCGCGCCGCCGGGGGCCGGGCCGTGGGCTTCGCCGTCGACGTCGCCGACGATCTGGCCCTGAAGGACATGATCCACCGCACGATCGCCGAGTTGGGCAAGTTGGACATTCTGTTCAACAACGCCGTCAACACGGCGGCGGGCAAACGCAAGCGAGACGTCGATTTCCTAGAGTTCGATCCAGCGGTCTTCCACGAGATCGTCCAGGTCAATGTGCTGGGCGGCGTCCTGGCTTCCAAGTATGCCCTGCCCCACATGCTGGAGCGCGGCAATGGCTGCATCCTGTTCACCTCCTCCACCAGTTCGTTGGGGGGCGATGTCGCGCAGTTCTCCTATGGCGCGTCCAAGGCGATGGTGAACTGGTACGTCAAAACCATCGCCACCAACTACGGCAAGCAGGGAATCCGTTGCAACGCGGTCATCCCCGGGGTGATCGAGACCCCGGCGATGAAGGCGTGGGCCAGCGCCGAGATGCATGCGGCCTTCATGAAACTGCAGAACGCGCCGCGTTTGGGTCAGCCCGAGGATATCGCCAACCTGGCCGCCTATCTGGCCTCGGACGAAGCCGCGTTCATGAATGGCGGGCTTTACAAGTGCGATGGCGGCATGACCGCGCCCCTGCCCTTCGCCCAGCTTCAGCTAGATTATCTGATCCCCCGGCACAAGCCGGGCGCCGCCCCCGGGGAAACCTGACCGATGGGCGCGCAACAGGAAACCATCGTCCGCGACATGCTGAGCGCCTGGGGCGATGGAAATCGCCCACCGGACATCGAACGCGTCGTCTCGTTCTTCGCCGAAGACGCCCGCTGGACGCTCTACATGCCGGACGGGCCGACCGTCGTGGGACGGGCCGCGATCCGGGCCGAGCTGACGCGGCAGGCGACCTATGTCGAACAGGTCGAAACGGAGATCACACTGATCGCCTCCAGCGAGGACATGGTCATGGCCGAGCGACGCGACCGCTTCGTCCGCAATGGAAGATCGATCGACCGATCGATCGCAGGGGCCTTCGAGATCGACACCGAGGGCCGGATCGCGGCCTGGCGCGACTATTTCGACGGACTGGATTTCGCCGGTCAGGCGGCCGTTTCGCCTGATCTCATGTCCGGCCTCGAAGGGACCCCGACAAGCGCCGGCCTGGATACTCGCCCGCCAATTCCGGAAGCCACCGATGGGTCCGGCTTGCCGGTCGCCCTGCACCCGCCGCAAGGCGTCGAGCAGGCATTCATCGAAGCCTTCTGCGACGCCTGGGGCGACGGCACGGCCACAAGCAGACCCGACGTGGACCGCATCATCGCCATGATGGCTCCCGACGCCGAATGGCGTCTGTGGGTTCCGGGCGGACCGTTGGTCCAGGGCCGCGACGCCCTGCGCGCCGAAATCAACCGGCAGATCGCCTATTCGGGTCACAACAAGTGCAACACCGTCCATGCGGTGTCGAACACGCGCGTCGTCATCCAGGAGCGATCCGATTGGGCCGTGCTGCTGGGACGTCCATGTCCGCACCAGATGATCGCGATCTACGAACTGGACGACGACGGTCTGATCATTCGCTGGCGCGAGTACATCAACATGGCCGACCTCGACCGAAAACGCGGCGTCAAGGCTGAGGTCGCTCACGTTCAAATCGACCATTAAGTCACTTGACTTACAAATTTCAGAAGACCAATCTCGTGTCAGATCCAAAGTATCAAAACAGGATCCGACAACTCTTCGCTAGATGTTTGCGCCTGCATCGGCCTTACGCGAGGTAGACGCGACAGTTCACGCACAAATCACTGACCTCAAAACCGGCTCACACATCAAAGGACGGCAAAAGACTGTCCTGAGTCGGTCCACATCATTTCCTTAGGGGGAAACATGGCTAGGCACCTTCTGCTTGCGGGAGCAAGCGCGCTTGCGCTTATCTCGGCCCCATCCATCTTCGGCCTGGATGCGGCTCACGCCCAAGCCCAGCCGCCGAAGGAAGAGCAAGCCAAGCTCGACGAGATCGTCGTGGTCGCCCGCCGATCCGAAGAACGGCTTCAGGACGTGCCTCTGAGCGTCACGGGCCTTTCGGCAGAAGTGCTCGAAAGCCGCACGATCACGACCGGCACGGACCTGCAGAAACTGATCCCTACCCTGAACGTCGGCGTCAGCATCTTTGGCGGCACGCAACAGTTCTCGCTTCGGGGCGTGCGCACCGGCGTGGTCAGCTATCTGAACGAGGCGCCGGTCGACGGCGTGCTCGCCGACCAGATGCTGTGGGACCTGTCGTCGATCCAGGCGGTCTCGGGACCCCAAGGAACCCTGTTTGGCAAGAACAGCACCGGCGGCGCCGTCCTGTTTGTCCCCAACCGGCCAACCGACGAACTCGAGGGCTATGTCGAAGGGCGCTTGGGCAGGTTCAATCTGCGGGAGGGCACGGCGGTCGTGAACCTGCCGGTCAACGACATGCTGGCCCTGCGCATCGGCGCGCGGGTGACGAAGCGCGACGGGATCGTGAACAATCTGACCGGCCCGGATCTGCAGGCGCAGGACCACCAGTCGCTGCGGGTGTCGGCGCTGCTCAAGCCCAACGACGTCCTGACCAACTACACCACGTTCAACTACGCCCATCGGGACGACACCCCGTACGCCCAGATCAGCGGATCGGGCGCCGGGACGCCCAGCTGTCCCGCGGCCCTGCCCGCCTGCGTCTATGGCCCAAGCTACGCCAATGAGCTAGCCGCCCAGCGGGCCCGGGGCATCCGGACCGTATCGATCCCGCTGGACGCCAGCCAGACCGCGTCGCCGTGGCAACTGACCAATGTGCTGAGCGGAAACTTCGGCGCTCTGACCGCCAAATACATCTTCGGCTACCAGAAGAACAAGGATCGGCAGTTCACCAGCCAGCTTTCGATCCCCTTGCCGGTCATCATCGGTCTGAACCAGAACAAGACCAGTCTGCAGACTCATGAATTGCAGTTGCTGGGCAGCGCCTTCGCTGACCGGCTGACCTGGGTCACGGGGCTGTATTCGTCCGCCAGCGACGTGGACAACTTCAACAGCTATCTGCTGTTCGCCCCGGTGGGCACCCCACATAACAACAACACCACCCAGCAGACCGGCGGCAATACGACGACGGATTCCCGGGCCGTCTACGCTCAGGGCACATATGCCGTGACGGATCGGCTGAATCTCACGGCTGGCGCCCGCTACACCGAAGACGACGTGAAGACGGCCCAGCACGGCTATAGCCCCGGCCTGAAGTGCAATCTTCCCGCTGCTCTTCCCAGCGTCAATATCGCCACCTGCACCCAGAAGATCGCAGCCAAGACCGATGCGTTGACCTACAACCTGTCGGTGGATTTCAAGGCGAGCGACGACCTTCTGCTCTATGCGACCACGCGCAAAGGCTACAACGCCGGCGGCTTCAATCCAAACATCAACGACCCCGATCTCGAGGTCGTCAGGCCCGAGTTCATCACGGACTACGAGGCGGGTCTGAAGGCCGATTGGAGCCTGGCCGGCATGCCTGTCCGGACCAACCTCTCGACCTTCTACGCCAAGTACAAGGACATCCAGCGCACCACGTCGCTGGTGTTCGACAACCTGATCGTGACGGGTAATTTCAACGCCGCCGAGGCGACGATCTACGGCGGCCAGATCGAGGTTCTGGCCCGTCCGGTCGAGCCGCTGACGTTGCAAGCCTCCTACGGCTATCTGCACACCAAATACGACAGCTTCCAGAACGCGCTGCTGGGTGACGTCACCGGCAACAAGTTCGCCCAGGCCCCGAAGGACACCCTCAATGTCTCGGCGACCTATCGCCATGCGTTGCCGTCCGGCGAGCTCGTCGCCAACGTCAGCTACGCCCACATCAGCAAGGTGGCCTTCGCCGACGACAACCTGACGACGCCGGGCAATGTCGCGCCGGGCTATGGCCTGGTCGATGCGCGGCTGGACTGGAAGAAGGTCGGCGGCGGCAATGTCGATCTGGGCGTCTACGTCAAAAACGCGACGGACGAGGAATACCTCCTCAACACAACCGACCGGACCAGTCGCTTCGGCTTCGACTCCCGGCTCTATGGCGATCCCCGGACCTACGGGGTGGAGATCCGCTACGCATTCTGACTTCCACCACCCCACCTCCCGCTCCCGGCGATCGCGTCGTGAGCGGGTTTTTCTTTGGAAGACGGCGGCGCCGTCGATGAAAGACACGACATGACCGACGACAGCCGGCGCGATCCGACGTTTGTATCGAAATACGGTCCGTGGGTCCTGGTCTCGGGCGCCTCCGAAGGCACTGGCGCGGAGATGGCGTTGCTGGCGGCGGCCAAGGGCTGCAACGTCATCCTCGTGGCCCGCCGGATGGAAAAACTGGAGGCCCTGGCCGCGACCCTTCGCCAGACCTACGGCGTCGAGACCCGGACGCGGTCGCTGGACCTGGCCGGGCCGGACGCGGCGGCTCAGCTCGAGGCTTGCGCCGACGGCCTCGACCTTGGGCTGGTGATCTTCAATGCCGGCGGAGATAGCGTCGGCGGGCGTTTCCTGGACAGCTCCTATGCCCAATGGCGCACGCTCTTGCAGCGGAACATCGACACGCTGACCGACGCCTGCCACCGGTTCGCCACGGTCCTGGTCGAACGCGGCAAGGGCGGGATGATCCTGATCGGCTCGGAGGCGGCGTTCCAGGGCACGGGGCGGCTGGCGCTCTATTCGGCCACCAAGGCCTATGCGCTGAACCTGGGCGAAAGCCTGTGGCGCGAACTGAAGCCGAGAGGCGTCGATGTGCTCAACGTCCTGATCGGCGCGACGGACACGCCGAAGCTGCGGACGGTATTCGCCCGCAACAACCTGTCGCCGGACGCCGTGCCGTTGACGCTGGCGGAGGATGTGGCCCGCGTCGCGCTCGACCACCTCGGCGACGGCCCCACGGTCGTGCTCAGCGCGCTGGAGAACGACGACAATCCGATGCTGTCGCGCCGGCTGCGGCGCGAACGCGTGATCTATCACAGCGAATTCCTGAACCATTTCTACGGCCCGGAATGAGCACGGGCATGACGGTGGGAGATCGAGCATGAGGCGGCTGGAAGGCAAGATCGCGATCGTCACGGGCGGCGCGGGCGGTATCGGCTCGGCCACGGCCCGACGGCTGACGTCCGAGGGCGCCACGACGGTCATCGCCGACCTCGATCTGGAACGCGCGCGCGTCGTCGCGGCTGAGATCGGACACGGCGCGACGGCCTTCCACTACGACGCGGAGTCCGTGGACACCGTCGAGGCCCTGGTCGCATCCACGGTGGCGCGGTTTGGTCGCCTCGACATCCTGCTGAACAACGCCGCGATCACCACGCCGCAGATCCAGCGTGAAGACACCACGGCGGTCGACATCACCTTCGAGACCTGGGACCGGGTGATGGCGGTCAACCTGCGCGGCTATCTGGCCGGGTGCAAATACGCCATTCCCGAAATGCTGAAGGTCGGCGGCGGCGCGATCATCAACACGGCCTCCGGATCCGGATTGGTCGGCGACCTGTCGCGGATCGGCTACGGCACGTCCAAGGCCGGAGTCATCGCCCTGACCCGCTTCATCGCGACCCAGTACGGTCGCCAGGGTGTCCGGTGCAACGCCGTCGCGCCGGGCCTGATTCTCACCGAGGCCTCGAAGGCGGGCGTGCCGGAACTGATCGAGATGATCTAGAACCATGTCCTGACGCCGCGTCTCGGGTCGCCCGAGGATGTGGCGGCTGTGGTCGCCTTCCTGGCGTCCGAGGACGCGGGTTTCATCAATGGCGAGACCATCGTCTGCAACGGCGGCTCCCTCGCCCATCAACCCCACAGCCACGATCTGGCGCAATATCTCGAAGGGCTCGGCTGATGTCGGAGACATTTGCGGCCGCGCCCGCAAAGGCCAAGGCAACCCACTATCGCTGGCTCGTGCTGGCGGTGCTGACCGCCGTGCATTCGACCCACCACATCGACCGCAACGTCTTGTCGGTCGTCGTCGAGCCAATCCGGCAGGAGTTTGGCCTCAGCGACGGCCAGATGGGGATGCTGGGCAGCCTGGGCTACGCCCTGGCCTTCGCCGTCGCCGCGATCCCGATGGGCTATCTCGTCGACCGAGTGAACCGCCGCAATATGTTGGTCGGCATCCTGGCCCTGTGGAGCGTGATGACGGCCGTCTGCGCCTCGGCCAACTCCTATGTCCATCTGCTGCTGGCCCGGATGGGCGTCGGCATCGCGGAGTCGGGCGGCGCTCCGACCGCCATGTCGATGGTCTCGGACTATTTCCCGCCCAAGCAGCGCTCGACGGCGATCGGCATCTGGTACCTGAGTTCGGCGATCGGGACCGGGATCATCTTCCTGGTCGGCGGCTTTCTGGCCCAGTCGTTCGGCTGGCGCACGGTATTCCTGGTCGCGGGTATCCCCGGGCTGGTGATGGGGGCGATCCTGTTTCTGGTCGTGCGCGAGCCTCGGCGCGGCGCATCGGAAGTCTTGGCCCTCGACATTCCCGAAGCCAGCCCCGCCGCGGCCGTCGATATGCCGGAAAAGGCCGCCACCCCTCGCGAAGCCTTCGCCTATGTGATCGCTCGCCCGGCTATTCTCAGCATGATGGCCGGCATCGTCCTGGCCGCGGCGATGAGCTCGGCCTTCGCCCTGTGGTCGGTGTCGTTCCTTGTGCGGGTTCATCACATGCCGCTGGCCCTGGCCGGAGTTTCGATCGCCGCCGCCTTTTCGGTGTTCGGCATCGTCATTCCGTTGATCTCCGGCCTGATGGGCGACCGGTTGTCGAACTCGAAGCACGGCCACAGGCCCGAGCGCCTGGCCCTGCTCAGCGCCACGACCATGACCGGGGTCGTCATCTGCGGCGTCGCGGCCGCCCTGTCCGGCAGCGCGCCGGTCGCGGTGGCGATGATGTGCCTGTGGTGCGGCCTAATGCTGGCGCACAACGGGCCGGCCAACGCCCTGGTCCTCGGCCTGCTTCGCCCTCGGATGCGCGGCGTCGTCGTCGCCACGCTGCAGACCGTCGCGACGGTCGTCGGCACGGGGCTGGGCCCCTTTCTGGTGGGGGTGCTCAGCGACGTCTATGGCGGTCCAAACTCGCTGCGCTGGGCCATCATGACCGGCATGTCGCTGAACGTCTTGGCGGTGCTGTGCTTCCTCAATGCGGCGCGGACGGCGCGTCGGGATTCCCTGCTGGACGGCTGAGCTTTCCCCAGCTTAACTAAACAAAAATATGGAAACTGTTTAGAACATGCGCACGTTCAACAGGACAATGCCCCGCGCCGACTTCAATTATCAGGTGCTAGTCGCGCCGATGGAGGTCAGCGCCGAGGCGATGAACGACACCCGGGGATTCTTCGGGCTGGTGATGAACAAGACCATGCCCTACGGCGTGCTGCGGGACGCCGAAGGCCACCTCTACGCCCCGGTCCGCGCCCTGATGGCCCCGACCGGCACGCCCAATCCGACCACCTTCTTCTATCAGTCCACGCGGCTGGGCGAAGACACGCTGGTCATGGACAAGCCCCGCATGGCGGCCCAGGCCCAGACCGCCCTGCCCGTCCAGACGCTGGAAGGCGACACCGTGGTCTGGCGCTCGCCCAAAAGCGACGCAGGCAACGCCTGGCGGGTCACGGCCTCCGCCGAACGGTTCAGCTGGAAAGAGGACGGCCTGTTCGAGCTCAGCGGCAAGCTGCTGGGCGTCGGCATGCAATGGTATCTGCCCGGTGTCGACTGGGGCACCTTCTACACCGCCCAGATCTATGAGGTGGCCGGCCAGTGCGACGGCCATGAGGTCAAGGGCGTGATCTCGCTGGATCAAGCCTATCTCGCCGAGGGCGGGGCGATCCACTACAAGAAGGACCTGATCGTCAACAACGGCATGCATGTCATCTGGTGGAACTTCGCCACCGTCTATGCGGATGGCACGTTCGACGTCGGGTCGTTCTGCGTCGGCCACAACATGCTGGGCTACGCCATCTTCCAGAACGAAAAGGGCGAGATCCGCACCACGACCAAGATCGAGGGCGTGTCGCATCATCCCGACGGCTCCTATTTCTGCGACACGGCCCGGATCGTTCTCGACGACAGCGAGGAATGGGAATTCCTGCCCGATCCGAAGGGCCGGATGGTCAGCTTCCTGGGCGGCTTTCCGATCACGGCGCAGCAGGAAGGCCGCTGGCGACGCGTCGGCGACACGCGCCAGCCGTCGCACTGGCTGGGCTGGGGCGAGACCGACCGGCGCAACGGCGCGGCGCGCAACGTCCGGGGCTCGGACATCGCATGACGATCGCCAAATCCGAGATCGAACGGTTCCTGCACGGCCAGATCGACGCCTGGAACGCCCACGATCATGCGGCCTTCTTCGCCTTCTATCGTGAGTTCGCCGCCAACGGCCTGACCATCGAGTACGTCGGCAAACCGCCGCGCGATCCCTGGGAAATCCTCGAGACCATGTGGACCGACCACAACGCCGGCATGCGGCTGGAGGCGGTCAAGGCGGTGATCAACGGCCATGAAGCCGCCTGCCATCATCGCAACCACATCGAGGCCGCCGGTGTCGTGATCGAGACGATGGAGCTCTACGACTTCGGCGACGGGACCCTGTCGATCCGCTACTTCATCGACGCCTGACGATGACCGAGCAGTACGATGTCGTGATCGTGGGCGGCGGCCATAACGGCCTGATCGCCGGGACCTATCTTAGCAAGGCGGGCAAGCGTGTGCTGGTCGTGGAGCGCGCGGCGATGGCCGGCGGGCTGTCGCAATCGGACCATGTGATCCCCCAGGCCCCCGATCACATGATCAACACCGGCACGGCCGAGTTGATCCATATCCGCGCCTCGCCCGTCATGCAGGAACTCGACCTGCGCAGCCACGGCTGGAAGACGGTCGAAACCGATCCGATGTATGCGTATCTCGATCCAGAGGGCGGCTCGATCGCCGTGTTCCGCGATCCCCGCAGGACGGCCGAAGACATCGCCCGGTTCTCGAAGGTCGATGCGAAGGCCTATCTCGAATTCGTCGAGCTGATCGACGGCCTGATGCAATTTGCCGGCGCGATGGGCAAGGGCGATCCGGGCGTCAGGACGGCGCGCAACTATCTGGATCTCGCGAAGGTGGCGATCCGAAACCGGGCGCTGAAGGATCGGCTCCAGCTGATCAGCACCGCTCCGGCCGATCAGCTGGCGGCGGAGTGGTTCGAGCATCCGGCGACACAGGCGCTTCTGCTGGGCATCGTGGCGGGCGCCGGGCCGTTCGACACCGACGGCAACGGCATCGCCTACGCCCTGTTTGGCCTGCTGCACCGGGTCGGGGTGTCCAAGGCCGTGGGCGGGATGCGGATGTTCGCGGATGTCCTGCTGAGCGCCTATGCCGCCTCGGGCGGCCAGCTGATGCTGAACGCCGAGGTCGAGGAAATCGTCATCGGCGACGGCGCCGCGCGCGGCGTGCGCCTCAAGGGCGATCGGATGATCGAGGCCGGGGTCGTTATCGCGACCTGCGATCCGATTACCGCTGCGCGGCTGGCGACGCCGGGGGGGCTTGGTCGAGTCACCCGCACGCGGCTTGAATATGCTCCCGCGCACCGGGCCAATGTCGGGCCGTCGCTGATCAATGTGGCGTCGTCGAAACCCTTCCGCCTGAAACGGCATCAGGATCTGCGGACCGACGGCGTCGATCTGAACCAAGCGGTCGGTCTGATCGGATCGGCCGAGGAACTGAGACAGGCGCTGGTCCAGGCCCGGCGCGGCCAGGTCCCCTCGGCGCCGGTCTTCTCCCTGTCGCCGATGACCAACTGGGATCCAACGATGGCGCCCCAGGACCAGGGCGTGGCCTACATCTATCTACCCGTCTTCCCGGTCGAGGTGAACGACGGATGGCCGCGCGCCAAGGCGCCGGCGGCGGACGCCATCATCGCGCGGGCGGCGGATTACTACGACGGCTTCGACGGCGAGCTGGGGCGCTGGTTCGAAACCTGTCCGGATCGCGAGGCGAGAACGAGCCTGACGAAGGGCTGCGTCACCCATGTCGATTTCGGCGCTCAGCGAACGGGTGCGAAGCGACCGGCCTTCGGGCTGGGCGGACCCGAGCCGCTGGCGCCGGGGTTTTTCCTGGGCGGCGCGGGAATCCATCCGGGCGGCGGAGTCTCGGGGGGGCCGGGACGCCTGGTGTCGAAACGGGTGCTCGACTATCTGGCCTGAACCGCCCTCACGGTCGCGCGGCTTGGGAAAGTTCGGCCTCGAAGGCCTCATTGCTGATGTCGCTTCGCGCCACCAGCAGACTGCAGTCGAGGTTGTCGACGATGTAGGCGCCGTTCGTGCCGCTCCACCAGCGCTCGAGCAAGCTGCGCTTGCGATGGCCGACCACGACGAGGTCGGCGCCGACCTCTCGCGCGTAGTCACCGATCTGCTGGGCAGGCTCGCCGCGGACAAGCTTGCCAGTCGGGGTGAAGCCCAACCGTTCCAGCTTCCGCAGCCCTTCGTTGAGAACGGCGCCATAGGCTTCAAGATGACCATGTGCCGCGCCGGCATGCGCGCCCTCGGCCAAGGCCAAGCCTCCACTGTCGGTCAGGACCGACAATAGGAAAACCTCGGCCCCGCATCGCTTGGCCAGCAAAGCCCCTTCTCGCAACGCCGCGCGCCCCGCCTCGGTGCTGTCGTAGGCCAGAACGATGCGCCGATACATGATGACTTCCTATTCCGTCGCGAGGTCGGCCGCCCACCCTGCCCGCGGCAGGACAGCCGGCGCGATCCCGGAGCCGATCTTCCAATCTTGGACGAAATTGGCAAGCTTGTTCAGCTTTTCGCCCACCCAGATCGAAGGCTCTTTGGCGCCAGCGACGTGTTCGAACCGATCAGGCTGACATCATGACGCCGGAGTGGAGCGCCAGCTGACCGCCGTCATTGTTGAGGATCAGGCCCGAGAGATAGGAAGCCTCGTCCGACACCAGGAAAGCGATGGCTTCCGCCTGCTCCCGCGCCGTACCCATCCTTCCCAGCGGGACGCGCGCGATCCTGGCGCTGAGGCGGTCGGCGTCCATGCCGCTCGGGCCGGTGGTCAGGTCGGTGGCCGTAATGCCGGGACAGACGCAGTTGACCCGAATGCCGTGCCGGCCCCACTCGACCGCCAAGGATCGCGTCAGGCCGACGACGCCGTGCTTGGACACCACATAGCCGATCTGGTTGGGGACAGCCGCGAGACCGGCGATGGACGCCACGTTGACGATCGCGCCTCGGGCGGCCGGGATCATGGCCGCCTTGGCCACGGCCTTCGACCAAAAGAACTGCGAATAGAGATTGGTGCGGAGCACGCGGTCCCAAGCGACGAAATCTTCGGCCGGCGCGACCACCGACACACCGGCGTTGTTGACCAGAATGTCGATCCGACCCTGGCTCCGCATGACCTCGGCGACGGCCTCGATCGCGAAATCCTCGTCGGCCGCGTCGCCCTGGAGGACGAAGGCCTGGCCTCCGCTCGAGCGGATGTCATCGACGCTCGCCTGGGCCGCGGCCTCGTTGAGGTCGTTGACGGCGACAACGGCGCCCTGGGCGGCCAACAGCTGGGCCGTCACCTTGCCGATGCCTCCGCCCGCCCCGGTCACGATGGCGACCCTGTTGGTGAACCGCATGGCGTCTGCCTCCTGAGCGATCGCCCCGGTCATGCCCGCGCCAGTTCGCCGTGGATTGGCGCGGCTCGGGCCATGACCACGGCCGCTCGACCGGCGATCAAGCCGGTGACGACCAGACCGATTCCAATCAGCGCCACCAGGCCCGCGACGGCCTCGAATCCGCCGGTCCACTGATGAAGAAGCCCGACACCGAGCGGCGCGAGCGCGGCCGGGACATAGCCCACGCTCTGGGCCATGCCCGACAGATGGGAGGCGACATGGCTGTCAGGCGAGCGCAGCAGCACCATCGTCAACGCAAGCGAGAACAAGCCACCCTGGGCCAGACCCTGGACGACCGCCCAGACCCAGACGCCTGATAGTGGGGCAAGCAGAAGGCCCAGCAATCCGGCCGCGCCTGCGACCGACAAGACGACCGCGATCACGCGCTGGCCCGGCCTGCGGGCGGCGATGGAGGGAACGGCCAGCGAGGTCGCCAGCTGGACCACGATCAAGACCGATAAAACCAGTCCCGCAGTCACCGCATCCAGTCCCCGTTCTCTCAGGATCGGCGCCAGCCAGCCAAGGACACAGAACGCCAGGGCCGACTGCAGCCCCATGAACAGGGCCACGCTCCACGCCAGCGGATCGCGCCAAAGGCCGGAGACCGGAAAGACGATCCCGGCTCCTTGCCTCTCGCGACCACGGATCTGGGGCAGCCAGAGCAACAGCGCGCCAGCGACCGGTAGAGTCCACATCGACAGTCCGACCCGCCAGTCGCCGCCCAACGCGGCCTCGATCGGTACGGTGACGGCGGCGGCCAGGGCCGCGCCACCGGAAATCGCCGTGACATAGGCGCCGGTCAGCAAGGCCGTCCGGTCCTCGAAATCACGCTTCACCAAAGTCGGCAGCAGCACATTGGCCGTGGCGATCGCGGCTCCGGCCAAAATGGAGAACGAGAACAGCGCCCAGACCGGCCCGAGCGCGCGCCCCGCCGTTCCCAATCCGACCAGCGCCAGCGCGCCAAACAGGCTGCGCTCGATTCCCCATCGCCGCGCCAACTGGGGGGCCATTGGCGCGCAAACGCCGAGACACAGCACTGGCAGGGTCGTCAGCAGTCCGACCTGCCAGGGCGCGAGCCCTGTCGCGCCGACGACCTCGGGCAAGCGCACCGACAGGCTCGCGAACACCAGGCGCAGGCAGAAAGCCGTCCCGACAATGCCGGCCGCCAGCAGGAGCCGGCCGCCGCGTTCGCTCTGTTGCTGCGACATCGTTTCGCCTTCGATTCCCCGCGTCGGAAATGATCATGCCGATGCGACTTGTCACAGACCATTCGACAGTGAGAATATCAATCTAATAACAGATAAACGAGGAAGCCCATGCTGATCGACGTGCACGCCCACCTCTTCACACCCGGCATGCTGAATCGGCATCCGTTCTGGGGTCCGTTCATGAAGCCGCAGGGATTGACGGTCGGGCATTTCTCGCTCGGCACGAAACAACCCGCCAAGGCGGCGAACGACGCCGAAGCCGAGGCCAACCTGCTGGCCCGGATGACGCATTCGGCCAGGCTGGCGGTCATGGAGCAACGCGGCGTCGACAAGCTGGTGCTGTCCACGCCGTCGCACGCCTTCATGTACTGGGCCGGAGAGTTCGGGAACGAGTACGCGAAAATCTGCAACGACGAACTGTCGGCCTTCTGCCGCGTGATGCCCGACAAGTTCGATTTCTGGGCCCACGCCAATCTGGCCGATCCGGTCGCCGCCGTGGACGAGATCGACCGCGCCGTGCGCGTGCTGGGCGCCAAGGGCCTGTGCGTCGGCGGAACGAACTTCGACGGTATCCAGACCTATGACGAACGACTGTTTCCGGTCTGGGCCAAGCTGGCGGAGTTGGACGTTCCGATCATGGTGCATGGGTTCAACCAGTCGATCTATCTGGGCGAGCGCCATCACGAGGACCGGTTCGAGACCACTTCCATCGTCGGCGACTGCGTCGATGAGACCCTGTTCTTCTGGTATCTGATCTGCGGCGGCGCGCTGGACGCCTTCCCGACCTTGAAGACCTACATCAGCCACGCCGGCGGCATGGCGGTGTTCCAGCTCGGTCGACTGTCGGAACTGAACGGCGCTATGGCGCCCGACGCGAAAAACCAAAAGCCGCTGATGGACTATATGTCCAACTTCTACTTCGACCTGGACGTCCACCACCCGGCCCTGCGCCGCGCGGTGGCTGAGGTCGTGGGAGCCGACCGGCTGTTGTACGGCACCAATTTCGGCGGGGCCTACGACCACGGCGACCTGACCGCCGGCATCGACCTGTCGGACATCGACCGGGACAAGATCCGCAGCGGCAACGCCATCGAACTGCTCAAGCTCGACGTGGGCAAGGCCGCCCGGGTCGCCTGAAGCCTCCGAGGCCGCGCGTCGTCAGGACGGTCGCGCGGCTTCGGCCTTCAGAGTCTCGACCGCGCGTTGGTAGGGTTTCAGGCCCGACCAGGTCAGCCACAGGCCGAGCAGAGAGATCGGCCCGCCGACCATGGCCAGGGCGTAGGGCAAACCAGCGTCGTTCTTGAAGACATGGTCGGTCACCAGAGCGATCGACATGGGCCCAAAGCCGATCCCAACCAGACCGCCGATCAGCAAATAGACGGCCACCGCCTTGCCGCGCATCCGGTTGGGGGTGATCTCCTGGACCGCCGTCGGCGCCGCCGCCTGGGCCATGCCAAAGCCTGTGATGACCACGGTCAGCAGGGCGAAGCTCAGCCAGGGGATGCCCACCAGTGACCACGCGCAAACCGTCGGCAGCACCAGCAGCCAGGCCAGCATGGCCACCCGCAGCCGCGCGGCAGGAACGCCCTTGGCGGTCCAACGATCGCTGATCCAGCCACTGATCAGAGTGCCGGTCAGCCCGCCGGCCGCGACAAGCACGCCTATGATCAGGCCGGACGTCTTGGTGGGGATATCAAACCGCCGGTCGAAGAAAGTCGGCGCCCAGGCGAGCGTGCCATAGCCGACGACGGCGACGACACCGGGATAAGTCAGAACCCGCGAATAGGTGGCCAAGTGGCGTTTCAGGTGGGACAGAAAGTCCCCCCAGCTCGCGCCCGCCTTCGACAACAGAACTGCAGCATCGCGACGCACCGGCTCGCGGATCGTGAGCAACAGCAGCGCCAGCAGGAGACCGGGGGCGCCCGCGATCAGGAACGTCAGGCGCCATTGCGACATCAGCCCGACGCCCGGCAGGCTAAGCCCGGCGTCCGGGACTATGCGGGCGATCAGCGCCCCCAGAATCAGCGACGCCCCCGAACCGATCGCCAGGGCCAGATAGTAGACGCTGAAGGCGCGTCCGCGCCGCTCGGGCGCGACATAGTCGGCGATGATGGAATAGGCGGCCGGCGCCAGCACCGCCTCGCCGATGCCGACGCCCATCCGGCTCATCACCAGTTGTTCGTAGCTTTGCGCGAAGCCGGACAGGACCGTCATCAGGCTCCACAGGACCATGCCGACGATGATGAGATTTCGACGGACCGTGCGATCGATCAGCCAGCCGAAGGGCAGTCCCGCGAAGGTGTAAAACAGAGCGAAAGCGTAGCCTTGAAGGAAGCTGAACGCGGTGTCGGAAATGCCGAACTCGGCCCGGATCGGCCGCACCAGCAGCGCCGGCAACTGCCGGTCCAGTTGCGAAAGCAGGGTCGCCACGAACAGCACGCCAATCACGTACCAAGCGTAACGGCTGGGAGGATACGGCGCCTCGACGGGCGTCGCCTGGACCTGTCCGCGCATCATTTTCCATCCTCCGCTGATGGTCGCCTCGTGGAGGCGTCGGGCGTTCCGCCGGGACCGGCGTCGCCTCAATTATTTCACGCTCGCAGGGACGAGGACGCGACCTGACGTTACCCGCTGGAGCCTCAAGGCTGTCAAGGGTTGTTTTGACAAGCGAACGCCATTCGCGTTAGAGAATTGACTGAACACTATCGACGAATTCGTTCATAAAATGCGATAGTCGTCGTCAGGGAACGTATTATGGCTCGAAGAGCCCCGCCAGGGGGCCTCGACGCAGGAGGAAGTCAGATGCTGATCGATCTTCACGCCCATGCCCCGCTGCCGGGCTATTACAATCAAGATCCGCACTGGGGTCCCTTCTTCGAGAAGCACGACGACGGACATATCCGCCTGCGGGTCGGCGAATGGATCCTGACCCTCGGTTCGCCGGAGCGTCGCGCCGCGGTCAAGCGGGGCGAGACGATGGAAGTCGCCGAGTTCATGTCCAAGTGGAACGACCCAAAGCACCGCCTGGCCGGCATGGACGCCTTGGGTCAGGACGCCCAGGTGCTGTCGGTGCCTTCGCACTGCTATATGTACTGGGCCGATCCGGCGTTCGCCAACCGGTTCTCCAGCACGGTCAATGACACCCTGGCCGACTATTGCGACCGCTCGGGCGGCCGGCTGATGATGTGGGCCACCGCCGCGCTTCAGGACCCGGTGAACGCCGCCAAGGAAATCCGCCGGGCCTGCACCGAACTGGGCGCCAAGGGCCTGAGCGCCGGCGGTTCCAACTTCGGCGGCATGGAGTTCGACGATCCGCGCATGGACCCGATCTGGGAAACCCTGTGTGACCTCGACCTGCCGATGTTCGTGCACGGCTACAACCAGTCCGTGACCTGGGGCAATAAGGCCAACACCGACAAATACGAGACCACGGCCATCGTCGGCATGAACTACGACGAGACCAAATGCTTCTGGTATTTGATCTGCGGCGGCGTGCTCGACCGCTTCCCCAACCTGAAGGTCTACATCACCCACGCCGGCGGCTTCGTGCCTTATCAGCTGGGCCGCCTGGCCCAGACCATCAAGAACCTCGACGTTGTCCACAACAAGAAGGACCTGGAGGCGTATATGCCGAACTTCTGGTTCGATCCGGAGCTGCACGAGCTGCCGATGCGCCAGGCCCTGGTCGAGGTGATCGGCGCGGACCGCCTGCTCTATGGCACCAATTTCGGCGGCAGCGACGCGATCCGCGGCGACCTGACGGCTGGACTGAAGGTTTCGCCGGAAGACCTCGAGAAGATCCGCTGGAAGAATGCGGTCGATCTGCTGCACATCGACCTGGACAAGATGGGTCGGGCGAACAAGCCGATCGCGGCCTAACTTTCCGTTGAGCGGCGGTCCCTCGGGGGCCGCCGCGCACCTTTGGCGCGACGTTCAGGACGCCCATGACCGATCCAACCGACTGCAAGATCTGCGGCATGCTTCACGCCGCCGCGCCGGAAGACGTCGTGTTGGACGGCCCGCACTGGGGCGTCGTCGCCATGCAGGACGTGCCCGGCATGCTGATGGCGTTCACCCGCGCCCATGACCGGGGCATGGGATCGCTCTCCGACGCGGCGGCGGCCGAGCTCGGCCCGCTGATCAACCGCCTTTCTGCCAGGCTGACCGCGAACGGCGCGTTCGAAAGAACCTCCGTGATCTATCTCGGCGACAACGCCGTCCATACCCACTTCATGCTGCTGGGCCGCAAGCCGGGCGACGAACGCATCTTCGACAACGCCCCCCTGCTCGCTCGATTCGCCGGCAAGGATCGCGATGGCGCGCGCGCCATCGTCGCCGATTTGCGCGCCGCCCTGGGCGAACCGGCGGCGACGCACCCGATCTCCGCCTGATCAACGTCGCAGGAAAAGCCGATGAAACTCGCTCGATGCACGGACGGCGGCGCCCCGTTCTGGGCCCTCGTCGAACCCGACGCCGACACCGCGCGCCCTCTCGCCGGCGGGATCGCCGAATGGGGTCCCGGCGTGACGCGAGGCGGCGGCGAGAGCGCCCTCACCTTCAACGGCCCGGCCCGCGCGCTGTCCACCCTGCGCCTGCTGGCGCCGTGCGACAACACCAGCAAGGTGGTGATCGCCGGGGCCAACTACAGCAAACATCTGGTCGAATTCGGCGTCGCCGCGCCGTCCCAGCCGATCGCCTTCCTCAAGGCCTACGGCGCCCTGATCGGCCCTGAAGACCCAATCCGCTACCCTCCCCTGACCGAACAACTCGACTACGAATGCGAACTGGTCGTGGTGATCGGCGACGAGGACATCGATCTGGACGACCCCCTGGCCGCTGTGCTCGGCTACACCGCCGGCAACGACGTCAGCGCGCGCGATCTGCAGCGCAGCGGACCGCCCGGTATCGGCATGGATCTCTACGCCGCCAAAAGCCAGGACAAGGCCACGCCGGTCGGCCCCTGGATCGTGACGCGAGACGAGTTCCCGGCGGGCAGTCCGGCCCTGCGCCTGTCGACCACCATCAACGGCGAAGTCCGTCAGGACGGAACGACCGCCGACATGACCTGGGACGTCGCCCAACTGCTGAGGTTCGTGCAGCAGCGAGTCAGTTTCGGGGTCGGCGACCTCTTGTTCACAGGCACGCCCGAGGGCGTGGGCCAGGGTTCGGGGCGATACCTGAATCCGGGCGATGTGGTCGAGGTCGTGTTGGAAGGCGTCGGGGCGCTGCGAAACGTCGTTGGCCCCAAGACGACCTGAACGGCCGCCTAGCCGTTCTTCAGCGCGCCCAGGATGACGTCGATGGTGCTCTGGAGGCGCAGCGCCAGAGGCTTGCCCTCGCGCGGCGACACGACCGTTTCGCTGAGGGCCAGGCGCACCATCATCTCGGCGATGGCGCTGCGATCGACCGAGGCGCCGATGTCCTTCTCCCAGGCGTCGAACACCGATTCCAGCGCGGTCAGCACCCGGGCGATGAAGTGGTCGAAATTCGACTCGAAATACTGAAGCACGAACGCCGGTTCGACATGCAGGAACTGCGAGCCTCGCCGGGTCTCATTGTTCGAGACGCTGTATTTCAGGAACGCGGCGAAGCGCTCGGACGGGGTCTCACATCCCTCCATGGCATGGTTCAGTTCGTCGTCGGTCTCGGTGCGCAGTCGCAGGACCACCGCTTCAAGCACTGCTTCCATGGAGGGGAAATAGCGATACAGCGTCCCGCGTGAGACGCCGGCCTCGTCACAGACCTCCTGAGCGGTGATCCGCGGCGTGCCGTGGTTCATCATCACGTTCTGGGCGGCATTGACGATGTTCTCGATCGTCTTGGCCGCGCGGGGATCCGGCCGGCGCGGGCGAACGGCGGCCGTCGAAGCGGCGGCGCCCTCGGCGATGGCCGAACGCTCGAGTGGGGCCTCTGGACGAGCCCTTCGGGCGCTGACGGTCATGCGTATCCTACTCCGAAAAGATCGGTGTGCAGCGTAGCTTGCCGGGATCGAACACGCAAACCGGCCCGCCGGCTCGGCGAGAAAATACGAGACATAAATACGATTTTTGACTAGAAAATACCAGGCCCAATCGGCTCGCCAGAAGCCCATCAGGAAACACCGACATGCATATCGACCTCAGCGCCCGTCGGGTGATCGTGACGGGCGCGAGCCGGGGCATCGGCCACGCCACGGCCGCTGCCTTCGCCCGTGAAGGCGTTAGGCTGGCGATCTGTTCGCGCAGCGCCGAGACCCTCGCGGTCGTGGCCGACGAGATGCGCGCGCTGGGCGCCGCGGAGGTCATCGCGGTCGCTCTGGATGTCCGCGACACCGCCGCTGTGAGAGCCTTCGTGGCCCAGGTCGCCGAGGCCTGGGACGGCGTGGACGTGCTGGTCAACAACGCCGGTCAGGGCAAGGGCGGCAGCCTGGAGAGCCTTGAGCCCGAGGATATCCTGGACCACGCCAACAACATCCAGGTCGCCCATTTCCGCTTCGTGCAGGCGGTCGTGCCTCACATGCGCAAGCAGAAATGGGGCCGGATCATCAACATCAATGCATTGGCCGGCGCCCTGCCCACGCCGGACGGGATTCCGTCGGTGACCAATCGCGCGGCTGGCATAGCGCTCTCAAAGCTGCTGGGTCAGCAGCTGGCCAAGGACAACATTCTGGTCAACAGCCTGAACATGGGCTGGATCGACACCGGCCAGTGGGATCGACACTACAACGAAATGCCGTCGACCATCACCCGCGAGGAGTTCCTGGAGATGGTCGTCAAGATCGTGCCGCTGGGCCGGTTTGGCCGTCCCGAGGAAGTCGCCAATGTCTGCGTTTTCCTGGCCAGCGATCTGGCGACCTTCCTGAGCGCGGCGTCCATCGACGTGTCGGGCGGCTTGCAAGGCGCCATCGCCTATTACCCCACGCTGAAGCGCGAGATGCAGGAGATGGGGCTGGAGCGCCAGGCCGCGTTGGCGGCGGGCTCCCCCGCCGCCTAGTGCGCTTCGCCCTGCGGATAGATGGCCAACCGGGCGATGTTCGCCCGGTCCGGCTGTTCCAGCATGAAGCGGATGGCGCGGGCCACGTCCTCGGGATCCAGCGCGACGGGCGCCTCGACCTTCGCCGCCGTCATCATCTTGTCGAACATCTCGCTTGAGGTCGAACCCGGCGCGATGGTCCCAACCTTCACGCCCGTACCCGCCAGCTCGATGCGAAGCGACTGGGTGAAGGCCTCTAGCGCGTGCTTCAAGCCGCCGTACACCCCGCCGGCCCGCGAGATCAGATAGGCGCTGATGCTCGACACATTGATGATCGCACCCGAGGATTGCCCCCGGAACTCGCGAGCAAAGACGTAGGAGCTGCGGACCACGGCCTCGAAATTCACGCGGATCATGTAGGAGACCGCGTCCAGATCGATGGTGTCCATCGTACCGACCGCCATCATCCCGGCGTTGTTGATGACGACGTCGGCGCGGCCGAAACGCGCCTTGGCGAGCGCCAACAGTTGCTCGGGCACGCCGGCCTCGGCGATGTCGGCGGCCAACACGGCGCTGGGGCCCGGCAAGGTCGAGGCAAGCGCTTCCAGCTTCTCGAGCCGACGGCTCGTCATCACCAGATTGCACCCGGCCTGACTCAGTTCCAGCGCCGTCGCCGCGCCGATGCCGGCCGAGGCCCCGGTGAGAACGACGGTCTTTCCGTTCAGGTCCATTGGCCGGGGGCCTTTCGCATGCCTTCGATGATCGGTCGCATATCCGCCACGCTGGGCAGATGCGCCGTGAAGCCGCCATCGACCGACAGGATCTGGCCGGTGACGTAGGAACTCAGGTCAGAGGCCAGAAAGACGACCATGTTGGCGATGTCGCGCGGCGTGCCCAGGCGCGGCACCAGGCAGTGGCTGAGGAAGATCTCCTGGATGTGGGCGGGCAGCCGCTGCTCCATGCCGGGCTGGATGATGAGGCCCGCCGCGATGGCGTTCACCCGCACGCCCTTGGGGCTGTAGGCGGTCGCCAGATGCCGCGTCAGGGCGTTCACCGCCGCCTTGCTGGACGCATAGGCGAAATTGCTGACGTCGCCCGACAGGGATTGGCCTGAGGAGATGTTGACGATCGAACCGCCGCCGCGCGCCAGCATCGACGGGATCGCGTATTTGCAGAACAGCATCGGACCGCGCGCGTTGATCGACTGGACCTGATCCCACAGCTCGACCGGCATGTCGGGGATGTCGAGGTCGCGCGACGAAAAGCCGGTCGCGCCGGCGTTGTTGTCGAGAACGTCAACACCGCCGAACGTCCCCACCGCGAAGTCCACCACCGCACGAATGTCGTCTTCGCTCGTGATGTCCCCGGCCTTGCAGGCGACATCATGGCCCTGGCTCTTCAGACGCTCCGTCACCGCCGAAAGCTCCGGGGCCCGCAGGTCGGTCAGCACGACCCGCGCGCCTTGCTCGGCCAGGGCGAGCGCCGTCTCCGAGCCGATCGAGCCGGCCGCACCGGTGACCAGCGCCACCTTGCCGTCCAGTAACGCCATCTTTGTCTCCCCTTCGTCGGCTTCAGCCGCCCTGTTGTTCCATCTCGGCGACATTCGCCGGCCGCGACTGGTAGCCCGGCATATGCAGGCCGCCGTCGACGTTGATCAGTTCGCCGGTGACGAAACGTGACATCTCGGAGGCGAGGAAGACCGCGACCGGCGCGATATCCTCCTCGGGATCGCCGTTGCGCAGCAGCGGCTTCCGCGACGCCGCCATCTCGGCGAAGCCCGGCATGGCCTCCGCCATCCTGTGGAAGACCGTGCCCATCGCCGCCGGCGCCAATAGGTTGACCCGGATGTTGAACCGACCCCACTCGTGCGCCGCGCTGCGCGTCAGGCCCCGAAGCGCCGACTTGGTGATGTTGTAGTCGGCATTCAGCCAGGCGGCCGTCTCCACGTCGATCGAGTAGAAGTTGATGATCGAGCCGCCGCCGCGCGCCGCCATGTGAGGTCGCGCCGCCTGCATCGCCCACCAGCCTGCCCAGAGCCCCGAGTGGAGCGTGCTGTCCAGCATCTCGTCGGTCTTCTGCTCCAGCAGGACCTTGGGGCTGAGGGTGAAGGCGTTATTGACCAGGATGTCGATGCCGCCGAACAGGTCGATCGCCGCCTGAACCGCGCCCTGGATCTGTTCCTTGACGCGCACATCGGCCTTGATGACCTCGGCGCGTCCGCCGAGTTCCTCGGTCAGCTCCTTCTTGATGGAGGCGCAGTATTCATCGTTGAATTCGGCGACCAGAACGGTCGCCCCCTCGCGGATGAATTTTCGGGCGATGCCCCGGCCGATGCCGCCGCCACCGCCCGTGACCAGGGCGACCTTGCCGTCGAGGAGTCCCATCAGCGCAGTTCCTCGGGCGTGCGAATCGTCGTGCCGAGAATGGGTCCGACCAGTTGGTGACCCCAGTAGCTGAGGCGCTCGGCGTTCAGCTCGAACGGGTCGCCAGGCCAGGGGTGGGTCTCGGCGATGACCTCGACGGCGAAGCCCGACGGGCTGAAGTGATAGAAGGAGAAATGCGGATCCTGGGTATGCTGGCCCAAGGTCATCTGTACCTGGATCTGGCGCTTGTTGACGATATCCCAGGTTTCGCCGACGTCGCGGAGATCGCCGGTCAACAGGCCAATGTGCTGGATGCCCATCCGACCAGGCGCGTGACCATAACCGATGTCGTGGCTGGTCAGGTTGTTGAGCCCGGCGCGATAGAAGCCGGTCCTGCCCTTGCCGGCGCCCGACCCATACCACTGGAAACCCATGATATTGATCAGGAAGTCGTCCAGTTCCGGACCATATTCCGGCGTCATCACCACAACGTGGCCAAAGCCCCGGCCATAGGTGTTGAATCCGCCATGGCGACGCCCCGGCACGAACGAGTCGGGCTCGCCCTTCTGGCCGTAGAAAAGTTCGTACTGATAACCCACGGGATCCTTGAACCGGACCACGTCGCGCACGGCTCGTCGGGCCTTGAGGTCGTCGCTGCCCTGCTCCACCGCGATTCCCGCGTCCTGCAGCTTCTTGACGGCCTTCTCGAACGCGATCCGGTTGACGCATTCCCAGCCGATATAGGCCAGCTTGTCGATCGGACCGGGTTGGAAGGCGAAGCGATAGCGCCGGTCGTCCATCTTCAGATAGAGCGCCTCGGGCTCGTCCTCGGGCGATGGCGCTATGGCCAGGCCCAGAACCTCGGGGCCATAGCTGCGCCAGGCGTCGATGTTGGGGCTTTCGAAGCCCAGATAGCCGATACCCCGGATATCCATGGTCCAGATCCTCGTCTTGTCGGTTGGCTAGCAGGCGGTCGTGCCGCCATCGATGATGATGTCGGCGCCGGTGATGAAGGCGGCCTCGTCGCTGGCCAGGAAGGCGGCCATGCCGACGACGTCCTCTGGCTCGCCAGGACGACCAAGGGGAATGCTGGCCGTCAGCTGGGCGCGCACGGTCGGGTTCTCGACGAAGGCGCGCGTTCCGGGCGTGATGATGAAGCCGGGGCTAATGCTGTTGGCGCGTATGCCCAAGGGCGCGCCCTCCAGCGCCATCTGCCGCGTCATGGCGATGACGCCGCCCTTGGTGGCGTTGTGGGCAATCGTGCCGTTGCCGCGAGACCCTTGCCAGCCGGCGGTCGAGGCGACGTTGATGATCGCCCCGCCCTGTTTCGCCAGATGCGGCCAGGCGAACTTCGTCGTCAGGAACACGAGGTCCAGTTCGTTGCGGATCGTGAAGCGCCAGTCCTCGATCGACAGGTCGGCGATCGATCCGAAGCGCGCCGCCGAGGCGTTGTTGTAGACGATGTCGATCCGGCCGTGATCGGCGACGGCGCCGTCTACCCAGGCCCGCGCGCCCTCGGGATCACCAAGATCGCAGACCATGGTGGTCATCACACCGCCGCTGTCACGCACCAGGCGCGCTGTCTCGGCGCCCGCTTCGTCATTGACATCGCATCCGACGATGACGGCGCCGTCCGCCGCGAACCTGAGCGCAGCCGCCCTGCCCTGCCCGCCGCCAGTGCCGGAGATCAGGGCGACGCGTCCCTCGAGGCGGCGGGTCATGCCATTGCTCCGTGTTGAGCGTCACGAGCGTCCAGCGCGACCCGGATAACGGCGTGTCGGGCGCGGGTCAGCGGGTAGGTGAAGGCCAGCCAAGCGCCAAGCAGGAACAGCACCGCCGACGGCCCGGCGAACACCATCTGCAGACCGAAAATGGCCTCCGGCGAATTAGCCGTCATCAGCGCCGGCTTGTAGCCAACCAGGGCCAGGGCCGCGAACGACAGTCCCACGGCCAGAGCGCCGCCCAGCTTCCAGCTGCTGATCAACAGGGCATAGAGGACGCCGGTCTGGTCCGAGCCGGAATCGAGCCTGAGCTCATCGCCGGCGTCGGCCATCATCGCGCGCGGCAACAGGTTGAACGCGCCGAACGACAGGCCCCAGCCCATCATGCCGAGCGACACCGCCAGCAGGCTGTGGTTGGGCAAGAACACGAAGGCGACGCTGACGATCGCCGCGAGAACGCCCGTGATCCCAAGCACGAAATGCTTGTCCAGCCGGCGCGCCAGCCAGGCCACGACGGGCACGGTGATCATGGCTGTAACGACCTGGGCGATCAGGACGACGCCGACCGCGCTGCGCTCCAACCCCTTGGCGGCGGTGACGAAGAACACCAGCATCGCCGAGGCCGTGCCAAAGCCAAGCCCGAACAGAAGGTCGATGGCGGCGATACGAAACACCGCCGGTCGCGCGACGACCGACAGATACTCGCGGATACCAACAATATGGCGTTGGGCCAGTGTGGTCGCTTCCGGCACGCGCCAGGCCACCAGGGCGACAGCCGGCGCCATCAGGACGATGATGACCCATCCCATCAGCTGGGTGGGCGCCAAGCTGATCTGACCGAGCTTCGCCGACAGAATCGGAAAGCCCATCACGACCAGGATGCCCAGCAAGGAGGCGAACTGCAGGCTGGCATAGACCCGTGACCGCGCGTCGTAGCCGCTCGCCAGACCGGAGGCCAAGGCCAGTTGAGCCAGCGACAGGATGGACCATCCCAGGAAAGCCGCCGTCAGGGTCGCCAGCAGATACAGCGGCCCGACGCCGGGCCTGGCCATGAACAGCAGATAGACGGCCGCCATCAGCGCCGGCGCGCCGAAGATCAGCCAGGGCCGGTATCGCCCCCAACGGCTGCGGGTTCGGTCCATCGCCGCGCCCAGCAGGGGGTCGATGACGATGTCAAACACGCGCACGCTGGTGAAGATCAGGCCGATCACCGCCAGCGGCAGACCCAGCACGGTCGCATAATACTCAGGGATCATGACCACGAGCGGCAGGGACAGGGCCGTCAGCGGCACACCCAACAGCGACAGAGACAATAGTCCCGGCATGCTGCCCGTGCTCTTGCCCCCAGCCGCTGGACTCGCGGCGACCGAGAGGACCGTCATCCCTCGACGGGCTCCACGACGATGGCCGCCTGCGGGCAGGAGTCGGCGCCTTCAATAGCCCTCTCGAGCAGTTCCGGGGGGACGATGTCGGTCGTCAGGACGACCAGTCCGCCCTCGAGCTGATAGATCTCCGGGCAGATCGCCACGCACGTCCCGTAGCCGCAGCAGGCGCTGCGGTCGGCGACAACGCGATGGGGAATCACTCCTGAACTCATCTTCATCCTCCGTGCCGGGCGTCCCCTGGGGACTTCTCCGGGGGCTGACGCCCGTCGTTTCCTCTATGAACGAAGAGTTGCATTTTCTATACAGAAATGCCACCTCTGTTCAAAATTATATGGCGCCTGGCGCTGCGGAGGACAACCATGCTGGACCGGACACGGACGACGCTTTCCGACGGGACGACGATCGACGACCTGATCAACGTGCAGACCCGGGAGGTCCAGCTTCGGGCGATCTCGGATCCCGAGCTTTACGACATCGAGATGCGAAAGGTGTTCGGGAAGACTTGGCTTCTGCTGGGCCACGAGAGTGAGATTCCCAACCCGGGCGACTTCATCACCCGACTGATGGGCTCCGATCCCGTGCTGATCACGCGCCAGAAGGACGGGTCGATCAAGGTCCTGCTGAACGTCTGTCCGCACCGCGGCATGCGCGTCTGCACCAGCGACGCCGGCAATGCCAAGGTCCACACCTGCATCTATCACGGCTGGGCGTTCAAGAACGACGGCGACTTCATCGGCGCGCCCGTCGCCGGCGAGAAGATGCACGGAGACATCCTGCCCAAGGAAAAGCTCGGTCTGACCCAGGCGCGCAGCCACCTGTATGGCGGCCTGATCTTCGCCACCTGGAATTTCGACGGCCCTTCGTTCGACGAGTTCCTCGGCGAGATGAAGTGGTACTATGACATGCTGTTCCAACGCACCGACAGGGGCCTCGAAGTCCTCGGCCCGCCGCAGCGCTTCACCATCAAGGCCAACTGGAAGACCGCCTGCGAACAGTCCGCCGCCGACGGCTTCCACACCCTGACCCTGCACCGCTGGCTGGGCGAGTTCGCCAAGTTTGGCGATGGCGACCTGACCACCTCGATGTACGGCACCGAAGTCGGCTCGCTCCAGGGTCACGCCCTGCGCTGCATGCCCGTCGCCAACAAGTTCAAACAGGCCGCCGGCTTCCGGGATGGCAACCTGACGCTGGAGGAAAAGCTGGCCATCGTGCCGCCGCCCGGCATCACCAAGGAAATGCTGCCTGAGCTGATCCGCAATCTGACGCCCGAACAACTGGGCCTGCTGGTCGACAGTCCGCCCCAGGTCGGCGGCATGTTCCCCAACGTCCTGATCGCCTTCATCTATGTGCCCCAGCCCGATGGCGAGATCATCGGCCTGACCTCGCTGCACACCTACATTCCCAAGGGTCCGGACGAGCTGGAGTTCTGCAACTACATCCTGGCCGAAAAGGACGCGCCCGAGGAGCACAAGCAGAAGGCGCTGCAGTTCGCGGTGCGGATGCTGGGCACCTCCGGCATGGTGGAACAGGACGATTCCGACACTTGGCCGCACATCACCCAGACGGCCAAGGGCGCGGCCGGCCGCAACATCACCATGAAATACCAGGCCATCTGCAACACCCCTCCCCGGCCCGATTGGCCCGGTCCGGCCTTGGTCTACGAGGGCTTCACCAAGGACGACACTCAGTGGAACTGGTGGCTGGCCTACCGCGACCTGATGAACAGCGCCCTCTGATCATCGCCGACATCATCAGGATCACATCATGAACGCCGCCACTCCCACCGATTTCAGCGTCGCCGACGCTCCCTTCCGCGCCAACCGCGTCCCGGTCGGCTCGCCCGCCTACAACCAGATCACCGAGTTTCTGTACGAGGAAGCCTGGCTGCTGGACGAGATCCGCCTCGCCGAATGGGTTGAGCGGCTGGACGACGACCTGCGCTACACCTGCCCGGTGCGCCAGACTCGCCCACTCAATCAGCAGGCGGCGTCCATCGTCCGCACCGTGATGCATTTCGATGAGACCTACGCCTCGATCCGAGGCCGGGTCGGTCGCATCACCGACACGCGCAGCGCCTGGGCCGAAGATCCGCCCTCGCGCACGCGACGGCTTGTCACCAACATCCTGGTCGAGGCGACCGACAAGCCCGACGAGTTCGAGGTGAAGAGCTATCTGCTGTGTAGCCGCAGCAGGTTCGACGAAACGAACCTGCTGATGCTCAGCTGCGTTCGACACGATCTGCTGCGGCGTCATGGAGCCAGTTTCAAACTGGCCCGGCGCGAGATCATCATTGATCAGACCGTGCTCGGTTTCCCGAACCTGGCCATCTTCCTCTGACGTGACGAACCGTTGACGTCGGCGCGCCGCCCGATCGTTCGGGCGTGCGCCGACGCGCGCCTCACCTCGCCCAAATCAGGAACCACGTCCATGCGCGCCGCCGTCATCTCCGGCAACGGAGCTGCTCCGATTCTTCAGGAGTTCCCCGAACCGACCGCCCAGGCCGGATCGGTCCTGATCGACGTCGACACCGCCGGCCTCGGCGGATGGGATGTGCTGGGCGCCTACCGCCTGGGCGTCCAGTATCCCTGCGTCATCCGAGGCGAAGGCGTCGGTCGCGCCGAGGACGGGCGCCGGGTTTATTTCGGCGAACGATCGGTCGCGCCCTGGGGGGCCTGGGCCGACAAGACCCTCGTTCCGGCGGCCGAGGTCTGGGACGTGCCCGACGATATCGACGACCGCACCGCCATCACCATGGGCATCGCCGGCACCGGCATCCTGGTGCCGCTGGAAGCGGCGAAGATCCAGCCGGGCGAGAGCGTGCTGATCCTGGGCGCCACCGGCGTCCTCGGACAGATCGGCTTGCAACTGGCCCGCAGCCTCGGGGCCGGCCGGGTCGTGGCGGCCGCGCGCAGCCAGGTCGCCCTGGACCGGCTCGTCGAGCGCGGCCTGGCGGACGCCGGCGTCGCCATGGGCGGCGAGGACGATACCGAGGCGCTCAAGGCCGCATCCGGCGGAGAGGGCTTCGACGTCGTGCTCGATCTTGTCTTCGGCAAGCCCTTCCTGTCGGCCGTCAAGGCGACGAAATGGGGCGCTCGACTGATCACGATCGGCACCGGCGCGGGTCGCACCGTCGAACTCAACATCGGCGATCTGCTGTTTCGCACCCTGACCTGCATCGGCACGGGCCAACGTCCGCCCGCCGATCGCGAGGCCATCTGGCGACGGCTGCTGGCGATGCAGAAGGACCAGAGCCTTCTGGTCGATTACGTCGATTTCGATTTCGCCGACGCCTCCGACGCCTGGGCCGCCCAGGTCTCCGGCCCCCACGCCAAGATCACGGCGAAGGTGCGCTGATGATCGCCGGGGAAGGCGCGCAAGCCCTCCCCGGCGGTCGCCATTTGTCGGCGTCAGTCGGCCGACAGCGCCTTCTCGACCGAGTCGATCAAGCGCGGATCGGCGGCGTCGACGTCGGGCGCGAAGCGGTCGAGCACCCGGCCGTCACGCCCAACCAGGAACTTCTCGAAATTCCAGACGATCTCGCCGGGCCCGCCCGTCGCGATGCCATAGCCCGCCAGACGTTCGCGCATCGGTCCGTCGCCGACCGCCTCGGGCTTCGCCGCCGTCAGTTCGGCATAGAGCGGGTGGATGTCCTCCCCCTTGACGCTGATCTTGGCGTAGAGCGGGAACGTCACGTCGTAGCTGGTCTTGCAGAAGGTCGCGATCTCGGCGTCGGCGCCCGGCTCCTGGCCGTTGAAGTTGTTGGCGGGGAAAGCCAACACCTCCAGACCGTTCGCCTGCTTGTCGCGATAGAGCGCCTCGAGCCCTTCATACTGGGGCGTCAATCCGCACTTCGACGCCACATTGACGATCAGCAGAACCTTGCCGGAATGGTTGGCCAGGGTGTCGGTTTGACCGTCGATACGGGTCAGGGGAATGGCGGTAATCGCGTCGCTCATGTCGGCTCCATCATGTCTGGATGGCGGGGCCATCTCTGTGGCGCAGCTTACCAAATCGCCCCGGCGACCGCGCTCGGAAACCCAGGTTTTGCCCCCTGAAAATCGAAGGAACATCATCTTGTGACCCGCGCCCCGTTCGACATCATCCGCGAGTTTCTCGACGCTTGGTCCACCGGGCCCGAACCGCTCGAAAAGGCGATCCGAGACCTATTTCGGGCCGACACCGAATGGATCAACATGGGCCTGTCGAAGACGGTCGGTCCCGATCAGGCTCTGGCCATGGGCGCCAAGTTCGAGGCCGCCATGGGATACGCCAAGATCACGGTCGAGACCCTGCATATCGCCGCCAACGGCAATGTCGTCCTGACCGAGAGGATGGACCGGCTGATCGCCGCCGACGGGCGAGAGATCGGCGCCTTCGCCCTGGCCGGCATTTTCGAACTGGATCACGACGGCAAGCTGATCCGCTGGCGAGACTATACCGACCCATCCGCCGTCGCCGCGATTCGCGGACACTGAGGGGCTGGATCGACCTTACGTTTGATGGACATTTCCATCAGAATGCTATTCTGTATCTGAAAAATATCGCGCCCGCGAGGCCGGTCAGATTCCAGGGAAGGAACACCGATGAGCACCGCTCAGATGACGCCCAACAAGGACCTCGCGGAGGGGTTCGCCCACGTCGGCGCCCTGTTCGCGGGCAATGACGGAAATATCGAGGCGATCTATCGCGATCACCGCGCCAACAAGCCGGTGATCGAGGGCGACATCTGCGCCCAACTCGGCGCGGCCTCGTTCGCGGGCGACACCGGCCGCCCGATCTATACGATCTTCAAGCATGCCGACGTCATGAAGGTGTTGCGCGACACCAAGACCTTCACCAGCGGCATCCTGATGGAAACGGGGCTGGGTCAGTTCCTTGACGGGCTGATGATCACCGGGCTGGACGGGGACGAACACCGGCAGCTGCGCGGTATCCTGCAGCCGTCATTCACCCCGGCGGTGATGGAAGAATGGCGCGAGACCTATATCCGGCCGCTGATCCAGCGCTATTTCATCGAGCCGCTGGTTCCGCTGGGCAAGGCCGAACTGGTGACCAGCGTCGGCGTGATGTTCCCGATCCATGTCGTCTATGCCGTGCTGGGCTTCCAGGACGACGATCCGGCGGCGCTGGAGACCTTCGCCACCAAGGCGCTGAAGGTCCTCGGCGGGATGGCCAACGACCCCGAGGCCAAGCGCGCGGCGTTCCAGGCGTTCCAGGAACTTTACGACCCGACCCTGGCCGCCGTTCAGGCGCGACGGACGTCCGGGGCCGAGGGCGCCGATCTGATCAGCCGCCTGATCCGCGCCGAGTTCGAAGGCCGGACCCTGAGCGATCATCAGATCACCAATTTCGTGCGGATGATGCTGCCGGCCGCCTCCGAAACCACCTCGCGCACCTTCGCGATCATGATGACCCATCTGTTCGATCACCCCGAGGTGCTCGAACGTCTGCGCGCCGACCGCACCCTGATGCGCAAGGTGCTCGACGAAAGCGTCCGTCACGACGCGGTCGCCACCTTCAAGGTCCGCGAATGCCAGACCGATGTGACCCTGCAGGATGTGACCATTCCCAAGGGTTCGATCATCTCGGCCTGCGTCGCCTCGGCCAACCGGGATGAAGCGGTGTTCGACAACCCCGACGTCTTCGATATCGACCGCAAGCAGATGGCGGCCTTCGGCTTTGGCTTCGGCGCGCACATGTGCATCGGCATGTGGCTGGCCAAGGTGGAGATCGAGGAAGCCGTCGGCTTGTTGCTCGACATGTTGCCCAACCTGCGACTGGATCCCGATCACCCCCGCCCCGAAGTTCGCGGCGTGTCGCTGCGAGGGCCTGAGGCGGTTCACGTGATCTGGGATATCCCCTAGCAGTCGCGCTTTGGCGATCACGCGGGCCGTATCGCCAATCTGGAAAGGCCTCCGTCGCCGACGGAGGCCTTTTTCTTGCCCGCTGACCATGGCGCGCAATGGTCGCAGACGCGCTCGATGCAAGAAAAAGCCGCCGACCGGGATCCGGTCGGCGGCCAGGTTCGACGGGAGTCGCCGAGGTTAGAAGCGCTTGGTCAGAGAAGCGCCGTAGGTCCGCGGCTCGCCGATGAAGTCGGTGGCGAAGCCAAGGCCGGCGGCATAGACATCGGCGAACTGACGGACATTGTATTCTTTGCTGGTCAGGTTCTTGCCGTAGACGGCAAGCTCGATGTTATGCGCGTCGAATTCCACGGCGATGCGCGCATTCAGCAAGCCATAGCCCGGGGTCTGGGTGATGGCGTTCGAGGCCGCGTAGAGAGCCTTGTTCGTGGCCGATTGCTGGGCGGCCGGCGTGACGGGATTGTAGTACTGTCGGCCGAGGTAGGAATAGTCGGCATGCAGCGTCACCTTGCCAAACGAGGTCGGCAGAGCCTGGGTGGCGCCCAGGTTGTACTGGCTCTTGGGAAGCTGGGGCAGTTCCTCGGCGCTGCGGTTCACCGGACAGATCGACGACGCTCCCGCCGGCGTGCAGCCCGCGAGCGCCGCGCCCGCCACGGACTGTTGTTCGATGAACGAGCCGCTCTTGTACTCACCGTTCATCAGGCTGAGGTTGGCCGTCAGCTCCATGCCCGTCCAGGGGCGGTAGGCGCCTTCCAGTTCGATCCCGTAGACCCGGGCGTCACCCGCATTGACGATGAACTGGGTGCTAGCGCCCGCCGGGGTCAGTGCCGCCGCGTTGCGCTGGACGTCCGACTGCCAGGAATGGAAGACGGCGATGTTGGTCCGCAGGCGGTTCTCCAGCCAGGTCGCCTTCAGGCCCGCTTCCAGGTCGCGGGTGGTCTCGGGCCGGAAGGCCGGAAGGCCGCCGGCGCGGGTGTTCCAGCCGCCGGACTTGGAAGCCCGCCGCGTCTGGACGTAAGCGAACACCGCGTCATTGACCTGCCAGTCGAGCCCGAAAGTCCAGGCCGGATAATCGAACTTGGCCTGCTGTGTCTGGGCGCAGACGCCCGCGACATCTGGTTTGGGAAGATTGCAGGTCGTGGTCACACCCCAGGCTGAGTAGTTGTGCAACGTGGTGTCGCGCTGGTCCCAGGTCCAGCGCAGCCCTCCCGCGAACCTGACGGCGTCGGTCAGCTGGTAGTAGCCCTGACCGAACACGCCGGTCGAGGTGTTGTGCACATCGGCGAGATTCTGTCCGGCGAAGCCGGCGTTGGGGCGCGTCGTGGCCGAATACGGCAAGAAGCCGAAGTTCTGCGAGCGGCTGAACTCCTGCCCCTTCTCGTCGGAATAGTAGGCCCCGGCGATATAGGTGAACTTGTCGCCGACGGCGCCGTTGATCTGAAGTTCCTGAGACCATTGCTCAGAGCTGTAACCGGCCCATGTCGTCAGGATCGGGGCGGGCGTGCCGTCGGTGTCCACCACTCCGTCGGTGTCGCTGAAACGATAGCCGGTGATCGACTTCAGTGTCGCGCCACCCAGGTCGACCGAGCCGTTCAGGCCAAAGCCGTAGGCTTCCAACCGGTTGCCCAGGGGCATGGTGTAGAGGGCTCTGACTTGCGCCGGCAGGGCCGCGAAGTTCGGGTTGCTCGAGGGAACGAAGAAGCCCGTGGCGTAGCTGTCGTAGAAGCCACGGTTATGCAGCGCCGCGTTCAGCGTCGGCGCAAGGCCGAACGGACCGAATGATCCGGTGGGCCCAAACAGTTCCGGAGCATACGCGTGCAGCGCCGTGAACTGGCCGTTGTCGCTCATCTTGTTGTAGTCGCCGGACAAGACCAGTTGAACCTTGCCGTCGTCGTACTTGAGCTTGCCGCGGACGAAATCGCTGTCTTGAGACCAGATATCGCGGCCCAGCGGAATGTCGCGGCCATAGCCTTCGCGGCTCTTGGTGCTGGCGACGAGACGGGCCGAGAGCTGATCGGTCAGGGCGCCATTGACGACGAAGCTTGCGCCGAACTGGTGGTAGTTGCCCGTTTCCAGCTTGATCATTCCGCTGTAGTCGGCGGAAGGGTCGGCCGTCAGGATATTCACCGCGCCGCCGATGGTGTTGCGGCCAAACAGGGTTCCTTGCGGACCGCGCAGGACTTCGACGCGCTGCAGGTCGAGCAGATCGGTCAGGCCCTGCGACGGGCGGGGGATGTAGACGCCGTCGACATAGATGGCGACGGCGGGGTCATTGGAGACCAGCGCCTGAAGGTTTCCCTGACCACGCATGGCCACGAAGGCAAACCCGGACGCCGACGGCGCGCCGGTGGCGATCGAAAGGCTGGGCGTCGTGCGTTGGAGATCCGTGACATCGGCCACCTGAGCCCGTTCAAGAGCCGCCGCGCCCATGGCCGTAACCGCAACGGGCGTGCTCTGAAGGTTCTCTTCGGTCCGGCGCGCCGTGACGACGACCTCCTCAAGCTGATCCGCCTGGGTCTGGGGCGCGGCGCTCTGGGCGAACGCCGGCGCGGTCAGCGCCGTGCAAGCCAGCAGGCCAAGGGCGCCCCCGCGTCGCAGGAATTTAGACACACGTCGACTGGTCTTGGACAGCATCTAAAACCTCCCCGTGGGGGTCTATCGCCCCGATACAACGGCTGCCGGAAGGGCGCCGCGTTAGGGATAAACTAAACAGAATTGGAAATCTGTCGCAAGAATAAAAATCTGATATAAGAAGGCAGGCGCCTTAAGGCCGATGATCGGAAACGGAGCTAGAGCGCGTTTCGCACCCATGGCCAGATATCAGAAAATCCGAACAAACTATTGAATCAACAATAATATAGCCCGATGCAGGAGAGTCTCATGACGGACACAGCCACCCTATTGGGCAAACGCATCATCGTGACCGGCGCCGCGCGCGGGATCGGCGCCAGCGCCGCCAAGGCGCTTGCGGCGGCGGGCGCGACCGTCACTGGCTTCGACATCTCAACGGCGCCGATCGAAGAGCCGCCCACGAACAGACCGGGGCGGCTGACTTACGGCGTGTGCGACGTGTCATCTCGCGCCTCGACGACGGCCGCCGTGGACCATGCGGTCGCCGAAATGGGCGGCCTCGACGTCCTCATCCACGTCGCCGGCCTTCAACGCTACACCCCCGCCGAGGAGATCACCGACGACGAATGGGACCTTGTGCTCGGCGTCAACGCCAAGGGCACGATGATCGCCAACCAGGCCGCCTTTCCCCACCTGAAGGACCGAGGCGGCCGTATCGTCAATTTCGCGTCGGCCGCCGGCGCCTTGGGTCTGCGCGGTTGCGCCCATTACGCCGCTTCGAAGGGCGCCGTCCTGGCCTGGACCCGCACGATCGCCCAGGAATGGGGACGCTACGGCATCGCGGCCAATGCGGTCGCGCCCGGCATGTGGACCCCGATGTACGATACGACCCGGGCCGGCATGTCGCCCGAACAGCTGGAGGCGCACGACCGGGGCATGGCGATGATGATCCCCTTGGGCGGACGATTGGGCGATCCCGACGCTGACATGGCCCCGGTGCTGGTGTTTCTCGCCAGCGACGCGGCGCGGTTCATCACGGGCCAGACCCTGGCGGTGGACGGCGGCCTGATGATGGTGCGCTAGGACCGATCGTCCGGCGCCGCCTTGGGCGCGTCCGCGATCGGGTTGACCAGCACGCCGACGCCCTCGATCTCAACGCGCACCACGTCGCCCGGGACCAGCCATTGCGGATTGGCCGACCCCGCCGCGCAGCCCGACGGCGTTCCGGTGGCGATCAGGTCGCCGGGATAGAGGGTGAAGATGGTCGACATCAGATGGACCAGATGAGCGACGTCCCAGTGCAGCTCGGCGATATCCGCGCTCTGCCGCAAGTCACCATTGACGTGGGTCGTGAGCCTGAGCCCCTTGCAGCCGGGCGGTAGCTCGTCAGCGGTAACGATCTCGGGGCCGAACCCGCCCGTATTGAGGAAGTTCTTGCCGGCCGTGACCGCCGAGGGAATGTAGTTGTAGGCGCGAACGCTGCCGTCGTTGTGACAGGCGTAACCGGCGACGTGCTCAAGGGCGTTTTCGCGCGATATCATGCGCCCTCCCCGGCCGATGACCACCATCAACTCGCCTTCGTAGTCGAGCGTGTCCGAGGCCTCCGGCCGCCAGATCGGCATGTTGTGGGCCACCAGGGAATCCGGCACCCGCAAGAACATTCCTGGAAACGACGACGCCTCGGCCTTCATTTCGGCGACGTGCTTCATGTAGGTCTTGCCCAGGCCGATGATCTTGTCGGGCCGGGGAATTGGAACGAGGTGACGCAGGCCCTGGAGCGGATGACGCGCGTGGCCTGGCGCGGCCTCCGCGGCCCGCTCGGCCGCCGCCAAGGCCTCTGGACCGGCCGCCAACAACGCACGAATGTCCCGTGGCAAATCCGGCGCGGCGACGCTCAGATCGACGACCTCTTCGTCCAGGCGCACGCCCATGACGGGGGCGCCGTTCAACTCGAATGATAGTAGTCGCATCAAACTCTCCTCTCGGCGACCGGCCTGCGAGCCGGGAAAAGAGACGGCGCGATCCGCGAGGATCGCGCCGCGTTGCGCCCCGGAACGCGGGCCGGGGCTGTCGATCAGAAGGCGTAGGAGACGTTGACGCCATAGGTGCGCGGCGCGCCGATCACCACCGTATTGAAGTTGGCCGCGGCGAAGGATCCCGACCGCGCGCCGAAGTATTCGTCGGCGAGGTTTTTGCCGTAGACGGCCACGGTTACCGGAGCATTCGAGAGGGTGAACGCGACCTGGGCGTTCAACAGTCCATAGCCGTCCTGGCTGATCGAGCGGCGCTGAAATGGCGTCAGGGGGACGGGCCCCGCCCCGGTGATCGTCACCGTGTTCAGGAAGAACACCTCGGATCGATAGTTGTAGTCGACATGCAGATCCAGTCGCCCCGCCGACAGTTCGATCGGATAGTCGGCGCTGAGCGCGAAGGTGGTCTTGGCGACCGTCGGCACTTCCGACCCCTTGTAGGGACCGTCGGTGAACTCGGGATGGATCAGACCGAGCGAGGCGTTGAGGCGCAAGCCGCCCAGCAGGGCGGTCGCCTCGAACTCACCGCCGTAGATCTCCGCCTTGCCCGAGTTGAGGACAGCGATGATGACGGGACTGGCCGAAAGGATGGCGTTCTGCTGGATGCCCGTGAAGGCCGAGAAATAGCCACTCAGACCCAACCTCAAGCGCTTGTCGAAGAACGAGAGCTTGGCGCCGGCCTCATAGCTTCCCACGCTCTCCTCGTCGAAGGGCCTGAAGAAGGCGGCGGTCGTACCGCTGGCCTGCTGAAATCCACCAGATCGGTAGCCCTTGGAGAATTTGCCAAACAACAGCCCGTCCCCCGGCAACCGATAGTCCAGGCCGATCGTGAACGGGACGGTGTTGAATTCGATGTCGTGGGGCGTGTAGAGGCACCCGCCCGGCGCCTGGTTGAGGCCGATGGCCGTGAAGGGGCACGCCGCCGGCGTCACCGCCGAGGCCGGGGGCTGGGGATTGGTCGAACTGGCCGCCGCCACGGCAAAGCGGGCCGGGGTATAGACCATGCTGCGAGTATCCTTGACCGCGCGCACCCCGGCCGTGAGGCGCAGGCGAGGCAAGATCTCGAAGCTGGCCTGGCCGAACAGGCTGACCGATTCATTCGTCGGCCGGATGGTGTTGTCCTGGATCGCGGTTGGCACCCGGGTGATCGGCGAGTTGCGGATCTTCTCACGGAAATAGTAGGCGCCCGCCGTCCAGTTCAGCCGATCGGCGAAGGTGGTCCCGTAGAGCTGGATTTCCTGCGAGACTTGGTCTCCGTCGAGCTCGAACGTGCGCACGTCCGCCGTGGGAAACGGCGTCCCGTCCAGGTCCGCGGCGCCCTCGAAATCTATGTTGCGATAGCCCGATATCGTCTTCAGGGTCGCAAATCCGAGGTCGGCCGTGATCGTCCCGGTCCAGTCGAAGACCTTGGACTTATTGACGGGATTATTGCCCGCGTAGCTGATGCGCGACTCCGGACCCGCGACATAGGGCGCGTATTGCGCGGCCGTCAGCCCGGCCTGGTACGAGTTGAGCACCCACAGTGGCTGGTGGTTGGAGCCGGCATAGTGGTCGAAACCGACATCCACCCGCAGATCGGGCGACAGGTCGGCGCGGACGCTGGCGCGGATGAAATCGTCGTTCTGATCGGCCGCGTCGCTCTTCAGCGACGGATTGTAGCCGTAGCCGTCGTGTTCGACGTGGCTGTAGACCAGTCGCGCCGCCAACTTGTCGGCGACGATCGGCAGATTGACCATGCCGGTTCCGGCGATGGCGTTGTAGTTGCCGTAGCCCAGCTTCAGCGATCCGCCGAACTCATAGGTCGGCTTGTTGGTGGTGATGTTCAACGCCCCGCCGATGGTATTGCGGCCAAACAGCGTGCCTTGCGGACCGCGCAGGACCTCGGCCGCGGCGATATCCACCATGGCCAGATTGCTGCCCTCGGGACGGGCGTAGTAGACGCCGTCCACATAGGTGCCGACCGCCTGATCGACATTGGGAAGGACGCCTCCCGGCGCCACGCCGCGGATCGCCAAGATCAGGTCATTGTTGCCATAGGGGGTCGCGGTGAAGGTGATCGACGGCGCATTCTCGGTCAGGGCGCGAACGTCGGTGATCTGACGACGCTCCAGCTCCTTCGCGCCAAAGGCCGTCACCGAGACCGGCACGTCCTGCAGCCGTTCTTCCCGGCGCTGGGCCGTGACGATGATCTCTTCGAGACCGGTGGTCGGTTTCGGGTCGGGCTGAGACCCGCTCTGGGCGCTAGCGATCGAGGGAAGACAGACCAGCGATACCCCCGCGCAAAGCGCGGCTTTCCACATGGAGTTTGTCATGATCGGCCCTCCCCGAGCCGCTGCGCTCGGCGGCCACTGGAACGAGCCCTAAGGGACTCCCGCGGCCGCCTGTTGGCGAGAGAGGAGCGCGATCACGAGTCTAAGTCAATCGATTTAGTCTGATGTCAAAATATCATTCTATATTCGATATGACTCATGACGCCTTGCGGCGACGGAAAGCCAGCGTCATCGGCTGGGTTTGATGTCGGTGGTTTCGATATCCCAGGTGGTCGGGGTCGCTCCTTCGTCGCGAAGCTGGAACTTGAGCACCCGCCCCTGCGGATTGACCGGCAGCTCGGCCCGGAACTCGATGTAGCGTGGCACCGCGTAGTAGGGCACGCGCTCGATAAGCCAGCGGCACAGCTCCTCCTCGGACAGGACGGCCCCGGGCTTGAGCTTGGCGGTCACCTTCAGGTCGTCTTCCTGGAGGTTCGACGGCACGGCATGAACGGCGACCTGTTCGATCTCGGGATGAGTCAGGATCGAGGTCTCCATCTCGAAGCTCGAGATGTTCTCTCCGCGCCGTCGCAAATAGTCCTTCTTGCGGTCGACGAAATAGAAGAAGCCGTTCTCATCGAACTTGCCGATGTCGCCGGTGTGGAACCACAGGTTCCCCATGACCTTCAGAGTGTCCTCGGGCCGCCGCCAGTACCCCTTGAAGATGATGTCGGGCATCAGCGGGCGGCACACCACCTCGCCGGACGTTCCGATCGGGACCTCGTTGTCGTTGTCGTCGAAAATGCGAACGTCGAGCTCCGGCGCCGCCTTGCCCGAAGACCCCTCCGCGTAGGAGCCATCGGCGGGCATGGAGGTCAGCAAGCCCTCGGTCAGGCCATAGACGTTGGAGCCGACATTCTTGGCGCCGAAGCGGGCGCGCCAGATCTGCTTGATCTCTTCGGGGAAAGGATTGCCCTTCACGGTGTGGATCTGACCAAAGCAGCGGGCCATGGCCTCATGCTCTTGGGCGCGCGCGAGCAACGTCCCCAACGACCCCAGGATCGAAACGACGGTCGCCCCGGACGCCTCGATCGCGGGCCAGAACCCCGACACCGAGAATTTCGGCGCGAACGAGATGGTCGCGCCCACCAGCATCACCGACACGACCCCTGTCGCGATGGCGTTCATGTGGAACAGCGGCAAGGGCGTCCAATAGATGTCGTCCGGCCCGAACGGCGCCGACCGCGTCAGCATCCGCGCGAAATGGCACATCTGGTTGCCGGTAATCATGCATCCCTTGGAAGGTCCCGTCGTTCCGGAGGTATAGATCAGGGCGTTCAGCGCCCCGGGATCGGGCAGGTCCTCGAACGCGCTGTCATCGGCGCCCCGATGGTCGTCGAGAGAGACGATCGTCAGCGCCGAGCCGGGCGCGGGCTCGAAGGCGCCGCGGACCAGCACGGTCCTGAGGGCTGTCAGTTGATCCTCGATATCCAGAACGCGCTGCAGGTAGCGCGCCTCGCAGACCAGCAGGCTCGCGCCGGCGTCCTCGATCTGGTGCCGCAGGAACTGGCCGATCAGGGCGGTGTTCAGAGGTACGCTGATCGCGGAAATCTTGTTGGCCGCGATCCAGGTCGTGACCGCATCCACATTGTTGTCCAGCATCGAGACGATCGGCGCGCCCGCGATCAGGCCCAGGGACTGCAAGGCGTGAGCGAACCGGTTGCTGGCCCGATCAAACGCGCCGTAGGTGTGCTTCTCGCCGCTGAAGTCCAGAAACACCTTGTCCGGATGTGCCGCGACGGCGCGGCGCAAGGCGGCGACCGGCGTATCGCGGGGGCCGGTCCGCCATCCCGTCTCGATCGTGTTGGTCATCGCATTCATTCCGTCCACCCTGTCGATGGCCGGCCAAACCCGTCGCTCCGGATCATCCCAAAGGCAACAGCGGTGACAGGCCTCGAATGTCGTCCCCAGCGCTCCTGCCGACGCCCATCCAGTGGGTGTGAGCGCCAGGCAGGAACCCGCCTTCGTAGTGCGAAGGTCACTTCGTCACAAATTAGTCGGGCCTGCCCGATCGGTCCAGCATAATTCTGATATTAGGCATTCGTTCTGCTTTCAGAACTTTGCACATCCACGACGATCTTGCCGGAGACGCCGCGCGACCCCAACCGCGCGATCGCTTCCCCGCCCCGCTCCAGCGAATAGCGTTCGGAGACACAGGGTCTGATCTTGCCCGCGACATACAGGTCCAACAACACCCCCATGTCCCGCGCGCCGGCCTGCGGGTGGCTCGCCATGTATGCGCCCCAGAAGACACCGATGATCTGGGCCGCCTTGAGTAGGACGAGATTGAGCGGAATGGCGGGAATGCCGGCCGCGAAACCCACAACCAGATAGCGCCCTTGCCCGGCGATGGCCCGGAACGCCGGCTCGGCATAGGCCCCCCCGACCGGGTCGATGACAATATCGGCCCCCTCCCCGCCGCAAGCAGCCCGCACCGCCTCGGTGAAGGCCCTGGCCTGACCGACATCCTCGAATGCGCGCGGATACAACACCACGGCATCGGCGCCCATCGCCAGCGCCGCGTCCAGCTTGTCCTGTGAAGAGGCGGCCGCGACCACGCGAGCGCCCAGGGCCTTGCCCAACTCCACGGCCGCAAGCCCAATGCCGCCCCCGGCGCCAAGAACCAGCAGCGTCTCGCCTTGTCGCAGACCCGCACGCCCCACCAGAGCATGATAGACGGTGCCGTAGGTCACCTGGAACGCCGCCGCTTCGTCGAACGGCATGGCGCCCGGCACGACCGTGCACCGATCCGCCGACACAATGACGACTTCCGCCATCGCGCCGAACGGCAGCGACGCGGAGACCCGATCGCCCACGCCCGGCGACGCGACGCCCTCGCCGACCGCGCGCACCACGCCCGCCAGCTCGCTGCCGGGCGAAAACGGCCTGGGCGGCCGCAGCTGATATCTATCCTCGATGACCAGCACATCGGGGAAATTGACCCCGCAGGCGTGTACGGTCACGGCGACCTGACCCGGGCCCGGCGAGGGCTCGTCGATCTCGCGGATTCTCAGGGTTTCCGGGCCACCGGCCTGCAGACTCAGAAGGGCTCGCACGGGGACCTCGCGGGAAAGGCGCGAACCCATATCGATCCGCCGACCTTTTCTAGTCACCAGGCCGGCGAGCGACAATCATATTATTCTGATACCAGAAATTCGTTTCGCTTGCCGAATTATTGGCGCTACTCTAGCCTCGACGAAAGAGACGCAGTTCAAAGCGCGCCCGGAGGATATCAGTGCCCGTCATTTTCCGCACCTCGGCGACCTGGAGCCTGGGCAGCAGGGTCTGGCCCTAGCCATGCCCAACACCTCCACCACGCCGCTCGCCAAGGGCGCTTGGTACACTCTGGTCATTTTGACGCTCGTCTATGTGTCGAACTCCATCGACCGGACGGCGATGTCCATCCTGATCGAGCCCGTGAAAGCCGAGTTCAAGCTCTCCGACAGCCAGTTGGGCCTGCTGACCGGTCTCGCGTTCGGTCTGACCTATGCGCTGACGGGCCTGCCGATGGGATGGCTGATCGACCGGGTCAACCGGACCCGGTTGCTTGCGACCGTCGTCGCGGTCTGGAGCCTTTGCACCGCCATTTGCGGCTTCGCGCAAAACTACCCGGCGTTGGTCATGGCGCGGCTGGCGGTCGGAGCCTCGGAATCGGCGGCGGCGCCAACGGCGATGTCGATGATCGCCGACCTGTTTCCCAAGAACCGGCGCTCGACCGCCATGGGCGTATTCTGGACCAGCACGGCTTTCGGCACGGCCATCAGCCTTGTGCTCGGCGGGGTGATCGCGGCCAACTACGGTTGGCGAACCGCCTTCTTCGTCGCCGGCGCCCCTGGGCTGATTCTCGCCATCCTGATTATCCTGACCGTCCGCGAGCCCGTCCGGGAGCGCGATATCGGCCAAGACGACCAGACGCCAGCTCCGTCCCTATTGCAGACTATGCGGTTCGTCTGCGCCAATCCGACGGTCTTTCACGCCTTCGTCGGCATAGGCTTGGCCTCGTTGGCCATGTCGGGCGTGCCGGTCTGGGCGGCATCCTTCCTGGTCCGCACGCAGGGTTTCACCCTGCCCCAGGCCGGCCTGATGGCGGGCCTGGGCGTCGGACTGTTCGGCGCGTTGGGGTCCTTCTTGGGCGGCCCGGCCGGGGACGCCGTGGTCCGCCGTTGGGGCGTCCAGGCCTTGCCGGCCGCGCCTATGGTCGCTTGCGTCCTGGCTTGCGTCTCGGGCCTTATCTTCGCTCTGGGATCGTCGCTCATGGTCGTCGCCCTCGGCTTTATCGTCTTCGAGATCGTCTCGCGCGGCTTTACGGCCCCCGCCTACGCCATTCTCGTCACCGGCGTGGAGCCGCGCATGAGAGGCGTTGTCGTCTCCGCGGTTCAGGCCGTGACCAATCTCGTGGGCTACGGCGTCGGTCCTCTGGTCGTGGGCGTTGTCAGCGATCGCGTTGGAGGAACCAATTCCCTGAAGGTCGGCATCGCCGCGGTGATGATCTTCAGCCTGTGGTCGGGCCTGCATTTCCTCGCCGCCTGGCTCGCCGCGCGCCGGTCCGAACGCTTCGTCGACGGAGCGACCGCATGAGCCTTCTTCCTGGCAATTCCCAGCACACCGTCGGCGGTCGAGCGCCGTCCGCCGGTAACGTCGGAGCATGACGACCATGGCAGATGGAGCCATCGACCACACCGTCCAGATCGAACGCGTCAATCGCGTGGGCTGGATCGTTCTTAGTCGCCCTGCACAGATCAACGCGATCAATCCCGCCCTTCGTCGCGAGGTGATGCAGGCGCTGGAAGTGTTGGACGCCGACCCCGACGTCGGCGCGATCGTCATTCGGGGAGCCGGCGAACGCGGCTTCTGCGCTGGCGCCGACATCAAGGCCCAGAGCGACGCGGCGTCCTTGCCGGCGCTTCGCGCCGAGACGACACCAGGGTGGATCGAAGCCTTGGACCGGGTCCGCAAGCCGGTGATCGCCGCCATCCATGGCTATTGCCTGGGCGGCGGCCTGGAGATCTCCATGGCTTGCGATATTCGGATCGCATCACCGAACGCCGTGTTCGGCCTGCCCGAGACGGGACTTGGCCTGATCCCGGGCGGCGGCGGCACCCAGCGCCTGCCCCGCCTCGTTGGCCTCGGTCGGGCGCTCGATCTGTTGCTGACCGGGGAACGGATCGACGCGGCGGAAGCCCACCGCATCGGGCTGGTTTCGCGCCTGTCGGCCTCCGACGACAGCCTGTTCGACGAGGTCCAGGTCCTGGCCGAACGCATCGCCTCCAAGCCCGCCGCCGCCTCGGCCTACGTCAAGGAAGCCGCTCGCGACGGCCTTGAGTTGGACCTTCGCGCCGGCCTGAAGTTGGAAAAGGACCTGTTCATTCTGCTGATGTCGACCGACGATCGCCGCGAGGCCGCCGCGGCGTTCAAGGAAAAGCGCCAGCCTGTTTTCACGGGGCGCTAGATGGATCGTCGTCAGCACAGCCCAGGGGCGACACGGTGAGAAAGCTTCCATTGCTCAACGCGGAAACGCGGCCGTTCTGGACCGGAGGCGAGGTCGGCGAACTGCGAATGCACCGTTGCGGCGACTGCACGCTGTATTTTCATCCGCCCGCGCCGATCTGCCGCCATTGCAACAGCCTGAACGTCGCGCCGACACCCGTCTCGGGGCGCGGACGGGTGCTGACCTTCACCATCAATCACCAGGCATGGACCCCCGAATTCACAGAACCCTATGTGGTCGCCATCGTCGAACTGGAGGAGCAGGAAGGCCTGCGCTTCCTCTCCAATGTCGTGAACTGCGCGCCGGATGCGGTCGAGGTCGGCATGGCCGTGAGCGTTGTGTTCGAGAACGTCGAGGACGTCTGGATTCCCTTGTTTGAAAAGGCGGCGGCGTGATGAGCGCGCGCATCCTGGAGAAGGACGTCGCCATCGTCGGCATTGGCCAGTCCGAGGTCGCTCGCCCCTCCTCGCGCTCGGCGATGCAGCTGACCGTGGACGCGGCGCTGGAGGCCATCGCCGACGCCGGCCTCAATCCCAAGGATATCGACGGCGTCTGTTCCTGGCCAGGCGACAACTCCAACGGCGGCAGCTTCTCGCCGGTCGGACCGCTGGCGGTGCTAAGCATGTTCGGCCTGAACTGCAATTGGTTCAGCGGGGGCTACGAGGCCGCGGGTCCACTGGCCGGGTTGATGAACGGGGCCATGGCCATCGCCTCGGGCATGGCGAAGAACGTTCTGGTCTTCCGCACCATCACCGAGTCCAGCAATCGGCTCACCGGCAGCAAGGACCAGAGCCTCGCCGCCAAGTCCGGCCCGCGCGACGGCAATTTCATGTGGCAGTGGTGCACGCCGTTCAACGTGCTGTCGGTGGTCAACATCACCGCCATGTACGCCGCCAGCCATATGGAAAAATACGGCACGACGCCGGAGCAGTTGGCGCAGATCGCCCTGAACGCCCGCCGCAACGCCTTGCTCAACCCCAAGGCCGTCATGCGCAAGCCCATGACGATGGACGACTATTTCGCGTCGAAGATGATCTCAACGCCGCTGCGGATGTTCGACTGCGACGTCCATTGCGACGCTTCGACCGCCATCGTCCTGTCGCGCAAGGACATCGCCAGGGACCTGCGCAATCCGCCGGTGCGTATCGAGGCGATCGGGGCGGCGATGAACCAGCCCTATCTGTGGGATCAGGTCGACCTGACGGCCAACGCTACGCCGGACGCGGCCAACGCCATGTGGGCCCGCACCGATTTCAAGCCGGCCGACGTCGATACGGCCCAGCTGTACGACGGCTTCAGCATCCTGACGATGATGTGGCTGGAAGGTCTGGGCCTGTGTCCCAAGGGCGAGAGCGGCGCCTTCGTGGAAGGCGGCCACCGGATCGCGCTGAACGGCGAACTACCCTTGAACACCAACGGCGGCCAGCTGTCCGGCGGACGCACGCACGGACTGGGCTACGTCCACGAGGCCTGCACCCAGCTTTGGGCGCGCGGGGGCGAACGCCAGATCCGCGACCCGCATGTGGCGGTCTGCGCCGCCGGCGGCGGGCCGCTCGCGGGCAGCCTGCTGCTGGTCAAGGACTGAAGATCAAGTCGCCGGGCGCAGAGACGCCGCCGGCTAAAGGAGAACGAGATGAGCCTCTACGACTTGCTGCTGAGCGGCGATCTGATGGTCCACGACGCCGACGAGACGGCGGAGCAGATCGTCAGCAAACTGGAAATCCACGGCCACGCCAATTGGCGCCAAGCCTTTCCGGGCCACCCCTATGTCGCCCACTTCCTGAGGGTGCACAAATCGCTGGCGGTCTCGCCGACGCGGGTCGAGCCGCAGGGGCACCTTGATTTCCCCAACCACGGCGACCCGATGTTCCCGGGGTTCCTCAAGAGCCTTGAGGATTTTCAAGGTCCGTTCCGACCCATCAAGACCCACGCCACCGTCCTGGTGTCCGACAACATCGGCGGCGTGGTTGAGCACCTGCTGAGCAAGGGTCAGCCGTTCCGCCTGGCGCAGCTGACGCCGGAGATGCCGTTCGATCGGCTCTGGGTCGGCTGCACGCCTGAAAAGCCGGTCTATGAGCCGTCGGTCGACGGCGGCCTGTGCATCGAGGTCATTCCGCTGGCGGCCATCCAGATGCCGGCCGAAGCGTTCAGCACGCCCCCGCCCCGCCCCCGCGATCCCAAGCCCGGCGACATGGTCCGGGTCGTCGGACGTGGCTTCCTGGTGCGCGATCTTGACGACGTGCTAGGCCGCCTCGACCGAAATCTGGACCTCCAGCCCGCGAGCGCCGTCCAACAGCTGAAGGGCGAAGGCTACAAGGTGGCCCGCATCGGCTTCAACCTGGGAACCAGCGCCACCCTCGACGTCATCCAGCCGACCCAATGGGACAGCCCCTCGGGCCGCTATCTGCACAACTGGGGACCGGGCCCTCACTATATCCGCATCTCGGTCAACGGTCTGGACGCCAAGGCCGATCGCCTGACCGCCTTGGGCGTGAAGTTCGAACGCATCGAGGATTGCGAGGCGGTCGGCGGCGCCTTGCTGCGTGTCGATCCGGCCGAATTGGGCGGCGCGATCTTCGAGTTCTGCGAAGATCGCGGCTGATCATGGCCCGCGTCGCCCCCCTGCCCCTCGATGGTCTGTCCGATCCGCTTCGCGCCTCGATCGATCGGGGCAAGGCGACGCGGATGCTATCCAACACCCTGCCGGTCCAGATCTGGGCGCATCGGCCGGCCGCAGCCAACGCCTGGCTCGGCGTGATGGCCGAGATTCACGAGCGTGGCGTTCTGCCCGACCGGCTGCGCGAACTGATGCGGCTCAAGATCGCCTCGATCACGACCTGCCCGGTGTGCCAGATCGCCCGCAAATCCGACGACGTCAGCGAGGCCGACATCGTCGCCTGCAGCGACTGGTCCGACCCGCGCTTCAGCCCGCCCGAACAGGCCGCCCTGCGGTTCGCCGAACTGTTCGCCGGCGACTATTTCTCCATGGGCGACGAGGTCTACGATCATCTGCGCGAGCATTTCAGCGAAGCGCAGATCGTCGAACTCCACCTGTTCAGCGGCCTGATGCTGGCCGGCGGCCGCATGACCTATGTGCTGAAGGGCTATGAGGACAACCCCGCGTGAACACGCCCCTCTCGCGCCTGGCGCCGAACGCCCAGGGCGCGATCTGGCTGCTGCTCTCGGCCTTGACGTTCGTCACCATGACCACCCTGGTGAAGCACCTCAGCGGCGACTACCCCTCGCACCTCCAGAACTTCTATCGCCAGACCGGTTCGCTGATCGTCGCCATACCCTTCATGCTCCGCAATCCCAGACAGGTTCTGTGGGTGCCGCGCTCGACGATGCCCGCCCTGTTCCTGCGCTCGCTTCTGGCGACCATCGGCATGATCCTGCTGCTCTACACCTATGAAGCCATGCCCATGGCCGAGGCCAACGCCCTGTCGTTCACCCGGCCGCTTTGGGTCGTGCTGTTGGCGGCGCTGTTCCTGCGCGAGACGATCGGCCCCAGCCGGATCGCGGCGGTGGTGATCGGCTTTGTCGGTGTCGTCATCATCATGCGGCCATGGGGCGCGGGGGTCACAGTCGGCTGGCCGCACCTGGCCGCGCTGATCTCGGCTCTGTTTCTGGCCGGCACGATCACGGGCGTGAAGTCCCTGACCCGCGACCTGTCCGCGAGCTCGATCCTGGTCTGGTCCAGCATCATGGGCGAACTTCTGTCCCTACCCTTCGCCCTCGCTGACTGGCGCTGGCCCAACCCTGGCGATCTGATTCCACTCTTCCTGATCGGCCTACTCAGCGCCGCCAACCAAGTGCTGTTCATCAAGGGGATGGCGGTCGGCGAAGCCGCCGTCCTGGCGCCCATCGACTATGCGCGGCTGGTCTTGTCGGTGATCGCAGGCGTGGTCGTGTTCGGCGAATGGCCCGATGTCTTCACCTATATCGGCGCCGGGGTGATCGTGGTCTCGACCCTCTACATCACGATCCGCGAGATCCACAGCAAGCGGGCCAAGTCGCTCGCCATCGACGCCGGTCAGCCGGACGCCTCGACGCCGTTGGGCCTCGGCGTCCCTGGCGACGCCGACCGGACCGGCTGAGCGCCGAAAGGATCAGGACGCCGCCAGGGTGATCCCGGAGCCGTTGACCGCCACGGACGCGTCCGACAACAGAAAGGCGATCACGTCGGCGGCGTCCGTCGGACGAATCCATTCGGCCGGGTCAACGTCGGGCATATCTCGGCGGTTGGTCGGGGTGTCGAGGATCGTCGGCAGGACCGCATTGACGCGAACGCCCCTGCCGCGAAGTTCGGCCGCGAGGCTGCGCGTCAGGGCCATCACCCCGGCCTTGGACGCCGCATAGGGCGCCATGCCCGCGGCTGGATCAACGGCGCCGACCGCCCCTACATTGACGATGGCCCCGCCCTGCTTCAGCAGATGGGGCAGCGCGGCCCGACTGGCCAGAGCGGCCGTCAGCAAGTTGGTCCGGAACATCCTGTCCCAGGTTTCCGCTTCCCCCCCCACGACAGGCTCCCAGACGAACCCGCCGGCGACGTTCGCCAGCCCGTTCACCGCCCCCAAAGCGGAAACCACGGCCTCGATGGCGCCGCCGACCGCCGTCGCATCCGCCAGATCCACGCCCGCCAGCACAAGGTCCGCATCGATCTCGACAACTGGCGCGGCGTCCACGGCCGCCACGACGACGCCGTCGGCCTTGAGTCGTGCGACCACGGCCCGACCCAGGGCCCCGGATGCTCCGGTGACGATCACGACATTGGACATGGCGGGCCTCTTGGTTGCTCAGGATGGAAACGGTGGCGTCTTCTCGCGCGCCATGGCGCGCTGGACGCCGGGCCGTTCGGCCATGCGACGCGCCAGGGCGGAATAGTGACTCAACTCGGCCATGGGATAGTCCCCAACAACGCCCCAAGCATAGAACACCAGGGCGTAGGCGTCGGCGACGGACAAGCGATCTCCCACCAGCCAGTCGCGGCCGGCGAGCAGTCCGTCGACCCTGCGCAGATTGGCCTCGAAGCGGCGACGCCCTTCGAGGGTCAGGGGCTCGTGGGCCGCCCGATCGGACGTGAAGCGGAAGGGCGCTCGCGCCATCCGACCGGTGATGTGAACGGTGCTGGCGAACCAGGCTGTCAGCGACAGCGCCTTGGCTTGCTCGAATGCGTCGTCCGGCAGGAGCCCGGCGTCCGGCGCCAGATGCGCGACATAGTTCAGGATGGCCACGTTCTCGGTGAGCAGACGCTCATCAGACATCAGGGCCGGAACGCCGCCGGTGGGATTGGTCCGCCGCCAGATCTCGACCGACTCGGGATCGTGAAGCCGGATCCGGCTGGCCTCGAACGCCAGCCCCGATTCCTCCAGGGCGACATGCGACGCCAGAGAACAGGTGGTCGGCGTATAATAGAAGGTCAGCCTGGGCGCGGTCATCCTTCCCGCCGATCAGTCCGCCGGCGCGGGCTTCAGGTTTTCGTACACCGTCGCCGTCGCCAGACCGCCCGCGCAACAGATCGCCTGGAGCCCGTATTTTTGCCCGGTGCGGGCCAGTTCATGGATCAGGCTGGTCGCGATGCGCGCGCCGGTCGCGCCCAAGGGATGCCCCAGGGCGATGGCGCCGCCGTTGACGTTCAGCCGGTCCGCCCCGACCCCGGTCGCCTGCATCCACATCATCGGCACGCTGGCGAAGGCTTCGTTGATCTCGAACAGGGCGATGTCATCGAACGACAGACCGGCGGAGGCGGCGGCCTTGCGGCTGGCGGCGATCGGGCCTTCCAGCATCAGGGTCGGGTCGGACCCGACGACGGCGACCGAGCGAACGAGCGCCAGCGGGGTAAGGCCAAACCGCTTGACCGCCGCCTCGGAGGCCAGCAGCACGACCGCCGCGCCGTCGGAAATCTGTGAGGCGTTGCCGGCGGTGATGCGACCGTTTTCGCGGAAGCTGGTCTTCAGCGTCGACAGTTTCTCGCGGCTCGTGTCGCGGCGGATGGTCTGATCGCCGTCCAGACTGTCTCGCGGCCCTTCCCAGCCCTTTTCGCACAGATCGGCGACCGGGACGGCGACGGTTTCGGCGCGGAAATAGCCCGCATCGGTCGCGGCGGCGGCGCGGCGATGGGACTCGGCGGCGAAGTCGTCCAGCGCCTCACGGTCGAAGCCGTATTTGTCGGCGATCCGCTCGGCGGCCTCGCCTTGGGACGTTGGATCATGGCGATCGGAGACCATCCAGCCAAACGCCTCGCCATGGATAGCCCGGTTGGACCCCATCGGCACGCGAGACATCGACTCGGCTCCGCCGGCCACGACCAGGTCGCTCAGGCCCGCCGCGATCTGGGCGACGCCGATATGGATCGCCGCTTCGGACGAACCGCATTTGCGATCGACGGTCATGGCGGGGATCGCCTCGGGCCATCCAGCGCCGAGCAGCGAGGTCCGCGCGATATTGGCCGACTGCTCACCGATCTGGGTCACGTTGCCGAAGATCACGTCGTCGATGTGCTGGGCGCCCACGCCGGCGCGGGCGATCAATTCGTTCAGCGCATGGGCGCCGAGATGATCGGCGCGCACGCCGGCCAGAGCCCCGCGAAACCGCCCGATCGGCGTGCGGACGGCCGCGACCACATAGACCGGGATCACAGCTGGCTCCCGCGCAGGCCCGAGCCGGGCACCTTGGCGCCGTTCTCGTACTTGTAGACGCCCCAGCCGACCTTGCGGCCATATCGCCCCGCCTTGACCATCTTGACGATCAGCGGACACGGCCTGAACTTGTCACCCAGGGTAGAGTGCAGATAATGCAGAACCGAAAGCCGGGTATCCCAGCCGGTCAGGTCGCCCAGTTCCAGCGGCCCCATCGGGTGATTGAAACCCAGCCTCAGGGCGGTGTCGATATCCTCGGCGGTCGCGGCGCCTTCCTGTAGCATCCACATCGCCTCGTTGCCGGCCATGGCCGACATTCGGCTGGTGGTCAGGCCGGGTGTCTCGTTGACGACGATCGCTGTCTTGCCCAGCTGGGCGACATAGTCGCGACAGAGCGCCACCGCCGCGTCGGTCGTGGCCAGGCCGCGCACCAGTTCGACCAGTTTCATCTTCTGGACCGGATTGAAGAAGTGCATCCCGATGACCCGGGTCGGGTCCTGGCAGGCGGCCGCGATTTCGGTCACGCTCAGCGCCGAGGTGTTGGTCGCGATCAGGCTGGTCGGGGCCATCACGGCTTCGGCCTTGCGCACCACATCGATCTTGATCGAGAGACTTTCCGAGACGGTCTCGACCAGTAGATCGGCGCCGGCCGCCCCGTCGGTGACACTCTCCGATGTCGTCAGTCCCGCCAGCGCCGCCGCCGCCGCCGCCTCGTCGACCTTTCCCAGACGGACGCCGTCGGCGAGAATCCCCGCGATCGTCTTTTGCGCCTTGGCCAGCTGTTCGGACGAAACGTCGATCAGGCGCACCTCGTGGCCCGAGGATGCGAACGCATGCGCGATCCCCACACCCATCAGGCCGGCACCCACCACTGCAACCTTGGCCAACGCATTATCCTCTTGCTGAACCGGATCGCCGCGTCGTCGTGAGCGCCGATGCGCCGGCGGCTGCCGGCGTCGCCGGGCCGCGCCAGACGCTGGTCCTCCCCCGTGCGCAACGGCCTCACCGTCGTCATCGTTGGAGAACCCTAACGGGAAACCGGATGTCGCGGCAAACAAAAATTCTCTGTTCAGAACGTTATTCTAGCTTGTAATAGATTGTGGCGCTCCGAAGAGAGCCAATTTCAAACGTCCGGGGAGCTTCGTGAACTTGCTCGATCAGTTCGGCCCGCCTGTCCTGCCGCCAGGCCTCGAGCCGTTGCGCGCGGACGTTCGCGCCTTCCTCGCCGACTGGGGCTCAGCCTATCCGGCGGAGAAGCGCGCTCTGTCCTGGATGGGCTTTGACGCTGATTTCAGCCGCGCCCTAGGCGCGAAAGGCTGGCTAGGCCTCAGCATTCCCCGAGAGTATGGCGGCCACGACGCCTCGCCGTTCGAACGGTTCGTGGTCAATGAGGAACTTCTGGCCGCCGGCGCCCCCGTCACGGCGCACTGGATCGCCGACCGCCAAAGCGCCCCCCTGCTCTTGCGCCACGGTACGGAGGCGCAAAAGCAGCGTTACCTGCCGGCCATCTGCGCCGGGGAAATGTATTTCTGCATTGGCATGAGCGAGCCCGGATCCGGCTCCGACCTGGCCTCGGTGCGAACGAAAGCCGATCGCCAGACCGATGGCTCGTGGTTGCTGAATGGCCGGAAGGTCTGGACCACCAACGCCGACCGGTGCCAGGCGATGATCGCCCTGGTCCGCACCGATCCCGCCAGCGAGCGCCATGCGGGCCTGTCCCAGATCCTCGTCGACCTGACTCTTCCGGGCGTGATGATCCGGCCGATCAAGGACCTGTCCGGCCACGAGCACTTCAACGAGGTCACCTTCGACGACGTCCGTTTGGGCGCCGACGCCCTGATCGGAGTCGAGGGCGACGGGTGGGCCCAGGCGACGTCGGAACTGGCGTTCGAACGCAGCGGCCCGGAGCGGTTCCTCAGCGCCATGACCCTGTTCCGCTGCCTGGTCGGCGCCGTGGGACCGGCGCCAGACGCGCGACAGGCCGTCGAGATCGGACGCCTGGTCGCCTGGCTGATTTCATTGCGGTCGATGTCGATCTCGGTCACGGCGCAGCTCGCGTCAGGCCAGGACCCGGTCTGGGCCGCTTCCTGCGTCAAGGACCTTGGCACTGGCTATGAACAGGAGACCGTCGAGGTGGCGATGCGGTTGATCGATTCCCTTCCGCCGGGCGCGCAAGCCACGACCACGCGCCGGGTGCTGGCGATCGTCCAGAGCATGGCTCCGTCCTTCTCCCTGCGTGGCGGCACGCGAGAAATCCTGCGCGGCATCCTCGCGCGCGGACTGGGAGTGCGCTGATGCGAACCCTGCTTCAGCAAAGCATCGAGCGGCTGCTGGCCGACGCCGTCACGCCAGATGTACTTCGCGCGGCGGAAGCCGGCGTGTGGCCGGCGGATCTCTGGGGCAAGATCGAGGAACTGGGCCTGCCGCTGGCCGCCGTTCCCGAAGATCTAGGCGGCGCGGGCGCCAGTTGGACCGACATCTTCGTCGTCGTTCGCGCCTGTGGAGCTGCGGCGGCGCCCGCGCCCCTGCCCGAAGCCATTCTGGCCAACAGCCTGCTGGCCGCCGCCGGCCTCGAGCCGCCTGAAAGCGGCGCCATCGTCTTCGCCGCCGGCACCGCCGACGCGCCCTTGCCGGAGGTCCCTTGGGGTCGACACGCCAAATGGCTGGCGCTTCATGACACCCGTACAGGCAGGATCGCGCTCCACGCCCTGGCCGAAGCGCGGATCGTCCTCGATAACAATGTCGCCGGCGAACCGCGCGATACGATCACGTTGGCTCCAGGATCGCTGGTCGCTGACGCCGCCACATCGGCGGCCACGGACGCAGTCATGCTCGGCGGCGCCATGCTGCGGTCGGCGCAGATGGCCGGGGCGCTCGGTCGACTGACCGAGATCAGCGCCGAATACGCCAACGAACGCGTCCAGTTCGGTCGTCCCATCGGCAAGTTCCAGGCCGTCCAACAACAGCTCGCGGTCCTGGCGACCCAGGCAGCGGCGGCCGTCGCCGCGTCGGAGGCCGCCTTCCTGATGGCGACGCCGAACACGGAGGCCCTAACGACCGCCTCGGCCAAGGCCGTATCCGGCGAAGCGGCCGGCAAGGGCGCGAGCATCGCCCACGCCGTCTTCGGCGCCATCGGCTTCACCCACGAACACAGCCTGCATTTCCTGACGCGCCGCCTATGGGCCTGGCGCGCCGAATACGGGTCCGACGCCTACTGGGCCGAGCAGCTAGGACGCACCATTGCGGCGCGGGGCGACGAGGGCCTATGGCCGCTCGTGACCGCCGCCTTCGCGGAGACCAAGACCGATGACTGATTTCCTGCTCAAGTCCCGCGACGGCCCAGTCGCCATCTGGACCCTCAATCGGCCCGAGGCGCGCAACGCCTTCAGCAAGCCCGAGGACATGTTCGAGATCGAGGACGCCTGCGAGGAGGTCCGCGCCGACCCTTCGGTCCGCGTCGTGGTTTTGACCGGCGCGGGCGCCTCCTTCTGCGCCGGCGGCGACATCAAGGCGATGCGCGACCGGACCGGCATTTTCGAGGGCTCGCCCTATCGCCTGCGCAATCGCTATCGCGACGGGATCCAGCGCATTCCGATGGCGCTCTATGAACTTGAGACCCCGGTCATCGCGGCGGTCAACGGACACGCGATCGGCGCCGGTCTTGACCTGGCCTGCATGTGCGACATCCGCATCGCGTCGCAGACCGCGACCTTCGCCGAGAGTTTCGTCAAGCTGGGCATCGTTCCCGGCGACGGCGGGGCTTGGCTGTTGCCCCGGATCGTCGGCATGCCGCGGGCCAGTCACATGGCCCTGACCGGCGACGCCCTGAACGCCCAGACCGCGCTGGACTGGACCCTGGTGACCCAGCTGACGGAGCCAGACGCCCTGATCACCACGGCGATGGCCCTGGCCCATCGGGTCGCCAGCAGCCCCGGTCACGCCCTGCGCCTCACCAAGCGCCTGTTGCGCGAAGGCCAGCATATGCGGCTGGGATCGCTGCTAGAACTGTCGGCGGCCTATCAGGCCCTGGCCCACCACACCTCGGACCACGCCGAAGCGGTCGCGGCGATGATCGAGAAACGCCCCGCCGTGTACACGGACAGCTAAGGAAGCGATGTCGATGCGCAAGGTTTTCCGCGACGACCATGAGATGTTCCGCGACCAGGTCCGGCGGTTCGTCGAGACTGAGATCGTCCCTCACCACGCTCAGTGGGAACGCGACGGCATCGTGCCCAAATCGCTGTGGCTGCGCGCTGGCGAGCAGGGTCTGCTGTGCGTCACCGCGCCCGAGGAATACGGCGGCTCCGGCGGCGACTTCGGCCACAGCGCCATCCTGATCGAGGAACTGGCGCGGGTGAACGCCACGGCCGTCGGCTTCACCACCCACTCCGACATCGCCGTGCCCTATCTGGTCAATTACGGAACCGATGAACAGAAGGCCCGCTGGCTGCCGCGCCTGATCACCGGCGACCTGATCGCCGTGATCGCCATGTCCGAGCCCCAGATCGGCAGCGATCTGCGCGGCATGAAGACCAAGGCGGTCCGCGACGGCGACCACTATGTCCTGTCGGGCCAGAAGACCTTCATCACCAATGGCATCAATTCGGGGCTCGCCATCGTCGCGGCCAAGGTCGAGGGCCAGGCCAACCCCAAGGACATCACCCTGTTCTGCGTCGAAGAAGGCACGCCCGGCTTCGACAAGGGCAAGAAGCTGGAAAAGGTCGGCCTTCGCGGCCAGGACACTTCCGAGCTGTTCTTCTCCGACGTGCGGGTGCCGGTCGAAAATCGGCTGGGCGAGGAAAGCAAGGGCTTCGGCTGCTTGATGACGGAACTCGCCAAAGAGCGACTGATCATCGGAATCCGCGCCGCCGCCTCGCTGGAGTCGATGCTCGACAAGACCATCGCCTACACCAAGGATCGCATCGTCTTCGGCAAGCCGCTCTTTGAGTTCCAGAACACCCGGTTCAAGCTGGCCGAAGTGAAGGCGCGAAGCCAGATGCTGCGCGTCTTCATCGACGACTGCCTGCAGAAGCTGTTCGACGGCGAACTGACGCCCGAGACCGCCGCCATGGCCAAGCTGACCAGCGCCGAGTTGCACGGCCAGTTGCTGGACGAACTCCTCCAGCTTCACGGGGGCTACGGTTATATGAGCGAATACGATGTCGGACGCGCCTGGGTCGATGCGCGCGTCGCCCGCATCTACGCCGGCACGTCCGAGATCATGAAGGAAATCATCGCCCGCACGCTCTGAGGGCGATCTGGAGCAGGCTCATGGATTTCGGCATCGCCGGAAGGCGCGCGCTCGTCTGCGCCTCGTCGTCGGGCCTTGGAAAGGCCTGCGCCATTTCACTGAGCGGCGAAGGCGTCGAGGTGTGGATCAACGGCCGGGACGCCGAGCGCCTGGAGGCAGCCGCCGTCGAGATCGAGGCCCTGACCGGGCGACGACCCCACACGTTCGTCGCCGACATCGACACCGCCGAAGGACGTGCAACGGCCTTGGCCGCCTGCCCCGAGCCCGACATCCTGGTCTGCAACAGCGGCGGTCCCAAGCCCGGCCGATTGGCGGATTGGACCGAGACCGCCTGGAGCGACGTCGTCGCCGCCAAGATGATCTCGCCGATCCTGCTGATCCAGACGGTGATCGGCGGCATGCGCCAGAGGGGTTTCGGCCGCGTGGTCGCCATCACCTCGGCCATGGTCAAGACCCCGAAATTCCCGATGGCCCTGTCAACCGGACCCCGCGCGGGGCTGACCGCCTTCTGCAAGGCCCTGGCCGGCGAGGTCGCGGGCGACGGCGTCACGGTCAACTGCATCCTGCCCGAGAAGATCGAGACCGATCGACTGGCGCAGATGACCCGATCCCTGGCGCGCGCGCGCCAGATCGACGAGGCCGCGGCCCGCGCCGAGATGGTCGGCTCGATCCCCGCCGGCCGGTTCGGACGTCCTTCGGAGCTCGGTGACGCCTGCGCTTTCCTGTGTTCGGATCGCGCCGGCTATATCACCGGTCAGAACCTGCAACTGGACGGCGGCGCCTATGGCGGCCTGATCTAGGCGGGCCTTACGATCCGGTTGCGCAGCACGCCGATCCCTTCGACGTCCAGCTCGACCTCGTCGCCGGGCTTGAGGAACCGCTGGGCCTCCAGACCACAGCCGTTGCCGACCGTCCCCGAACCCAGGAACTCGCCGGGATAAAGCGTCTCGGACCGCGAGATGTAGGCGATCAGGTCTTCGAATTTCCAGTGCATGGTGCTGGATGAGCCCCGACCCCACTCCTCGCCATTGACCCGGGCGATCATGGTCAGGGCATAGGGATCAGGCATCTCATCGGCCGTGACGATGCAAGGTCCCATCGCGTTGCCGGTGTCGAAATCCTTGCCCTTGGCGGGCCCGAGTTGACCGATCATCTCGACCGCCTGGGCGTCGCGGGCGCTGAAGTCGTTGTAGATCGTATAGCCGAAGATGTAGTCGCGGGCCTTCTCGACCGGCACGTCCTTGGCCGCCTTCTTGATGTAGCAGCCGTACTCCAGCTCGAAATCCATGCTGCGCGAATAGGACGGCCAGATCACCGTCTCTTCGGTCCCGATCACGGAAAAGCGGTTTGCCTTGTAGTAGATAGGCTGCTTGGCGAAGAGGTCGAGGATGCGCTGCTCGGCCGCCGACGGCCCGGTGTCGGCGATCACCTCGACGCCCTTGGCCTTGGCCCGCATTTCACGCCCGGCTGCATAGCACTGGCGAAGGTGCAGCTCGAAGCAGCTGCAATCGCGCATTTGCGGCGGCGGCTGGATCGGCGCCCTCAGCTTGACGTCGGCGCGGTTCAGGATCGCCGTCTCGGGCGCGGACTTGACCGCCTCCATCGCCTTGTCGAGCGCGTCGTCACCCCCTTCGATCAGCGCCAGCATATCGGCCAATTCCGGCGCATGGGCCCCATGTCGCTGCTGGTGCGCGGCGGCCAGATCGACGATCCGGGCATCCCCCTCGATGAATGCTCCGGCCCGGCGAAGGCCCTCGGACTCGAATGTAACCAGACGCATCGGCTTCACCCTCTGTTGGCCGGATCCTCGGCCGGTTCACAAAACAATCGCCGCGATCCGGCCTTGGGCCGGACGCGGCGATCTCAACTCAAGCGACGCGAACGCGCCCGAACCGTGCGATCAGAACGGCCGGAACGTAAGCTGCAGCATGATCTCGCGACCTCGATTGACGTTACCGCTCAGGTCGGCCAGGCCGCCGCTCAGGGCCGTTCCGGTGCGGGTCGCGACGCCGGTCTGAGGCACGTTGGACGCCACGTCGACACGATATTCCTTGGTCAGGTTGCGCCCGATCAGCGCCAGTTCCCAGCGATGGTCGTCGCGGAACACGCGAACGCCGGCGTTCAGGAAGACCACCCCATCCTGCTGGGCGCCGGGGTGCAGTTCCGGATGCGGATTGTATTGCGACTTGTAGAGCCCATCGACGTTCATGCCCCAGTCGATCCCTTCGACGAAGGTCTTGCCCGTATAGGCGCCTCCCAGCGAACCGGTCCATTCCGGGGCGTTCACCAGACGGCGGCCGGCCAGCTGCTGGCCCGTATACCGCCCGGTCGTCGGGTTCAGCAGCAGGGTGCAACCCTCGGCGAGGGTCTGACCGATATAACAGGTCGCCAGGAAGTTCGTATACTTGGCATCATTGTAGTTGGCCGCGCCGCGGATCGTCAGACCCGGCGCCCCGGCCACCTTCAGCATGAAGTCGGTCTCGACACCCTTCACGGTCGCCGCGCCAGCGTTGTTCACGCGGATCACGGGCACGCCGCTTGAATTGTCGAGGGAATTCACCTGCAGGTTCGTATAGTCGTAGTCATAAGCTGCGGTGTTTATGCGCAGGGCGCCGTCGAACAGCAGCGCTTTCACGCCGCCCTCGAACCCTTCGGCCGACTCGGGCAGGTAGAGCGCGTTGAGCGGTGTCGTGAACGCCGCGCCGGTATTGGTGGCCGCGGCGAAACCTCCCGACTTGAAGCCTTCTTTGTACGCGCCGTACAGGGTCAGGTGATTGGTCGGCCGCCACGTCAGAGTCACTTCAGGCGAGGTGTTCTTGAAATCGGCGGAGCCGGGCGACACCGGTTGCGGCACGCCCTGTCGGCTGACCGCGAAATCCTTCGATTCCTTGCTCCAGCGCAAACCGCCAGCCAGTTCGAGCGTGCCGGTGATGTCCCAGATCGCCTGGCCGAACACCGACTGCGTCGTGCCATCTATGTTGTGCAGGAACAGCGGCGCGCCGGCCAGGATGTTGCGGGTATAGGTCTCCAGGTCGGACTTCTCGTAGAAGGCCCCGACCAGGAAATTGACCGGTCCGGAAAGCTTCGAGGCGAGCCGCACCTCTTGGGTGAACTGGGTAAAGCCGGTGTTGCCGGTGAAGTCGTTCGCGCCAACCGCATCGGAGGGCGCGACGGCGTAGGTGTCGGCCCGGAAATCTTCGTTCCGGGCCCAGCCGGTGACCGAGGTCAGCGCGAGCCAGTCGTTCGGCCGATAGTTCATTTCCAGCGAATACAGTTGCTGGCTGTAGTTCCCGGCCCCGTCCGGATCGGTGAACCCTTCGGGCGAGCCGACCAAGAAAGCGGGATTGATGTTGCCGTTGGCGTAGGTCGCATCAACGCGGCAGTTGTCGACCGACAAGGCCGCCGCCAGGGCCGGATTGGCCACGCCGCCGTTCAGGGCCGTCGACTGCGGAGCCAGCTGGGGCGCCCCGTTGGGACAGTAGATCCTTTGGAACCCGCCGGCCTGATTGTAGCCGATGCCCTTGTTGTCGGCGTAGCTGAGCTTGAGCCGCGCGTCGAACCCGTCGCTGGGCCGCCACTTCAGGGTCCCACGTGTGAAGAAGAACTTCTGCTGCGGACCGCCCTTGGTCGAGCCGGTCACCGAGCCTGGCCGGATCGCATTGGCGGCGGCGGCGGCCGTATCGGCGATGTTGTCGCGCCAGCCGTCGATGTCCGCGCCATAGACGACCAGGCGAGCGCCAAGGGTGTTGCTCAAGGGCCCGGAGATCGTCGCCTCGATCTGACGTTCCCCGGCGTTGAACTCGTAACCGCCGCGCACTTCGGATTGGAATGTCGCGGTCGGGTCAGCCGTGGTGATGGAAATCACCCCGGCCGGGCTGTTCTTGCCGAAGAACAGCGCCTGCGGGCCACGCAGGACCTCGATCTTTTCCATGTCGATCTGACCGACGCGCACCGCTCCGCCGCGCGACAGTTGAACGCCGTCGACATTGATCGCCACCGTCTGTTCGAACGTCGGATTTGATCCCGCGGTCGTGCCGACGCCGCGTAGCGCCACCGTGCCGCCCACGCCGCCGGAGACTTCCCCCACGGAAATGCCGGGGGTCACCGCGCGCAGATCCTGCAAGCTGTCCACCGCGAGCGCCTTGAGCTGCGCCGCACCCAGAACGGTCACGGACACCGGCACCGAGATGGGCGCCTCGTCGCGACGACGGGCGGTGACGACGATGTCGTCGACATTCGTCGCGGCCTCCTGGTCCGGTCGGGCCTGCGCCAACGCCGGCGTCGATAGCAGTGACGCCAGCGCCCAGGCCAGAGCCGCGTACGATACGCCAGTCTTCGCGATGGTCATCAGATCTCTCCCCTGCCCTCGTCCCCGCGTCTGAGTCTGCGGCGGAATCCGTTGGAGCCAATTGGATCGACCCTGATGGCCCGACCTGCCTCGATGCTAGTCAGAGACGGAAGCCGTCGCAACAAAAAATCTGATATGCGAATATCATTCTAAAATCCGAACCATCTGGCGGAACCGGTCCGAGCCAAGTCAACCTCGAAGATGAGTCTCATCGGGCGTGACCATGCCCACGAGAGTCTCGACCAGATCGTCCAGCGTCGCGGCCGGACCCCAGAACGCGTGGTCCGGATGAACGGCAAGCGCGGCCTCTCGCGCCGTCATGATCGCGCGCAGCCCCAGGCTGAGGAACACCAGTCGACGCTCCAGCACCTCAGGCGGCGCCGGGGAGAGCCGACGGATGTGGTCCAAGCACCGCTGATAGCCCCGGTTCCAGCCTTCGCCGACGATGGCGTCGAAGGTCGCGCGGTTCTGCAGGCTGAAGGTGCTGATGAAACGCAGATAGTCCCCCTCGCCTCCGTCGCGGCCAAGATCGGTCGACGGAAGGATCAGCACCTCCATTACCTCCCGCAGCGAATGGGGGCCGCCATCGGCCTCGAGCGCATCGAGCCGGGCGTTGCGGCGATCGTCGATCAGGCGAGCGCCGTCGATGACGAGCTGGGCGACCAGGTCGTCTTTCGATCCGAAATAATAGTGCAGCGAGGCGCCGTTGCGCTGACCGGTCGCGGTCAGGATGTCGCGCACCGAGACGGCGTCCACGCCGCGCGCGGCGAACAGGCTCTGAGCGGCCCGCTTGATCGCGTCCCGGGCGATATCGGCTTTCATGGATTGACGGTTTAACCTAGGCATGGAAAATAAAGCAACTGTTTCATTCAATCGTTTTAGGCCGTCATGGACCTCGACTTCACCGGAAAGCGCGTCCTGATCATCGGCGGATCGAGCGGGATCGGGTTGGCCTGCGCCCAAGGCTTCGCCGCCCGGGGCGCCGAAGTCGCCGTGACGGGAACCCGCGCGAACAAGACCGCCTATGGCGACGCCGCCTCGGCGCTGGAGCCGTTCGCCTTCTCCACCCTGAACGTCTCCACACCCGGCGCGGTCGAGCGTTGGATCCCGCCCTTCGAGACCCTTGATGTCGTGATCCTGTCCCAGGGCGCGGTGGAGTACCGCCGCAAGGAGTTCGAGGCGGACGCCTTTCGTCATGTGGTGGAAGTCAATCTGACCAGCCTGATGGCCTGCGCCCAGAAACTGGCGCCCGCGCTCGAGGCTCGAAGCGGAAGCCTGATCGTGATCAGCTCGGTCGGCGGCCTGCGCGCGACGCGCGGCAACCCGGCCTATTCGGCGTCGAAGGCGGGCGCCATCCATCTGACCCGAACCCTGGGCGACGCCTGGGCCGGACGAGGCATTCGCGTCAACGGCATCGCGCCCGGCCTGATCGCCACCAAGATGACCGCGGTCACGACCGCCGATCCCGCGCGGCTTCAGGAACGCCTCAAGGGCATTCCTCTCAATCGGTTGGGTCACCCCGAGGACGTCGCCGGTGTGGCGTTGTTCCTGGCCTCTCCGCTCGCGGCCTACATCGTCGGCGAGACCATCGTCGTCGATGGCGGCCGAACCCTATCCTGAGATCACAACGAACGGAGACGGCCGATGGCCTGGGACTTCGAGACCGACCCCGATTTCGCCGAGCAGTTGGCCTGGATCGACACCTTCGTCCGCGAAGAGGTCGAGCCGCTCGACCTGATCCTGCAGAGCCCGTTCGACGTCGACAATCCCTTGAACCGACAGTTCGTCCGGCCGCTGCAGCAGCAGGTCAAGGATCGCGGCCTCTGGGCCTGCCATCTTGGGCCCCAACTGGGCGGCCCTGGCTATGGCCAGGTCAAGCTGGCCCTGATGAATGAAATCCTCGGCCGCTCGATCTTCGCCCCCACCGTCTTCGGCTGCCAGGCGCCCGATTCCGGCAACGCGGAGATCCTCGCCGTCTATGGCACCGCCGAGCAGAAGGCGCGCTATCTTCAGCCCCTTCTCGCCAATGACATCGTCTCCTGCTTCTCGATGACGGAGCCGCAAGGAGGCGCCGACCCGACGACCTTCTCGGCCCGCGCCGTGATGAAGGGCGAACAATGGGTGCTAAACGGCGAGAAATGGTTCGCCACCAATGCCCGCTACGCCAGCTTCTTCCTGGTCATGGCCGTGACCGATCCCGACGCGCCGCCGCATCGCCGACTGTCGGTCTTCATCATTCCCAAGGGCGCGCCAGGCCTCGAGATCGTTCGCAACGTCGGCTATGGCGACCGCGATCCGGCCCACGCCTATCTGCGCTTCACCGATGTCGGGGTGCCGCTGGATCATATGCTGGGCGGTCAGGGGGATGGCTTCGTCGTGGCCCAGGTCCGGCTGGGCGGCGGCCGCATTCACCACGCCATGCGCACCATCGGCAAGGCGCGCCAGGCCTTCGACATGCTGTGCGACCGCGCCCTGTCGCGCATCACGCGCAGCGAGCCGCTGGCCGACAAGCAGTTGGTCCAGGAGAAGATCGCCGACAGCTGGATCGAGCTCGAGCAGTTCCGCTTGCTGGTCCTGCGCACCGCCTGGAAGATCGACCGCGAGCAGGACTACAACAAGGTGCGCGGCGACATTTCCGCCATCAAGGCGGCCATGCCCAAGGTGCTGCACGACATCGCCGCGCGGGCCGTCTACGTCCATGGATGCCTGGGGCTATCGAACGAGACCCCATTGGCCGCGATGGTGCTGGACTCCTTCCAGGTCGGCCTAGCCGACGGGCCAACCGACATCCACAAGGTGACCTTGGCCAAGCAGCTCCTGCGGGGCCGCAAACACTCGCAGGGCCTGTTCCCCGACTATCACATCCCGGCGCGTCGCCAGGCGGCGCTCGCTAAATACGGCCTGACCGGCCAAGAGGCCGGCCTCAAGGCGGCGGTCGCATGACCATCGACCAGCCCCACGGGCTTGAACTGGTCAATCTCCGCGATTTGGCGGCCTGGATGGACGGCCAAGGGCTCGGATCAGGCCCCATCGTCGACGTCGTCCAACTGACCGGCGGCTCTCAAAATGTGTTGCTGCGGTTCAAGCGGAACGGTCGGGGCTATGTCCTGCGTCGCCCGCCCGCCAATCCCCGTCACGACGGCAACGACACGATGCGGCGCGAGGCGCGGGTGCTCAAGGCGCTTAGGGGGTCGGACGTGCCGCATGCGGGCCTGATCGCCGCTTGCGACGACGCCTCCGTGCTAGGGGCGGCCTTCTATCTGATGGAGCCACTCGAGGGATTCAATGCGGCCGTGGGCATGCCCGCTCTGCACGCAGGATCCCCCCAAGCGCGTCGCGCCATGGGCCTCTCGGTCATCGACGGTCTCTCCCGCATTGCCCTGGTGGACTATGAAGCGGTCGGTTTGGGCGACTTCGGCAAGCCGGATGGCTTCCTGGAACGTCAGGCCCGCCGCTGGATGAAACAGCTCGATAGCTATGACGAATTCGAAGGCTGGCCGGGCGCCGGCGGTCTGCCCGACGTTCAGGCCATCGGCGCCTGGCTGGAGCAGCATCGCCCCCAGACCTTTCGCCCCGGCCTGATGCACGGCGACTTCCACCTCAAGAACATACTGTTCGCCCAGGACGCTCCGACCGTCGAGGCCGTCATCGACTGGGAACTGTCGACCATCGGCGACCCGCTTGTCGATCTGGGCTGGCTGCTGGCGACCTGGCCCGGCCCCGGCGGCGACATGAGCCAGACGACGATCGTCGTGCAGCCCTGGGACGGCTTCCCCGAATCCGAGGAACTGGTCGAGGTCTATGGCCGCCTGACCGGCGCGGATCTGTCGAGCCTGAACTGGTACAGGGTGTTCGCCTGCTACAAGCTGGCCCTGATTTTGGAGGGCTCCTACGCGCGCGCCTGCGCCGGCAAGGCCCCGATGGAGATCGGCGAACGGCTCCACGGCAACGCGGTCCGGCTGCTCGGCCGCGCCAGGCGTTGGATCGAAGGAAAGCGGACATGAAAACGCCCGCCGGGACTTAAGCCGGCGGGCGTTTCAGTCTTCGGTCGTTCTAGCGGCGGCCCGAAACCGTCGATTCCGCCGAGGCGTTCGCGAACATCCGGTTGATGTCGCCCGAGGTGACCGGCTTGCCGGCTTCCCGCTTGGGGGCCGCGCCGCCGAGGTTCAGCAGCGGATCGGTATGGACGGGCACCGCGGCCGCGGCGGCCTTGAGCGCGCCCACGGTGCAGTCTTCCTTCTTGAGCACCGAGAACGGGTCGTAGGAAAACTCGCGCATTGCGTTGATGTGGGTGATTTTGTCGATCGTCTCGCGCGACAGGTGCTGGACGTCATTCCACAGCTTCTCGGCCGAGTTCGGCCAGACCGAGTCCGAGTGCGGATAGTCGCATTCGTACATGACCATGTCCTCGCCGATGTAGTCGAGGTTGGCGAGGCCGAACTTGTCCTCGATGAAGCAGCTGATGATGTGCTTCTTATAGATGTCGCTCGGCATCACGCCGGGGCCGAAGTTCGAATTGGTCCAGGCGTTGTGGTGGCCGTGGGTGAAGTCGGCGCGTTCCAGCAGATACGGAATCCAGCCGATGCCGCCCTCCGACAGAGCCATCTTCAGGGCGGGGTACTTTTTCCACATGGGCGCCCAGATCCAGTCGGCCGCCGAATTGGCGATCGAGATCGGCATCGAAGTGATCCAGGCGTCGATCGGGGAAAGGTCCGAGGCGTGCGCGGCGGCCGATCCCGTGCCGATATGGCAACAGATGACGACCTGATTGTCGGCGCAGGCTTTCCAGAGCGGATCCCAGTAGGGATCGTGCAGAGACGGCCATCCCGCCAGGGCCGGATTGTCAGAGAACGAGAGGGCGTGGACGCCCAGCTTGGCCATCCGCTCCACTTCAGCGACGGCCGCCTGCATGTCCCAGAACGGCGTCAGCATGAGCGGAATGAACCGCCCCGGCGCCGCGCCGGCCCAGTCATGGATATGCCAGTCGTTATAGGCGCGGATCGCCGCCAGGGCGACATCGGGATCCTGCTTCGACGCGGTCTGAAAGCGGGCGCCGGCGAAGCCCGGGAAGGTCGGAAAGCAGATTGAGCCCAGGATGCCGTTGGCGTCCATGTCCTCGACGCGCGCCTTGATGTCCCAGGTGCCGCGCCGCATCTGCGCGTAGTTGAGCGGCTCCATGCCGTACTCTTCCTTCGGGCGGCCGACGACGGAGTTCAGGCCCATATAACCGGCGGCCTTGTCCTCAAACATCCAGACATCGCGACCGTCGCGCTCCTCGATGTGCGGCTCGCGCCCCTTCAGACGTTCGGGCCAGTGTCGAGTGAAAGCATTTGGCGGCTCGATGACGTGGTCGTCCACGCTCACAAGGATCATGTCGTCGACAGTCATCAGCTCTTCCTCACTTTCAAAGGGCGGCTTGGCGCCGCCTCTCGACTGGGCGGAGCCCTGGGCGCCGCCGCTATTCAGAATTCCTTTCTATAACAAAAATCGCAAAAGTGTCTAGAAAATATCCCTGGGTCGGCGCACCACTCTCCCACCCCAGACCTTGCTCAAGGAGAGGACATGATCCGTCGCATGGACCATTTCACGGTCGTGACCGACCGGCCGGAAGAGACGATCGCCTTCTATGCGAGGCTGGGGCTCAGCACCGGCCCCCGGCCGGATTTCGGCATCGACGGCGCATGGCTCTACACGGGCGGGCATCCCGTTCTGCACATCGTCGAAACGACGGTGATGCCCGAACCGAGGCGCGGCGCGCTCGATCACATGGCGTTCTTCGCCGAAGGCTTCGCCGCCGTGGCCGAGCGGATTACCGCCGCTTCACTGACCTACCGCGTGATCCGCACGCCTCGCCCGTTCAGCCAGTGGCAGATGTTTCTGTTCGACCCCAACGGCGTCGAGGTCGAATTGGATTTCGCGGCCGAGGAGACCCCGCCGCCGGATTGGAAAGCCCACGCCGGCCTCGGCGCCCGCTAGGCGCGGGCCTCGCTCAGGTCAGGGCTGTCGTCAGACGTTGGCCCGCATCGCGCAGGGCTACGCCGATCTGATCGAGGGCTTCATCCGCGTATTGTCCCAGCAGCATGACGCCAACGATCGTGAACGCCACGTCGCCCGCGCGGTCGAAGACCGGCGCCGCGATCGTCTGAACCCCTTTGGTAAAATAGCCCTGGTCGCTGGCCCAGCCCCGTTGTTCAGCGGCCTCGACCTGTTCCCAATAGTCTTCGAACGATAGCGGCGTCTGCCAACGCAGAGCCTTGAACGCCGCCTTGAGATCCTTGCGGGACCAGCCCAAATGGGGGGCCATAACCCGGCCGGTCGAGGCCATCAGGACCGGGAGGCGTTGGCCCTCGGCCATTTCGATGCGAACGTTGGCCGGGCTGGGGATGCTCTTGACCAGGACAATCTTGTCCGGCCCCAGACGTTTCCACAGGGTCACCGTGATATTGTAGCGAGCCGCGATGTCGCGCATCTGCGGCGCCGCCGCCGCCACCCGCTGCCCCTCGGTCAGCAGACTTCCGACCAGCGTCGTCAACCCCACGCCGACCGAATAAGTCTTGGCGACGGGGTCGAACTCGACAACGTCCTCCAGCACGAGGGTGCGTAGGATGTTGAAGCAGGTGCTGGCGTTGAGCGCCAAGCTCCGCGAGATAGTCACCGATCGGGTCGGACCGCCCGCCTCGACCAGATATTTCAGGATCCGGATCGCATTGGCGGCCGGTTTGACGATGACCGTCTTTTCGGAAGCGTCGTTCGAGGCCGCGTCCACTCCCTCCGCGTCATCGCGTGTCACCGTGCCCATTGCCGATCGCGCCATGCGCACTCCACCTTCGACGAACCGTCGTCACAACGACGCGATTTAGTATCAGAATCACGCGGAAAGCGAAACATGGGCTTCGCTGGCCAAACGCCCCATTCATTCTGGTGCCCAAATCGCATTCCGCATAGCGTGATCTTCCAAACAGTCGGAGGCAAGCCTTGGTGGAGAATCGGATCGCGCGCTGCAGAGGTTGTCGGGTCGGCGAACGGCCTTGCCGCTTTGGCGCTGACGCCTTCGACGCCATTTCGGCGAACGAGGGTGTCGCGCGCGTGACGTGTCCAGCCGACTTCGATGGCGGTCCCGAGGTGGCGCACGGCGGTTGGATCGCGGGCGTCTTCGACGATGTCCTCGGGCGATTTCTCAGCCATGGAGACGTGAAAAGCGTGACCGCCACGCTTTCGGTGAGCTTCCTGATGCCTGTCCCCGTCGAGCGGCCGCTCATTCTGAGAACACGGATCGTATCGCGCGAGGGGCGCAAGATCACGATGTCGGGGACCCTGCGATTGGAGGGCGAGACCCAAGATCGCGCCACGGCGGAGGGTGTCTGGGTCGAGAGAAGGCCCGATCACTTCGCGCGACATCGAACTCAGATGTCCGGCGATCGCCCCGGATCGCCGTAGCGCCAGGCCAGGCTGCACGGCGACCAGGTCAGAACGCGTCGACAAGGGCTATCCATGGATTGGGCAGGCGCCGCCCCGCCCTGGAAGCGGCGTCAGACCTCTTTGATCGGGACGAAAGTGTCAGCCAGGCGGCCCGGGTCCACTTCGCGGCGCGAAGCCAGCCATTGGCGTCCCATCATGAACTCCTGCGGACTGTTGATCGCCTCCACGGCCTGGACGCGACCTTCGGAGAGGTGGAACAGCGCGAACTTCCGGGTCGCGGGATCGCCGCGCAACACGACCTGGTCGACATCGAACGGCATGCCCCCGATCTGGAGCTTGACGTCGTATTGATCGGACCAGAACCAGGGCGTCTCGGGCTTGGGATCGGGCCCGCCGACAATGGCGGCGGCGGCCTGGCGCGCCTGCTCCAGGGCGTTGGGGACGCTTTCCAGACGCACGGTCCTGCCATAGAGCGCCATCGGCCGCCGCGTAACGTCGCCGATGGCGAAGATGTGAGGGTCCGAGGTTCGCGCCTGAGCGTCGACGATCACCCCGTCGTCGCAGGCCAGGCCCGCAGCCTTGGCCAGGTCGTCGTTGGGGATGGCGCCGACGCCGACCAGAACCGCGTCGCAATGGAGCGTCGGCCGTCCTGTCAGCCGCACCCCCGACACCTGCCCGTCCAGGCCTTCGAACCCTTCCACCGCCACGCCAAAATGGAAGCGGACCCCGTTCTCCTCGTGGACGTCGCGGAAGAAGGACGACAGCACAGGGCCTGCGACCCGGGCCAGCAACCGATCCTCGCGCTCCAGCACGTCGACCTCGGCACCCAGCTTGCGCGCCGACGCCGCCACCTCCAGGCCGACATAGCCGCCGCCGATGATCGCTAGCCGGAACCCTGGCCTGAACCAGGCCTTTATGGCTTCCGCATCCTCGATGGTGCGAAGCTCAAGGAAGCCCTTCAGGTCGCTGCCGGGCAACACCAGTTTCCGCGCGCGGGCCCCGGTCGCCAGGACCAGGGTGTCATAGGCCAGGGTTTCGTCGGTCGACAGCGTAAGCCGCCGCGCCTCCCGATCGATGCCGACCACGCGGCTCGATGTGCGTAGCTCCACATTGTTCTCGGCGTACCATGAGCGCGGGCGCAGCAGCAGCCCCTCCTCGCCCACCTCCCCTTTCAGCCACCCCTTCGACAGCGGGGGACGCTGATAGGGCGGATGTGGCTCTTCGCCGACCAGAACGATCGGCTTGTCGTGGCCCAGCTGGCGCAGGACAGCGGCGACCGTGCCGCCGGCATGCCCGGCCCCGATAATGACCGTGCTCATGGTTCGCCTCCAACAATCCACGCCGATACGACGGCGCAAAAAGGGGATCGGCGCGCGAGCCCCAATCGTTTCATGCGCCTTGAGCCGCGCCGCAGCTGACCCAATTCCGCCAGCTCCCCGTGACGCCTATCTGGACCCATCTTCAGGCCTCGCCAAGAAGGCGAAGGGCCTGTTTGAGATGCGGCGCGTCCAGCATGCGCCCGTCGAGCTGCACCGCGCCGACATCCGGGGCGCGGGCGAAAGCCGCGACGACGGCCCTGGCCTGCTCTAGCGCGGCGGCGGACGGCGTGTACGCCAGATTGATCGCGCTCACCTGCGACGGATGGATCGCCATCATGCCGGAAAACCCGTCGAAGGCACCCCTCGCGGCGTAGGCGGCCAAGCCTTCCAGATCTCGAATATCGGGATAGACGGTCTCTATCGCGCGCGCCCGAGCGGCGTGAGCCGCAAATAGCGCCAGACCACGGACCATCTCGTAGGGAGCGGTGAACAAACCGGTGGCGTGTCGGCTGCCCGCGGATCCGATGGCGGCCGGAAGATCCTCGGCGCCCCAGGTCAGACCCAGCAGTCGATCGGCGAACTGGGCGTACTCCGCCATCCGAAACACCGCCGTGGGGGTTTCCGTCGCGATCGGAAGGATCAGCGGCAAGGCCAGATCCACGGCCCCCGCATCCAGGCGTGCAAAGGTCTCGGCGCCTTCCGCCTTGGGCAGGACCAGACCTTGACCCGCCGTCGCCGTCTCTAGGTCGGCTCGGAGCCACGGACTATCCACCGGGTTGATGCGGACCAAGCGCGCGACCTGATCGGCAGGACGGGTCAGATATTCCGCGACCGCCTCGCGTGCGAACGCTTTACGCGTCGGCGCGACCGAATCCTCCAGGTCCAGGATGATCGCATCGGCGCCGGACGCGGCCGCCTTGTCGAACCGTTCCGGCCGGTCGCCGGGCACGAACAGAAGCGATCGCAACCTCATGGCCGGCGGCTCACCAGAGCGGTCCGAAGGCACGAACAGACCACCTCGTCGCGCTGGTTCAACAGCCTGTGCGAGAAGGTGACCAGACCGGCGGTTGGCCGGGAGCGGCTGTCCTTGAGCGCCGTCACCTCCGTCTCGGCATGCATGGTGTCGCCGATAAAGACCGGCGCCGGCATGACCAGCGTGTCGTATCCGAGGTTAGCGACCAAAGTCCCCAGCGTCGTATCGCCCACCGAAAGGCCGATCATCAGGGCGAAGGTGAAGGTGCCGTTGACCAGGATGCGACCGAACTCGCTGGCCTTGGCCGCCTCGGCGTCCAGATGCAGCGGTTGCGGATTGTGGGTCATGACCGAAAACAGGAGGTTGTCGGTCTCGGTCACGGTGCGACGGATCTCGTGCGCCAACCGATCACCGACCGTCCAATCCTCGAAGTGGCGTCCAGCCATCAGTCCGCCCTCGCCTCGATCCGGGCGAGAACCGCGCCCTCCCCTACCTGGTCGCCGGCCTTGACCGATAACATCATGACCACGCCGTCGAACGGGGCGACCATGCCGTGCTCCATCTTCATGGCCTCCAGCGTCAGGAGCTTCTGTCCGCGTGTGACCGCCTGGCCCTCTTCAACATCGACCGCGATGACCCTCCCCGGCATGGGACTGAGGATCGCGCCGTCGGAAGCGCCCCCGCCGCTGATGGCGTCCACGCGTCCCGGACCGATCGGCCAAGCCTCGCCGTCGAGGAACAGGATGTCGCGTCCGCCGACCGAAGCGACGCATCCCTTGGCGCTCGACGCAGCTTCGGCCAGGTGGATGGAACCGGCGATAGAGACGGCGACCTGGCGCTGCGCCGGAGCGTTGGCGCGAAAGCCCGGCAGGTCCGTCCAAGCGCGCTCCGTCTGCGCCGGGACGAGCGCCAAGGCGGCGGCCGCCTGGATGGCGGCGGAGGGCTCGGCGGTCGGGACCAGGGCCTCGATGCCGCGCTCGATGAAGCCGGTATCCACCCTGCCGGCCACGAAATCGCCGTCGGCGGCCGCGCGGGCCAGGAAGGCGGCGTTGGTGCGGACGGGCCAGACCTGAACCTGGCGGGCGGCCGCGGCTAGTTTCGCGGCGGCGGCCTGACGTGTGGGCGCATGGACGATCAGCTTGGCGATCATCGGGTCGTAGAAGGGGGTGACCTCACCACCCTCGTAGACGCCGGTGTCGACGCGCACCTCCTTGGGCAACCGCAACCGGTCCAGCGGGCCGGTGGACGGCAGGAAGCCGGCGGTCGGGTTCTCGGCGTAGAGGCGCGCCTCCATGGCCCAGCCGTTGATCGCGAGCTCGTCCTGGCGCTTGGGCAGGCGCTCGCCAGAAGCGACGCGCAGTTGCCATTCGACCAGATCCTGGCCGGTGATCGCTTCAGTCACCGGATGCTCGACCTGCAGTCGCGTGTTCATTTCCATGAACCAGATGCGATCGGCCTTCAGGCCTTCCGAAGCGTCGGCGATGAATTCGATCGTGCCAGCGCCAACATAATCGACGGCCTTCGCGGCCTTGACGGCGGCGGCGCACACGGCCTCGCGCACCTCGGGCGTCATGCCGGGAGCCGGCGCTTCCTCGATGACCTTCTGGTGGCGGCGCTGCAGAGAGCAGTCGCGTTCGAACAGATGCACGACATCGCCGTGCGTGTCGCCGAAGACCTGAACCTCAATGTGCCGCGGCGAAAGGATGTATTTCTCGATCAGGACCCGATCGTCGCCGAAGGAAGACGCCGCCTCACGTCGGCACGAGGCGAGCATATCGAGGAAATCGGCGGAGGCCTCGACCTTGCGCATGCCCTTGCCGCCGCCGCCCGCGACAGCCTTGATCAGGACGGGATAGCCGATGGCGTCGGCCTGGATCTTCAGATGATCGGGATCCTGGTTATCGCCCATGTAGCCGGGGGTGACGGGCACGCCCGCAGCGATCATCAGCGCCTTGGCCGAATCCTTCAGTCCCATGGCGCGGATCGAGGACGCCGGCGCCCCGACCCAGACCAGCCCCGCCGACGTCACGGCGTCGGCGAAGTCGGCGTTCTCGGACAGGAAGCCGTAGCCGGGGTGGATAGCTTCGGCGCCGGTCGCCTTGGCGGCGGCGATGATGCGGTCGCCCAGCAGATAGGATTCCCGAGCCGGCGACGGGCCGATGTGCACCGCCTCGTCGGCGAGCCGGACATGCAGGGCCGCTGCGTCCGCGTCGGAATAGACGGCGACGGTGCGCACGCCGAGCCGCTTGGCGGTCTTGATGATGCGACAGGCGATCTCGCCGCGGTTGGCGATGAGCAGGGACGTCCCACAGCCGGGCGGTCGCGTAGTAGGGATTGCCCTCGTCCTCGTACTTCCGGCGGACGGGCGCCTTGAAGGCCTCGGCCTGCTCTGGAGTCCAGGTCTCCGCGTCGCGGTGGACGGTGGCCAGAACGGAAGCGGCCTGCTCGCCGCCCATGACGCTGATCCGGCTGTTGGGCCAGGTGAACAGGAAGCGCGGGCTGTAGGCCCGGCCGCACATGCCGTAGTTGCCGGCCCCGAAGGAGCCGCCGATCAGGACGGTGATTTTCGGCACGCTGGCGGTGGCGACGGCGGTGACCAGCTTGGCGCCATGCTTGGCGATGCCCTCGGCCTCGTACTTGCCGCCGACCATGAAGCCCGAGATGTTCTGCAGGAACAGCAGCGGGATCTTCCGCTGGCAGGCCAGCTCGATGAAGTGGGCGCCCTTCTGGGCGCTCTCGGAGAACAGCACGCCGTTGTTGGCCAGGATGGCTACCGGGATGCCCCAGATGTGGGCGAAGCCGCAGACCAGAGTCGCGCCGTAGAGGGCCTTGAACTCGTGGAACTCCGAGCCGTCGACCAGCCGCGCGATGACCTCGCGAACGTCATAGGGGGCGCGCACGTCCTGTGGCGTCACGCCGTAGAGCTCCTCCGGCGCGTATTTCGGCGGCTGGACGGCAGCCAGGTTCAGTGACGGCAGCGTCTGCGGTGGCAAGGTCGAAACGATGTCGCGAACGATGGTGAGGGCGTGTTCGTCATTGTCGGCGACGTGATCGACGACCCCCGACTTGCGGCCATGCGTGTCGGCGCCGCCCAGATCCTCGGCCGAGATGACCTCGCCTGTCGCGGCCTTCACCAGCGGCGGACCGGCCAGGAAGATGGTGCCCTGGTTGCGCACGATCACCGTCTCGTCCGACATCGCAGGCACATAGGCGCCGCCCGCCGTGCAGGATCCCATGACGCAGGCGATCTGGGGAATGCCCTTGGCCGACATGTTGGCCTGGTTGAAGAAGATCCGGCCAAAGTGTTCGCGATCGGGAAAGACCTCGGCCTGGTGCGGCAGGTTGGCCCCGCCGCTATCGACCAAATAGACGCAAGGCAGATGGTTTTGCTCGGCGATCTCCTGAGCGCGCAGGTGCTTCTTCACCGTCATCGGGAAATAGGCCCCGCCCTTAACGGTCGGGTCGTTGCAGACGATCATCACCTGGCGGCCCGACACCCGACCGATCCCGCAGATCATCCCGGCGCCCGGCGCGCCATCGACGTCGGTGGCGGTCCCGTACATGCCGTTGGCGGCCAGCTGGCCGATTTCCAAAAAGGGTGAGCCGGGATCCAGAAGCCGGTCGACCCGGTCCCGCGGCAGCAGCTTGCCGCGGGAAACATGCCGCTCCCGAGCCCGGTCGTCGCCACCCAGGCTCGCCTTTGCGACAGCGGCGCGAAGGGTCTCGACCAGATCGCGGTTGTGGCGCGCGTTGGCCTTGAACTGATCGCTCTCGGTCGAGAGCGACGACATCAGGACCGGCGCGCTCATGACCCCAACAACTCGCGACCGATCAGGAAGCGGCGGATCTCGTTGGTGCCGGCGCCGATGTCATAGAGCTTGGCGTCACGGACGAGCCGTTCGACCGGCCATTCCTTGGTGTAGCCGGCGCCGCCCAGGGCCTGCACGGCTTCCAGGCTGACCTTCACGGCGTTCTCCGAGGCCAGCAGGATCGCGCCTGCCGCGTCGAAGCGCGTGGTCCTACCCGCGTCACAGGCCCGCGCCACCGCATAGACATAGGCCCGGGCCGAATTGAGGGCGACGTACATGTCGGCCACCTTGGCCTGCATCAGCTGGAACGAGCCGATGGCCTTGCCGAACTGCTTACGCTCGCGGACATAGGGCAGGACCACGTCCAGGGCCGCCTGCATGATGCCGAGCGGCCCGCCCGACAGGACTGTGCGTTCGTAGTCGAGGCCGCTCATCAACACCCCCGCGCCGCCGCCGACCGGGCCCATGATGTTGTCCTCCGGGACCTCGCAGTCCTCGAACACCAGCTCGGCGGTGTCGGAGCCGCGCATGCCCATCTTGTCGAGCTTCTTTGAGACGCTGAAGCCCTTCATCCCCTTCTCGACCAGGAAGGCGGTGACGCCGCCATTGCCCTCCCCTGTTCTCACATAGACGACCAGGGTGTCGGCGGTGGGCGAGTTGGTGATCCAGAACTTCGTGCCGTTCAGCACGTAGCGATCGCCTTTCTTCTCGGCGCGCGTCCGCATCGACATGACGTCCGAGCCCGACCCGGCCTCCGACATGGCCAGCGAGCCCAGATGCTCGCCGCTGATCAGCTTGGGCAGGTATTTCCGCTTCTGCTCGGGCGTGCCCCAGCGGCGGATCTGGTTGACGCACAGGTTGGAGTGGGCGCCGTAGCTGAGGCCGATAGAGGCGGAGGCGCGGGACACCTCCTCCATCGCCACCACATGCTCCAGATAGCCCAAGCCCAGGCCGCCGAACTCTTCCTCGACCGTGATGCCGTGCAGGCCCAGCTCGCCCATCTCGGGCCACAGGTCGCGGGCGAAGGTGTTGGTCTCGTCGATCTCGGCGGCGCGCGGCGCCAGCTTGTCGCGGGCCCACCTCGCCGTCGTCTCGCGAATGGCGTCGGCGTTCTCGCCGAGGCCAAAGTCCATCGATTGAGATGTGAAAGGCATGCTCATGGCGTGAGGTCCGGGCGTCAAATGTGAATGGCGTGGCCGAGCGCCTTCAGCGCGCTCTCGTGGATGGCTTCGCCCAGAGTGGGGTGGACGTGGATGACGCCGGCGACGTCTTCCAGAACGGCTCCCATCTCCATCAGGGCGGCGAACTCGCCCGCGAACTCCGAGCAGTGTCGTCCGACCGCCTGGATGCCGAGAATCCGATGGTCGGATTTTCGCGCCAGGATGCGCACGAACCCGCCGTCGTCCCCGGCCTGCATCGACAGGGCGCGGCCGTTGGCCTGGAAAGGGAACTGACCCACGATGGTCTCGACGCCTTCGGGGGCCTGATCGGGCGTCAGTCCGACGCTGACGATCTCTGGCTCGGTGAAACAGACGGCGGCGATGGCGACCGGGTCGAATCGTCGCCGGCGACCCGCGATGATCTCGGCGACCATCTCGCCCTGCGCCGACGCCTTGTGCGCCAGCATCGGTTCACCGACCAGATCGCCGATGGCCCAGACGTTGGTGGTGGACGTCGCGCAGCGGTCGTCGACCTTCACGAAGCGCCCGTCCATCGCCAGCGCCATCTGGTCCAGCCCCCACCCTTCGGTCAGCGGCTTGCGGCCGACCGTCACCAGGATGCGCTCCGCCGGCACGACCAGCTGGCTCTTGCCGCCCGCCGTCTGGATCAGCAGGCCTTCGTCGTCCTGGCCCAGGGCCTTGGCGCCCAGATGGACCGTGACGCCGTGCTTTTCGAGCCAACGCGACACTGGCGCGGTCAGCTGGGTGTCGTAAAGCGGCAGAAGGCGATCAGTCGCCTCGACGATGGTCACCTTCGACCCCAGCTTGGCGAAGGCGATGCCGAGCTCCAGGCCGATATAGCCACCGCCGACCACGGCCAAGGTCGCCGGAACTTCTGACAGGGACAGCGCCTCGGTCGAGGAGATCACCCGATCTCCGAACGGCAGGAACGGCAGTTCGACGGCGGTGGAGCCTGTGGCCAGGATCACATGTTCCGGCTGGATTTTGACGGGGCCTTTCGCGGTCTCGACGATGCAGGTCTTGGCGTCGGAGAAGGTCGCCCAGCCGGTCACGACCTTCACCTTCGCCTTGCGCAACAGTCCGCCAACGCCGCCGCTGAGGCGATCGACGATGGCGTCCTTCCAGCCGACGGTCTCTTCGAAGCGTAGGGTCGGCGCCTGGGTCAGGTGAATGCCGAACCGTCCCGTCTCGGCGCTCGCCAATACGGCTTCCTCGTAGAGGCCGGCGGCATGGATCAGGGCCTTGGACGGAATACAGCCTCGCGTCAGGCAAGTGCCGCCCAGCCGCCCACTCTCGACCAGCACGGTGTCCAGCCCCAGTTGCCCGGCGCGGATGGCGGCCACGTAGCCGCCCGGCCCCCCGCCAATGACGAGGACCTTGGGTCTCAGTGTCTCGGTCATCGCATCAGTCCATGAAGATCAGGGCGGGGTGTTCGAGCAGCCGCTTCACGCGCTGGACGAACAGGGCGGCGTCGTAGCCATCGACGATGCGGTGATCGAAGGCCGAGGACAGGTTCATCATCTTGCGCACCGTGATGAACGATCCCTGGACCATCGGCCGGTCCACCAGCTTGTTGGGATTGAGGATGGCGACCTCGGGGTGATTGATGACCGGCGTCGAAACGATGCCGCCTAGGGGTCCCATGCTGGTCAGGGTGATGGTCGAGCCGGACAGTTCGTCCCTGGTCGCCGAGCCGTCGCGCACGGCCTTGGCCAACCGCGCGACCTCGCGGGCGCAATCCCAGATGTCTCGCGCTTCGGCGTGACGCACGACCGGAACGATCAGCCCGTTCGGCGTCTGGGTGGCGATGCCGATATGCACGCCTTCGTGCGCATGCAGCACGCCGTTGTCGTCGTCATAGAGGGCGTTGATCTGCGGGAATTCGGGCAGAGCCTTGACCATGGCCCGCATGATGAAGGGCAACAACGTCAGCTTCGGCTGATCGTCGGCGCGGTGTTCATTGAGGTCGAGCCGAAGCGCCTCCAGCTCCGTCAGATCGCATTCCTCGACATAGTTGATGTGCGGGATGCGGCGCTTGGCCTCCTGCATCTTCTCGGCGATCTTGCGGCGAAGGCCGATGATGCGCGTGTCGTTGATCCCGTCGCGGGCGACAAGAGACGATCCGCCCCCGGCCTTTGCGTCCTGGACCAGGAAGGCGTCGAGGTCGTCGGGCGTGATCCGCCCTCCAGGCCCACTGCCTGGCACCTGGGCCAGCGATATACCCAGGTCCAGCGCGCGCCTCCGGGTTGACGGCGCGGCCAAGGGGGCCTCCCCCGCTCCTCTGCCGGACGAAGTCCTCGGTCGAGCCGTGCTGGCTGGCGCCGGCCCCTTCACGGGCGCTGGCGGCGTCGCAGTCGCCAAGGGCTGGGCGAGAACCTGCGGCTGGACAGGCGCCGGCGCGGCGGGTGCGGCCACGACCTCGGCCACGTCGCTCCCGGCGTCGCTCTCAAGCTCGACCAATACGGCGCCGACCGGCCGCATGCCGCCGATCTCACCGTGGATCGCCAGCACGGTCCCCGCGACCGGCGAACTGATCTCGACGGTGGCCTTGTCGGTCATGACTTCGGCCAAGTCCTGGTCTTCCGCGACGACATCGCCGACCTTGACCCGCCAGGCGACGATCTCAGCCTCGGCCACGCCTTCGCCGATGTCCGGCAGCCGGAACAGATAGAGCCCCATCGCCTAGTCCTCCATCGCGCGCTTGAGCGCCGCCGCAAGCCTTGCGGGCCCGGGGAAATAGTCCCACTCGAAGGCGTGTGGGTAAGGCGTGTCCCAACCGGCGACCCGCTGCACCGCGCTCTTCAGGTGATAGAAGCAGCGTTCCTGAACGAGCGCCGAGAGCTCGCCGCCGAAACCGCCAAACCGCGACGCCTCATGCAGGATGACGCACCGGCCGGTCTTCTTGACCGAGGCGACGATCGTTTCGACGTCCAGCGGCACGATCGAGCGCAGGTCGATCAGTTCGGCGTCCACGCCGCTATCCTCGATCCCGGCCAGCGCGACATGGACCATCGTGCCATAGGCGAGAACGGTCGCCTCGGCGCCCTCGCGCACGATGGCCGCCTTGCCCAGCGGCACGGTATAGCGCCCGGACGGAACCTCCGCCGTCGGATCACCGGCCCAGGTTTTCAGCGCCTGCTCGTGGCGTCCGTCGAACGGGCCGTTATAGAGCCGCTTGGGCTCCAGAAAGATCACCGGATCGTCGTCCTCGATGGAGGCGATCAGCAGGCCTTTGGCGTCATAGGGATTGGACGGAATAACGGTCTTCAGGCCCGTGATATGGGCGAAGATCGCTTCCGGCGACTGGCTGTGGGTCTGTCCGCCGAAGATGCCGCCGCCATAGGGCGAGCGCACCGTGATCGGGGCCCAGAACTCGCCGTTCGACCGATATCTGAGGCGCGCCGCCTCCGACACCAGTTGGTCGAACGCCGGCAGGATGTAGTCGGCGAACTGGATCTCGGGGATCGGCCTCAGACCGTACGCGCCCATGCCGATGGCGGTGGCGATGATGCCGCCTTCCGAAATCGGCGCGTCGAAGCAGCGCGTCAGGCCGTGCTTCTTCTGAAGGCCGTCCGTCACCCGAAAGACGCCGCCGAAATAGCCGACGTCCTCGCCGAAGATCAGCGTGTCCGGATCCTCGGTCAGCATCACGTCGAGCGCCGAGTTCAGCGCCTGGATCATGTTCATCGTCGGCATGGCGTCAGATCCCAAGTTCGCGGCGTTGTTCGGTGACCCGCCAGTCGGGGTCCTTGAAGACGCCCTCGAACATCTCCTTGACGCTCGGCTTGGACTTGCCGAGCGTGCCGACCGCCTCGGCCTCCTTGACGGCGGCGCGAACCTCGGCGTCGAGCTCGGCGATCAGGGCGGCGTGGCGATCCTCGTCCCAGGCGTCGAGCCCGATCAGATGCGTCTTCAACCGCTCGACCGGGTCGCCCAGGGGCCAGGCCTCGGCCTCGTCCGCCGGTCGGTATTTGGTCGGATCGTCAGAGGTCGAATGGCCCGACGCTCGATAGGTGTAGAGTTCGATCAGGGTAGCGCCGAGGTTCTGCCGCGCCCGCTCGGCCGCCCATTCCGTCGCGGCCCAAATGGCCAGGAAGTCGTTGCCGTCGACCCGCAGGCCAGGCAGCCCATAGGCCAAAGCCTTGGCCGCGAAGGTCGTTTCGTTGGCCCCGGCGATGCCCGAGAAGCTGGAGATGGCCCATTGGTTGTTGGTCACGCATAGGATGACCGGCGCCTTGTAGACGCTGGCGAAGGTCAAGGCCTCGTGGAAATCGCCCTCGGCCGTGGTGCCTTCGCCGATATAGGCCAGCGCGATCGAATCGCCGCCCTTGAACGCCGAGGCCATGGCCCAGCCGACCGCATGGCCGAAGCGGCTGCCGACGTTGCCCGACAGGGAATAGAAGCCGTACTTCCGCGCCGAATACAGGATCGGCAGTTGCCGCCCCTTGAGCGGATCTTTTTCGTTGGAGAAGATCTGGTTGCACAGATCGATCAGCGGATAGTTGCGCGCCATCAACCAGCTGAGCACCCGATAGGTCGGAAAGCACATGTCGTCTCGGTCCAGGAACAAGGACTGCGCCGCGCCAATCGCCTCCTCGCCGGTCGACTTCATATAGAAGCTGGTCTTGCCCTGACGATGCGCCCGGAACAGCCGCTCGTCGAAAACCCGGGTCAGCAACATGGCGCGAAGACCGGCCAGGAGCGTGTTGGTCGGAAGGTTCGGATTCCAGGGCCCCTTGGCCTCGCCTGAATCGTCGAGCACGCGGATCAGGCCATAGGGCAGATCGCGAACCTCGGCTTCAAGAGTGGACGCCTCGGGGCGGCGTGTGTCGCCGGGCTCGGGGATCAGGGCGCGATCGAACGCCGGCGTGTCGCCCGGGCGCGCGTCGGGTTCTGGAATGTGCAGACGAAGGGGAGGACGATTGTTCATGATAGCGGCCAGCGAGATGGGAGGCCCAATTTGCCTTCTGATATCAGAAATAAAATTGTCTATTTGGAACGATATACCGAGCCATACGCATTGGCTGATGCGCCTCTGGCCAAAATTGTCGCTTCGCGTTGCGCGCTACGCCATAAGGTTGGATCAGCGCAGTCAAAGCGCGCATCGCCGCCCTCAGGATTCTTTATGGCTTCTCCACCCGATCTCGACGAAACCGACCTCAAAATCCTCGATGTCGTCCAGCGCAACGCGCCCATGACGACCGCGGAACTCGCCGACCGCGTGGGCATGTCGCAGTCGCCATGCTGGCGCCGCCTCACCCGTCTGAAGGAGGAAGGCTACATCGTCGACCAAGTCACCCGCCTCTCCGCGGAAAAGCTAGGCCTGCGCACCAACGTCTTCGCCAACGTCAAGCTTTCCGCGCACGGCCAGAGCAATCTCAACGAGTTCATCGAGGCCGTGTCGCGAATTCCCGAGGTGCTGGAAATCCATCCGACGATGGGACCGTTCGACTTCCTGCTGCGGATCATCACCCGCGACGTCGAGGACTATCGCGACCTGGCGTTCGGGAAACTTTTGACGCTGCCCACCGTCCAGGAAATCAACTCCACGATGTCGTTGGGCCCCGTCAAAATGACAACGGCGCTTCCGATCCGATAGCGCCTAGGCGATCCCCGTCACCGGTTCCAGATCGAGGAGCGACGGGTTCAAGGCGCTGTGCGATCGCATCGGCTCGAACAGGGCCTCGACCTGCATCAGGGTTCAAACATGCGGGACTCGCGATCGCGGATCATCGGGCTTGTCCTCTTGAAGCAGGCGGCGGTTAGGTCGCGTTCCGGCCCGTGACGATGGCGCGGGCGATGGTCGTGGCGCGGGCGATTTCCGTCAGACCCTGGCGCGCTTCCAGAGCGTGGCGCATCGCCGACACGGTCGGCGGCAGGATGTCGCTAGTCCAGGTAATCTGCCGGATGGTGAAGCCTGCGCGGCGCAGTTGGAGGATTGTCGTCAGGCACTCCAGAGCATTGTCATCAATGATCCGGCGACCGCCCACGCGTTTGAACTCGACGATGCCGGCCTCTTCCCAATGACGAACCATCGTCGCTGTCAGGCCCAACCGCTGCAGGGCCTGGCTGAAGGGAGACGGCGGCCGTGCGACCGGTTCGCCGCTTGGCTTGGGACCCGCGCGCTTGGCCCGACGTTCAGCTCGGGCGAACATCGCTTGGGCCGACCTGGTCATCGGTCCCGCATAGTCGCTGCGAAGGATCATTCCCTGCCTCCTCTTGGGGTTGGAATGCCGCCGAGGCGCTCTCCAGATCGACAAGCGCCTCGCGCAACGCCGCCAAATCGCGCTCTTTGTGCTCGGCAGCGTCGATGAGTGCTTCCCGGATGGCTTGCAGGTATCGAGGTCGGTCGTGGCGCAAGGCGATGATCGAACGAATTACTGGGATGGCGATGTCGGCTCTTCTGAGAAAGGCGATCACTTCCAGCGTGGCGACGGCTTGGCTGTCGTAGTGCCTAGTGTTGCCAAAATCCCTTTCCGAATGAACGAGCCCAAGCGCCTCGTAGTGGCGCAACGCGCGGTGGGAGAGGCCAAGACGCGCGGCCAAGACATTGATCGGCACCAGGACGGAGGAACGAAGCCGTATCGGCCGTGACGGGGCAATCGACGGGATCATGCGAACTCCACCAAGACTTCATCGGCGGCCACCGGATCGCCACCCTTGGCGTTGACGGCCTTGACCAGGCCGTCGCGCTCGGCGCGGATGATGTTCTGCATCTTCATGGCCTCGAGCACGCAGACCACCTCGCCTTCGCGGACCTGCTGACCGGCCGTGACGTCCATCGACACCACCAGGCCCGGCATGGGCGACAGCACCAGCTTGGAGGTGTCGGCCGCCTGCTTCTCGGGCAGCTTGTCGTGCAGTTCGGCCGAGCGCGGGGTCAGGACCAGCACGCGAGCCTTGGCGGCGCGGTGGCGGACGGTGAAGCCCTCGGCTGCCGGAGCAACCTGGACCGTGAAGGGCTTGCCGTCGAGCTCGCCCCGGAAGGTCGGCAGGCCCGGCCGCCAATCGATGGCAGACAACGTCAAGGTCCGGCCCTCGTCCAGCAGCTCGACCGACAAGGTCCCCTGGCCCGCCAGCTTCACCCGGCGCTTGGCGTGGCCGACGGCCACCACCCATTCGTCGCGCACCGGGCCGCCGAAGACCACCGCGTTGGAGCGAGCCCGGGCCGCATAGACCCGTTGCATGGCCGCGCCGACAACGATCAGGATGTCGATCTGAGCCGGGGTGGGTTCGGTGCCGGTGAAGCCGTCCGGGAACTCGTCTTTGATGTAGTTGGTCGACAGCTGGCCCGAGCGGAAGCGCTCCTGGTCCATCACCGCGTTCAGGAACGGGATGTTCTGGCCCAGCCCCTCGATATGGAAGTCCTCCAGCGCCCGGCCCATGCCGTCGACCGCCGCGATGCGGGTCGGGGCCCAGGTGCAGAGCTTGGAGATCATCGGGTCGTAGAACATCGAGATCTCGTCGCCCTCGCGCACCCCGGCGTCGTTGCGCACAACGTAGCCTTCATGCTGTCCCTCCTCCGGAGGGGCATAGCGAACCAGGCGGCCGATGCTGGGCAGGAACTTGCGGTAGGGGTCCTCGGCGTAGATGCGGCTCTCGATGGCCCAGCCGTTGATCTTCAGGTCCTTCTGCGCGAAGGCCAGCTTCTCGCCCCAGGCGCTGCGGATCATCTGCTCGACCAGGTCCAGGCCCGTGATCAGCTCGGTGACCGGATGCTCGACCTGCAGGCGGGTGTTCATCTCCAGGAAGAAGAAGCTCTTGTCCTGGCCGGCGACGAACTCGACGGTGCCTGCGCTGTCGTAGTTCACCGCCTTGGACAGGGCCACGGCCTGGGCCCCCATGGCGTTGCGGGTGGCCTCGTCGAGCAGCGGGCTCGGGGCTTCTTCGATGACCTTCTGGTTGCGGCGCTGGATCGAGCATTCGCGCTCGAACAGGTGGACGACGTTGCCGTGCTTGTCGCCCAGCACCTGGATCTCGATGTGGCGCGGCGAGACGATGAACTTCTCGATGAAGATGCGGTCGTCGCCGAAGCTGGCCTTGGCCTCGGCGCGGACGGCCGGGAAGCCCTCCTCGACGTCCTGGCGGGTCCAGGCGACGCGGATGCCCTTGCCGCCGCCGCCGGCCGAAGCCTTGATCATCACCGGATAGCCGATCTCCTCGGAGATCTTCACGGCATGGGCGGTGTCGTCGATCTCGCCGATATGGCCGGGCACGCAGGAGACGCCGGCAGCCTGGGCGAACTTCTTGCTCTCGATCTTGTCGCCCATGGCGCGGATGGCGCCGGGGTTGGGGCCGATGAAGGCGATGCCCTCGTCGGCGCAGCGTTGGGCGAAGCCCGCGTTTTCCGACAGGAAGCCAAAACCCGGGTGCACGGCCTGGGCGCCGGTCTGCTTGCAGGCGTCGATGATCTTGTCGGCGACGAGATACGACTGGTTGGCCGGCGACGGGCCGATATGCACGGCCTCGTCGGCCATCTCGACGGCCATGCTGCCCGCGTCGGCGTCGGAATAGACCACCACGGTCGCGATCCCCAGCCGGCGACACGTCTTGATGACGCGGACGGCGATCTCGCCACGGTTGGCGATCAGGATCTTGCTGAACATTGGCGTTGCTTCTTGGCGGGAGCGGAAAGGAGGGTGTCTGAACCGCTGTTGCTGATTTCGAGGTTCATGACGATGTCGCCATAGTTGTCGGTGACGAGGATGCGATGATCGATCATCAATATGCGGTCGCTGATCTCATCGACGGAGACGGGTGCTGGAGCTCCGCTGTGTTTCCACCAGATCCCAAGACGAAACAGTCGCCCCGTCCGCGCGTCGAGCATCCCTGGCCAACGGCCCTCGCCATAACCGGCCTGTACCCAGCCAAGCGCGTCACGCCCGGGATGATCCGTCGCGTCGCTCATAGCGGGATGTTGTCGTGCTTCTTCCACGGGTTGGAGAGTTCCTTGCCCTTGAGGGACTTGAGCCCCCGCACGATCCGGCGGCGGGTGCCGTGCGGCATGATCACGTCGTCGATGTAACCGCGCGAGGCGGCCACGAACGGGTTGGCGAAGGCGGCCTTGTATTCGGCCTCGCGGGCGGCCAGGGCGACGGGGTCCTTGGCCTCGGCGCGGAAGATGATCTCGACGGCCCCCTTGGCGCCCATCACCGCGATCTCGGCGGTCGGCCAGGCATAGTTGAGGTCGCCGCGCAGGTGCTTGGAGCTCATCACGTCATAGGCCCCGCCATAGGCCTTGCGGGTGATCACCGTGATCTTCGGAACCGTGGCCTCGGCATAGGCAAACAGCAGCTTGGCGCCGTGCTTGATCAGGCCGCCATACTCCTGCTTGGTGCCCGGCATGAAGCCCGGCACGTCCACGAGCGTGATGATCGGGATGTTGAAGGCGTCGCAGAACCGCACGAAGCGCGCGGCCTTGCGCGATGAGTCGATGTCGAGCACGCCGGCCAGCACCTGGGGCTGGTTGGCGACGATGCCGACGCTTTCCCCGTCCATGCGGGCAAAGCCGCAGATGATGTTCTTGGCCCAGTCGCTGCTGATCTCGAAGAAGTCGGCCTCGTCGACGATCTTCGCGATCAGTTCCTTCATGTCGTAGGGCTTGCCCGGATCGCTGGGGATCAGGGTGTCGAGGCTGGCTTCCTCGCGATAGGCTTCATCGAAGCTGGCGCGCTCCGGCGCCGGCTCGCGGTTGGACGAGGGCAGGAAGTCGACCAGGCGGCGCACCTGGGTCATGGCCTCCAGGTCGTTCTCGAACGCGCCTTCGGCCACGCCCGACTTGGCCGCATGCACCCGGGCCCCGCCCAGTTCCTCGGCGGTGACCACCTCGTTGGTGACGGTCTTAACCACGTCGGGACCGGTCACGAACATGTAGCTGGTGTCCTTCACCATGAAGATGAAGTCGGTCATGGCCGGCGAATAGACGTCGCCGCCGGCGCAGGGGCCCATGATCACGCTGATCTGCGGCACCACGCCCGAGGCCATGACGTTTTCGAGGAAGATGTCGGCATAGCCGGCCAGGCTGTCGACGCCCTCCTGGATGCGCGCGCCGCCCGCGTCGAACAGACCGATGATCGGCGCGCCGACCTTCATGGCCTGGCGCTGGACCTTGACGATCTTGGCCGCGTGGGCGCCCGAAAGAGAGCCGCCGAACACCGTGAAATCCTTGGAGAAGACGTAGACGACCTTGCCGTTGATCGTGCCCCAGCCGGTGACCACGCCGTCGCCGGGGATCTTCTGGTCCTGCATGCCGAAGTCGGCGCTGCGATGCTCGACGAACATGTCGAACTCTTCGAAGGAATCCTCGTCCAGCAGCAGGTCGATGCGCTCGCGGGCCGTCAGCTTGCCCTTGGCGTGCTGCGACGCGACCCGCTTCTCGCCGCCACCCGCGCGCGCCTGCTCGCGACGACGATCCAGTTCCTCGAGAATGTGCTGCACGGAATGCGCTCTTGTGAAAGAAAGTAGGAACCTCAAAAGCTGCCGATTGTGCTTGATCGCAAGAAAAACATGCGCAAAATCGAGCCGCCAAGCGGGGTTGCGACGGCTAAATCTGTAAAACTGCAAAGTTGTAAAGCCGTGCGCGACAAGCTGTTCATCGGCCCGAAGGTCCGCCTCCTGCGTCAGGCCAAGGGTTGGAAGCTGGAGCCGTGCGCCGCGCGCCTGGGCGTCTCGGCCAGCTATCTGTCGCAGATCGAGGCCAACCAGCGGCCGGTGACGGCAAGGGTGCTGATGGACGTGATGCGGGTGTTCGAAGTCGACGCCGCCTCGTTGGACGCCGCCGACGACCAGAGGCTGATCGCCGACCTGCGCGAAGCGACCGCTGATCCAATCCAGGACGGCGAGACCCCCAGTCTCTCCGAACTGAAGTCGGCGGTGGCCAACACGCCCAACCTCGCCAAGGCCTATCTGGCCCTCCACCACGCGTATCGCCGGCTGGACGAGCGGCTAAAGACCACCGATGAGGCTGTGTCGCTGGACGAACGCGGCGCGGCCAGCGCACTTCTGCCCTACGAAGAGGTACGCGACTTCTTTCACTACAAGAACAACTACATCCACAGCCTGGACATGGCGTCCGAAGCCCTGGCCGCCGAGCTCGGCTTGGACGGAGCCGAAGCGACCGAGACGGTGCTGGAGCGCCAGCTCAGGGACGGACTGGGTATCCGAGTGGTGCGATCGGCCGAGCCGGACCTGCTGCGCCGGTTCGATCCGGCCGCCGGCCTGCTGACCCTGGGCGCGGCCCTGGCCGCGGCCACACGAAGCTTCCAGATGGCCTACCAGATCGTGGCCGCCGCGCTATCCGACACCGTCGAGGGCGAGTTGACGGCGGCGGGGTTCCGCAGCGAAGGGGCGGCCAAGGTCTGTCGTACAGCCCTGCTGAACTACGCGGCCGGCGCGCTGCTCTTGCCCTATGACCGCTTCCGCGAGGCGGCGCGCGCGGCGCGGCATGACACCGAGCAACTGGCGCAGACATTCCAGACCAGCCTGGAGCAAGTGTTTCATCGGCTGAGCACCCTGCAGCGGCCCGGCGCGCGGGGCGTGCCATTCTATTTCGTGCGGGTCGACCAGGCGGGCAACATCACCAAGCGCCACAGCGCCACCCGGCTGCAGTTCGCGCGGTTCGGCGGGACCTGTCCGCTGTGGAATGTCCACGACGCCTTCGCGCGGCCTGATCAATGGCTGGTCCAGTTGGCCGAGATGCCCGACGGAGTGCGCTATGTCAGCATCGCGCGCGGACTGGTGAAGCCGTCAGGCGACTATCTGCGGCCTGGCCGTCGCTACGCCCTGGGGCTGGGCTGCGAGGTCGAATATGCCGACAGCCTGGTCTACGCTCAGGGACTGGACTTGGCCGGGCCGTCAGCCCCGATCGGGGTCAGTTGCCGAATCTGCGAGCGCGATGATTGCTCCCAGCGGGCCTTTCCCCCCGTCGATCGACCGTTCGAGGTGCTTGAGAACGAACGGCGCTGGGTGCCCTTCTTTCTGGACCGCTAGGTCGGACTGCTCCGAGCCCGGAGTAACCCGACCTCCTGTGCGCCAAAAACTGACACTCGACCTGTCTCGCAGGCGGGCGAAATCGAAGAGCCCTGGCGAACGCCCTCTGCACCTTTCCTGCTCCGGCGTCAAACTTACCGCCACGGCGGATTGCAGCGCGCCTCGTCGCACGAACGAAAACAGAAGAGAACGCGAACTCGCGTGTGCACAATCTGCACACAAACCATCATAACTTATTGATTTTTATGCGACTTCAGACCAATCCATCATCGGCGCTACGGAAAATCTATGCGGTTGGAATTGCGTCATTTTCCGTAGGGTCAGAGCATGGCTTGAAGGACGAGCGCAGGCTGCACACTACCTTCGACGGGTTGGCGCAAGGGTTCGCGCGAGCGGCCTATATAGGCGAGACCACTCTTATGTGCGAGCCGACGGAATGCTCGAAGCTTCTGCCACGGGAAGGTCAGTCGGGCGTCGGCCCTGCCACACGCTCGAGCGCCGCCCCGTTGCACAGCTCGGCGGCGCGGACGGGGTTGCAGATCGCGGCGTCGCTGCCGGGTAGCCGCACCGTATAGCCGCCCTCAAACCGCGCATCCGGCCACATGTAGTCGGTCGAGACATACTGCGCGCCGCTCGCCAGTGCGGCGTTCCGCTGGCGGACGTCATTGGCCCGCGCCGCCCAGGTGTCGGCGTCCGCCCGGGTGCGCACCATGAAACCGGCCTTCACGGCGGCGGCGATACGGTCCTTCTGCGCGACCGGATCGTTGAGGGTCAGATAGGCCGCATCCGGTGAGGCCTCGTCGGTATTGACGAACATCGCCCGCCCCTCCAGCGAGCGCCGCGCGCCGCGATAGAGGGCGACCTTCTCGGGACTTTCATCAAGGGCGAAAAACACCTTGCCGCGCGACGACGATAGCCTGGGCCAGCCGTCGGCCAGCACCGCCTCGCGCAGGGTCGCGCGCTTGCCGCGCACCTGGTCAGGGGTGACCAGTTCGCTGTCTACGAACACCGTCCGGATCTCGGCGTCCAGGGCGTCGAAGAGCGCCTCGTCAAAGGCCAGGGGCGTGACGCCGCCCGGCAGGCTGGCCGGCCCCTCCTTGGCATTGATCAGGATCAGGATCGGCACATGTTCGGGATGGGCTTTTGACCAGGCCTTCACCTGGGTCAGGCAGGTGATGAAGGTCAGGCACGAGGTGCGGAAATCGACGTCGGGCACGTGCAGGGTCTTGAAGCCAGGCCTGGAGAGGGCTGCGGTCTGGTCCGGAGCCAGGACCGCACCCGCACCGAGGGCGGTCAGCGGCTTGGCGTAGCGACCGCCCAGTGGGTCGGCGACGACGTCCAGCTCCAGTTGCCGGGCGCCGGCGTCCAACTGCTCGGCCAGAGGACGGTGAGCATAGTCCAGTCCCAGAACCGGCTGGCCGCGTGCGGCGACCATGATCGCCATCTCTTCGGGCGGAACACCCAGCTTGTAGCTGTTGTGCGTGCCCACCGCCGTCAGATCGTTCATGCGCGGGTCGGCGGCGGGACTGGCGGCCATCAGGAGCGCGGCGACGAAACTCAGCATGGGATCCTCCAAGGGTCACGGTCCGACTAGCCCGACCCGATGACGGTTTGACGTCGTCGTCCGGAGCGCGGCGGGGCGCGCCGTCGATGCTGCCACGAAAATGGCCGCAGAGCCGCCTGAGTGATTGCGGTCCACGCGGCTTTCGGCCAAGGCTTGCCGGCGGATTTGGGACTACAGGCTTGACCATCGACCACCTCTGGGCCGTTTCGACCCTGATTTTCGCGCCTTTCATCGGCAGCTTCATCGGCCTGCTGACGCTGCGCCTGCCGGCGGGTCGTCCCTGGGCGTTGTCGCGTTCGGCGTGCGACGCTTGCGGTCGCACCCTCGGCGTTGTCGACCTGATCCCCCTGCTCAGCTTTCTGGTTCTGAGGGGACGCTGCAGAACCTGCCATGCCGCGATCCCGCCCCGCTATCTCCTGCTGGAGGGCGGCTGCCTTCTCATAGCCCTCTGGAGCGCGCTCACCCAGACCGGCGTGATGGTTCCGGTGACGGCGATCCTGGGGTGGGGCCTGCTGCTGATCGCGATCATTGACGCCGAGCACCTGTGGCTGCCCGACAGGCTAACCCTGCCGCTGGGCCTGGTGGGGGCCCTCCTGACGGTCGGGTTCGCCAATGCCTCCCCCTGGACACCGCTGCTGGGCGCGGCGGCAGGCTTTTGCGGGCTGGCGGCGATCGCCTGGCTCTACAAGAGAGTCCGGGGGTTTGACGGCATGGGCGGCGGCGATCCCCGGCTTCTGGGGGCCATCGGGGCCTGGGTGGGATGGCAGGGCCTGCCCTCGGTGCTGATCTGGGCGTGCGTCGCCGGCCTCAGCGTCGCCGCCTCAAAGGCGATCGTGCGCCGTCGCCTGGCGCCAGGTCAGGAATTGCCGTTCGGCGCGTTTCTGGCCATCGGCGCCTGGCTGACCTGGCTATGGGGTCCGCTGCATGTGCTGATCCGTGACGGCCTGGCCTGACGCGCCCTACAGGCGCCCTTCCACAGTGCGTCGCGCGCCGACCGCATCCCGCAGGAATCCCGAACCCAGCAGACCCTGGATCATGACTTCATTGACCGTCGCGACCATGATTTCCAACTGGTAGCGGCCCTTGCCGTCAATCCGGATCGCCAGCGTCGCCTTGCCGTCTGCGGCGGGCCCGACCAGGGTCGCGCTCCAGACGCCGCTGCGACAGACTGGCTCGCCGCTGAGCACGGCGCCGCGGAGGGGGCTATCCCCCGCCAGAATGAGCTGAACGCGCCCTTTGGCCCGGAGGCATCGCTCCTCGCGGAACACGCCAGCGACGTCCGTGAAACCCACCACGCCCGAGAGGGGCAGTCCCGCCGCCGTCAGGTCGATCGGCGTCCGCAGGTTCAGCCCCTCAACCCCCGTGGCCCGCCCGCCCTTCAGCAGCACCACCCGCGCGTCAGCCAGTGGCGTCCGCCGCAGGCTCAGCCGCATCTGGCCCGTTGCAAGAGAAAAGGGCGAGAGGCCCACCTTCAGGTCTCCGACCGGATTGCCCGCGATGGCCACGTCATTCAGGCGCCCAGCCCACACCGTGCCGCTGGCGCTGGTCATGCCAACACGGCTTGAGCCCGCCATGGCGCCCGTCAACAGCCCAACCGGGGCCAGGATCACGGTCATCAGCACCAGGGCCGCGATCAGGATCGCGACAAAAGCTCGGTTGCTCATCGCGCGGCCCCGGCAAAGGTGATTTCGGCCTCAATGACGCCGCCGTCCAGCCGCGAGGCGGTGAAGTCGGCCACCGTGACGCCGCCCTCCCGCTCAACCGCCGCCACCCAGGGCAGCAGGGTCCGCGCGTCGATCGCCGTGATCCAGATCGTGAACTGGCCGTTGGCGTCCTGCCGCCGCCGCGCGATCGGCACGCCGGCCTTGATCGCGCTGGCCTCGACCAGAACCTGGGGCGCTGCGGCGCTCTGGCCCGGCTGAGGCGCGTTCTCCCGCGAGGCCGCCTTCAGGCTCGCCAGCTTTCGGGCCGCCGTCTCGACCCGCTGCTGGCTATCCTCAGCGGCGCTGCGCAGGGGCGAGATGACGCCATACCACCCCACGACGCCAAGCACGGCGACCAGCATGACGGCCAGCAGCGCCCGCTCCCGGTCAGAACGCGACAGCCACCATTGCCTTGCGGCGTCGATCCGCTCGATCATGGCTGTCTCCTGACGATGAGATCGCTGGTGATGCGGGCGCCTTCGGTGACCGTGCTCTGCTCGGTCAGCTGGAGCCCTGCCTTCTTCGCTGCATTGCGAAGCTGGTCCATGTCCGAATAGTTGGCATAGGCGATCGCCGAGCGGATCGCGCCGTCGTCGCCATAGACCAGGGTGTCCAGCGTCACGCCGGGCGCCGAGCGCACCATGGCCAGATAACTGGCCGCCAGATCGCCAAAGCCCTGACGTCCCTGGGCGGCCGTGATCCTGGCCAGGGCGAAGGCGGCCGGATCTTCATAGCGCGACGCCTGCGGGACCATCGACACCGCCAGGCTTCGGGCCTGCCGCTCGAGCGCGCGCGCGGTCAGCTGGTCATGGGCGATCTGGGCCAGAACCAGGATGAGCGGCGAGATCACGGCGACGGCCGCCAGGATGGCCAGTCGCTTTCGCCCCCGGGCCGGCGCGCCGCTGCGGATCGCGAACTGGCCCTGCAGCAGGTTGATCGCCGGCGACCGCGCCCCCGCCGCCAGCCACGGATCAAGCTCCGCCGCGGGAATGTAGCGATGCGGCCGATCTGCGGCGAGCAACGCGGCCAGCTCGGGCTCGACATTGAACGCCCTGCCCGGCTCCCGCAGGCCCAGACGCTCCCCGAATGGCGCGACGATCAACTGCCCGGCCGGATCTTCCGGTAGCAGGAGATAGTCGGGGATCACCGCTTCCGGCGTGACGCCGTGGGCCAAGGCCATATCCAGCCAGGCGTTAAGCTTGGCGCGGGCCGTCCAGACCACCAGCGTGCGTCCCGCCTCGTCCAGACCGCCGACAGCGATGTGCAGCTCCTCGCCAGCCAGCGCGATCTCGTCCTCGACGCGAAACGCGGCTGCGGATCGAGCCTGGGCCGGACTGCCGACCGGCAGGTCCATCCAGCGGGCGACGGTGTCGGCGCCGGGCGCGACCAGTACGGCTCCGACATCCAGCCGCTCGTCGATCTCGACAGGGCGACGGGACACGACATCCCCTTCGGCCTCGATCAACTCAAGCCGGGCGCCGCTTTGTGGCGGCAATATCAGCAAGCGCAGCACGGTCATTCGTCCGAGGTCCAGCGTCGCGCGACCAGCGTAACCGTGCTGGCCGAACGGGTTTCAAAAAGTGAGCTCATGAAGATCGGCATGTCGGCGAAGACAACCTGACTGTTAAGCGCGAAAAAGCGCGTGCGAAAGCGGATCTGCTCGCGCACCACATCGCCGGGCGGCGTGGTCAGCAAGGCCTGCTCACCCCAGAACGCCTGGGCGTCGGGCCAGCCCTGGGTCGGCCGACGATCCAGCACGCCGCGCGCCGTTTCCCGGGCGACCTTGCCCTCGGTCAGGGCGGTCAGCAGAAGGGCGCGCTCGGACGGCAGGGTGTTGACATTGATCGGCGACAGATCGGTCGTCGGCAGGGCACAGACATAGGGCCGGAGCGCGGCGTAGATCGCTGGCGTGAAGCCGCGCACCGCCCGCAGTTCGCTGACCTCGGCCAGCGGCCCGCCGGCGGTTCTGTAGGGCTGGGGCAGATTGACGTAGCCCTGATCCTCGGCTTCGGCGCGGCCGACGTCGTTGCTGTCCATCCATTCGGCCAGGTTCTCGGCCAGCTCGCGCTCGTTCGGCGCGCCGACCAGCGACAGCAGGGTCGAAAACTGGCGAACGCCCAGGTCACGGCGGCGGAAGGGCTCGCCCTGATTGGCCTCCACCACGCTGTTGAGGTTGAAGCATCCCGTGGCGTCGGTCAGGGTCGCCTCCATGCGGCCCTGCTCGATCGGAAAGGCGATCACCCGACCGTTCCAGCCGCCCTCAAGCGTGGTCTTGCTGGCGTCGCGATCCATCAGGCTGCCGATGCGGGCGCGGGCCAGTTGTTCGGTTCCCAGGGCGTACCACTGGGCCTGGTTGACGACGCGCGCGTTAAAGGTGCGGCGGATGCCAAAGCGGATATCGTCCAGCACGCCGATCGAGATCACCGCGATCACCGCGACCATCAACAGCACCGTCAGCAGAGCCGCGCCCTTTTCGCGTTCCGGCCTCATCGGCCCTCTCCCGAGGTCAGGAACAACTGGTCGATGACGCCCATATCAGTGAGGCGCAGGTTCACCCGAACGGCGGTGGGAATGTCGGTCTGCGGGTTGCCCTTCCAGGTCGGGCTCCAGGCGCCGTTGAACAGGAAGGCCGTCTGGGCGCTGTCGACATTGGTCATCAAAACCTGGGCCGGCCCCAGACGGGCGCCGTCCAGCGCGGGTCTGGCCCGTCGTTCCAACCGCCCCTCGACGAGGGCATATTCAACATACTGCATCGAGGCGCGCGGCGCGGCGTCGGGATTCTCGTAGCCCCGGCGCGTGAAGGCCAGCAGCGGCCCGCCCACGCCCCACGGACTGCCGCCGGCGAAGGCCGTCATCGCCGGCATTCCGTCCTCGCCCCGCGTGCGCCGCGAGGCGGCCTGGGACAGATCGGCTTTCAGGATGGCCCGGGTGCGCTGCAGTTCGGCATAGCGCTCGACCTTGACCCTCACAGCGCCCTGATTGGACAGGGTGGTGCTCATCACCGCCACGCCGGCGGCGGTGATGAGCGCAAAGATCAGCAGCGCCACCAGCATCTCGATCAGGGTGAAGCCCTTCATCGGGCTGTCCTGAACACGGTGGCCATGGCCGCAGGCTGGCGCGAGCGCGGCGGGGCCACGGCGATGTCGACGCGCAGGATATCGGGATCGGCAGTGCGGCTGACCTGCTTCGTCCACAGCCAGGGACGTCCGGCGACAACCTCCTGCCCGCCTGTCTTGCCCAGCGCGGGGGGAGACACGCTGGCAATGGTCTCCACGGCGCGGTTGTCGAGGACAACCTCGGCCAGGATCCGGTCCTGCAATCGAGCGCCCGCGCGGGTGTTCTCGCCGGCTAGGTTCAGCAGGGCCAGCACGGCGAGGCTGAAGATCGCCAGGGCGACCAGCAGCTCGATCAGGGTGAAGCCGGCCTCAGAGCGCGCGCGGGTCATGGACGGTCACATTGCCGGCGATGTCGACGCTGACCCGATAGCCGACGGCGGCGCGGCCCAGGATGAACTCGGCCGCGCTGGCCTGGCCCGTGGGTTCGAACACCACGGCGCTTTCAGTGCCTTCGGCCGAGACGCGGGTCTCGTCGATCCAGGGCGTCGTCGCGAACGGCGCGCGATCCAGCGCCCGCCAGTCGCGACCGTCGCGGATATCGAACCGGTAGTCGGCGGGCGATACGCTGACGCGAACCTGGCGATTGACCAGCAAGGCTTCTTCGCGCGCCCGCAGCAGGCGCGCGGCGAAACGCTCGCTCTCCTGGGCCAGCGACATCCGCCCATCCGGCAGGGTCAGGATCACCGCGCCCGCCAGCAGCCCCATGATCACCAGAACGACCATCAGCTCCACCAGAGTGAAACCCGCGCGCTTGGCGCGCGAGGCTGTCAGGCGCCGGGGTTCAACTCCAGTTGCCAATGTCGGCGTCCTTGCCCTCCCCGCCTTCGCGGCCATCGGCGCCGAAGGAGAAGATGTCGATGGCGCCACGCACGCCCGGCGCGCGGTACTGGTAGGGGTTGCCCCAGGGATCCTTGGGGAGACGACGGATATAGCCGCCCTCGCGATAGCGGTCGACCTGGGCCCCGGCCGGCGGGGTCACCAGGGCCTGAAGGCCAGCCTCGGTCGGCGGGAAGGCGAACATGTCGAGGCGATAGCTTTCCAGCGCCTGCTCCAGCACCGACACGTCGGCCCTGGCCTTTTCCTTCATCGCCTTGTCCTGGCTGGGCAGGACGTTGATCGCCACCACCGTAGCCAGCAGGCCCAGGATGACGATGACCACCATCATCTCGACCAGGGTGAAGCCGGCCTCTCGCGAACGGCGGCGTTTGTTGTGTTCCGGCTTGGGCATGGTCACGCCTCCTAGTTCAAGGCCAGGGTGTTGATCTGCAGGATGGGCAACAGGATCGACAGGACGATGGTGGCCACCACGCCGCCCAGCAGCACGATGATCGCCGGCTCCAGCAGGCTGAGCAGCATCGCGGTGAAGGTGTCGAACTCGCGTTCCAGATAGTCGGCGGCGCGCATCAGCATGGTCTCGACCCGGCCGCTGCTCTCGCCGCTGGCGGTCATGTAGACCAGCACCGGCGGGAATACCTCGACCCGCCGCATGGCGACCGACAGGGCGCCGCCCTCGCGAATGGCGGCGATCATGTCGTCCATCGCCCCGCGCAGGACGGCGTTGCGCACCGTGCCCGCCGTCAGCATCAGGCCCTCCAGCATGGGCAGGCCGCTGGCGATCATGGTGGCCAGGGTCCGCGCCAGACGGGCGGCGTGGACATCCCGGATCAGCCGGCCCAGCAGGGGCGCGCGTAGCAGGGCGCGATCGACGGCCAGCTTGAAGGGCGGGCTGCGCAGGCCGCGCAGGAAGGCGATCACGCCGATCGCGATGATCGCGGCGATCAGCCAGCCGAAGGTCTGCAGACCCGTCGACAGGCCAATGATGATGCGCGTCAGCAGCGGCAGGGTCTGGCCCATGGAATCGAACTGCTCGACCACCTTGGGGATCACGAAGATCATCAGGGCCGCCACCACCAGGCAGGCAACCATGGCCAGGACGATCGGATAGACCAGCGCCGTGGTGATCTTGGCCCGCACCTGCTGCTGTTGCTCCAGCAGGTCGGCGAGACGATCCAGAATCGTCGGCAGGGCTCCAGACGACTCGCCGGCCGACACCATGGCCCGGTAGAGCGGCGGAAAGGCCTTGGCCGGCCGCGCCAGGGCGTCCGAAAGCCGGTGGCCTTCCAGCACAGCGGCGTGGACCTCGCCGATCACCTGTTTCAGCCGGGGCTTGTCGGCCTGGAGGGCGATGGTGCGCAGGGCTTCTTCCAGCGTCGACACCGTGGTCAGGGTCGCCAGCTGGCGGGTGAACATCGACCGGTCCTTGGCGCCCAGACCCTGGCCGAACGATCTGGCCCCGCGGGTCGCCGGCTTGGCGACGGCGGGCGCGATCTTCACCAGGGCCAGCCGGCGACGTTCCAGCTGGCCGACGGCGGCGGTCTCGTCGCTGGCCTTCAGCTGGCCGCGACGGGTGTGTCCCGCCAGATCGAGGGCGACATAGTCAAAGGTCGCCATCACGCGCCCCCTGCCCGGTGATCCGAAGCGCCTCCTCGACCGTCGTCAGACCGGCTAGGATGTAGCGGCGGGCTTCCTGGCCCAGATCGCGATCCAGGCCAGCGGCCGTGATCTCCTGCTCGGTGGCGTTGCCGCCGATCAGACGGCGCAGGCGGTCGTCGACGCGCAGGGCCTCGTAGATGCCGATCCGGCCCTGATAGCCGGTATGGGCGCAGTGGGAGCAGCCGACAGGGCGATAGAGGGTCTCGCCCGGCTCGATGCCGACCAGGGCGGCGGCGGCCGCGTCCGCAGGCTCGGGCGTCCGGCAATGCTCGCACAGGCGGCGCACCAGGCGCTGGGCGATGATCAGCCGCAGGGTCGAGGCCAGCAGGAAGGGCTCGACGCCCATGTCGCGCAGACGCACGACCGCGCCGGCCGCGTCGTTGGTGTGGACGGTCGACAGCACCAGGTGGCCCGTCAGGCTGGCCTGGACCGCGATCTGGGCGGTCTCGGAATCGCGGATTTCACCGACCATCACCACATCGGGGTCCTGGCGCAGGATGGCCCGCAGGCCGGCCGCGAAGGTCATGCCAACCTTGGTGTTGACCTGGGTCTGGCCGATGCCATGCACGGCGTATTCGACCGGGTCTTCGATCGTCAGGATGTTGCGGCTGTTGTCGTTCAGCACCGCCAGGGCGGCATAGAGCGTCGTCGTCTTGCCCGAGCCGGTCGGGCCGGTGACCAGGATGATGCCATGAGGCTCGCGCACAGCGGCCTCCAGAGCGCTCAGAACCTCGGGCGACATGCCCAGGTCGGCCAGGCGCAGGCCCGCCTGGTCCTTGTCGAGGATCCGCATCACCACCCGCTCGCCCATGCGGGCCGGCAGGGTGGAGACCCGCACGTCGAGGCTCTTGCCACCGAGGGCCAGCGAGATTCGGCCATCCTGGGGCAGGCGCTTCTCGGCGATGTCGAGCTTGGCCATCACCTTGACGCGCGACACCAGCATGGCGGCGATGCGCGGCGACAGACTCAGCACTTCGCGCAACAGGCCGTCGATGCGCAGGCGCACGATCAGGGCCTGCTCGAAGGGCTCAATATGGATGTCGGAGGCGCCCAGGCGCACGGCTTCGGCGATCAGGCCGTTGATCAGCCGGATGATCGGCGCGTCGTCCTGGGGGCATAGACCTCGGAGAACCGCCGATCGAACACGGCCGGCGCCATGGGTTCGATCGCCAAGGGCAACCCCACGGCGCGGCGAACCTCAACGAGCGCGGCGGGATCGGCGCCCTCGCGCACGCCGATCACCGCCCGCTCGCCCAGCGACAGCAGGACGACGCCATGGCGTTTGGCGAAGCCGTAGGCGAGCAAATTCGCGGTCATCGCGGCGTCAGAGGCGCGGTGGTGACGGGTGCGGGCGGAACTGCGGCGATCGGACCCGAGGCCACGGGCGCTGGCGCGACCGCTGTTGGGGGAGCAGTTCGCAGATAGTCGCGGATCACCGCGTCCAGCGAGTTGTCGCCATCCGGCGTGGTCATGGCCGGCAGATTGCGCATGTAGTCGTAACGCGGCGCCGTGACATTGCGGGCGTCCGTGACGCTGCGAATGATCCGCGGGCGAATGAAAACCATCAGGTTGGTCTTGCCGCGTTCCCGCGCCGTGCTGCGGAACAGGGCGCCCAGACCAGGGATGTCGCTGAGCAGCGGCGTGCGCTGCACCGAGACCGTCTCCTGCTGGTCCAGCAGGCCGCCCAGCACGACGATGTCGCCATCATCGACCAGAGCCGTGGTCTCGATCTCGCGCTTGTTGATGATCAGCTCGCTGGAGCCGACGCTGACTGGCCCGGCCACGCTGGAAACTTCCTGGCGCAGGAACAGGGTGATGCCGCCGCCGGCGTTGATCTGCGGCTTGACCTCCAGCTGAACGCCGACGTTCTGGCGCTGGATGGTGCGGAAGGGGTTGGAGTTGGAGTCGCCCAGCACCTCGCCGGTGGTGATCGGCACTTCCTGGCCCACCAGGATACGGGCTTCCTCGTTGTCGAGGGTCATGATCGACGGCGTCGACAGCAGGTTCGACGCCGCGTCCTTCTTCACCGCATTGATGATGGCGCCAAACAGCGTGTCGCCGCTGCGGCCGGCGATGCCGCTGGTGATGCCCGAGGCGGTCAGCAGCGAACTGACCGCCGCATCGCGTAGCGACACCAGGGCGTCAGAGTCCGTATCCTTGGGGTCCCCGGCGGCGCCGGCGGCGACCAGGGGCAGCAGGCTCGGCGAGGCGTTGGTGTAGTTGGTGGCGGCGAAGGGAACCGTGCCGTCGGCGCCGCCCAGCAGGAACTGCACGCCCAGCTGCTTGGCGGCGTCGTCGGATACTTCCACGACGATAGCCTCGACCAGCACCTGTTCGCGGCGGATGTCGAGCTGGCGGATCACCTCGGCCAGCGTGCGCTGGGTCTCGGGCGGCGCGCTGATGATCAGAGCATTGGCCCCCGGGTAGCGCGCGACACTGGCCTGGGCGCCCCCGGCCGAGGCGGCCACGGGCGAAGAGGAGGCCGCAGGCGCGGCGCTGGCGGAGCTTGCGGTCGCGGCGCTTCCCGCCGAACGGGTCGCGCCGAGCGACCGGGCCGAAGTTCCCGCCGACGCCGTCGAACTCTGGCCTACCAGTTGCTGCAGGACCGGCAGCATCTGCTCGGCATTGGCGTGGCGCAGGAACACCACCCGGACGTCGTCGCTGGACTCGGCGCGACGATCCAGGTCGGTGATGATCGGGAGCAGACGCTGCACGGCGTCGGAGTCGCCCCGCAGCAGCACCGAGTTGCTGCTCTCGACGGCGACCACGGTCACCGCGCCGCGACCGCCCTTTCCGTCCGCGCCGGGCGCGGCCATGATCTCGTTGATGACCTGGGCGATTTCACGCGCTGAGCTGTTGGTCAGGGTCACGGTGTGGACGCTGGCGCGGTCTTGATCGACCTGGGCCAGCAACGCGCGGATGCGGCGCACATTGTCGGCGTAGTCGGCCACAACGATGGCCCCGCCGCGCGGATTGGCCACCACCTGGCCCTGCGGACCGATCAGCGGCTTGAGCATGTCCACGGCGCTGGCGGCGTCTATGGTCCGCAGGCGGAAGACTTCGGTGGCGAACTGCCCTCCCGCCGTGCTGGGCTGGCGGGCGGCGTTTTCAGAAGGTTCGATGCGATAGGCGCCATTCCCCGCCGGCGTGGCGACGAAATTGTTGGCGCGCAGGGTCGCCAGGAAAACCTCGAACAGCTCCCGGCGATTGAGCGGTCCGTTGCTGGCGACCGTCACTGTGCCCTTGACCCGGGGATCAATGATGAAGGTCGTGCCTGTGCTCTTAGCGACGTCCTGGATGAAGACGCGAATATCGGCGTCCTGGACGTTCAGAACCTGGGTCTGGGCGCGAACCGACGCTGCAGGCAAAGACGCGCCGGCCAGTGCGATGGCCGCGGCGATGGCCAGGACGGAAGCGCGCGGCGAATGAGCCTTGGTCATTGGATTTCCGGGAACGAGAGGGTGCTGCGCGCGCCGTTGCGGGAGAGTTCGACGTGGTCGGCGGCCACGCTCGTCAGAATGACGCCGTCGGCCACCTGTTCGCCGACCGCATAGGCCTTCTGGACGCCGTCCGGCCCGGCGATGATCGCCGACGCCCCACCGCCGCCGGCGCGCACGCCGAAAAGCCGGAACTCGCCCGCGCCCTGGCCGCCAGAGACGGCGCTGACGCCTCCAGAGACACCGAAGGCGTCGAAGCTGGCCAGCACGCCGGGGTCAGCGCGCGCTTTTTGAATGGCGACCGGCGCGGCCGCCGGCGCCGTAGGCGCGGCGACGATCCAGATCAGGCGCGCGCCCTGTGTGGCGACGACCAGCAGCAGGACCAGCTCAAGCACCAGAAGGATCCTGGCGTTCGGCGCACGGAGATAATCTGTGAGGTTCAAGGGATCCTGCCGATACGCCGCTTGCGACATGGGCGGAGTATCCCGGCGCGGATGCAGAACGGCGACAGTTTGACGACAGTATGATGACAAACGCTCCCCACTCGGACGAATGGGGAGCGTTGCCGACGCCACGATAAGACCCCTTAGGGCCTTGAAGTTTCTCTAGAACTTGGCCGAGAGGCTGACCGTAAAGCTCTGCCCCAGGTCGTAGGAATTGTTGTCGACGCGACCGCCGCCAAGTTCTTGATATTCCTCGTAGTCCTCACCGAGGATGTTACGAGCCTTGAAGGTGAACTCGACTTCGCGCTCCATCAGATCAAAGGCGCGACGATAGGTGAAGTCGACGGACACGCCCGGATCCTGGATCAGGTCAGGCTGACCCGGACGACCGCGCGCCGAGATGCGCTCGCTGACATAGGTGGCCAGCACGGTGGCCTGCGACCGCGCCTCGGCGTTTTCGTAGCCGAACTGGATGTTGGCCAGATGCTCGGACAGACCCTGCAGTTGGCTGCCGTCCTTGACATAGTCGGTGGCGGGACGCGAAGCCCCGGCGCCGGCCAGCGGGAAGACCACATCGCCATTCGACACCTTCACCTCGGACTTCGAGTAGGTGTAGTTGGCGCCGATCAGCCAACGCTTGCCGTCGAACAGGAAGCCTTCGAAGGGAAGGTCGACGTACTTCTTGGCGTCCACTTCCAGGCCATACAGCGTCGCCTTGGGAGCGTTCACATAGGTCTGGACGATGGTAGCGCCCTGCTCGCTGACCACGGCTTCAACCGGGCTGTCGATATCCTTGTAGAACAGGCCGCCCGACAGATACTGGCCGGCATTGAAGTACCACTCGACGCGAGCGTCGAGGTTCACCAGCTCGGTGTCCTTCAGGTACGGGTTGCCGATGAACAGGCGGTCGCTGTCCGGATCGAAGTACTGCTGCGGCGCCAGTTCGCGGAACTGCGGGCGGGCGATGGTCTTGGAGGCGCCAAGACGGAACTGCATGTCTTCATAGAAATTGTAGGTCAGCGTCGCCGCCGGAAGCACATAGGTTTCCGTCAGCGAGGTCGGCGCCGCCGGCACGCCGCCGAACAGATCCACGACCTGCACTTCCTGCTCGGCGTCTTCCAGACGAAGACCGAACGAGGTGCGCAAACGCGGCAGGAACTCGGCATCGACCTGGGCATAGGCCGCATGGACCTTCAGCGAGGCCTCATAGGCCGCCGCGCCGTCGCCACCGGTGGTTTCGGTGAAGGTCAGGAAGCCCTGGGCGATGTTGTAGTCCGACAGCAGGAAGTCGACACGCTCCTGCTGAACAGTCGCCGGAATGGCACCGCCCTGGAAGCGGAAGTCACGACGTTCAGCGTCGCGCTGGTTGTCCATATAGGCGTAGCCGCCGCTGAAGATGGCGTCCCGGCCCGAGGACAGCGGCAGGGTGTACTGAACGTCGAAGCCGGCGCTGGCGACGGTGTCGTCCAGTTCGCTGAAGCTGGTCGAGTTCTGCTCCTGCGAGGCGCTGTGGTAGTAAACGCCATTGTCTTCGCGATAGCGGATGAACTTCTCGTACGGCGCGTCGCGCTCGGACTTGGCGTATGAACCGCGCCAGTCAAAGTTCCAGGCGCCAAACTCGTGCTTGCCGGCGATCTGCGTGTCGAGCAGCGAGCGCTCGAACCACTCGGTGTAGGAGTCCAGAACCTGCTGCCCGGCCAGCTCGTCAAAGCCCTGGCGCTGACGCGCCGACTTGGTGGTGCTGTGGATGTAGAGGTTGGTCCACTTGATCTGGTTTTCACCCCATTCAAGGCCCAGACCGAACAGACCGTTCACCACCACGTTGTTGCTGGTGGCCATGAAGTCGTAGTCGGTGCGAGTCTCAAGAACGCCGTTCTGTTCCAGGCCTTCCTGCTGCTTGCCCTGACGCGTGCGCCAGCTGTTTTCGAAGCCGCCGATGGCGACCACGCCCAGGTGGCCCCAGCCCAGATCATAGGACTGGCCGGCGCTGATGTCGGTGGAGAAGTTCAGGGGGATCTTGTCTTTGACCTGGATCACGTTCAGCGGCGCATTGACCAGGCTCTGACCGACGCGGGTCAGTTCGGCCGTGGTGAAGTTGCCCGAGCTGATACGCTTGCCGGTGGCCAGCGCCGCGCGCAGTTCTGGAGGCTTCTTGCGGGTGCCGTCGTCATAACCCAGGAAGTCGGTGTCCGAACCGTAGTAGGTCAGGCCCTTGTTCAGGGTCGTCTCGGTGTTGCCGCCAGTGCCGATCTCAAAGCTGAAGAAGGCCTTGTCCGGCACGGCGATCGTCTGCAGGTCGATGAGACCGCCGCCGAATTCGCCCGGATAGTTGGGCGAGTAGCTCTTCTGGACCGTTGCGCCAGCCAGGATGCTGGACGGGAACAGGTCAAGCGGAACAACGCGCTGCAGCGGCTCGGGGCTGGGCAGCGGCGAGCCGTTCAGCAGGGCCGACGAGTAGCGCTCGCCCAGGCCGCGAACATAGACAAACCGGCCGGACACCAGGCTCAGGCCGCTGACGCGCGTCAGGGCTTCGGCGGCGGTGCTGTCACCCTGGCGCTTCAGGTCTTCCTGGGTCAGGAAGCTGGCGACCTCTGAGGTGGTCCGCATCGGCTCGGGGATGTTCTTGCCGAGGATCAGGATTTCCTCGACTTCGGTAGAGTCTTCTTGGGGAGCGGCGCCCGACTGCGTCTGGGCGGCCGCGGGCGTTTGAGCCAGGGCGAACTGCGGCGCGACGAGCGCTGATGTCGCGAGCAGGAAGCCGCTCAGGGGCAGGAACAACTTGTTCATGTCGGGAACCTTGAATTGGGCGTGAGCGAAGGGATCGGGGGCGGCGCAAGCGCCGCCCCCGTCCAGATCAGCAGGTCGAACCGGAGGTCAGACCGCAGGTCCAGCCCTGCCACCACGTGTCGTTGGCGTCCTTCACCGCACCGACATAGGTCGTCTGCGTGAAGAAGGAGCTCAGGGTCGTCAGGTTGGCGTACGACGGGCGAGCCGTTTCGTTGGCGCCGTTGATGAACGTGCCCGTCAGCGACGACGTGAAGGCCGTGTTGTTGTTCGTGCCAGCGGTGAAGAAGGCCTCATTGCCGGCGGCGTTCACGTTGGTGTCTTCAGTGAACTTGGTCTGGCAGGCGAGGTTGACCGAGTGGAACGTCGCAATCGTGGTGGCGTCATCGATATCGACGCAAGCACCAGTGGCGCTGACCACGACGCCGTTGGCGAACACGCTGTTGGTCGAGCTGTTCATCTTCAGCATGTCGTTGCCCGAGCCGCCGCGACCGACGAAGGTGAAGTTCGCCAGCTTGGGGTTCGAACGCGGGGCAGTGCCGGCGCTGCTCATTTCCACGCCGTGGTTGCCGCCGTTGGCGCGCTGCACGACGATGGCGAACTGGATGGCGCCGTTATAGCCGGTGTCGGTGTCGATGTTGTCGTCGTCGTTGCCGGTCAGCACCAGATACTTGGCGTTGACGTTGCCGCCGAAGAACTCGATGCCGTCATCCGAGCTGTTGTGGACCTGGATGTGGTCGAAGGTGGTGCCCGAACCGACGCCGGCCATGGTGATGCCGTTCAGTTCGTTGTTGGCAACGATTACGAAGCCCGAGTGCTGGACGCGCAGGTAGCGCATCACGCCGCTGTTGTCCTGCTTGGAGCTGCCGCCGTAGAACGCGTTGGTGCCTTCAACCTGGGCTTCGCAGTTGGCGGTGCCCGGCGTAGCGCCCGAGCCCGAGCAGTTGCTGGTCGGCGCGCGGCCGAGGATGACCAGACCGCCCCATTGACCGATCGAGTCAATGCCGGTGGTGCCTTCAACGCTTTGCTTGCTGGTGAAGATGATGGGCTTGGTCGCGGTGCCTTCAGCGAAGATCTGCGAGCCGCGGTTGACCACGATGTAGTCCAGACCGGCCGAGCCAAAGATCTTAACGCCCGGCTCAACGGTCAGCACACCCTTGGTGCGACCGGCGATGGGCGCGTTGGGATCGCCGCCCTGATCTTGACCAACATCGACGCGGCCGCTGACCGAATACACGGTGCCGTCACGGAGCGGAACCACCAGGTTGCCGGTGATCGACTGGGGCAGCTGGCAGTTGCGCAGCGTGCCGTTGGCGACCGTGCCGACATTCGCAAAGCCGGTGGGGCAATCGGTGGCGGGCGTGCCGGGCGCCGGGGTCGTCGGGGTGGTGGGGGTGGTCGGCGTGCCGCCACCAGCGAAGGAGCCTTCACCCGGCGAGGCGACGCTATCGGCGCCACCGCAACCGGCGAGAGCCAGAGAGGCGCCCATGGCAAGCGCGATCAAACTAACATTTCCGAGGCGGATCATCAGGTTTCTCCAGTGGCGAGCAGCCGCAAACAGGGCAGCGAAGACCGATGGTCAGCGCCTATGGAAAAGCCTCGCCCTTCCTCACCCCTGAGGATGGGCTACAGAGCTTGCACGACATTCGACTTACAATTTTACGACGGTTTGACGACGTGCCATTTCAGCCACGCACAAAGGCCACGCCTCGGGGCCTCCAGCGTCGCCAGACAAATCTGACGACAGGGTCAGAAATGACCAGGCCGAATTCCAGTCTGAACATGGATGTTATCTAGCGGCCGACTTAAGGCCCTGCGGGCCTGCTGTCTGCGCATCACGCCGGCCAGGCCTGCTGTTGTTCAGCGCCTGCTAGCCGTGCGCGGCGGCACATCCGAGTGGCTTGGCGCCGGTGTCCGCGACACGATCAGGGGCCGCGGTCGCCCAGGGCGCGCAGAACAGCGCGCAGGGTTGTGGGCCAACCGTCGATCCGCCGGGGATCAAGCTCCAGGCGCGTGAACTTGAACGCTCACGCGCCTGGACGTGCTGAGGTTAGCGGGTCTGGTGTCTGATCTGGATGAGATTGCCGGACGACGACTCCAGCCGACGCAGCTCGGCGCCCGTAATACAGCGCGGCGCTGACCATTGATCGCCATCACCCCGACGGGCGAGCAAAGACTTGGCGGTCACAAACCTGACTTCGCCATGCAGTCGCTTGAAAGTTCGCTTGGAAGCCGCGTCGCGTTCGCAAATATACAGGGTCTTGGCGGCAGGCGCCTGTGACGCAAGACTCTTGGCCTGCACGAAATCCGCGCCCGCGCCACCAGCAGACAGGGCGGCAGCCGCCGCAAACCCAGCAAAAACGGTAAGCATTTCTCTCCTCCTTGCTCGATTGGTCCGAGCTTGAAAGAGAGCTTAGGCCCACTTTTGGAAATGTGAAGGTATTTTGACAAGCCTGTGGATAACTTTTCGGCGACAGAATGACACAGCCGATTTCAATCCGACGGCTGAGCAATTCCTTTCATGCTTCTGGCGGCTTCAAAGCCCCCGTGACCGTTGTCGGATATCCGCATCCCGTCGCTTGGCGTGACTGGGATCGATCATTGGTCAGAGAATCCTTGGCGCCGGGTCAAAGGGGCGGATGACCCGCGTCGGGGTCCGCGTATCGCTCACCGGACAGTGATGAAAACCGGGTTCGCGTAGAACCAGAGGTCCGACCAGGGGTCCTCACCCAGAGGATCCGGCTGCGGTTCGGTTTCCGCCCCGTTGGTCATGGAGATCTGCTCGCCCTCGCGCACCCAGCCCCCGGGCGAGAAGCTGCGGACGACCCGCGTGGTGGGGTTTGAGTCCAGATGACGGTCCGCCGTCGGTCCCATCACATCGCCCTGGATCAGATCGATCCGCGAGACGTCAGGCGAGCGGCCGCCAAAGTTCTTGCCCGCCGGATCGCGCACGCGAATGACGACCGTGACGTCGCCGCCGGCCGCAACCTCCAGCTCGCCGCCGATATCCGCCCGCCGCGAACCGTCGGTGGTCATGGCCGTCACCTCCACCTCGGAGACCAGGTCGCCCAGGGTCACGAACACCCGGCCGTGACGCAGGCCATCCAGCACGTCGTCATAGGTGCGCGCGGCCTTCACATAGGTCTTGGAATATTCGCCCGGCCAGAAGTCGCTGCCGCCGGTGGTATAGTGGCGGTGGGAGTCCGAGGTGGACGTAATCCACCAGCGACGCCCCTCGCCCAGCATCGAGTCCCAGAAGCCGCCCAGTCGCGCCGTCATCTGGTCGAAGCCCCCCATGGTCGGCGCGCGCGAATAGCCGCCCCGATCGCCCTTGGGATCAAGGGAGCCATCCGGCTTCAGCGCGGAGGCCTGGTGGCCGGGCGCGCCCTCCATTCCGACGGCGACCTTTGGCGCAGTGTCGTTCCAGGCGCGCAGTTCCGAGGGGGTGAGCAGCCCATAGCGACCAACCTCGGTCGCGGTACGGGCCGGATGGTTGGCGATGATGACTGGCGGCTGAGGCAGGGCCTGCATGTGACGCAGGGCGTCCAGCATGAACGCCTCCGTATCGCGCGCCGGATCCGCCGGCCAGGGTTCGCGCCGGTTGTACTGGCTCTCGATGCCAAACAACGCGTCGCGCTCGGACGCGGACCTGGGAAGGATGACGCTGGAATGCTCGGCCGCGGGCGTATCGAGCTCCATGCCCCAGAACTGCAGCACGCCGGGTGTCGCGCGGCGGGCGCGGAGCAGTTCCGGATAGGCCTCGTCGCGATTCAGCTTCGAGTGGTTGGGACCACCGTGATCGGTCGCCACCATCCAGGACAGACCGTGCTTTTCGGCCTTGCTGGCATTGGTCGTGATCGGGTTGTTGGAGTCTCCGGCCTTGATCAGGACCGGCGGTTTGGACGAATCGGCCGCGGGTTCAACCCCCACGCTGAACCAGCTGTGGACGTGATGATCGCCCGCGAGCCAGCGCCGCTCTCGAGGGTCGACAGGACGGCTGGAGCGCTTCTCAGGCGCCACGGGCCGAACGGCGTGGCCCGGATGGGCCTCCGCCGGCGATGGCGGAACCGCAAGAAGGCCCAGAACAACGACTGAGGTCGCGCCGGCGAGCATTTTGGGGAGAGGCTTTTGCATGGCCAGCCCCCTAGCGATGTATTGCGACACTACCATTGCAGGTCTGCTGCGATCAGCCGGCCAGCGCAGCTTAGCTCGTGACGACGCCCATCCGTCCTGAGCGCCTTCAAGCGATCCTTGCCGCACCAAGCTCGCACCAGCCCAGGGGCCTGGGCGCCTTGGGCATGTAGAACGCCTGGTGGGCGTCGATCGTGAAACCCGCGCTGGCGATTGACGCGCCGACGGGGCGGGTCAAGTGGCAGCCACCCGCCAAGGGCGTCCAGAAAGGCTCGATACGTTTCTGCCAGGCCGCGACCTTGGGGTCCGGCGCCAGGCCATGCTCGCAAAAGAGAAACCGGCCCTCTGGCTTTAGGACCCGACGCGCCTCGGCAAGGACGGCCTCTGGCGTGTGCACCGAGCAGAGCGTGAAGGTGCAGACAACGGTGTCGAAGCTCTGATCGGCGAAATCCAGATGCTCGGCCTCACCGGCCAGGACCTCAACCTTGAGACCTTCAGGGCGCGGCGCCGCCAGCGCCCGATCCCGCAGCCCCTCCGAGGGGTCAACGCCCGTGACGCTGGCCACTCGCGCCGGGTCATAGAAGGGCAGATTGAGCCCGCCGCCGATCCCCAGCTCCAGAACCCGGCCCTCAGCCTGCGGAACGACCCTGGCGCGCTGTTTGGCGATCGCGCCAGCGCCGCAGGCGCAGCCGATCAGGCGGGGCAGGATATGGCGATCATAAAAGGACGTCATGCTGCGGATTCTCCGGGCGCTCTGCAAGTCGTAGGAGCCCGTCCGCTTGCGTCAAGGCCTGGCTTCACGGGGTCAACGCTGGGCCGCCCAACAGCGCCTTGAGCCGATAGGTCGAAACGGTCACGTCTCCGCGCGCGGCGACGAGGCCGCCTTGCGCTGAGAGGGCCTCTCGCTCGGCGTCCAGCAGATCCAGGATGGGCTTCTGGCCGACCCGGACTTCATTGCGCACGCTGTTGAGCGCGCTGCCCGCCGCGCTGGCCTGGTCGGTGGCGGCAAGCAGGACCGCACGCGAAGTGGCCAGATCGCCCCACGCCCTGATAACGGCTTCGCGCACCTGGGCTTGAGCCGCGTCAACACGGGACTGGGCGATCCGAAGCATGGCCCCGGCCTCGTCGATACGTCCGGTCACCGCCCCACCCGAGAACAGGGTCCAGCGCCCCTGGACGCCGACCGTTACGCCATCGGCGCTGTAGCCGGGGAAAAACTGGTCGCGCGCCGTGCTGGCGGTGGCGGTCAAGGCAAGACTGGGCAGTCGTTCGGCCCGCGCGTAGCGGACGCCCGCCTGCGCCGCGCGTTCAGTGGCCTGGGCAGCCAACAACAGCGGGCTGGACTGGGCGGCCAGGGCGATCGCCTCATCAAGGGAAGATGGCAGGCCTGACGCTACGACGTCTGGGCTCTCCAGCGCGTTGGGCTCAGCGCCGACGACGGCGACGAAATGGGCGCGGCGACTGGCCAGTTGACCTTCGGCGCGCGCCAGACCCGCACGGGCCTCGGCCTGACGGGCCCGGGCCTGGTCAAGGTCGGTGCGGGGAATCTCGCCGCCCTTGAAGCGCAGCTCGGCCTGCGCCGTGATGGTCTCCATCTGACCGACCAGCGCCTTGGCCAAAGCCAACATGTCCTGGGCGCTGAGGACGCCGACATAGGCCGCGGCCACGTCGGCGCTCAACTGGGCCGTCGCGCCGCCGACCTGCGCCAGCGCCGCCGCCCTGCCCTCGCCGGCCTGGTCTATGGCGGCGCTGACGCCGCCGCCGGAAAACAGGGGCTGGCGAAGTTGTAGCGACGCCCCACGGGGCGACACGTCGCTCTGGCCAAAGCCGAAGAAGCCGCCAAGGTCGGTTGTCCCGCTGGCGCTTTCGCCCGACAGGGTCAGGCTGGGCAGGCGGCCGGCGCGGGCCTGGGCCAGGCGCGCCGAGGCCGCATCCGACTGGGCCCGGGCCTCGGCCAGACCGGGATTGGCGCGCCGCGCCAGGGCGATGGCCTCGGGCAAGGTCATGGCCGAAGCGCCCAGGGGCGCGGCGGCGCTGACCAGCAGGGCCAGGGCGAGGACGGCGCGCAACGGGCTCACCGGAACGCAGCGCCCGGCCTGACGCCGAGCTTCCTGAAGATCATCGCGGCGGGACAGAACCCGGTAAACGCCGCCTGGATCATGTTGAGGCCCGCGAAAATCGACAGGCCGATCCACCAGGGATGGACATAGTGGGCCAGGCCAATGCCCAGCAGAACGACAAATCCGGCAAAGGCCAGAACCATACGGTCGACAGTCATGATCAACCTCCTTTAGGAGCCGAGGCGTTCGCCTGGGCCAGGGCCTGGTGCGTCCAGGCAACGATCTGGGCCGTGCTCATCAACCCGGCGGACCGCGCAATGATGGCGCCGTCCCGATAGAGCAGCAGAGCCGGAATGCCCGAGACGCCCAGCGCCCCGGCGGCCTGTGGTTCGGCCTCGGAATTGAGTTTCAGCAGCCTGACGTCCGGTTCGAGCCGTCCCGCCGCGGCCGCAAACTGCGGGGCCATGGACCGGCAGGGTCCGCACCAAGGCGCCCACACATCGACCAGCACGGCGACGCCCCGGCTCTTGCCGGAGTGAGCGGCCAGTTGCGCGCCGCTCACCTCGGTCGGAACGCCGGAAAACAGGCGCTCGCCGCAGCGGCCGCACTTGGCCGCCAGGGCGTTTCTGTCCTCTGGCGCGCGATTGGTCGCGCCGCAGGCGGGGCAAACAAGCTGCCGCATCACAATGCCTTTCGCCCTCAGGGCTTGATCTTGTGGATGCCCATGATGTCGAGGGCCAGCTTCTCGTAGAACGGTTCGCTCTCGCCGCGCCGGACCTTCGAGAGGAAATATTTCTCGAACCCGACCTTGGCCAGATGCACCCACTTGCCGCTGGCCGACCAGTTGACGTTGCGGGGCGGGATCTGGGGCTGGGCGACAAAGGCCACGCCGCCGTCGCCGAAGTCGGCCAGGCAGATGGCGTTCCAGGTCGCCTCGTGGATGGCCGGCTTGCCGTCCAGGATCTCTTTGAAATTGTGGGCGATGGCTGTGACCATGCTCTCGATCATGAAGCCGGTCTTGGGCACACCCACCGGCACCGGAGTCTTGCCGGTCGGCGCGATGGCGACGCAGACCCCCAGGGCCATGACGTTCTGGTAGGTCGGATTGCGCTGGTGCTTGTCGACCAGGATGAAGCCGCGCGGATTGGTCAGACCCTCGATCCCGCGCACGGCGGCGACGCCCCGGAAGGCCGGCAGCATCATGGAATAGGAGAACGGCAGGTCGTGTGTCGCCTTGACGGCGCCGTCGTCGGCGATCTCCTCGACGTGCATCACCCCGGCTTCGACCGAGGCCACCTTGGCGCTGGTGATCCACTTGATGTGACGCTGGCGCATCTCGCTTTCCAGCAGGCCCTTGGTGTCGCCCACCCCGTCCAGACCCAGATGGCCGACATAGGGCTCGGAGGTCACGAAGGTCATCGGCACGCGGTCGCGCACCTTGCGGCGACGCAGCTCGGTGTCGAGGATCAGGGCGAATTCGTAGGCGGGCCCGAAGCACGAAGCGCCC
>NCEV01000151.1 GCA_002280875.1 Caulobacter sp. 32-67-35 | reverse complement strand
GGATAGCGAGAACAATGGCGGACGATGCGGGTCGGCTGAACCAGGTCTTTGCCGAGACCTCTTTCCTCTACGGGTCCAATGCGGCCTATATCGAGGAGCTGCACGAGAAGTGGGCCAATGATCCCGGCTCGGTCTCGGCGGAATGGAAAGCCTTCTTCGACCAGTTGCGCGACAACGCCGCCAGCGTGAAGGCCTCGGCCGAGGCCGGCGCCTGGGGGCGCGGAACCGCCACCGAGCCCAATGAGGCGAACGCCGTGTTCGACGGCCGCTGGCCGGCGCCCAAGCCCGACCCCAAGAAGCCCGGCGCCGCGCCGGCGCCTGCAGCGGCCAAGGCCGCGCCGGCCGAGGTTTCAGGCGACGCGATCCGCGCCGCCGCCCATGATTCCATTCGCGCCCTGATGCTGATCCGCAGCTATCGCGTGCGCGGCCACCTGCAGGCCAAGCTGGACCCGCTGGGCATCGAACAGCCGGTCGAAAACCCGGAACTGACGCCGGAATTCTATGGTTTCAGCGCCGCCGACATGGATCGTCCGATCTTCCTGGACGGGGTCCTGGGGCTTCAGACCGGCACGATCCGCCAGGTGCTGGACCTGCTGAAGCGCACCTACTGCGGCAATATCGGCATCCAGTACATGCATATCGCCGAGCCGGAGGAGAAGTCCTGGCTGCAGCAGCGGTTCGAAGGGCCGGACAAGTTCGAGCAGAACGCCTTCACCAAGGAAGGCAAGCTGGCCATCCTGAACAAGCTGATCGAACGCTTCCTGCACAAGCGTTTCCCCGGCACCAAGCGGTTCGGCCTGGACGGCGGCGAGGCCATGGTCCCGGCGCTGGAGCAGGTGATCAAGCGCGGCGGCAATCTGGGCGTCGACGAGGTCGTGCTGGGCATGGCCCACCGCGGCCGCCTGAACGTGCTCGCCGCCGTGATGGGCAAGCCCTACAAGGTCATCTTCCACGAGTTCCAGGGCGGTTCGGCCGTGCCCAGCGACATCGAGGGCTCGGGCGACGTCAAATATCACATGGGCGCCAGTTCGAACCGCGAGTTCGACGGCAACCACGTCCACCTGTCGCTGACCGCCAACCCGTCGCACCTCGAGATCGTCAATCCGGTGGTGCTGGGCAAGGCGCGCGCCAAACAGGCGTTCGACATCCGTGAGGCCAACGCCGGCAAGCCCGAGGCCGAATGGGCGCTGGACCGTTCCAAGGTCGTGCCCCTGCTGATCCACGGCGACGCCGCCTTCGCCGGCCAGGGCGTGGTGGCCGAGTGTTTCGCCCTGATGGGGCTGAAGGGCTACCGCACCGGCGGCACCCTGCATTTCGTCATCAACAACCAGATCGGCTTCACCACCAGCCCGCGGAACTCGCGCTCGTCGCCGTACCCGTCGGACGTGGCGCTGATGGTCCAGGCGCCGATCTTCCACGTGAACGGCGATGATCCCGAAGCGGTCGTCTTCGCCGCCAAGGTGGCCACCGAATACCGCCAGAAATTCCACAAGGACGCGGTGGTGGACATGTTCTGCTATCGCCGGTTCGGCCACAACGAAGGCGACGATCCGACCTTCACCCAGCCGCTGATGTATTCGAAGATCCGCGCCCAGCCCTCGACCCGTGAACTGTATTCGCAGCGTCTGGTCGCCGAGGGCGTGCTGACGCAGGCCGAGGTGGACGCCGAGATTGCGCGGTTCGACACCTTCCTTGACGACCAGTTCGAGGCCGGCAAGACCTGGTCCGCCGAGAAGGCCGACTGGCTGGACGGCCAGTGGCAGGGTTTCCAGTCGCCCAAGGACGAACTGCGCGGCGAGACCGCGGTGCCCCTGGCCAAGCTGACCGACCTGGGCCACCGCCTGACGACCATCCCCAACAGCGTCGACATGCACAAGACGCTGAAACGGGTCATCGACGGCCGGCGCGAAGCCATCACCTCGGGCGAGGGCCTGGACTGGGCCACGGCCGAGAGCCTGGCCTTCGCCTCGCTGGTGGACGAAGGCTTCCCGGTGCGTCTGTCGGGCCAGGATTCGGTGCGCGGCACCTTCTCGCAGCGCCATTCGGGCATCATCGATCAGACGACCGAAGAGCGGTACATCCCGCTGAACAACCTCCGCGAAGGCCAGGCCAACTACGAGGTCATCGACTCGGCTCTGTCGGAAGAGGCGGTGCTGGGCTTCGAGTACGGCTATTCGCT
>NCEV01000109.1 GCA_002280875.1 Caulobacter sp. 32-67-35 | reverse complement strand
AGCCCGCGCCCTGATCGATCAGGGCAAGAGCGCCGGCTTTGCCTGGCGCAAGGCGGTCGGCGGCTATGTCGACGCGCTGCGTGGTCTGGGCGACCGCCGCCTGGCCGAGCGGGTCGACGACCTCGTGGACCTCGAGCGCCAGGTCCTGCGCGCCTTGACCGGCGAGGAGGACAGCGTCGCGATCATGGCGGCCGGATCGATCCTGCTGGCCGACGAGCTGCTGCCCTCGCAGCTGATGGGCGTCGATCCCTCGCTGGTCGCCGGGTTCTGCACCGCGCGCGGCGGACCCACCTCGCACGTGGCGATCCTGGCCGCCGCGATGGGCATTCCGGCCCTGGTCGCGGTCGGCGGCGCGGTGATGAGCGTGGCCGACGGGACCGCCCTGATCCTCGACGCCGACAGCGGCCAGCTGCGCGTCGCTCCCGACGCTCCGGCTCTCGAAGCTGCCCAGACCCAGCTGGCCCAACATCAGGAGCGCAAGGCCCGCGCCAAGGCCTCGGCGCACCAGACCTGCGTGACCCTGGACGGCAAACGCATCGAGGTGTTTGGCAATGTCGGCTCGCTGAATGACGCCCTGGCCGCCTCGGCCAACGGCGCGGAAGGCAGCGGCCTGCTGCGCACCGAATTCCTGTTCCTCGACCGCGCCACCCCGCCCGACGAGGATGAACAGGCCCGCCAGTACCAGGCCATCGCCTCGGCCCTGGACGGCAAGCCGCTGATCATCCGCACCCTCGACGTCGGCGGCGACAAGGCCGCGCCCTACCTGCCGATCCCGGCCGAGGAAAATCCGGCGCTTGGTCTGCGCGGCGTGCGGGTTTCGCTGTGGCGACCGCATCTGCTGAAGACCCAGATCCGAGCAATACTCCGTGTGCGTCCTATTGGTCAGTGCAAGATAATGGTTCCGATGATCGCCAGCCTCGACGAACTGCGCGCCGTCCGCGCCGTGCTCGACGAAGCCAAGCGCGAGATGGGGATATCCGAGCGCATCGAGCTGGGCGTGATGATCGAGACGCCCGCCGCCGCCGTCACCGCCGACCTGATCGCCGCCGAGGCCGACTTCCTGTCCATCGGCACCAATGACCTGACCCAGTATGTGCTGGCCATGGACCGGGGAAATCCGGAGCTCGCCGCCCGCATCGACGCCCTGCACCCGGCTGTGCTGCGGATGATCGCCCAGACCTGCGCCGGCGCGGCCAAACACCATCGCTGGGTCGGGGTCTGCGGCGGCGCGGCGTCCGATCTGGCCGCCGTGCCGATCTTGCTGGGCCTGGGCGTCACCGAGCTCTCAGCCACCGCCGCCGTGGTGCCCGAGGTGAAGGCTCTGGTCCGCGCGCTCGACCTTGAGGCCTGTCGCACCCTGGCCGCCCAGGTGCTGAATCTACCCTCGCCCGAGGCGGTCCGTGAACACGCCAAAGCCTTTGTGGCCGGAGTCTAAGCGATGAAGTCGCCGCTCGAAGTCCTCCAGCCCCTGGGCCGCGCCCTGATGCTGCCCATCGCCGTGCTGCCAGTGGCGGCGCTGTTGCTGCGGATTGGCCAACCCGACTTGCTTGGTGCGCCCGGCCTGGCCGCCATGACGGGCGGCCTGTCGCTGCACATCGCCAATGTGTTTGGCGCAGCAGGCGGTGCGATCTTTTCCAGCCTGGGCCTGATCTTCGCCATCGGTGTCGCCGTCGGTCTGGCGCGCGAGAACCATGGCGCGGCGGGGCTCGCCGGCGTCGTCTGCTACGTGATCGCCACCAAGGGCGTGGACGCCCTGATGGTCGTGCCGCCTGAGATCGCCGCCGCAGCCGTTGAGAGCGCGCGGGACCTGACAATCGCGGCGTGGAAGGCCAAGGAGATCGGCAAGCTGTCGATCCCGGTCGGCATCCTGTCAGGGGTGATCAGCGGCTGGCTCTACAACCGCTATTCCAACATCAAGCTGCCCGAGTACCTGGCCTTCTTTGGCGGACGCCGCTTCGTGCCGATCGTCGCGGGTCTGGCCGGCGTTGTCCTGGCCCTGCTGTTCGGCTTTTTCTGGACCTATCTGGAGGCCGGCGTCGACGGTCTCAGCGGCCTGGTCATCGCCTCGGGCGACGTGGGCCTGTTCGTCTATGGCCTGCTCAACCGCCTGCTGATCGTTACCGGCCTGCACCACATCCTCAACAACGTGGTCTGGTTCATCCTGGGCGACTTCAACGGCGCGACCGGAGACCTGAACCGTTTCGCGGCTGGCGACCCGACCGCCGGGGCGTTCATGAGCGGCTTCTTCCCGGTGATGATGTTTGGCCTGCCCGCCGCGTGCCTCGCCATGCTGCACACCGCCCGTCCCGAGCGCCGCAAGGCGGTGGGGGGCATGCTGGGCTCGCTGGCCCTGACCTCGTTCCTGACCGGCGTGACCGAGCCCATCGAGTTCAGCTTCATGTTCCTGGCCCCGGTGCTGTACGCGGTTCACGCCCTGCTGACGGGCCTGTCCATGGTGATCATGAACCTGCTGGACGTGAAGCTGGGCTTTGGCTTCTCGGCGGGGCTGTTCGACTATGTGCTGAACTTCAACAAGGCCACCCGGCCGCTGATGCTGATCCCGGTGGGTCTGGTCTATGGCGCGATCTATTACGGCGTCTTCCGCTGGGTGATCATTCGCTTCGACCTGAAGACCCCCGGTCGCGAGCCTGACGACGCCATCGCCGCGCCGGTCGCGCGTTCGGCCGGCGGGCGCGGCGAGGATTTCCTGATCGCCCTGGGCGGCGCGGCCAATCTCGCCTCCGTCGACGCCTGCACCACGCGCCTGCGCCTGATCATCACCGGCGAGGGCTCCGTTGACGAGCCTCGCCTGAAGGCCCTCGGCGTACGGGGTGTCGTGCGGCCCTCGGAGCGGGCGCTGCAGGTCGTGCTGGGCCCCATCGCCGATCAGGTCGCCAGCGAGATCCGCGCGGCCATGGGCGGCGCCGGCGCCAGGACCGCCTCGCCGACGCCGGTCGCCGCCACGCCAGCTGTGACGGGCGACAAGGCCCAGGCCGAGCGCCTCGTGGCGGCCCTCGGCGGTTCGCGCAATATCGAGACACTGGGCAGTTGCACCAGCCGCCTGCGCGTCGTGGTGCTGGACCCGCTGGCGGTCGATGAAACCGCGCTGAAGAGCCTCGGCGCGCGTGGCGTGGCCCGGATCGGCGAGCGAACCATCCACGTGGTGCTAGGCCCGCAGGCAGACGCCCTGGCCGAAGCAATCAGGCTGTTGCCGGCCTGATATCGTTCCCCGCAAGAGGAGACGGATATCCCAGGTCCGCGATCACTTCCGCCAAAGCCGCCGCCTGTGGCGCGAGTTGTTCGCGATACTGCGCCCACCGTCCGATGGACCGGTCGTTCAGCGGCTCGCTGACCTGGGCATAGGATGGCGTCGGCGCATAGCGGCGGTTCTCGTGGAAAAGCAGGCATGCCGGCTCGAACGGCAGGTCCAGATGCTCCAGCAGGCGCCGTGTCCAGGTTTCCTGGTCGGTCACCAGATCCTCGTAGCGCACAGCCAGCGCCGTATCGCCCAGCGTCGCTGCATAGCTCCCGGTCAGCGCGTGGACGGCCTGCATATGGCTGGCGATATCCTCGATCCGGTATCCGCAGTAATCGCCGTGGGTCAGATTGTGCGACAGCATCGACACCGCCGTATCCAACGGATGACGCACCATGCGGATCAGCCTCGCTTCAGGGAAGGCAGCGCGGATGACCGGCGTCCAGATCTCACTCAGTGGCATCTTGTCGGTGAAGAACGGCTTGCCGCTGTCCATCAGTCCGTAGGCCTTGGCGCGGCCCAGATAGAGATCCCGCAAGCTCTCGCCGACGCCGGGCGTCCATAGCGCCGACAGGCCGTCGAACTGGCCCTCCAACGCCGCGACCATCTCGGTGACGAACGGCAGCTCGCCGCCCGCCGCGACGGCGGTATGACTGGACAGGATCTGTTCGACCATGGTGGTGCCGGAGCGGGGGAAGCCAAACACGAACACTGGCTGGGGGGCCTCACGCCGCGCCGCGCCGGGCGGCGAGCCCTTGGTCTGGACCAGTCGCGCCAGGGTGTCGAACTCTCGGCTGACCGCCACGCCGTCATAGGAGAGCCCGTCGCGGGTGGCGAGGCGGGCCTTGCCCTCCACGAAGTCGGCGAAGGCCTCAGCGGGACGGCCGAGCTTCTCCTTCAGCCGACCGCTTTCCAGCAGGGCGTCGCCGCCCTTGCGACCGGGAACCGCCTCGATCACGGCCAGGGCCTCGGCGTGGCGCTGTTCGCGACCCAGCTGGACGGCGCGGCGCAGGGTGACGTCGAAACCCGCCGCCTCGGCCCGATCCAGAAGAGCCCGACTGGCGGTCAGGTCGCCGATCGCCTCCCGCAGACGCGACCAGTGGGCGAGGGTCGCGCCATCGCCCGGGGCCAGCTGGTCGGCGCGAGCCAACAGGAGTTCCGCCGTCTCCAGCTTGCCCTGTTCGATCAGATTGGCGGCGAGAGCGACCTGGGTTGGCGGATGGTCGCCGACCAGGGCGAGGGCGCGCCGAAACGCCGCCTCGCCGCCCGGCAGGTCGCGCCGCTCCGTCAGCAGGGTTCCCAGCATGGCGTGAGCCTGGGGATTGCGGGCATTCCGCGTCAGGGCAGCCCGCGTCACCGCTTCGGCTTCGGTCCTGCGACCCCGTCCGGCGAGCAGGATCGCCAGGTCGTCGCGCGGCCAGTCCAGGCGCGGTTCCAGATTTATGATCTTCTCCAGCAAGGCGATGGCCTCGGCCACCTGGCCGCGCTGCTGGCAGACCATGGCTACGATCTCCAGGGCGTCGATGTCGCTGGCCACCTCGGCCAGTCGCCGCCGCGCCGTCGCCAGGGCCGGCTCGACCTGACCCTGGTTGAGCAGTTCGCGCGCCTGGACAATCAGGGGGTGGGTCTGTGCGTCGGCCGCCATCAGGTCAGGCGCGCCGTTGGAAAACGTGGAGCGTTCCCTCGACCGGCGCTGTCCCTTCGTGGCGCAGGGCGATGCGCTCCTGATCCAGCAGATGGAAGTCGGGGCCAGCCGCCTGCGCCACATAGGCGTCGGCGTGGGAGAACCGGCCCGAGCTGAGCAGGGTCCAGCCTTCCGCCCCGACCTCGGTGCTCAGGGCGAAGACGCCGCCCGGCCTCAGGGCTGTTTTGGCGCTCCGGAAAAGGTCGGAAAGGTCGCCGAAATAGATCACCATGTCGGCCGCGAAGACCAGGTCAAAGGCGGCGGGATGCTCGCTGAGGAACGCGATGGCCTCACCCTGGATCAAGGCGTCATAGCCGCCGCGCGCCTTTGCGCGATCCAGCATCCCACGCGACAGATCAACGCCCGTCAGCCTGCCGCCAAACCGCGCCAGGGCCGGCGCCGATAGCCCGGTGCCGCAGCCCAGATCCAGAATGTCGGTGAACCGATCCTGGTGACCTGCCACTAGCTCCGCCATCCGCTCGGGCGCGCGGTAATTGAGCAGGTCGACCAGCTGGCGGTCGAAATTGTCGGCGAAACTGTCGAAATGGGCCTCGACATACGCCGCCGGCGCTCGATCCACCGCTGCGGCGCCGCTGACGGCCTGCAACAGATAGGCTTGGATCTGGTCATCCGGATTGCGCGCCAGCCGCCAGGCGCCCACCGCGGCCGCTGCGGGAGCGTGTCCAAACACGCCGAGGATCGCAAAGGCTTCGCGGGCGATGACCTCGATGTCCTCGGCCTCGTCGCCGGCCAGGGCGGGGTAACCGCTCAGCGCCTCGTCAACGGAGCCTTCGATCATGCTCGCGAAGGTGCGCGCCCTGGCGTAGGTCAGGCGCGCGTTGGTCGCCAGGGGCTCAAGAGCCGCGGCGCGTTCGAACGCCTCCGCGCAGCCCTGGAAGTCGCCTGTCATGTAGAGGCCCTGGGCCAGGCAGGCCTGCCAGATCGCCGTGGCCTCCGGCGCCGCCGCTGCCTGGCGCAGAGGGGCGACCGCCGCCTTGAAATCCCGTGTCGCCATATAGGAAAGGCCAAGGCCAAGCATCGCCTCGCCCAAGGTCGGGTCGATCGACAGGGCTCGGACAAATCCATCCTGCGCCTCGGGATGTCGCCCTTCGTTACTCGCTGCGACGGCCTGCTGAAGCCAGGCCTCGGCGCTGATCTCGTCGGTCACGGAAACCTCCTGAGGGCGGTGTTTGCCGTTGGCCCTGATCGACGTCATCTAACGTGTCCGGTTGGAGACGGGCAATCCAGACCATCAAAGTCCGGGACTGAACATCTGGGCTGATGATCCTGAGCCCTTTCGCCCCACCTCTGCGAAGCTGCCATATCGGAAAGCGCTTTCAGCGCACCATTGATCGGCTCTTACAGAAAGGCTGCTCGGGCGCCGACGGGCTTCACTGTATGGGGTGGTGGCGGAGAGGGTGGGATTCGAACCCACGGTGCCCTTCCGGGCACGCCGCATTTCGAGTGCGGTACATTCGACCACTCTGCCACCTCTCCAGGCGCCGTTCGTGAGCCCTTTTGGGGAGGGCCCGAGGTCGAGGGCGCG
>NCEV01000108.1 GCA_002280875.1 Caulobacter sp. 32-67-35 | reverse complement strand
CTCGACGTCGCCGTGATCGGCGGCGGTCCGGCCGGGCTGATGGCGGCCCAGGTTCTGAGCGCGGCCGGCAGGTCGGTGACGGTGTTCGAGAAGATGCCGACCTTCGGGCGTAAGTTCCTGATGGCCGGGCGCGGCGGGCTGAACCTCACCCATTCCGAAGACTTTGAGCGGTTCGCCGGCCGCTATGGCGCGGCGGGTCTGGCGCTGCGCCCCATGCTGGAGGCCTTCACGCCCGCCGATCTGGTCGCCTGGGCGCAGGGCCTGGGGCAGGAGACCTTCGTCGGGGCCAGCGGCCGGGTGTTTCCCAAGGTGATGAAAGCCTCGCCCCTGCTGCGGGCGTGGCTGGCGCGGCTGGAGGGGCAGGGCGTCACGCTGCGCACACAGGCCGAATGGCTGGGCTGGGACCCCGATGGCGCCTTGATGTTCCGCACGCCAAACGGCCTTGAGGCCGTACGATGCCGCGTCACGATCCTGGCCCTGGGCGGCGCCAGCTGGGCCAGGCTCGGCTCGGACGGCGCCTGGACGCCCCTACTGGCCGCCAAGGGCTCGGGTCTGGCGCCGTTCCAGGCCGCCAATTGCGGATTCGACGTCGCCTGGAGCGCTGTCTTTCGGGATCGCTTCGCCGGCGAGCCTTTGAAGAACGTCGCCCTGCGGCTGGGTCAGGCCGAGGGACGGGGCGACGCCATGATCGCCGGCTACGGCCTAGAGGGCGGGGCGGTCTACGCTCTGGGCGCCGCGCCGCGCGAGGCTATCGCCGCAACCGGCCGGGCGGTGGTCGAGATCGACCTGCGGCCAGACATTCCGCTCGAGACCCTGGCCGCCCGACTGTCGCGACCGCGCGGAGGCCAGTCCCTGGCCAATTTCCTGCGCAAGGCCGCGCACCTGTCGCCGGTCGAGGTCAATCTGCTGCGCCAGGCCCATGGCCTGGACCTGCCGGCCGAGCCCTCGGCCCTGGCGGCGGCGATCAAGGCCGCGCCGATCACCCTGAGCGGCGTCCAGCCGCTGGACCGGGCGATCTCGTCGGCTGGCGGCGTGACGCTGGACTCGCTCAGCGGGCTGGAATTGAAGGCGGCGCCCGGCGTGTTCGTCGCTGGCGAGATGCTGGACTGGGAAGCGCCCACCGGGGGCTATCTGCTGCAGGCCTGTTTCGCCACTGGCGTCGCGGCGGCTCGGCAGGTCCTGGCGCGGCTGGAACGGCATGAATGATCTTCCGCCGATCCCGACATCTGGCTAGGGTCGGGTGTCCGTTAGGGGCGTGAAGGAGAAGCGCGTGATGAGGAACAGGCTGTCTCGACGCGTGTTTCTGGCCACAGGAAGCGCCACGGCCGCCGCGCTGGCGGTCGCGCAACCGGCTGTGGCTGCGCAGGGCGGCGGTGGCCTGCGCGCCGAAGGCCAGCCGATGCCGGCCAATGTCCGGCTGCCCGCAGAACCGCCCCGGCCGCGGCGGTCCGACAGTGTCGGCTTCGCGATCGTCGGCCTGGGCGACTATGCGATAAACTGGATGATGCCGCGGTTCCAGAACACGCAACGCGCCCATGTCGCGGCTGTCGTGTCCGGCAATCCCGACAAGGCGCGCCGCATTGGCGAAGCCTATGGCGTGCCGGCGGACGCCCGCTATGACTACCAGACGTTCGAGGCCATCGCCAGGGATCCGCGGATCGAGGCCGTATACATCGCCCTGCCCAGCGGCCTGCACGCCGAGTGGACCGAGAGGGCGTTCGCGGCCGGCAAGCACGTGCTCTGTGAAAAGCCGATGGCGCTTTCCAGCGCCGAAGGCGCGCGGATGATCGCCGCCAGCGAACGCGCCCAGCGCAAGCTGATGATCGCCTATCGGTGCCATTTCGAGCCGCACAATCTGCTGGCGATGGACCTGATGGCGCAGAAGGCCCTGGGTCCGTTGCGGCTTATCCGCTCGGACCAGGAATACCGGATGCGGCCGGTGACGCCCGCCCAGAACTGGCGGCTGAGCCGAGCCCTGGCCGGCGGCGGCCCGCTGGAGGATTTCGGCCTCTATGGACTCCAGGCGGCGCTCTATCTGGCGCAGGAAATGCCGGAAGCGGTCACCGCCTCGGGCTTCCGGCCGGCCGGCGATCCACGGTTCACGGAAGTCTTTGCTCATGTGGGCACGCAACTGCGTTTCCCGTCCGGCGCGATCGCGCAGTTGTCGACGTCGTACGACTCGTCTGGCGCCAACACCATCGAGGTACGCGGCGCGACCGGCGCACTGACCATGGATCCGGCGATCGGGTACAGCGGCCACAAGATGCGCCTCAGGCAGGCGGGGCAGGCCAGTCGTGACCTCACGCCGGGCGATCCGGACGTTCAGTTCTGGCGGCAGGTTGACCATTTCGTCGACGCCATTCGCGATGGAACACGCATCAAGACGCCTGGTGAGATGGGGCTGCGTGACGTGCGTCTGATGGAGGCCATCTATGCTTCGGTCGCCTCAGGTCGAACGATCGGTCTCAACCCCGACGGGACGATGCGGGCGTGAGCCGGCGCATCAAAGCGGCGATGATGGGCGAGGGGCGAGATGGCCGATGAGAAGGTGAAGGGCCCGGCGTCCTATTTTCCGTCGATCGAGAAGACCTATGGCCGCCCCGTCTCGGAGTGGCAGCAGTACGTCCGCGACCGCTACCCGGCCAAGCACATGGAACTGGTGGCGATGCTCAAGGACGAGCACGGGCTGGGGCACGGCCACGCCAATGCGATCGTCGCCCACACCCTGGCTCAGGATGGCCTGAAATAGACCCTGTCGCTGTCCCTGTTGAATTCCATCCCCAAACCGTCTATACGCCGCCACTTCTCCGTCGGGCTCGCCCGGCGAAGACCTGTTTGTGAACAGCGGGGCGTGGGGTCACCAACGCCGTAAATGAGGAAGAGCCCTTCCTCGCCGTCGGGAGACAGGGATGGACAAGCCCACGCTATTTCCTCCTTCACGGATGGGACGCGCGGCTGACTTTCCTTGGAACAGGCTGATGCAACTCGCGTGCGGGAGCGATCCCTCATGTGCGTGGCATTTGGCTGCCGGAATGGTCCGGCCGCTGTAATTGAGTAGGAGACCGCAATGGACCGCGCTCAAAAGCAGGAGTCGATCGAGGCGCTGAAAAGCGTGTTCGCCGGCGCCGGCGCTGTCGTCGTGACCCACTATTCGGGCATGACCGTTGCGGAAATGACTGAACTGCGCGCCCGCCTCCGCAAGGAAGAGGGCACGTTCCAGGTGGTGAAGAACACCCTGGTCCAGAAGGCCCTTGGTGGCTCGATCGGTGAAGCGGGCGACGCCCTGTTCACCGGCCCGGTCGCCATCGCTTTTGGCAAGGATCCTGTTTCCGCCGCCAAGATCGTCACCCAGTACGCCAAGGAAAACGACAAGCTCAAGCTCGTCGGCGGCATTCTGGGCCAGACGACGGTTCTCGACGAAGCTGCGGTGCGGGCGCTCGCCACGCTGCCGTCGCTGGATCAGATCCGTGGCAAGCTTATCGGCCTCATCCAGGCTCCGGCGACCAAGATCGCTGGCGTCCTGCAGGCCCCGGCTGGCCAACTTGCTCGCGTCTTCAACGCCTATGCGACCAAAGACGCCGCCTAACGGTCATCTCCGCGTACATCCCTCATTCGTTTTAGGAAACTGAACATGTCCAAGCTCGAAAAGCTGGTTGAAGAACTGTCCACCCTGTCGGTCCTCGAAGCCGCTGATCTGTCCAAGATGCTGGAAGAAAAGTGGGGCGTTTCGGCCGCTGCTCCGGTCGCCGTCGCTGCCGCTGCGTGATCAAGGAAGTCCGCGGCGTCCGTCCGGACCTCGGCCTGAAGGAAGCCAAGGACCTGGTCGAAGGCGCTCCGCAGAACGTCGTCGAAAACGTCTCCAAGGCCCAGGCCGACGAAGTCGCCAAGAAGCTGACCGACGCCGGCGCGACCGTCCAGGTGAAGTAACATCATTCGCCTTGGCGAATGATGTTGTCCCGGCTTCGGCCAGGATCACGACCTAAAGAGCGGCCCTGGAGGGAAACTTCCGGGGCCGTTTTCTTTTGGTGGTAAGCTCGCAGGCAACCGACCCTCTTCAACGGCGTTTCATCGACATGCTCAAGCTCGCCGGAATCCTGCTCGTCCTGATGATCGTCTTTGGCGTCCTCGGCTTCGTCGTCGACGTGGCCGGCGGTCTGGCCAAGATTGCGTTCTTCGTCTGTCTGATCGGGGCGGGCGTGTCGCTGGCCGTCAAGGCGATCCGCAAGGACTGAGCCGTCCTGCGGCAGCGCGACAGGCCGGCGCTGCGGGTAAAGCTTCGGCCCGTTTTCTGTCGGCTCTGGACGATGTTCTTCGCGCGCCCCTTTCGAGAGCGGCCGGCCCGCACCACATCTGTCGTCCCTTCCCGACAATCCTGCGAGCCCCTCCAATGAACATCCTCATGGTTCTGACCTCCCACGATCGTCTCGGCGAAACTGGCGAGAAGACCGGTTTCTGGCTGGAGGAGTTCGCGGCGCCCTATTATGCCCTGAAGGACGCCGGCGCGACCCTGGTGCTGGCCTCGCCCGCCGGCGGTCAGCCGCCCCTGGATCCGAAGAGCGACGCCCCCGACGCCCAGAGCGAGGACACGGTTCGCTTCAAGGCCGATCCCGAAGCCCAGAAGGCCCTGGCCGCCACGCTGAAGCTGTCCGAGATCCAGGCCGCCGATTTCGACGCCGTCTTCTATCCCGGCGGTCACGGTCCGCTATGGGATCTGGCCGAGGACGCGCACTCGATCCGCCTGATCGAGGCGCTGGCGGCGGCTGGCAAACCCGTGGCGGCGGTCTGCCACGCGCCGGGCGTCCTTCGCCACGTGAAGGGTCCAAACGGCGACCTGCTGGTGAAAGGCAAGGCCGTCACCGGATTTGCTGACACCGAGGAAGCCGCCGTTGGCCTGACCGACGTGGTGCCGTTCCTTGTTGAAGCCATGCTCAAGACGGCGGGCGGCGTCTATTCCAAGGGGGCGGACTGGGCGCCCTATGTGCAGACCGACGGCCTGCTGATCACCGGGCAGAACCCCGCGTCATCGCGCCCGGCGGCCGAGGCGCTGCTGGCGGCTTTGGCCAAGACGCCAGGCTGAACCTTGCCGGGTCAGGCGACGGCGCTGATGTCCGTCGTCTGGCCCGGGAGGACGGGCGTGGCCAGGGCGGCCAGGGCCGGCTTGGCCAGCAGATAGCCCTGCATCAGCTCGACGCCGAGCGCGCGCAGCACCTCATATTCGCCCACGGTCTCGACACCCTCGCACAGCGGTGTGACGCCCAGGTCGCTGAGAATCCGCAGAACGCCGCCGACGATCGACTGCTTGACGGTGCTGGTGTCGATGTCGCGGATCAGGTCCATGTCCAGCTTGACGATGTCGGGCTGGAACTTGGTCAGCAGGCCCAGACCCGCATAGCCCGCGCCGAAGTCATCGATCGCCGTCTGGAAGCCCATGGCCCGATAGCTGCGCAGGATGTTCAGGATATGGTCGGTGTCGAGCCGCTCGGCCTCGGTGAACTCGAAGATGATGCGGTTGATCGGGAAGCCCGAGCGCATCGCGGCCGCCAGGGTCAGGCGGATGCAGGCGCGGGGCTCATAGACGGCGTTGGGCAGAAAGTTGATCGACAGGTTGGCGCCCTGGTCGGCCATGTTCAGCTGGGCGGCCAGGTCAATGGCCGTGACGCGGCACTGCTGATCGAAGGCGTAGCGATTGGTGTCGGAGACCTGGGCCAGGACGCTGGCCGCGCTTTCGCCGCCCGCGCCGCGCACCAGCGCTTCATGGGCGAAGACCGCGCCGGTGGCCGCATTGACAATGGGCTGGAAGGCCATGGTGATGGGCAGATCAAAGCCCGCGCCGTCGCGGCAACCGCTGCATCCCGTCGTTGCTGTCATGTCAGAGCCTCAGGTCCGCGCCATTGATCCGGACTGAGACTAAGGCGAACAGCTAAACAATGTATTTGCGCGCTTCTTGGGGTCTCGACTGCGAGGAGGCGGCGCAATGTCGGATCGGCGACGAAATCCCAAGCCTGTTCCTGGACGAAATCTCACTCCAATAACGCGTTATCTCAATGGGTGGCCGGTCTGAATTGACCGTCGCCGATTTCGTGTCGCGCCCCTCGCCAGAACGGCGGTTTCTTAACAAAACCCCTTTTCATCCACAGCTGCTTGGCCTATATCCGCCGGCTCACGAAGACATTTCGGCGGAGCGCGCACGCGCGTGTCCGCATATTACGCCCCGAGGCGCGGTCAGCCGCCCTCCGACCGCGCGAAGGGGCGCCCGTCAGGTCTACCGGTCCCGGTCGCCTGTCAGGGGAATTCCAGCGTCCGGCGCTCCCGTCTCAGGCGGGTGCGGCGAGGGTGGACGCAGGATCAAACGAACGCACGGGCGGAGTCTTTCCGCACGCGCCCTTCGAAACACATGGCGCGGCGATCCGCGCCCAAGGGAAAAACATGGCGCAATCCTTCACCGGCAAGAAGCGGATCCGGAAGTCTTTCGGCCGTATCCCCGAAGCTGTGCAGATGCCGAACCTGATCGAGGTTCAGCGCTCCTCCTACGAACAGTTCCTGCAGCGCGAAGTCCGTCCGGGCACGCGCAAGGACGAAGGCATCGAGGCGGTCTTCAAGTCCGTCTTCCCGATCAAGGATTTCAACGAGCGCGCGGTGCTCGAATACGTCTCGTACGAATTCGAAGAGCCCAAGTACGATGTTGAAGAGTGCATCCAGCGCGACATGACCTTCGCGGCGCCGCTGAAGGTCAAGCTGCGCCTGATCGTGTTCGAAACCGAAGAAGAAACCGGCGCCCGGTCCGTCAAGGACATCAAGGAGCAGGACGTCTACATGGGCGATATCCCGCTCATGACCGACAAGGGCACCTTCATCGTCAACGGCACCGAGCGGGTCATCGTCTCGCAGATGCACCGCTCCCCTGGCGTGTTCTTCGACCACGACAAGGGCAAGACCCACGCCTCGGGCAAGCTGCTGTTCGCCGCCCGCGTGATCCCGTATCGCGGCTCGTGGCTGGACTTCGAGTTCGACGCCAAGGACGTGGTCTATGTCCGCATCGACCGTCGCCGCAAGCTGCCCGCCACCACCTTCCTCTATGCCCTTGGCATGGACGGCGAAGAAATCCTGACCACGTTCTATGACGTGGTGCCCTTCGAGAAGCGCACCACGGCCGGCGCCGAAGGCTGGGCCACCCACTACAAGCCCGAGCGCTGGCGCGGCGTGAAGCCGGAATTTGCCCTGATCGACGCCGACACCGGCGAAGAAGTGGCTCCGGCTGGCACGAAGATCACCGCCCGTCAGGCCAAGAAGCTGGCTGACGCCGGCCTCAAGACCCTGCTGCTGGCGCCGGAGGCCCTGACCGGCCGTTATCTGGCCCGCGACGCCGTCAACTTCGAGAACGGCGAGATCTACGCCGAAGCCGGCGACGAGCTGGACGTGGTCTCGATCCAGGCCCTGGCCGACCAGGGCTTCAGCACCATCGACGTGCTGGACATCGACCACGTCACGGTGGGCGCCTACATGCGCAACACCCTGCGCGTGGACAAGAACGCCGTCCGCGAAGACGCGCTGTTCGACATCTATCGCGTCATGCGTCCGGGCGAGCCGCCGACCGTCGAAGCCGCCGAAGCGATGTTCAAGTCGCTGTTCTTCGACGCCGAGCGCTACGACCTGTCGGCCGTGGGCCGCGTGAAGATGAACATGCGCCTGGAGCTGGACGCTTCGGACGAGATGCGCGTGCTCCGCAAGGAAGACGTGCTGGCCGTCCTGAAGCTGCTGGTCGGCCTGCGCGACGGTCGCGGCGAAATCGACGACATCGACAACCTGGGCAACCGCCGGGTGCGTTCGGTCGGCGAACTGCTGGAAAACCAGTACCGCGTCGGTCTGCTGCGCATGGAACGCGCCATCAAGGAACGCATGTCGTCCGTCGACATCGACACCGTGATGCCGCACGACCTGATCAACGCCAAGCCGGCCGCGGCCTCGGTGCGTGAATTCTTCGGCTCCTCGCAGCTGTCGCAGTTCATGGACCAGACCAACCCGCTGTCGGAGATCACCCACAAGCGTCGCCTCTCGGCGCTTGGCCCGGGCGGTCTGACCCGCGAGCGCGCCGGCTTCGAAGTCCGCGACGTTCACCCGACCCACTACGGCCGCATCTGCCCGATTGAAACGCCGGAAGGCCCGAACATCGGTCTGATCAACTCGCTGGCCACCCACGCCCGCGTCAACAAGTACGGCTTCATCGAGAGCCCTTACCGTCGCGTCGCCGACGGCAAGCCGCTCGACGAGGTCGTCTACATGTCGGCAATGGAAGAGTCCAAGCACGTCATCGCCCAGTCCAACATCAAGGTGTTGAACGGCGAGATCGTCGAAGACCTGGTCCCGGGCCGCATCAACGGCGAACCCACGCTCCTGCAAAAGGAGATGGTCGACCTGATGGACGTGTCGCCGCGTCAGGTGGTTTCGGTGGCCGCGGCCCTGATCCCCTTCCTCGAAAACGATGACGCCAACCGCGCCCTCATGGGCTCGAACATGCAACGTCAGGCCGTTCCGCTGGTCCAATCCGACGCGCCGCTGGTCGGCACGGGCATGGAAGCCGTGGTCGCCCGCGACTCCGGCGCCGTGGTCGTGGCTAAGCGCACCGGCGTGGTCGAGCAGATCGACGGTACGCGTATCGTCGTCCGCGCCACAGAAGAAACCGACGCCGCCCGTTCGGGCGTCGACATCTACCGCCTGAGCAAGTTCCAGCGTTCGAACCAGTCGACCTGCATCAACCAGCGCCCGCTGGTGAAGGTGGGCGACAAGATCAGCGCCGGCGACATCATCGCCGACGGTCCCTCGACCGAGCTGGGCGAACTGGCCCTGGGCCGCAACGCGCTCGTCGCGTTCATGCCCTGGAACGGCTACAACTTCGAAGACTCGATCCTGATCTCCGAACGCATCGTCCGCGACGACGTCTTCACCTCGATCCACATCGAGGAATTCGAAGTCATGGCCCGCGATACGAAGCTGGGCCCAGAAGAAATCACCCGCGATATCCCCAACGTCGGCGAGGAAGCCCTGCGCAACCTCGACGAAGCCGGCATCGTGGCGATCGGCGCTGAAGTGCAACCGGGTGACATCCTGGTCGGCAAGGTCACGCCGAAGGGCGAAAGCCCGATGACGCCGGAAGAAAAGCTGCTGCGCGCCATCTTCGGTGAAAAGGCCAGCGACGTCCGCGACACCAGCCTGCGCCTGCCCCCGGGCGTCGCCGGCACGATCGTCGACGTGCGCGTGTTCAACCGTCACGGCGTCGACAAGGACGAACGGGCTCTGGCCATCGAGCGTTCGGAAATCGACCGGCTGGGCAAGGACCGCGATGACGAATTCGCGATCCTGAACCGCAACATCCTGAGCCGTCTGCGCGAACTGCTGATCGGTAACGTTGCTCTGTCGGGCCCCAAGGGTCTGTCGCGCGGCGAGATCACCGCCCAGGGCCTGGCTGACGTTCAGCCCGGCATGTGGTGGCAGATCGCTCTCGAAGACGAGAAGGCGATGGGCGAACTTGAGTCGCTGCGCCGTCTGTTCGACGAGAACCGCAAGCGTCTGGACCGTCGCTTTGAGGACAAGGTCGACAAGCTGCAGCGCGGCGACGAACTGCCGCCTGGCGTAATGAAGATGGTCAAGGTCTTCGTGGCCGTGAAGCGCAAGCTTCAGCCCGGCGACAAGATGGCCGGCCGTCACGGCAACAAGGGCGTCATCTCGCGCATCCTGCCGATCGAAGACATGCCGTTCCTCGCGGACGGCACCCATGTCGACGTCGTTCTGAACCCGCTGGGCGTGCCGTCGCGCATGAACGTCGGCCAGATCTTCGAAACTCACTTGGGTTGGGCCTGCGCCGGTCTGGGCAAGCAGATCACCGCCCTGCTGGAAGACTGGCAGGCCGGTGGTCAGAAGCAGGCCCTGGTCGAACGTCTGACCGAGATCTACGGCCCGGACGAAGAACTGCCCGATACCGAAGAGGGTCTGGTGGAACTGGCCCGAAACCTCGGCAAGGGCGTTCCGATCGCGACCCCCGTGTTCGACGGCGCGCGGATCGGCGACATCGAGGATCACCTGCGCATGGCGGGTCTCGACCCCTCGGGCCAGTCGATCCTGTACGATGGTCAGACCGGCGAGCAGTTCAAGCGCCCGGTCACGGTCGGCTACATCTACATGCTGAAGCTGCACCACCTGGTCGACGACAAGATCCACGCCCGTTCGATCGGTCCGTACTCGCTCGTCACGCAA
>NCEV01000013.1:102604-103980 GCA_002280875.1 Caulobacter sp. 32-67-35 | reverse complement strand
GGGCGTCAGGGTCACGGGCGAATCCGGCTGGGAAGGTCAGGTCGTCTTTTTAACCGATGCCGGGGCAAAACGCTCCTGCTGGCGCGCGGCTTGCTGCAGCGGCGCGAGACAGGAGCCCGTGATGCCGAAAGCCCCGCAAACGTCCCGTATTGGCTCGCGCGAGCTTTCTCGTGGCGGTCCCCTGGACGCCCTTCGGTTCTTCGCGGCCTTCTTCATGGTGATCTATCACTATGCCGAACAGGCGCCGGTCAGCCTGTTCTCGATCCATCCGGCGCTGGGACGCGGCTATCTGGCTACCGACTTCTTCCTGATGCTGTCGGGCTATGTGCTGGGCCGCGCCTATGGCGACCGGGTCACCCGGCGCCAGGTTGGCGACCGCGAGTTCCTGCTCAAGCGTTTCGCCCGCGTCTGCTGCCGGCCCAGGCGCTGCTGATCCAGGCCTGGGGCTTCGACGGCCCGTCCGGCTGGAACACTCCGACCTGGACCCTGTCGGCCCTGATCTTCTGCTACGCCGCCTTCCCGGTGCTGTGGCGCAGCTTTGCCGCCATTCGCTCGCCGTGGATCTCCCTGGCCGTTGGCGTGGTGATCTTCATCGCGGTGGATCTGGCCTGCCGCTACTGGCTGGGTCAGGCGTCCTATCGCCTGGCGCTGAAGTACGGCGTGATCCGCGCCCTGCCCCTGTTTCTGATCGGCATGCTGATCGCCCGAATGGGTCGCGAAGTGGTGGTCAGCGGCCGCGCGGCCGACCTGCTGGGCGCGGCGGCTATCGCCGGTGTCGTCGGCCTGCAATTGATCGGGCAATTTGACCATGCCAGCCTGGCCCTGCTGGGCGTGCTGATCTTTGCGGCCGGCGCTTCGGCCCGGAAGGACTGGGACTGGGCGAAGACGGCGGGGCGGCTGGCCTTCGCCCTCTACCTGACCAACCAGTTCGTGGGCGTGACCTGGTTTGGCGCCCAGCACGTGGCGGCCGGCAAGCTCGCCTTAAACGATACCGCCCTGTGGCTGACCTGGGCCTTGGCCTTCCCGGCCGCCGTGGTCTTCGCCGCCCTGTTCGAGCGTTTCGTGGACACCCCGCTGCAAGCCTGGGTCAAGCCGCGCGTCGAGATCAGCGCCCGGCGGGCGATGTTCCGCGTCAACCCGGCGATGTGGGCCAAGCGGCGGGTGGTCTGAGGGCTATTGGGGATTCGCCGTCTTGCGGGGCGTTCGCTGGGCGTGAGACTGGCTCGCCATAGGGCTTTTGAAGGTCTGGAATCGGTCACAGAGCCAAAGCTTGCTTCCGACCCTGAGCGGACATGCCGAGACGCGACCGGAGGCTTGGGCTACGCTTGAGTCATGACCCGTCGCAGATTTAGTGCGCTCCGTACTTGGTGGATGTG
>NCEV01000013.1:42259-102593 GCA_002280875.1 Caulobacter sp. 32-67-35 | reverse complement strand
CGCTTCAGAAGCGACTGTCTCTGACGGGCGCTAGATATACCGCATCACTCGGCTGTCACCGAATTGCTGCTCCCCGTGCTCCTGCCCGCTAACCACCCTTCTCAGCCGTTGGGATGGTCCGCTTTCGGCGCGTTCGGCTCGACGCTGCCTAGTTGATCAGAGCCCGCGCCGCCGCCCTCGCCGCCTCGGTGACTTCCGCCCCCGACAGCATCCGCGCGATCTCTTCCTCGCGCTGAGCCGGCGATAGCGGCTCGACGCGCGTGCGGGTGGACTGATCGTCGCCGGACTTGGCAATGCGCCAGTGGGCGTCACTGCGGGCTGCCACCTGGGCCGAGTGGGTGACCACCAGGACCTGGGCGTTCTGGGCCAGGCGCTTCAGGCGCAGACCCACCGCGTCGGCTACGGCGCCGCCGACGCCCTGATCGACCTCGTCGAAGATCATCAGAGGCTGCGGGCCGGTTCCGCGACCCGCCAGAGCCGCCTTCAGCGCCAGAGCGAAACGGGCCAGTTCGCCGCCCGAGGCGATGGTCTCCATGGGGCCGAACGGCGCGCCGGGATTGGTCGAGATCTCGAAGGCGACGCGGTCCATGCCGGTGGGGCCGACGCGGTCCTCGGGCAGGGGCTCGACGGCGACGCGGAACTTGGCCTTTTCCAGCTTCAGCGGCGCCAGTTCGGCCTCGACGGCCAGGGCCAGCCGGTCGCCGGCGGCGCGGCGTTCGGCCGACAGGGCCTCGGCGGCGAAGACATAGCCGTCGCGGGCCGAGGCCGCCTCTTCCTCGGCGGCCTTCAGGGCCTCGCCAGAGGTCTCGATGGCCTGCAGACGGGCCGCGAACTCGGCGCGCAGGGACGGCAGGTTCTCGGTGGCGACGTTCAGCTTGCGGGCCATGCCGCGCAGGGCGAACAATCGCTCCTCGGTCTTTTCCAGACGGTCGGGTTCGAATTCGAAGGTTTCGGCAACCGCGTCGATGGCGGCGCTGGCTTCCTGGGCCTCGACCAGGGCGCGGTCGACGGCGTCGCAGGCGGCCGTCAGCCGGGTCATGGCCGCGCCGTCGGCCGGAGCCCCGGCGTGCAGGGCCCGCTCGCGCGCCCGCTCCAGCGCGCGGAAAGCCTGGGCCAGCTTGCCCGATAGGGCGTCGCCGCCCAGGGCGTCCTGGGCCGAGGCGATATCGGCCAGGGCCTTCTCGGCCGAGCCCAGCAGGGCGCGTTCCTCGGCCAGAGCCGTTTCCTCGCCCTCGCGCGGGTCCAGACGGTCCAGTTCGGCCAGGCGCAGGGTCAGTTCCTCGGTCTCGGCGGCGGCCTGGTTGGCCAGGGCGCGCAGGGCCTCGGCCTTTTCGCGCGCGGCGCGCCAGCCGCTCCAGGCCGAGGCGACGGCCGAGACGGACACGGCGCCGAACGCGTCCAGCAGGGTGCGGTGGGTGCGGGGATCCAACAGGCCGACAGTCTCGTGCTGGCCGTGCACCTCCAGCAGCAGGGCGCCCAGGTCTTTCAGCACGCCGACGCTGGTGGCCTGGTCGTTGACGAAGGCTCTGGAGCGGCCGTCGGGCGACAGCTGGCGGCGCAGGACCAGGTCCTCGTCGCGGCCATAGTCCAGGCCCTTGTCGTCCAGATAGGCGAAGGCGGGGTGGTCGGCCGGCAGGGCGAAGATGGCGGTGGCCGAGGCCTGGCCCGCCGCGCCGCGTCGAACGAGGCCGGCGTCGGCCCGTGCCCCGGTCGCCAGGCCCAGGGCGTCGAGGATGATCGACTTGCCCGCGCCGGTTTCACCGGTCAGGGCGGTCAGGCCCGGACCGATGGCCAGGTCCAGGCTCTCGATGAGCACGACGTCGCGAATTGAGAGACCAATCAGCATGTCGCGGAGATTCGCCCAGAATCAGCGTTTTTCAAAGCGCGGAGACGCTTCGATGTTCGACATGTGTTCCACAAGGCCGCGAAGAGCCGGGGCTAGAGCCCCAGAAGGCCCCGCATGCCGTCCTTCTTGGTCGGCTTTTCACCGGGAGGGGCCAGGGTGGCGTTCTTGTCGCGCACCAGACGATCCAGCAGGTTCTTCTTGGCGCCCGGGGTCAGCGGCTCGACGGCGGGCTTGAGGCCGGCGTCATTCAGCAACCTGTAGGCGTCAGAGTACCAGCGATCGCCCGGGAAGTTGTAGCCCAGCACCGCGCCGTTGCGCTTGGCCTCATCGGCCAGGCCCAGGGTCAGATAGGATTCGACCAGACGGAACAGGGCTTCGGGCGTATGCGAGGTGGTCTGGTGACGGTCGATCACGGTCTTGAAGCGGCCGATCCCGGCCAGGGTCTGGCCCTGACGCAGGTAATAGCGACCGATCGCCATCTCCTTGCCGGCCAGCTGGTCGTTGACCATGTCGATCTTCAGGCGGGCGTCCTGGGCGTATTCGCTGGTCGGATAGCGTTGAACCACGTCGCGCAGCGAGGCCAGGGCCTGCTCGGTGGCGGCCTGGTCGCGGTTGACGTCAACGATCTGCTCGAAATAGCAGACCGCCTTCAGATAGTAGGCGTACGAGGCCGACGGGTTGCCCGGATACAGCGAGATGAACCGGTCGGCGTCGCCGATGGCGTCGGCATACTGGTTGCCCTGATAGTGGGCGAAGCCGGTCATCAGGATCGAACGGCGCGACCATTCCGAATAGGGGTGCTGACGTTCGACTTCGCGGAAATAGTCGACCGCCTCGTTCCAGCTGCCGCGATCCAGGCGATCGGCGCCCGTGGCGTAGAGCAGCTCCACCGGGCGCTCTTCATAGGCCAGGGTCGGCTTCTTGGCCTTGCCAGCGCAGCCGGCGACCGTGACGGAGACGAGAACGGCGGCGAGGACGACTGCCGAACGAGCCGGGAATTTAAGAAGCACGGACTATCACCCTCGAAGCAAACGCGCGCCTGAGCGCCGTGCAAGGCTTCTACACCACGCCGCTTGGGGCGCAAATGCGAAGGCCGACAACGCCGGTCGCGCTCTTATCTAGACAGCCTGCGCCAGTTCCAGCGCATGGGTGCGCAGGCGCCAGGCGCGCGGCTGGGCCAGCAACGCCCGAACCACGGCGTTATTGAGGCCATGGCCGGCCAGCACGCCTTCAAAGCGGCCGATGATCGGCGCGCCCAGAACATAGAGATCGCCCACGGCGTCCAGCGCCTTGTGACGCACGAACTCGTCGGGACGACGCAGGCCTTCGGGGTTGAGCACCCGGTCGCCATCGATGACGACGGCGTTTTCCATGGAGCCGCCACGGGCAAGGCCAATGGCGCGCAGGGCCTCGACATCGCGAACGAAGCCAAAGGTGCGGCAGTCGGACAGTTCGGCCCGGAACGATTCTTCGTCCACGGTCAGGTCTACCCGCTGGCGGCCGATGGCCTGGCTGCCAAATGCGATCTCGAAAGCGACCTCAAAGCGATCCGAAGGCGTCAGGCTGGCGAACTTGTCGCCTTCCGTCACGGTGATCGGCTCCAGGATCTCGATATATTTGCGGGCGGCTTCCTGCCTGCGGCGGCCGGCGCGATCCAGGATCTGCACGAAGGGCTCGGACGAGCCGTCCATGATCGGAACCTCGGGACCGTCCAGCTCGACAATGCAGTTGTCGATCGAGAGGGCCGCCAGGGCGGCCATCAGGTGCTCGATCGTCGAAACGCGCACGTCGGCGGCGTTGTTGATCACGGTGCCCAGCTGGGTCTGGCAGACCGCCTCGGGCTTTACCGGCACGCGGTTGTCGCGGTCATGGACATCGGTGCGAACGAACACGATCCCGGCGTCGATCCCGGCCGGACGCACAGCCACACGGACATGCTCGCCCGTGTGCAGGCCAATCCCCGCGAAGATCACCGGTCCCGCGACCGTATGCTGAAAATAAGCCGAAGCCGACACGAAAGACCCTTATCGTTCTGACCCAGTCACGGTTCTGCAACCGCTCTGAGCCGCGTGTACCATTTAGGGACCATGCCGCACTGCGGCAAAGCAAGTCGTGTTTCCGATTGTTACCGCTCAAGCCTTTGTAATCGCGTCGCTTTTCTGACACGAAATTGCCACACGAAAGCGGCCGGAACAGCAAGGAGGCCGGGCTAGAGAGAGCCTGTCGCCACCGCCCAGGTGAGGCGGGCCTTCTTCTCGAGCTCGCTGGGCTCGCGTCCACGGCCATAGGGACCGGCGAGCGCCGCCGGCGCGATGGCCGGGAACGCGGCGACCGGCAGGCCCTTCAGCTCGCGGCGCGCGGCCTTCAGTTGCTCGGCGACGCGACGCGCCAGATCGGCCTGGGTCCAGTCTTCCGGCAGCCGGGAGCGCCCCGCCTGTTTCAGTCGCCACAGCCCCGCCAGGCCATAGGCCCGGGCCGCGCCCTTCACGGCGTGCGGGTCGGCGGCCGGGTCAAGGCGACGGGCGGCCAGAACGGCCAGGGCGCCAGCGGTGGCGTCGATATAGGCCAGCGCCCTGCCCTCGTCGGCTGGAGGCGCATCATCCAGGTCTGCGAAGCGGGCCTCGGCCATGGCGGCCAGGGCCAGGGGATCGATCCCCGAGGCGGCGATGGCTTCGACATTGGGATGCTTGCGGGGCGGCTTGCCGGCCGCGATCTCTTCCATGGCCTCGCGCCACCAGGTCAGGCGGATCTCGCCCATCAGGGCGTTGGAGACCCCGCCCGCCACCCGGGCCAGTTCGTAGTTGAAGGCTACGAGCGCGATCACATCGGCCCGCGCGGCCAAATCGGCGATGAACCGGCTGGCCAGCCAGCGGTCGGGATCGACGCGGCGGACGAGATCGTCGAGGGTTTCGGTGTCGGCCATGGTCTCGGAACGAAAAAGGCCCGCCGAATCCGGCGGGCCTTTTCCTTACACGATTTCGAGCCACGATTTTGGGCGGTGTTTAGCCAAACAGCGTCTGGTACATCGCCATGGTCGCCAGCATCGGGATGCTGAGCAGGGTGTTGATGCGGCTGAACAGCATGGCCATCTTGGCGGCCTTGGCCTTGGTGTCGGCGTCAGCCTCGACGATGCCCAGGGCGCGCTTCTGGTTGGGCCAGATCACGCCCCAGACGTTGATGAACATGATCGTCGCCAGCCACATGCCCAGACCGATGAAGGTAAAGCCCATGTCGACGCCGCGCTCATAGCCACCCCAGAGGCCCATGGTCGCGGCCTCGGCGAAATAGCCCCGCGCGATGGCCAGGATCACGCCCATCACCCAGGTGGCCAGGGCCGCCCAGCGGAACCAGAACAGGGCCTCGGGCGCGATATATTTGGAGATCGCCGGCTTCAGCTCGGCCGGGATCTGCGGCATCACGCGGATCTGCACGAAGTTGAAATAGTACAGCAGGCCGATCCACAGGATGCCGAAGAACACGTGCAGCCAGCGGTACACCGCCTGGAAATAGGCGCCGTCGAAGCCATTCGGACCATGGCCAAAGCCGTAGACAATGACCAGGGCCAGAATACAGCTGACTATGAACGTATTGCGGAAATTGGAAAGCAGCCCGACCATTTCAGCCCCCTGAAGCCTGTTTGTTTGACAGACCTATAAGCCGCTTCGGAGAGTCGGGCAAAGCCTTGCCAGAGGCGTGCCGCTAGACGGCGATCAGGGCCGCCGCCAGGCGCCGGCCTTCGCTGGCCAGAACGTTGTAGGTGCGGGCCGCGGCTTCGGTGCTCATGAACTCAAGCCCGATGCCGGCCGCCTTCAGGGCGTCGCGGACCGCGCGCGGCGGCAGGGCGTTGACAAGACCGCCGCCCAGAAGGACGAACTCCACCGCGCCGCCCGCCGCGAAGACCTCGGCGAAGTCTTCGGGCGTCAGGTTGGCCAGCGCTGATGCCGACCACGGGCGCGGCTTGTCATCAATGATCAGCAGCGAGCCCGGACGCCAGTCGCCGGAGACACGGAAGCCGCCGCCGCCCCAGGCGTCGATCGAGGGCGGGCGACGCGGTTCGGCCATGGTCAGGGACGCGAGGCCGCGCCGAACTTGATCGGCGTCGCCTCGTCCTCGCCGCGCTTGACGCCCCACAGCAGAATGATCGGCGCGCCGACATAGATCGACGAATAGGTGCCGACGATGATGCCGAAGATCATCACCACCGAGAAGCCAAACAGCGCCTCGCCACCGAACACCGCCAGGCCCGCCAGGGCCATCACGGCGGTGACGCCGGTGATGATTGTGCGCGACAGGGTTTCGTTGATCGACAGGTCGATTACCTCGCCCAGCGGCATCTTCTTGTACTTGCGGAGGTTCTCGCGAAGGCGGTCGAACACGACGACGGTGTCGTTCATCGAATAGCCGATCACGGTCAGCAAAGCCGCGACGGTGTTAAGGCTGAACTCGATCTTGAACAGCACGATGAAGCCAAAGGTCAGGATCAGGTCGTGCAGCAGGCCCGCGACGGCGCCGAGGCCGAACTGCGGCTCGAACCGGAACCAGATGTAGAGGAACATCAGGCCGATCGCGAGCGCCAGGGCGATGATGCCGCTGCGGAAGAGCTCGCCCGAAACCTTGGGACCAACCGCGGTGGGATTGATGAACTGGACGGGGTCGCCCAGCGACTGTTTCAGGGCGTTCTTGACGTTGGTCAGGGTCACCCCGGCGTCGCCGCCCGCGGGTGTCTGGAAGCGCACCAGGGCGCGGTCGGGGGAGCCGAATTCCTGCACCTGCACGTCGCCCAGACCCTGGGCTTCGAGCGTGGTGCGCACCTTGGCCAGGTCAACCGCGCGCGGGGCGGTCGAGACTTCCATGACGGAACCGCCCTTGAAGTCGATGCCCATGTTGAGCCCGGGCTTGAAGACGCCGATCAGCGAGGCGACCACCAGGGTGACGCTGATCAGCGCCATCAGGCGCGCGAACTTGACGAAGGTGAGGTTGGTTTTCTGCGGGAGCAGCTTGATCAGGGGCCAGGCCATGGGTGCGCTCACTCAGATCGGAAGTTTCTTGGGGCGGGCGGCGCGGAACCACCAGCCGATGAGAAGCTGGCTGACCAGCACGGCGGTGAACACCGAGGTGAACACGCCGATCGACAGGGTCCAGGCAAAGCCCCGGACCGGGCCTGCGCCGAACGCGAACATGATCGCCGCCGCCGCCAGGGTGGTGACGTTGGCGTCGATGATCGTGCTCATGGCGCGGGAGAAGCCGGCGTCGGCGGCCATGATCGGCGACTTGCCGGCCCGGGCCTCGTCACGCATCCGCTCATAGATCAGCACGTTGGCGTCGACGGCCACGGCCAGGGTCAGGATCAGGCCGGCGATACCCGGCAGGGTCAGGGTGGCCTGGGTGATCGACATGGCCGCAACGATCATCATGCCGTTGATCAGCAGGGCGATCACGGCGATGCCGCCAAACAGCAGGCCATAGGCCAGCAGCATGAAGACCACGATGGTGATGAAGGCCACCAGGGTGGAGATCGCCCCCGCCTTGACCGCGTCCGCGCCCAGTTCGGCGCCGACGGTGCGCTGTTCCTCGACGTTCAGCGGCGCGGGCAGAGCCCCCGACCGCAGCAGCAGGGCCAGTTCAGCAGCGCTCTCCGGCGTGAAGTTGCCCGTGATAATGCCCGAGCCGCCCGTGATCGCGCCGTTGATGACCGGCGCCGAGATGATCTTGCCATCCAGGACGATGGCGAACTTCTTGCCGATGTTGCGGGCCGTGGCGTCGCCGAACTTGCGCGCGCCCTGGCCGTTGAAATTGAACGAGACAACCGGGTTGCCGCTCTGGGAGTCGAAGGTCTGACGCGAATCGGTCAGCTCGTCGCCCGAGACCACAGCGCGCTTGCGCACCACATAGGCCGGCACATAGCCGTCCTCGCTGGGCAGCATTTCCGAGCCCGGCGGGATGCGGCCAGCGGCCATGTCTTCAGGCGTGACGCCCTCGTCGACCATCTGGAAGGTCAGCTTGGCGGTCTTGCCGATCACCGACTTCAGCTTTTCAGGATCGCTTTCGCCGGCCGCCTGGATGACGATCCGGTCCGTGCCCTGACGGGTGATCGTCGGTTCCTTGGTGCCCAGGCTGTCGATCCGGCGACGGATGGTCTCGATCGACTGCTCCACCGCCATCGCCGCGTCGGCCTTGGCGGCCTCGGCGACGAAGCTGATCTCCAGACGCTGGTTGTCGCGCGTGGCGACCGAGATGTCGCGACCGCCGACGGCGCCGACCAGGGGCGAGCCCACCGACTGCCGCAGCAGGTTGGCGGCGTCATTGACCTTGGCGGCGTCGGCGATGCGCACACTGATCACGCCGCCCGCTTCACGCAGCTCGCCAAACGCAATCTGCTCGCCCCGCAGGCTGGTGCGGACGTCCTCGACGAGATTCGTCAGACGTTCGCGACGCAGCGCGGCCGTATCCACCTCCATGAGCAGGTAGGATCCGCCCTGCAGGTCGAGGCCCAGATTGAGCTTCTGCTTGGGAACCCAGCCGGGCAGAGCATCAAGCGCCCGTTGTGGCAGCAGGTTTGGCAGGGTGAAGACAAGGCCGAAGATCACCGCCAGGGTGACGACGATGATCTTCCAGCGGGACAGTGTCAGCATGGATTACAGGCTCTGGACGACGCCTTGCGGCGTCTGTGGTCGGCGAGTTTGGGAAATCAGCTCTTGGGGTCGTTGGCCGGGGCGGGCTCGCCCTTGGTGCGGACCTCGGTGATCATGCCCTTGACGACCTTCACGGTGACGCCCTGAGCGATCTCGAGGCCGACTTCCTTGTCTTCCACACGAACGATCTTGCCGAGCATGCCGCTGGACAGCACGACATTGTCGCCGCGCTTCAGGTTGGACAGCATGATCTGATGCTCTTTGGCCCGCTTCTGCTGCGGACGGATCAGCATGAAGTAGAACAGAACCACCATCAGAAGGATGGGGGCGATTTGCATAAGCTGCGCGCTCAGGCCACCGGGCATGACGTCTCCAAAATTTCTGCGGTCGGGACCCCCATATGGGGTCTCGCCAAGTCGGCGGAAGCTATGCGTTCACCTCCTCTTTTGCAATGACGGCGCGGCAAGGTTAGGACCGGGCCATGATCGACGCCCAAAACGCCCTGCTCGCCCGCATCGCCGACGCCCTGGAGCGCCTGGCGCCGGCCGCGCCGACGCCGCCGGATTTCAGCGGCGCGCGGCTGTTTCGGCATGATTGCGCGCGCGAGGCCTTCGTCGCCGCGCCCGACTATCCCATGCCGCTGGACCTGCTGGTCGGGGTCGAGCGACAGAAGGACCGGTTCGTCGAGAACCTTAAGCGCTTCGCCACCGGCCTGCCCTGCAACCACGTGCTGCTGTGGGGCGTACGCGGCACGGGCAAGAGCTCGATGACCAAGGCCGCCTTCATGGCCGTCAGCGAAGATCACGCCGACCTGAAGCTGGTCGAGGTGGATCGCGACGAGATCGCCGCCCTGCCCCCGCTGTTCGACCTGCTGCGCACGCGCGCCGAGCGCTTCGTGGTGCTGTGCGACGACCTGTCGTTCGAGGACGGCGCAGCCGCCGCCAAGGCCCTGAAGTCGGCGCTGGAGGGCGGCGTGGCCGGCCCGCCCGAGAACGTGCTGTTCGTCGCCACCTCCAACCGCCGCCACCTGATGCCCCGCGACCACGTCGAGAGCCAGGGCGCCATCGCCGCCGCCGAGAACGCCGAGGAGGAGATGAGCGTCTCCGACCGCTTTGGCCTGTGGATCGGCTTTCCGCCCATGGACCAGCCGACCTATCTGGAGGCGATCCGCACCTATGCCGAACGCTTCGACCTGGTGGTCGAGACCCTGGACCGCCGCGCCCTGCAGTGGTCGCAACTGCGCGGCGCGCGGTCCGGCCGCGTGGCCTGGCAGTTCATCCGGGATCTGGCGGGGGAGCTGGGGAAGAGCCTGCCGGCCTAGTTTGCAAGCCCTTCAACCTTGCCCCCCTTCCCCCTTGATGGGGGAAGGGAGAAGAAAGGAGGGTTTCATGAGACGCGGAGCACGGCCTGGAGTATAGTTCGTGCGTAGTTTCAACCCGGAGGGTGGCCATGGGCAAGCCGTGGTTTCGGACGAAACAGTATGGCTACGGCGCGAGCCTGCCGTGCAGTTGGGAAGGCTGGGCGGTCCTGGTCCTGTTCATCGGCGTGATGATCGGGCTGTCCGCCCTGCCAGTACCCCTCACCCTGCCTCACCGCTGGCTGGGCGTCGCCCTGCGCGTGGGCCTGATCGTCGGCTTTATCGTGCTGGTCTGGCGCAAGAGCGACAAGCCATGGGGCTGGCGCTGGGGCCGTAAATAGCCAAACGGCCCGCCTCCTTCGAAGCGGGCCGTTCTCTATCCTAGCGCGGCAGGACCAGCGCCGGGTCGACCGGCCGGGCCTTGTCCTTCACCGTCGGCGCATAGCGCATCTCGAAGTGCAGTTGGGGCTCGTTGACCCCGCCGGTCGAACCGACGGTGCCCAGTTGCTGCCCCTTCGACACCTGCTGGCGCATCTTCACGTCGGTCGAGCCCAGATGGGCATAGGCCGTGACCCAGCCGTCAGCGTGCTTGACCAGAACAAGGTTGCCGAAGGTCGGCACCTGGTTGCCGGCATAGGCGATCTCGCCGTCGGCGGCCGACACCACCGGCGCGCCGGCATTGGCGCGGATGTTGACGCCGTCATTGCGCTGTCCCGTGCCCTTGACGCCGAAGGTGGAGATGATGTCGCCGCGCAGGGGCCAGGAGAACCTGCCCTTGCCCGAGGCGATGATCTCGGCCTCGGTCGGCGCGGCGCTGGTCTCGATGATCGGACGCACCGAGGTGGCCGGCGGCGGACTGACCGGCATGGCCGCGACCGGACCGCTGGCGCGCGGCGTCGAGGGGCTGGGACGATACGGGATCGGCGCCGAGGGCGTTGTGACCTGAGGCTCGACGCGGGCCGGAGCGGGCCCCTGGGCCAGGGTCGTTGACGGGGCGGCTGGCCGGGTCGTCGTGGTCTTGATCGGACCGCGGTCCTTGTAGCCATCGGGCAGAACGATCTTCTGCCCCTTCTTCACAGAGGCCGTGGTCTTCAGGTTGTTCTCGGCGGCCAGCGCCTTGAGGGTGACGCTGAAGCGCTTGGTGATGGCGGTCAGGGTGTCGCCGCTCTGGACGACATAGGCTCTGGCCGTGGTCGCCGGCCCCTTGATCCTGGCGCCCAGCTTCAGGGGCTTGTCGGGATCGAGGTCGTTGGCGGCGGCCAGGTCCTTGACGCTCATGTCGAAGCGCCGGGCGATCGCCGTCAGGGTGTCGCCCGACTTTACCGTATGGATCTGGCGCGGTCCGGCCACGCGGACCACCGAACCGGTGACGCTGGTCGTCGTCGTCGTGACACTTGCTGAACTGGCCACCGGGCTGGCGGGCCGCGTCGATGCCAGCTGGGTCGGGGCCACCTGGGTCGGGGCCACCTGGGTCGGGGCCGGCGTCTGGACGGCGCGCGCGGTGGGCGCCGAGCCGGCCAGTGTGGTCGTCGTCGCGCTGTAGGGCGGGGCGGCGATGGCGGTCTTGGTCGGGCCCTTGTCCTTGAAGCCCTCGGGCAGCACCAGCCTCTGGCCACGCCGGATCGGCGCGTCGATCTCGACGTCATTTTCCTTGGCCAGGGCGGCGGCCGTGACGGTAAAGCGGCGCGCGATGGCGAACATCGTGTCGCCGGACTGAACCACATAGGCCTTGGACTTGGCGCCGGCGGGGCCGACGATCTTCTGGCCCAGCTTCAGGCGGTAGGGCGGCTCAAGGTCGTTGAGCTTGACCAGCTCGGCGCGGGTCGTGCCAAAGCCGCGCGCGATGGCGTCCAGGGCGTCGCCTGACTCGACGATGCGCATCTGAGGCTTGCCGGGCACGTCCACCACGGGTCCGCCCACGGTGGTGATGATGGTCGGCGCGGCCGGCCGGAGCTGCGCTGGCGGCGGAGGCGGCGGAGGCGGCGCCAGTTCGGTGCGGGTAACCGGCGGCTCGCTATAGGTCGGCGGCGGCGGAGCGGCCTCGACCGGGATCGGTTCGCGGCGGATCACTTCGCTGGGCGCGGGCGTAGTGTCGATCACAGCTTCCGACGGTGGCGCCTGGGTGATCGGGAAATTCGGGGTCTGGGCCCGGGGCGGGGATCCACCGGGCTGCCCTTCGCGCGCGGGATACTGCGGCGACGAGGTCGTCTCGCAGGCCGCGAGCGTTCCAGCCGTCAGGGCGATCACCGCCGCGCGCGTCCACAACTGCCTCATAGCCTCTCCTTTCCTCGCAAGTCGTCCAGACGGCCCCGCGAGGGTAAATCAATCATTAATCGCAAGGGCGCCGCGCAAGCCTCGCCCCCATTTCCGCTTCACTGGTCGCGGGCCACGCCATCGAGCAGCGGTACAAACCGCACGTCGCACAGCGCCTCGACCTTGAAGCCGCCCTTGCCGTCGCCCGCATAGCGGCGAAGGCTCTGCACCGGCCCCTTCCCGATCGGCGCCACGAGGACGCCGTTGGGCTTGAGCTGGGACAGCAGTCGTTTCGGATCATCTTCGGCCGCAGCCGTGACCATAATGCGGTCAAATGGCGCCTGTTCGGCCCAACCTTCGCCGCCGTCGCCGAACTTGGTGATGACGTTGGTGAGACCCAGCTTGGTGAAGCGCGCCTCGGCTTCCTTCATCAGGGTGCGATAGCGCTCGATCGTATAGACCAGCCGCGACACGTGACTGAGAATGGTGGTCTGGTAGCCTGACCCGGTGCCAATCTCCAGCACGCGCGAGCGCGGCTCGATGGTCAGGGCCTGGGTCATCAGGCCGACGATATAGGGCTGGCTGATGGTCTGGCCGCAGGCGATCGGCAGGGCCGAGTCTTCCCACGACCGTTCCTTGAACAGGTCGGGCGTGAACAGATCGCGCGGCGTCTTCTCGATGGCCTTGAGAACCTGGGGATCGGTGATCCCCTGGTCGCGCAGGGCCTGCATCAGGCGGGGCAGATCGGCGGCCGCCGCGGCCTTGGCCTTGCCGGTCATGCCTCGACCCGCAGCTTCGGCGGAGCGCCGCCCAGTACGCCCTTCAGCGCGTGGACGGTCTCATTGTGCGTCAGGTCGATATGCAGCGGCGTGACCGAGATTTTGCCCTCATAGACCGCCTTCAGGTCGGTTCCCGGGGCCGGTTCCGAGGCCTTGGCGGTGAAGCCCATCCAATAGTAGTCGCGGCCGCGCAGATCCGTGCGTTTGTCCCAGTGGCGCAGGTGGCCGTCGCGGAACCCCTGGCGCGTGACCTCGACGGCCGTCACCTCTTCCGGCGGCAGAGACGGGAAGTTGATGTTCATGATCACGTCGGCCGGCCAGCCGACCTCCAGCAGACGCTGGATGATGCCGGGGCCATAGGTCTGGGCCGTCTCCCAGTGGGCGACAACCTCGTCATGGAAATAGTTCATTGCCTGGGACAGGGCGATCGAGCGGATGCCCAGGGCCATGCCCTCGATGGCGCCGGCCACGGTGCCCGACAGGGTGACATCTTCAGCCAGGTTCTGGCCGCGATTGACGCCCGACAGCACCAGATCCGGCGCGGGGCCCTCGATCAGCTGCTGCACGGCCATCATCACGCAGTCGGTGGGCGTGCCCTCGACGGCGAAGCGGCGATCGTCCAGGCGGCGCACCCGCAGCGGATCAGACAAGGTCAGGGCCCGGCTGGCCCCCGACTGCTCGTACTCCGGCGCGCAGATCCAGACGTCGTCGCTGAGCGCGCGGGCGATCTTCTCAAGCGCGACGAGGCCCGGGGCGTGGATGCCGTCGTCGTTGGTGAGGAGGATTCTCATTTTGAGCCTGTCATCCCGGACAAGCGAAGCGCAGATCCGGGACCGCCGGAAGCGCAGGCGTTCACGCGTCGGTCCCGGATCTTCACGCTGCGCGCTCGTCCGGGATGACAGCCAATTTGGCTTGGCGAGATAATGATCACCCCTCACCCCCGATATAGGTGACGCCGCCCATATAGGGGACCAGCGCCTCGGGGATGGTGATCCCGCCGGTCTCGTCCTGATAGTTCTCGAGCACGGCCACCAGGGTGCGGCCCACGGCCAGGCCCGAGCCGTTCAGGGTGTGGACGTACTGGGTGCCCTTCTCGCCGGCCTTGCGGAAGCGGGCGTCCATGCGCCGGGCCTGGAAGTCACCGCAGTTGGAGCACGAGCTGATCTCGCGATAGGTGTTCTGCGAGGGCAGCCAGACTTCCAGATCGTAGGTCTTCCTGGCGCCAAAGCCCATGTCGCCATTGCACAGCAGCATGGTGCGGAACGGCAGGTTCAGGGCCTTCAGCACCGCCTCGGCGCAGCCGACCATGCGTTCATGCTCGGCTTCGGACTGGTCCGGCGTGGTGATCGAGACCAGCTCGACCTTGTAGAACTGGTGCTGGCGGATCATGCCGCGCGTGTCGCGACCCGAGGCGCCGGCCTCGGAGCGGAAGCTGGGGGTCAGGGCCGTCATCCGCAGCGGCAGCTGAGCCTCTTCGGTGATTTGCTCGCGGACGATGTTGGTCAGGGAGACTTCGGCAGTGGGGATCAGCCAGTGGTCCGCCGTGGTGCGGAACAGATCCTCGGCGAACTTCGGCAGTTGCCCGGTCCCGAACAGCGCCTCGTCCTTGACCAGCAAGGGCGGGCTGACCTCGGTGTAGTCGTGCTTGACCGTCTGCATATCCAGCATGAACTGGCCCAGCGCCCGCTCCAGCCGCGCGATCTGGCCCTTCAGCACCACGAAGCGCGCGCCGCTCATGCGGGCGGCGGCTTCGAAGTCCATGCCGCCCAGGGCGGCGCCCAGGTCGACGTGATCCTTGGGGGCGTTCAGGCGGCCGGCGGGCAGCTTGGAGGCGTCGCCCCAGCGGCGGATCTCGATATTGCCGGCTTCATCCTCGCCCGGCGGCACATCGTGGGCCGGAATGTTGGGCAGGCTGGCCAGCAGGTCCTTCAGCTTGGTCCCGGCCTCGGCCTCCAGGGTCGCGGCGTCGGCCATCAGGGCCTTGAGGGTCTCGACCTCGGCCATCAGGGCCTGGGCTTCGACCTCGTCCTTCTTGGCCTTGGCCATGCCGATGCGCTTGGAGGCCTCGTTGCGCCGGGCCTGGCTTTCCTGCAGCGCCGTCTGGGCTGCGCGCAGCTGGGCGTCCAGCGCCACGGCCTCGGCGGCCGCGCCCGCGCGCCCCTTGGCCGACCAGGCGGCTTCGAAGGCTGCGGGATTGTCGCGGATGGCCTTGATGTCGTGCATCGGAAGAGCGCTCGAAGACTGGCGTAGGGAAGCGCCCTCTCTAAGGCGCGTCGGCTGAGGCGCCAACCTTTTCGGGGCCAACATACGAGGCCGTGAACAGGGGGCGACGCCAACAGAGGCCCCCTCGCCCGATTCGTCCAGCACCCGCCCCGCGACAACAGCGCAGGAACTCGCGGAGAGCGAACCTTGGCCTATGTATTTCCAAATCCTGAGGTCGATAACGGCGTTATTCTCGAAGACCCCGAAAGCATTGAAGTGGCTAATCAACATTAAGCCCGTTTCTGCACTTCGATTTAATCCGGAGGTGAAAAAGGAAGCGCCAACACAGTGACCCAGCGTACCTCCCCCAAAATTTACAGGATCTCAACCGTGAAGAAGTTCGCCGTTCTCGCTGCCATCGTCACCGTCTCGGCCGCCATCGCCGCCCCCGCCAGCGCCGCCACCCTGGTTCGCGTTCCGCTCGCCGGCAAGACCAGCGTCCAGATCAACAATGAGATCAAGGCCGCAGCCCAGACCGTCTGCGCCAAGGAAAAGGCTGCGTTCGTCGCCGCCTGCCTGGAAAGCACCACCTATGACGCCAACCGCCAGCTGGCCTCGATCCTGAAGGGCCGCACCGGCGCCACGAAGGTTTCGGCCCGCCGCGAAGCCGTTTCGGTGGTCCGCATCTCGCTGAAGGGCAAGTCGGCTGCCGAGATCAACGCCGAGATCACCACCGCCGCCAAGGCCGTGTGCAAGGCCTCGAACGACTTCACCAACCGCTACGAATTCCAGGCCTGCGTCGGCGGCACCGTCCGCTCGGCCAAGGCCCAGCTGCAGGCGATGAGCGTTCGTCCGCTGACCGACGCCTAAGCCTCACGGCTGGATGGCCCTGAGGGGCCGCCCGAAAGCAGGAAAGCCTCCGCTCCCTTCCGGGGCGGAGGCTTTTTGCTATCCGCGATATCGTGGGATCAGACCGGCACGACCGCATTGCTCTTTTCTTCGGCCTTGGCCTTGCTGCGCTCGATCAGCCACACGCACCAGATGCCGATTTCGTAGAGCAGGCACATCGGCAGGGCCAGGGTCAGCTGGCTGATCGGGTCCGGCGGCGTCAGGATGGCGGCGGCGATAAACACGCCGACGATGGCGTAGCGACGGCCCTCGCGCAGCAGCTTGCTGGAAATGATCCCGGCCAGGCCCAGCAGCGACACCACGACCGGCAGCTGGAAGCACAGGCCAAAGGCCAGCAGCAGCGAGGTCACCAGGGTCAGATAGTCGCTGACCTTGGGCAGCAGCTGGATCGAGATGCCGGCCGTCTGCACCTGCTGGCTCAGCGAGAACCACAGGACGAACGGCAGCATGATGAAATAGACCAGCGCCGCGCCCAGGAAGAACATGAAGGGCGAGGCCAGCAGGAACGGCAGGAACGCCCCGCGCTCGTTCTTGTAGAGACCCGGCGCCACGAAGCGATACAGCTGCCAGGCCAGGACCGGGAAGGTCAGGACCACCGCGCCGAAACCGGCCAGCTTGATCTTGGTGAAGAAGAACTCCAGCGCCGCCGTATAGACCAGATCCAGGGCCTTGGTCTGGCCCATCGGGATGTCTTTCAGGCCCACCAGGGCCAGCAGCAGGTCGAACGGACCGTGCTTGGCGCCCGAATGCTGGGCGGCCAGCAGCTGCTGGGCCACCGTGAACGGCTTGACCAGGAACAGGAAGATCTGGTCGGCGAACGCGAAACACACGCCAAAGCCGACGAACAGCGCCAGCACGCAGATGATCAGCCGCATGCGCAGCTCGACCAGATGCTCCATCAAGGGCGCGCGCGAGGCCTCGATCTCGTCTTCGGGTTCGTGTCCGAGGGCGTCCGTCACGAGATGATATCCGAGGCGGTCGAGCCGCCAGCCTTGACAGCCTTCTTGCGCGGCGCGCGAGCGGCCTTGGGCGCTTCGACGGCGATCTCGGTCTTGGCGGCGCGCTTGCGGGCGGGGGCCTTGGCGGGGGCCGGCTCGACCATCATCGGCGCCTTGGCCGCACGCGGCTTGCGGGGCGTGCGAGGTTTGGCCGCGACGGGCTCGACCACCGTTTCGGGCGGCAGGATCGACGGCTCGCTCGAGGCGTCATTGGGTTGATAGCCGGCATAGGGGTGAACCTGAACCGCGCCGCTGTTGAGGCTGGCGTCGATATCGGCGAACACCTGGTCCACGCCCACATCCTTGGCCTGGTCGGCGGCCTCGCGGAGCGGCGCGGTATATTGGCCCGAGCGCATGGCCTCGACCTCGCGACGCAGGTCGTCGAGCTCGGACTGGCGGGCCATTTCGTCGAAGCTGGCGCGGAATTCCGACGCCATGCCGCGCATCTTGCCCACGAACTGGCCAAGCTTGCGCAGCAGCAAGGGGAGATCCTTCGGACCCACCACGATCAGGGCGACCGCAGCGATAACCAGAAGTTCTGCGCCGCCGATATCAGGAAGCATGGACGCGCCTTAGAGCGACGCGGACCTTAAAGCCCGCCGTCGCGAAATGAATGGGACGCGCGCGACGGGCTCCGCCCGCGCGCCCGGAGGATCCTCAAGACTTACGCAGGTCTTCTTCTTCGGCCTTGGTGCGCGGCAGGGCGCCGGTGGCCTTGTTGTCGGCGACTTCGCTGCTGGTGTCGTCCTTCAGGCCGTCCTTGAACGCGCGAATGCCCTTGGCGGCGTCGCCCATGATTCCCGACAGCTTGCCGCGGCCACCGAACAGCAGGGCAATGACCGCGATCACGATCACCCAGTGAATCCAGCTCATGCTACCCATAACGGCGATGCTCCTTGCGACAGCGGCCCATTAGCCGGTGCGGCGTGTCGTTACAATCTCTCAGACAATATAGGCGTTCGCGAGGCGGGGAGCCAAGCCAAACCACCTCGCCCCACTCATAACCTCCGTCATCCCCGCCCTCAAATGACGGGGATGCACCGTTGCAGACAATGTCACCCTGTCGGGGGAACGGTCACGGCCATGGGTTTGAGAATTATTCTCATTTAAATTGATATTCATTCTCATTCGCTATAGTGCGACCTTCTAGATTGAGCACTATGGAGTCGGGTTGTGGGTATGGGTAGGGTTTCGGCGGTTTCCATGGCGGCGCTGATCAGCGTCGCGGGCCTTGGCGGGTGGGATCGCGCCTGGGCGAGTGAGGGGCCGGCGGCGGCGGCCGAAGCGGACGATCCGTTCCTAGTCATCGTCACGGCCCGCGCACGCCAGCTCTATCGGGCAAATGAAACCACCAGCGGCAAGCTTGCGACGGCGCCGCTCGACTCCAGCCTCAACATCCAGGTGTTGAACGCCGAGCTGATCCGCGACCAGGGCGCCCGCGACGCCCAGGACCTGTATCGCAACATCGCCGGGGTCAGCCTGTTCTCCTACGCTGGGGTGACGGCGCGGGGCTTCCGTCAGGAGGAGATCTTCTTCGACGGCCTGCGCGGCGACCCCTATGTGGCCTTCTCGGTGCCGCAGCTGTTCAATGTCGAGCGGCTGGAGTTTCTGAAGGGGCCGGCCGGCATGCTGTACGGTCCAGGCGCCCCTGGCGGCCTGTTCAACTACATCACCAAAACGCCGAAGGAGGCGTTCTCGGCGCGGGCCACGGCGGTGGTCGGGACCGAGGCGCGGCACGGTGGTTCGGTCGAGGTCGAGGGCTTCCTGCCAGGTGACAAGGCGCCGGCCACGCGCGTGGGCGTGTTCTACGAGGACCGCAACACCCCGCGCCGCAACTCTGGCAGCGAGGTTTTGATCCTCGACGGCGGTATCCGCACCGATCTCGGTCCAGCGGCCCTGACGCTACAGGCCAGCCGCTACGAGCAGAACACGCAAGGCAACCGCCTGCGTGGCGTGCCCACCGACAATCTGGGCCACTTCCTCGCCGACCGGCGCTGGAACCACAACGAAAAGAGCGACTTCCTCGACCTGACGGCCGACGTGCTGCAAGCGCGGGTGGAATGGCCGGTCAGCGAGAGCCTGACCCTCGATGCGGGCCTGCGCTATTCGGAAAGCCTGGAGCGCCAGCAATATCACGAGCCGCGAGGCCTGACCGACAGCAACGGCGACGGCGTGCTGGACCTGTCACGCCGCGAGTTCCGCGACCAGGAGCGCGACCTGGACCAGCTGAGCTTCGGCGCCAACGCCGTCTGGTCGCGCGACTTCGGCATGGTGCGCAATCGCGTGCTGGTCGGCGTCGACGCCTACCGCAGCGAGCTGATCAACAACAATCGGCCCTCGCTGCTGGGCGGCTTCACCGCGGTGGCGAGCTTGCCCGCCCCGCTGAGCCTGACCAATCCGGTGTATGGTCTCACCGATCCCAAGGCCTACAACCTCAAAGCCCGCGTGCGCACTTCGGCCATTCAGGAGCGGTCCGGCGCCTACGTACTGGAAGAGGCGACAGTCGGTCCGTTCATCGCCACCGCTGGTGTGCGCTTTGATCTCTATGAGGACGAGTCCGGCGCCAGCGCCTTCGAGGACGAGAAGGCGACCTGGCGCGCCGGTCTGGTTTGGCGCGCCCGTCCCGACGTCTCGGTCTACGGCCAGTGGGCCCAGAGTTACGAGCCGCAGAGCGTCTCCAGCCAGGACCCGCTGGCGGGCGGGCCGTTCGCGCCGACCGAGGGCGAGATCCTAGAGGGCGGCGTCAAGACCGAGCTGCTGGGCGGACGGCTGCAGTCCACCATGGCCGTCTATCGGATCGTCCGCAGCAACATGCTGCAGAGCGACCCGCGGGGCGATGTCGACGGGGACGGTGTCGATGACCTGGTCGCGTTCGGCGAGGTGACCAGCAAGGGCGCCGAGATCGACCTGGCCGCCGATCTGACCAACAACTGGGTCCTGACCGGCTCCTACGCCTATAACGACACCCGCATCACCAAGACCAACGGCGCGACGGTGATCACCAACAGCGTCGGCGACCGCTTCGCCAACGCGCCTAAGCACAAGGCCGGCTTCTGGACCCGCTACCAGTTCTCCAAGCTTGGTCTGGCCCTGGCTCTGGGCGGCGACTATGTCGATGTCCGCACTTCGATCAGCGGCCAGAAGGTGCGCCCCTATACGGTGTTCGACGCCTCGGTGATCTACAAGATCGGGCCATGGTCGACCCTGCTGCGCGTCGATAACCTGCTGGACGAGACCTACGCCGCTTCCGGCTTCATCGATCGCACCGGCCACTTCCCCGGCGAGCCTCGCTCGGTGTTCCTGGAAATCTCGCGGGAATGGTGAGCGTCGAGCGCGTCCAGGCGACAGCGGCGCCCCGGCGCGCCGCCAAGCCCAAGGCTTCGCGCCTGTGGTGGAGCGTCCACCAATGGGTGGGACTGAAGCTGTCGATCCTGCTGGGCTTTGTGTTCCTGACGGGCACGATCGCGGTGTTCAGCCACGAGATCGACTGGGCGCTGCGGCCGGCCATGCGGGTGGATCCGGCCTCGGTCCACGGCCCCGTCGCATGGTCGGCTGCGGCCCGCAATGTCGCCGCCCTGCACCCCAAGGCCAAAATCCTGCTACTGGACGCGCCGATCGACCGAGGCTTTGCCCTGACCGCGACGATCCAGAAGCCGGACGGGGTTCGCGCCTTCGTCTATCTGCACCCCTCGACGGGGGCGGTGCGGGGCGAGGGGTCTTGGGTCGGCGCCCAGCGCATCCTGCGCAACATGCATCGCCATCTGAACCTGCCCACCCCGATCGGCGTGCCGATCGTCTCGACCCTGTCGATCCTGCTGCTGATCAGCGTCGGCACCTCGTTCGTCGTCTACAAGAAATGGTGGCGGGGTTTCTTCAAGCCGGTCCGCTGGCGCGACGCCCGCACGGCCATGGGCGACCTGCACCGTCTGGCCGGTTTGTGGAGCCTATGGTTCGTGGCCCTGATCGGCGCCACCGGCCTGTGGTATCTGGCCGAGAGCACCGTGGCCAAAGCCCCACCCTCGCCGCGCGCCAAGGTGGCCGCCGTCAAGCTGGACACCCGTGAGCTGGCCGATCGGCTGGAGACCAACCTCAAGGCGGCCCAGACGGCCTATCCGGGTCTGCGCATCCAGCGGATCATCTTTCCGTACGGTAAGGTCGGCGCCTTTCAGTTCGCGGGCCAGCACAGAGCCATTTTGGTGCGCGAGCGGGCCAATGTAGCCTGGACCAACCCGGCCACCGGCGCGGTCGTGCTGCTGACTGACGGTCGCGATTTGAGTGGCCACCAGCGCCTCTCGGAAATGGCCGACCCGCTGCATTTCGGGACGTTCGGCGGGGTGTGGACCAAGCTGATCTGGTTCGCCTTTGGCCTGGCCCTGACAGCGTTGGCGGTGTCGGGTGTAGCGATCTACGCCCTGCGACTGTCGCGCGAAAAGCTCGCTTCAGCCATCTGGGCGACGGCGTGGCGCGGCATGGGCGCCTGGCGCTGGCCAGCCTTGGCCGGGATCGGCGTCGCTCTGGCCCTGCTGCCAGCGTTGTTCCTCGCGGCCGGGGGGGATTAGACGCCTCGGCCTACCGACATCCGCAAAAGGGGCGGCCTCGCTATGGGCCTCGCCTAAAGTCAAACAGTCGCCACGCCAGAACAGACAGCCCTCTTGGCGGTTCGGGTTCGAAATTCGTCACTAACACCCTCCGGCAAGCAGTCCTTCAGATCGCCACCGCCAGGGATTGTCGGCTCTGGTGAACTCCCGCCCTTGTGGCGGGAATGACGGAAAGTAGGGAGGAGGCGCCCCTCCTCTACCTTCATCCTTTCTCCATCTCCCCCAGGAAGTCCTGAGCAAATTCGGGCGCCTCGTCGCCGTCCTCAAGCGGATCCTCGTCCTCGCCAGGACGCAGGCCCAGGGGGTCGGGCACGGAGAAGCCCGGCGGCAGGTTCATCTCCAGCAGGCCGGCGGCCTTCATTTCGGTGACGCCCGGCAGGTCCGACAGGGTCGCCAGGCCATAGTGCTCGAGGAAGGCGTCGGTGGTGCCGAAGGTGACGGGCCGACCCGGCGAGCGACGGCGACCGCGCATCCGAACCAGACCCAGCTCCAGCAACACGTCGATCGTCCCCCGGCTGGCCTGGACCCCGCGCACGGCCTCGATCTCGGCCCGGGTGACGGGCTGGTGATAGGCGATGATCGCCAGGGTCTCCTGGGCGGCCTTGGACAGGCGGCGCGGCTCCTCGCGCTCCTGCGTCATCAGGAAGGCCAGGTCTTGGGCGGTCTGGAAGCGCCAGCGGTTGGCCACGCAGACCAGCTCGATCCCCCTGCCCTCATACCGCGCCCGCAGGGCGGCGATGCCGGCCGGAATATCGCAGCCCTCAGGCAGGCGCTTGGTCAGGTCGATATCGCTGAGCGGCTCGGCGGCGGCGAACAGCAACGCCTCGATGCAGCGCTCGGTGAACAGGGGGTCGATCACTCCACCATCTCCAGCGGTTCGGCCCGGTTGCGCAAATAAACGTCCGAGAACGCCTCCATCTGCCGGGCTTCCAGCACGCCCTCTTTCACCAGCTCCAACGACGCGGCCAGGGTAGAGGCCATATAGGACGCCGGCGACGGGCCGTCGTCTTCCTCCAGATAGCGTTCAACGGGCGCCACGGTCGACAGTGTGGTCCAGTCCTCCAGGCGCGGCAGCAGAGAGCGTAGACGGTCGCGGGCGTCTTCCAGCGGATAGGCCGTGGGCGGGCGCGGCGCATAGTGGCGGCTGTGCTCGCGTTTGCGCTGGGCGATATAGGCGCTCATCAGGCCATACAGATCACCCTCCAGCCGCGTCGACGAGACGATCTTCACCGCTTCCGGATCGCCGCGCATGAACACCTCGCGCTTCAGCAGCGGACGCTCCTTCAGCGCTTCGACGGCCTTGCGCATCACGTCCAGCTTGGCCAGACGGAAGGCCAGCTGGGCGGCCATCTCCTCGGCCGGCGGCTCCTCGGTCTTGGCGCGTTCGGGCTTGGGCAGCAGCAGGCGCGATTTCAGATAGGCCAGCCAGGCGGCCATCACCAGATAGTCGGCGGCCAGCGAGAACCGCACCCGCCGGGCCTGCTGGACAAACGCCAGATACTGCTCGGCCAGCCTGGTGATCGACAGCTGCAGCAGATCAACCTTCTGGCTGCGCGCCAGGGCCAGCAGCACGTGCAGCGGGCCTTCATAGCCGTCGATGTCGATGACCAGCGCCGCGCCGTCTTCCGCCGCCGCGTTGGCGGCCTCGAAATCAAGCGTGGGCTGGAAGCCCGTCGTCACGCAAAGCGGCCGTCAAAAGCGGCGTCGAAGCGGGCCCGGGCCTCGGCCACGTCAAAGGGCTCGACCACCTTGACCAGCCGGCTCATGACTGCCTGCGACCGGCGGCGGGCTTCCTTCGAAAGGCCGCCGACGCCGGACATCACGGCCTTCATCTCGACCATGTCGCCATTGCAGTGCAGGACGACGTCGCAGCCGGCCGACAGACTGTCCTTGGCGCGCTGCTTGAAGTCACCCGACAGGGCCTTCATCGACAGGTCGTCGCTCATCAGCAGGCCGTCGAAGCCCAGGGATTCGCGGATGATTTTCTTGATGACCTTCTTCGAGGTCGTGGCCGGATGACGGCGGTCGATGGCCGTGTAGACAACGTGGGCCGTCATCGCCATCGGCATGTCGGACAGCACGCGGAACGGCGCGAAGTCGCGGGCGTCCAGTTCGGCCAGCTTGGCCTTGACGACCGGCAGTTCCAGATGGCTGTCGCTCATGGCCCGACCGTGGCCGGGGATGTGCTTGATGATCGGCAGCACGCCGCCGGCCAGCAGGCCCTCGGCGGCGGCCCGGCCCAGGGTAGCCACCTGCTCGGGCGTGTCGCCATAGGCGCGGTCGCCGATGATCTCGTGACCTTGCGGATCGGGCACGTCCAGCACCGGCACGCAGTCGACATTGACGCCGATGGCTCGCAGGTCATGGGCGATAAGCCGTGCGCCCAGCCGGGTTATTTCGCGGGCGACCAGCGGGTCGTTAGCCACCAGCTCGCCATAGGCGCGGCCGGGCGGATAGGTCTTCCAGTGCGGCGGCTGCAGGCGGGCGACGCGGCCGCCCTCCTGGTCGATCAGGATGGGCGCATCGGGCCGGCCAACCGTGTCGCGCAGGGCGGCGGTCAGGGCCCGCACCTGCTCGGGATCAGCAATGTTGCGCTTGAACAGGATGAAGCCCCAGGGCTTCACATCCCGGAAAAATGCCTCTTCCTCGCGGGAGAGGGTGGTCCCGGCGCAGCCGAGGATCGCGGCGGAGGTGCTCAAGGGCCTGCTCCTACTTCACGAAGCAGGACTTGCCCGCGGCCAAGATCGCATCACAAAACGCCTTGGCGGCCTCGCGGCTGGCAAAGCCCGTCACCGAGGTGCGGTAAAGCGTGGTCCCGTTCTTGTCGATCGCCTCGACCTTCTTGCCCTTGCCGGCGGCCAGGCCAGGGGCCAGGCGAGCGGCGTCGTTCCAGGCCTTGTCGGCCAGGGCGGGTGAGGACAGGGCGCCGATCTGGACCATGGCCGGGCCGCTGGCCGAGGCGGCGGGCTTGGGCGCCGTGGCCGTGGCGACCGCCACCGGCTTGGGCGCGGCGGGCTTGGGCGCGATGGCCGCGGTGGCAAGGGTTTCGATGGTAGGAGCCGGCGCAGGCTTGGCGGCAGCGGGCTTGGCTGCGGCTGGCAGAGCAGCGGTGGTCAGCGGTTTGGCCTCGACCGGCGCGGTCGGACGCGGCAGCGGCGTCTCCGGCTGGGCGGCGAAGGTCGGCGATGGCTGGTTTTCTTCGTTGCGGTAGATCTGCAGGCCCGAGGCCGGATCCGTCGGCTGGCTGCCCGCAGGCGGCGGCGTCTTGATCTCGGCGACCTCCGAACCCACCGTGCGCGGCGGCTCGTTGGGACCGCGCACGCCGCCGCGATAGATCATCACCACCGCCACGACGAGCGTCATCAGCACTACGGCGCTGATGATCAGGGTCATGGGCAGCGGACGGGACCCGCGCACCGGCTGACGCGCATCAAAGGACAGCGGCGCATCGGTCGGCGGCGTATAGGCGCCGCGGTGAGGGTCGGACATCGCGATTAGGCTCCAGAATAGGACGCACGCAGCTCGGCCCGCCGAATCACACGTGCGCGAACATAGTTTACCGAAGGCGCAGGCGCGCCATAACACCGTGCGCCGCCACAGTTGCAAGGACGGTCCCTTCGCTCCCCAAAATGGAGAGCGCCCTCGACGTCTGAAATCCTAGTTCCAGACGTCGAGTTGGAACAGCTTCCTGTGTTCCTCGATGGCGAAGCGATCGGTCATGCCCGCGATATAGTCGCAGACCACCCGCGCACGCCCGGCCTCGTCGCGGTTCTGCGACTTCTCGAACCAGACGCTCGGCAGAACATCAGGCTCGGCCAGAAACAAGCTGAACATCTCGGCCAGAATGCGACGCGCCTGGCTGCGCGTGCGGTTGACGCGCCAGTGGCGGTACATGCGGGCATGCAGGAACTGCCGCAGGCGGGCCAGGTCCTCGGCCATATCCGGCGAGAAGGCGACGAGGGCGTGGTCCAGGGCTCTTACCGCGTCGGCGCTCTGGACCCCGGTGGCGGCGGCGCGCTGCAGGGTCTCGCCCATCACGTCATCGACCATGGCCCCGATCATCCGGCGCACGGCCTCCAGCCGGGTCAGGCGAGCGTCCAGGTCGGGCATCTCGCTTTTCACGGCGAACAGGATCGGGCCGATCAGGGGTACGTCCATCAGTTCGTCCAGGGTGAACAGGCCCGCCTCCACACCGTCGTCCACGTCGTGGTTGTTGTAGGCGATGTCGTCGGCCAGGGCCGCGACCTGGGCCTCGGCCGAGGCCCAGGTGCCCAGGCCCAGATTGTATTCGTTGTCGTACTTGGAGATCGCCTTCCAGGATGGCTTGCCCAGCTTTTCGGTCACGGGGCCATTGTGCTTGATGATGCCTTCCAGGGTTTCCCAGGTCAGGTTCAGACCCAGGAAGTCGGGATAGCGGTGCTCCAGCTCGGTCACCACCCGGAAGGTCTGGACGTTGTGATCAAAGCCGCCATAGGGCTTCATCTTGGCCTGCAGCTCATCCTCACCGGCATGGCCGAACGGCGGGTGGCCGATGTCGTGACCCAGGGCGATGGTCTCGGCCAGATCGGAGTCCAGTCCCAGGGCCGTGGCCAGCGAGCGCGCCACCTGGGCCACTTCCAGCGAATGGGTCAGGCGGGTGCGGAAGTTGTCGCCTTCATGGGCCACGAAGACCTGGGTCTTTTCCTTCAGCCGGCGAAAGGCCGAGGTGTGGATGATCCGGTCGCGATCGCGGGCGAAGGGCGTGCGGGTGCGGCTCTCCTCCTCCCTGAACCGGCGCCCACGCGACTTGGCTGGATCCTCGGCATAGGGGGCGCGCGCAACAAGGTAGGGAGACGTCATGAACCGCTCTTGGACCGCTTCTGGGCTTTCGCCCCTTCCGTTGGGGCGTCTATATCCTCATATAGGTCAAGGATGAGTTTTCCACAGTCATGACCGAAGCAACCGTAACCCTTTCTCCCAACGCCGCGCGCCGCATTCACGCCATCGGCCAGACCGAGGGGCGCCCCGTCATGCTGCGCGTCGCGGTGGACGGCGGCGGCTGCTCGGGCTTCCAGTACCGCTTTGATCTGGTGGAAACCGCCGAGGCCGACGATCTGAAGATCGAGCGCGATGGGGCTGCCGCCCTGGTGGACGTGATCTCTATGGCCCTGCTGAAGGGCTCGGAGATCGATTTCGTCGACGAACTGGCCGGCGCGGAATTTCGGGTGCGCAATCCCAACGCCAAGTCCAGCTGCGGCTGCGGCGTCAGCTTTTCGATCTAGGCTTTAGCCCGGCACGAACTGCAGGACGGTCAAGGCCAGGGCGCCCCAGGCGGCTGGTGCGGCCATGGCCGCCCAGGCCTCGGTGCGCTTGCCCTTGCGCCATTGGATCCAGCCCACCAGCGGCGCCAGCATGCAGACCGCCCAGAACAGCGCCCCGAGCACGAAGCCCAGCCAGACCAAGGGATTCCTGAGATTGCCCGGCCCGTCGAAGACAAGCGGCGAAAACACCGCCAGGATGGCGCCGATCACCGCCGCCGCCGACCAGACGAGCGTGATCAGGACCAGCAGCACCTGCTGTCCCCTGTCCGAAATCTTGAAGCCCGACTTGAGCGTGGTCGTCATGCGCCCTAGCCTCTTCGCGCCCCCTGGAGCCGTCAATGCGTATCGCCACCTGGAACGTTAATTCCGTCAATGCTCGCCTGGAAGGGGTGCTGGCCTGGTTCGAGGCGCAGGCCCCGGACGTCGCCGTTCTGCAGGAAATCAAGTGCGTCGACGAGAAATTCCCGACCGAAGCCTTTGAAAGGCTTGGCTATAATGTCGCCGTTCACGGCCAGAAGACCTATAATGGCGTCGCCCTGCTGTCGAAGTTCCCGCTGGAGGACGTCCGGCGCGGCCTGCCCTTCCTGCACGAAGACGAGACCGACGAGCAGTCGCGCTATATCGAGGCCGTGATCGCCGCGCCCACGCCGGTGAGGGTCTGCGGCCTCTATCTGCCCAACGGCAATCCGATCGGCACCGAGAAGTTTGATTACAAGCTGGCCTGGATGCGACGGTTGCAGGCCCATGCCAAGAGCCTGCTGGCTCTGGAGGAGCCGCTCGTCATCCTGGGTGATTACAACGTCATTCCCGAAGCCGAGGATGTCCACAATCCCGAGGCCTGGCTGGGCGACGCCCTGTTCCAGCCCGAGAGCCGGGCCGCATTCCGGGCCCTGAAGAACCTGGGCTTCACAGACGCCTACATGCAGGTCGACGGCGCGCCGGGCGGCTATACGTTCTGGGACTATCAGGCCGGCGCCTGGCCGCGAAACCTGGGGATTCGCATCGACCATGTGCTGCTCTCGCCACAGGCCGCCGACCGACTGGTCGACCTGGTGATCCACCGCGACGAGCGGGACAAGGAAAAGCCATCGGACCACGTTCCGGTGGTCGCCGAGCTGAACCTCTAGTCCCTGTTGCGAATCCGGGACTCTCGCTAGCCTTGGCCCCCATGAGCGAACTCGCCCGCCTTCTGCTGTTTGTCGCCATCGCCGGCTCGGCGGTGACGTTCCTGGGCAGCGCGGCCATCTGGTTCATGGATGAGGACCGGCGCATCCGCCGCGCCCTGCGCCACGTGCTGAAGGGCGAGCCCGAGGTGGTGATCCTGGCCCATGGCCGGGGTCGCGGCGCGGGCTTCTCGTTCGCAACCGGCCTGGCCGCCGTCGCCTGGGACAGCGGGGCCTGGTGTCTGATCTATCGCATCGATGAGCTGATGGGCGCCGAACTGCTGGTCGACGGCCAGGTTGTGGGCCGGGTGTTCCGGGGCGAGAACCGGCGCGCGGTCGACCAGGTCGCGCCGCAGTCGGTGCATACGGTCACGCTGCGCCTGGTGTTCGACGATCCGCGCCATCCCGACTTCGATCTCGACCTGTGGGTTCCCGGCGACGAGCAGCGCCGCGAGAGCCGCTCGCCGGCCGACGCCATGCAGGAGGCCAACCGATGGCTGGCTCGCTGCGAGGCGATCGTTCGCCGACCGCGGGCCCCGCGTCCGGCCCCGGTCGTGAAGACGGCTCCGCCGCCAGAGCCGCCGCCGCCGCCGCCGCAAAGACCCGAGCCTCCACGGCCCGCGCCGACGCCCGCCCCGGTTCTTGCCGCCGAAGAAGGCTTCGAGGACGACGAGGATGACGAGCCCAGCTTCGACCTCGATGAGCCGCCGTGGGAAATCGATCCCTCGCCGCCCCTGACGCCGACCTACAAGCCGGTCTCCAAGGCCAAGCGCGAACCAAAGGCGCAGCAGGACGAGCTGCCGTTCGACCTCGACGACGATCGCTGAGCGTCAGCCGCGCTGACGGGTCTCCCAGACCATCCAGACCGCCACGATCGCCAGGGAGATCGCCAGCCCCCGCGAGATCCAGACCTGGCTGCGCGCCCGGTCCAGCAGGCTGGCCGCGCGGTCGGCGCCCAGTACGATGGCCCCGTGGATCACGATGCTGATCAGGACGTGGATCGACCCCAGGATCAGCGCCTGGCGCGTCGGCGAGCCATAGTCGTTCTGGATGAAGCCGGGCAGCAGGGTCACATAGAACAGCGCCGCCTTGGGATTGAGCAGGTTGGCCACCATGCCGCGCCGAAACAGCACCCAGCGAGCGGGCGTCAGGGCGTCGGCGGTTTCGGCCTCACTGGCCGAACGCCAGGCGTCCCAGGCCATCCACAGCAGATAGGCGACGCCCGACCAGCGCAGCAGTTCATAGAGCGGGCGATAGAGCCGGAAGACCTCGGTCAGGCCAAACACCGCCGCCAGCATGTAGACCGACAGGCCGCAGGTGACCCCCGCCACCGCCATCAGCCCCGCCCGTCGACCATGGGCCGCCGCCAGCGCCGCCAGATAGGCCATGTTGGGCCCGGGCGTCAGTTCGATCAGGATGACCGCGACCAGGAAGGGCGCGATCATCCCGGGGTCGACGGGCCAGGCCGCGTGGGACAAGCCTCTTGCCCCTAGAGGTCGGCGTAGATGTGGGTCTCGCCGTCCGCGCCCGGATGGGTGGTGGCCCCCAGGTGGGCCGGGCCCACCAGCTGGGCGAACTTCCAGATGGCGCCAGAGTTGTAGTTGGTCTTGCGCGGCGACCAGGCGGCCTTGCGGCGGGCCAGTTCCTCGGGCGCGACTTCCAGATCGATGGTGCCGGCGTCGGCGTCGATATTGATGATGTCGCCGTCCTGCACCAGGGCGATGGGGCCGCCGGCTTGCGCCTCCGGACCGATATGGCCGATGCACAGGCCGCGCGTGCCGCCCGAGAAGCGGCCGTCGGTGACCAGGGCCACCTTGTCGCCGCGGCCCTGGCCGGCCAGGGCCGCCGTGGTCGACAGCATCTCGCGCATGCCGGGACCGCCCTTGGGGCCTTCGTAGCGGATGACCAGGACGTCGCCGTCCTGATAGTCGCCGGCCGCGACGGCGTCGAAACAGGCGTCCTCGCCCTCGAAGCAGCGGGCCGGGCCGCGATGGCTGCGGTGCGAGGTCATGCCCGCCACCTTGACGATGGCGCCGTCGGGAGCCAGCGAGCCCCACAGGCCCACCACGCCGCCGGTCGGCGACAGCGGGTTGGAGACCGGGCGGATCACCACCTGATCGTCACGCCATTTCACGTCCTTGAGGTTCTCGGCCATGGTCTTGCCGGTCACCGTCATGCAGTCGCCGTGGATGAAGCCGCCTTCCAGCAGGGTCTTGAGCAGCACCGGCATGCCGCCGGCCTCGCCCATGTCCTTGGCCACGAACTGACCGCCCGGCTTCAGGTCGGCCAGATAGGGCGTACGCTTGAAGATCTCGGCCACGTCGCGCAGGGTGAATTCAATGCCGCACTCGTGGGCCATGGCCGGCAGGTGCAAGCCGCCATTGGTCGAGCCGCCGGTGGCGGCGACGACGACGGCGGCGTTCTCGAACGCCTTGCGGGTGCAGATGTCGCGCGGCCGCAGATTGCTCTCGATCAGCCGCATCACCGCCTCGCCCGAGGCCACGGCATATTCGTCGCGGCTCAGATAGGGCGCCGGCAGCGAGGCCGACAGCGGCAGGGCCAGGCCGATGGCTTCGGAGACGCAGGCCATGGTGTTGGCGGTGAACTGGCCGCCGCACGCGCCGTCCGACGGACAGGCGTGGGTTTCCAGGTCACACAGGTCTTCCAGCGTCATCTTGCCGGCCGAGTGCATGCCGACGCCTTCGAACACGTCGACCACGGTGACGTCCTTGCCGCCCCAGCGGCCGGGCAGGATGGAGCCGCCATACAGGAACACGCTGGGCACGTTCAGGCGCAGCATGGCCATCATCATGCCCGGCAGGCTCTTGTCGCAGCCGGCCACGCCGACCAGGGCGTCATAGCCGTGGCCGCGCATGGTCAGTTCCACCGAGTCGGCGATGCAGTCGCGGCTGACCAAGGATGAGCGCATGCCCTCGTGGCCCATGGCGATGCCGTCGGTGACGGTGATGGTGCAGAACTCGCGCGGCGTACCGCCGGCCGCCTTGACGCCCTTGGACACCGCATGCGCCTGACGCATCAGGGCGGTGTTGCACGGCGCCGCCTCGTTCCAGCACGAGGCCACGCCGACGAAGGGCTGGGCGATGTCGCGGGTGCCAAGACCCATGGCGTAATAATAGGAGCGGTGCGGGGCCCGCGACGGACCCTCGGTCACGTGCCGGCTTGGCAGTTTGGACTTGTCCCAGCTTCCGTCGGGTTTCCTGGTCATGGCGCACGCCCTCTCGAAATAGAGCGGTGGGATTAGCCTAGGCGCGAGCCCGACGGAAGGCTTTGGCGCTCAGTTTTTGCCCGCAGGGGCCGCTCGAAGGTCGATTTCATTGCGAGCGGTTCGCGATCAACACCCGAGTGGCGCATGATCGAACCCTCTTGGCTCCGGGCATGACTTCACGACCTCACGCGGGAAACCGCCGAGTGGGTGGGGACGAAGACAGACGCTCCGCGTGGCCGTTATCCGGGAGCATCGCCGGGCTGGCGGGGTTTTAACCCGCTCCGGTAGCTAGGCCCCCGACGGGCGGAGCATTGGCGTGCTCCGGACCGCATGGGCGATTTCAGCCCATGCCTGCCGCGCTCATCGAACCCTCGCCGCCAGGCCTTCGTCCCGATGTTTCAGGGAACCCGACCTGATCCAGTCACAAGGGCGGTCAATTCAATGACCCCCGACGAGCGCTTCCCGCTCGACCACACCCCAGGGCCCATCAGGTCGCCGGCCGACGTCCCTTCCCTTGCCTTGGAGTGAGATCAGTATGCGGGCGGTTTCGGCGCGTCTTACTGGCGCGATGAAGATTTTTGCAAGCTGCTGATCGGATTGCGGTTTGTTCTGAAAAGAACGGGGATACGACCTTGCCCACCCCCTTCTCGCTCCACAAACTGTTGTCCTACCGGTCGGCGAAGGGGAAGATCCTGCGGGGTTGAGGTGGCTAGGGTGTCGGCGCCGTGACGCCGGCCTCTGTCTGCACGACGGGCTTGAGCGTGCCATCGGCGTTGTAATGCAAGCGCTCGACCGTCACGGCCCGTCGCCCGATGGCCCCGTTCTGGTCGCCGATCGTCAGGGCCGCATTGTGCAGGAAGATGTACCACTGCCCCTTGAACTCGACGATGCCGGGGTGGATCGTAAAGCTGTACTTGCCCGGCCCTGTCAGTTCGCCTCGGTAGGTCCACGGTCCGGTGATGGCCGGCGCGGTCGAGTAGGAGACATGCTCATCGCGCTGGGTTGAGCGGTCGAGCGAGGCGTAGGTGAGATAGTAGAGGTCGCCCCGCTTGTGCAGCCAGGGCCCCTCCTCGAAATGCGGCGGCGTGATCTCGGTGATCGGGCCGTCGATCTCGATCATGTTCGGCTTTAGCCTGGCGATGTAGGCCTGACGGTTGCCCCAGGCGATCCACGTCACGCCGTCGTCATCGGTGAACACCGTGGGATCGATGTCCTCCCAGCTGTGCGTGCCCTTGGGAGTCATGGCGTTGGTGATCAGGGCCGAGCCGCGCGCATCGACGAACGGCCCGGTCGGCAGATCGGATACCGCCACCCCAATGGCCTTGCCGGGCTGCGAACTGTCGTGCTCGACAGCGGCGTAGAAGTAGAACTTGCCGTTCTTCTGAATGGCCTGCGAAGCCCAGGCGTCCTTCTGGGCCCACTTGAAGTCCGTGACCTTCATGATCGGCGGGTGGGACGCCCAGGTCTTCATGTCCGTCGTGGAGTAGACCAGCCACTCCCGCATGTTGAACATTTCGTCGCGTTGGGCCTGGTCGTGGCCGACATACAGGAACAGGCGATCCCCAACGACCAGGGGGGCCGGGTCGGCCGTGAACTTGTCGCGAATGAGCGGGTTTGACCCTGGCGCGAACGCCTTGTCTTCAACGGCGGCAGCCGGCGACACGACCATCATGGCCGCCGCCATCGCCAGCATGGCCCAACCCGATTTCATCCGCGCTCTCCCCAACAAGGTCAGGGAGAATTACTCAGACAAATTGAACCGTCAATCGCGCTCGCGCTCTGGCCCAAGGAGTCCTTGTCGACAGGCGTTTCGTTGACGTGCTCATTTCCCCTGGTAATGAAAACGTATATACGTCGTATGCACCTCTGTCCGAAAGCTCACCATGTCCAAGGATGCCGTTTTCACGCTCAAGCTCGAAGCCCAACTCCGCGACGCCTTCGTCGCCGAGGCGCAGGCCAGTCACCGCCCCGCCTCGCAGATCGTCCGCGACCTCATGCGTGATTTCGTCGAGCGTCAACGCCAAGCGCGGCTCCACGACGAGTTCCTGCGCCGCAAGGTGGAGATCGCTCGGGCCGAACGTCTGTCTGGCCTGACTGACTCCGACGAGAACGTTGAAGCTGAGTTCGCCGCGCGCCGCGCTGAACTGCTGAGAAAGGCGGACGAGGCCGCCGCGTGAAGGTGAGGTGGACGTCGTCGGCGCGGCTAGACCGTCTCGACATCCTGGACCACATCGCCACCGATAGCCCGCGAGCCGCCGCCCGGATGGATGCGCTGTTCGCCGAGGCCGCAGAAACCTTGGCGGCCTTTCCCCAAAAAGGGCGCTTGGGAAAGATCGCCGGTACGAGGGAGTTGATCCCTCACGAGAGCTATCGGCTCGTCTATGAAATCGCGGACGACGTTGTGTGGGTCCTCGCCCTTGTCCATGCCGCCCGCCAATGGCCGCCGGAACGCGGCTGAGCTCAGCCCCCCGCCGCCTGCTCCACCGCCAGCGCCAGGTCCAGCGCCCGGGCGGCCTCTTCGCCGGTCACCACCGGACGCGGGCTCTCGCCGCGCACCGCCGCCAGGAAGCCGGCGACGCTGGCGCCGAGCGGATCCTTGCCGGCCGGAGTGTCGGTGAAGTCCTCGATCAGCGGGAACGGGGTGGTGTTGCGGAAGGTGCGGGCCAGGAAGTCGATCTCGACCTCGCCGGAGGGGTAGACGACCTTCATGGTCCGCTCGCGGGCTTCGGCGACGCGGGAGGCGTCGAACACGGCGGTGAAGCCATTGGCAAATGTGGCTTCGGTCTTCACCCAGTCCAGCGAGGGAGAATGGGCCAGCGACTCCGAGCGGGTGATCGCCCCCTCGCCTTCCACGGCGATGGGGTCGGCGGCGCAGAGGGCCAGGGCCAGATCGATGTCGTGGATCATCAGGTCCAGCACCACCGAGACGTCGAGATTGCGATCCGAAGGGGTGCCACGCCGCACCGCTTCCAGGCGCAGGGGCTGCTCGGGGATGTCCAGCAGGCCCATGGCCTGGAACACCACCCGCTCCTGGTGACCGCAGGCCAGGAACACGCCAGCCTTCATCGCGGCGGCGACCAGGGCGTCGGCGTCCTGCGGCGTGACGGCCAGGGGCTTTTCGCAGTAGACCGGCTTGCCCGCCTTCAGCGCCGCCAGCGCCGCCCTGGCGTGGTGGACGGCGGGCGTGGCGACGGTGACCACGTCGACGGCGGCCAGGAAGGCGGCCATGTCGTCATGGGCCGTCGCGCCCAGCGGTTCGGCCAGGGCTTTGGCCCGCGCCAGGTCGATGTCGAACACGGCGACCAGATCGACGCCGGGCAGCTCGACATACTTCTTGGCGTGATAGCCGCCGAACACGCCGGCGCCGACAACGCCTGCCTTGAGGATCGCTTGGGTCATGGGCCGTTGTCTAAACCGCTTCGCCTTCGCCCGGAAGCACTGGAGCCCGGCGCCGCAACGCGCTAAACAAGCGTTTAAATTAGAAACGCGCCCCAGGTGCGTGAATTAGGGAGAACACCCATGACCGTCTCGCGCGAAATCCGCCTCAAGAGCCGCCCCGTCGGCGTCCCCGTCCATTCCGACTTCGAACTGGCCTCGGTGGAGCTGGCCGCGCCCGGTCCGGGCGAAGTGCAGGTCAAGAATCTGTGGATGTCGGTCGACCCCTACATGCGCGGCCGCATGTATGACCGCCCCAGCTATGTGCCGCCGTTCGAGCTGGGCAAGGCCCTGCAGGGCGGGGCGATCGGTGAGGTGGTCGCCTCCAACGATCCGGACTTCGCCGTGGGCGATATCGTCAACTCGATGTTCGGCTGGCGCGAAGCCTTCAACATCTCGCCCTCGGCGATGGCGGCCGCCGGCCCGATGGGAGCCCTGACCAAGATCGACACCCATGGCCTGCCGCCCCAGGCCTTCCTGGGCGTGCTGGGCATGCCCGGCATGACCGCCTATGCGGGCCTGCTGCGCGTGGCGGCCCTGAAGGACGGCGACGTGGTGTTCGTCTCGGCCGCCGCCGGCGCCGTGGGCTCGGTGGTCTGCCAGATCGCCAAGCTGAAGGGCCACACCGTGATCGGCTCGGCCGGCGGACCGGAAAAGGTCGCGTTCCTGAAGTCGATCGGCGTCGATCACGTCATCGACTACAAGGCTACGCCCGACGTGGTGGCCGAACTGGCCAAGGTCGCGCCCAAGGGCATCGACGTCTATTTCGAGAATGTGGGCGGCGTGCACCTGGAGGCGGCCATCAATTCGGCCCGCCCCTTCGCCCGCATGGCGCTGTGCGGGATGATCTCGCAATATAACGAAACCGGCAAGCCGACCGGCCCGGCCAACATCATCCTGGCGGTGGGCAAGAGCCTGCGCCTGGAGGGCTTCATCGTCTCCAACCACTACGACCTCTATCCGGCCTTCGCCAGGGACATGGCCGAGTGGATCAAGGCCGGGAAGATCACCTGGAAGGAGACCGTCGAGGACGGTGTCGAGAACGCTCCCGAGGCCTTCATCAAGCTGTTCGCCGGCGAGAACATGGGCAAGATGCTGGTCAAGCTGGCCTGATCCAGCCGATGATCGCCCCCTCCTCCGCGTGGCGGAGGGGGCGCGTTCGGATCAGCGGGCCTTCAGTTCCACCAGCTGCAGGCCGGTGTCGGCCTTGCGGAACTTGAACGCCACGCGAACGCCCGGCGTCAGCGGCGCGTCGGCCACCACATCGGCGTAGGTCTGGAAGTCATTGCGGCCGGCCGGCACGCCCGCCGCGCTCGCGCCGTCGTGATCGAGCGTGAGAGTCAGGCCGTTCACGGCGGAAATCACGCCCGTCGAATCGTAGGTTGGCAGGGCCGCAGTGGCCGCCGCGGACGCGTTGCCGGGCTTTTCCGCTGTCGAAGTCTGGGGGCCAGGACCGCAGGCGGCCAGCGCCGACAGGACGAAAATCGAGATAATCAGCTTGGTTTTCATGACGTTACCCAAATTCTCCATTGGCGCGACCGCCACTCTCCCACGGCGTATGCCAAGTTTTTTGCCGCAAGTGCGAGATAAGCGTGATTTCTGGTAGCGATTTCGTGATCGAAGTTTTACTCTAGGTGACGCCGACGGCTCTCCACGTCGGAAATCGACCGCCATGAACGCCCCTAGGCCGCAACGCCCGATCCCTAGCGGACGGTCGCCACGGCGTGAAGAGGCAAGCTGATGCGGCGATGCGCCGGAGAGAGCCCGGCCCCGGCCGGACAGACCGAGACGATGACGACATGAGCGATCGCTCCTCCCTCTTCGACCTGCGCACCTCGACGAGCGTCTCCCTCGATCAGGTCATCCAGCGCCGCGATACGGTGGAAATCCCCGCCGAGGCGCCGCTGGCCATGCCGGTGCAGCCGCTGGCGTTCTGGCAGGGCGGCGCGCGACGCGCCACCGAGGTGGTCGCCAACATCACCCTTCGCCGCACGATCGTGTTCCTTGCGACCCTCGTTATGGGCGCGGCCGGCTGGAAGGCCACCTTCGACACCATCGCCCTGGGCGGCGTGACCCGTCTTGAATTCATCTGCCTGGCCCTGCTGGCGCCGCTGTTCCTGGCCCTGTCGCTGTGGTTCTGCACCGCCGTGGCCGGCTTCGTGATCCTGCTGGGCAAGCCCAGGGATCCGCTGGGCATCGACAGCGCCAAGCCCATGCCCAAGCTGCGGGCCCGCACCGCCATCCTGATGCCCGTGCACAACGAGGACGCCACCGCCGTCTTCGCCCGCCTGCGCGCCATGGACGCCTCGATCGCCGAAACGGGCAACAGCCGCGCCTTCGACATCTTCATCCTCAGCGACACGCGCGAGCCCGCCGTGGCCTTGGCCGAGCAGGCCTGCTTCGCCCGCTTCCGCCGCGAGGCCAATTCGGCCGTGTTCTATCGCGTCCGCCAGGAAAACAAGGGCCGCAAGGCCGGCAACATTGCTGACTGGGTGGCCCGCTGGGGCAGCGCCTACGAGCATATGCTGGTCCTGGACGCCGACAGCCTGATGACCGGCGACGCCATGGTGCGCCTGGCCGACGCCATGGAACGTCACCCCGGCGCGGGTCTGATCCAGACCATGCCGATGCTGATCAACGGCCAGACGATCTTCGCCCGCACCCTGCAGTTCGCCACGCGCCTGTATGGCCGCGTCGCCTGGACGGGTCTGGCCTGGTGGTCGGGCAGCGAGAGCTCCTTCTGGGGCCACAACGCCATCGTCCGCACGCGCGCCTTCGCAGAGACCTGCGGCCTGCCCTCGCTGGACGGTCCCAAGCCCTTCGGCGGCGAAGTGATGAGCCACGACGCCCTCGAGAGCGCCCTGCTGCGCCGCGGCGGCTGGAGCGTCCACCTGGCCCCCTATCTGGAAGGCTCCTACGAAGAGAGCCCCTCCAACCTGCTCGACTTCGCCACCCGCGACCGCCGCTGGTGCCGGGGCAATGTCCAGCACATTCCGCTGGTCGCCCTGCCCGGCCTGCACTGGCTGAGCCGCATGCACCTCGTCATCGGCGTGCTGAGCTATGTGCTGTCGCCCCTGTGGTTCATGGCCCTGTCGGCCGGCGTGATCTCTCGCCTGCTGATGCCGGAACTGAAGAAGGCCGCCTTCACCATGGCCGACCTGCAGGCCGCCGCTCACGCCCTGATCGACTGGCGCGAAATCCAGGCCACCGCCTGGGCGATGATCATCACCTTCGTGCTGCTGTTTGGCCCCAAGATCCTGGGCGCCATCCTGGTCTTCTCGCGCCCCAACGAGCGCAAGGGCTTTGGCGGTCGCCGCCGCATCGCCGCCGGCCTCAGCGTCGAGATGCTGCTCTCGGCGCTCGTCGCCCCCATGCTGATGTTCACCCAGACCCGCGCTCTGGTCGAGATCCTGGCCGGCAAGGTCGGCGGCTGGGCCACCCAGCGCCGCGACGCAGACAAGGTAACCGGCCGCGAAGCCTTCCGCGCCATGGGCTGGATCAGCGTCACCGGCGTCACACTGGCCACCCTGTTCTGGTTCACGCCCGACCTGCTGACCGGCACCGCGCCGATCCTGGCCGGCCTGATCCTGGCCGTGCCGCTGACCATGCTGGGCGCCCACAAGGCCGCCGGCCTGCGGCTGAAGGCCAATGGCCTGTTCATGACCCCGGAAGAGCGCCGCCCGCCGGCCATCGTCCGCGCGGCCCTGGGCCCGGTCTGCGAGCCCCCCGCCCGCTGGTTCGCCCGCGACGGCCGCATCGCCCCGCCGGTCGAGGTCGCCGAGCAAACCGCCGCCTAATACGCTTTAGGCGCGAACGCCCGCTGGTCCTTGCGATCCGGGCGGAGTAGAAGCGCGGCTTCGTTCGTTTCCGACGGAGCCTGCCGTGTCGCGCCTTTTCAGCGCCTATGTGATCGTCGACTGGAGCGCGGCCGCCAAGCCGACCACCGGCGCGGACTCCGTCTGGATCGGCGTGCTCAAGCGCGACGTGCGGTTCCGGCTGACCTTCGAGAGCTTCAATCCGGCCACCCGTCAGGAAGCCGAGACCAAGCTGGCGGCCATTCTCGACGACTTCAAGAAGCGCGGCGAGCGGGCCCTGGTGGGCTTTGACTTCCCGCTGGGCTTCCCGCGCGGCTTCGCCAAGGCCCTGAGCCTGCCGGGCGAGCACCCGTGGCGCGCGGTCTGGGACCAGTTGAACAAGATGGTCAAGGACAAGGCCGACAACACCAATAACCGTTTCGGCGTCGGCTCCGAGATCAACCGCCGCCTGACCGGCGGCCCCTTCCCGTTCTGGGGCTGCCCGCCCAAGGACACGCTGACCACCCTGCAGCCCAAGCGCACGCGCGAGCATGGCCCCGATGACCTGCCGGAGTTCCGCTACGCCGACGAGGCCGCCAAGGGCGCGCACTCGATCTGGAAGCTCTATTACAACGGCTCGGTGGGCGGTCAGGCGATCGTCGGCATCCCGGCTGCCCGCCGTCTGAAGGACGCCCGCGGCGACGCCGCCCGGGTCTGGCCGTTCGAGACGGGTTTCAAGGCCCTGACCGAGGCTGATCTGGAGGGCGTGCTGGTGGTGATCGCCGAGGTCTATCCCTCGTTGCTGAAGGCCACGCCCGCCCCCGGCGAGGTCAAGGACCTGGCCCAGGTGCGCGCCCAGGCCGAACACTTCGCCAAGCTGGACGAGGCGGGAAAGCTGGCGGCGCTGTTTGCGGCGCCGAAGGCTGCCGATGAGGTGGTCGAGGCGGCGGTTGCTGAAGAAGGCTGGATCCTGGGGGCTTAGCTGTAGCTGCTCCCCCTTTGGGGGAGCTGTCGCGGAGCGACTGAGGGGGCCATCTGGGCGAACGCCGAGCTGCCCCCCTCCGACCCTCTGGGCCACCTCCCCCAGAGGGGGAGGAGCTAGAGGCTCCGGTCCTTGATATCCAGCATCCGAAACCGCCCCAGCAAAAACGCCGCCGACACAAAGCTGGTCACGATCACCGACCAGACAATGCCGTTGACGCCCAGCCCCATCGGAATGGCCAGCCACCAGGCCAGCGGGCCCATGATCACGCCATAGCTGATCAGGTGGGTGATGGTGGGTATCCACACCTCGCCGCGCGCCCGCAGGGCCTGGGCCGCCACCACCTGCACGGCGTCGGGGGCCAGGAACAGGCAGCTGAGGGCCAGGGCAGGCGCGATCAGGGCGATGGCGTTCTGGTCGGCGGTATAGGCCGAGGCCACCCACTCGCGCAGCGGGAACAGCAGCAGGGCCAGCACGATCCCCACCACCGCCGTGAAGGCGAAGGCCACCCAGCCGGCGCGGGTCATGCCGGCCGGATCGCGCGAGCCATAGGCCCGGCCAACCTGCACCGAGGTGGCCGTGGAAATGCCCAGCGGCAGCATGAAGATCACGGCGGCCACATTGATCACCACCGCCCACGCGGCGATCGATAGCCCGCCGATCCAGCCGGCCACCAGGCTCATGCCGGCAAAGGCCGCGACCTCGAAGAAGTTGGATGCGCCCGCGCCATAGCCGATGCGGCGCTGCTCGATCGAGGCCGGAAGATCGCGGGCCGGTTTGTCGAAAATCCCCAGCGTGCGGGCGTCCTTCAGACGCACCACATAGAGGGCCAGCATCACCAGCAGCGCCAGCCGCGCGATAAAGGTCGCCCAGGCTCCGCCCACCGCGCCCAGAGCCGGCAGGCCGAACGTGCCCGGCACCAGCAGCAGGTTGACCGCCAGGTTGACGGCGTTGGCCACCCACATGGCGATGGTCACCGGTCCGGGGCGCGACAGCCCCTCCAGCCAGAAGCTGATCACCACCGTCAGGGCGTACAGCGGCAGCGACAGTGAAAAGACGATCAGGGGCGCCGTCGCCCCATCGGCCAGGGCCTTGGGCAGGTGGACCATATGCAGCAGCGGCGGCCCCAGGACCGCCAGCGACACGGCCGAGGCCATGCCGATCCAGAAGGCATAGACCAGCCCCCGGCGCAGCACCGCGCCGGTGTCGTGCGGCTTGCCGGCCCCGATGGCCCGCGAGGTCATCACCTGGGCCCCGGCCAGCAGGCCGACCGTCATGGTCACGAACACCGAGGACGGCGCCCAGGCCATAGCATGGAAGCCCAGCTGTTCCGCTGAAAAGCGCCCGACCACGATGGCATCGGTCAGGCCCATCACCATGATGCCCAGGCGCGACAGCACCACCGGCCCCGACAGGCGCATCAATTCGATCAGGTCGGAAAAGACGGCGCCGCGGGGCGCCGGAGCAGCCGCGTCGCGGGGCATTGGCAGGGGCCTTTCAAAAGGGGCGGCAAAGTCGCTCAAGGCCCCCCTTGGGGCAAGACCGCTTGTGAACCGCCGGGAATATCCCTCGCCGCCCGTGGTTTTCGGGTCGCAGCGTCCAGATCTGCTGGAAAAGCCTTAGTGCGGCCAGGTCTCGGCCAGCACCTTGGCGACGCCGTCCTTGAAGCTGACTTCCAGGGCCGGGGTCCTGGGCTGGCCCGGGGCGAACAGCTCATAGATCACCAGGCCGTCGTTCTGGGTGCTCTCGATCACCCGCACCGGCTGGGCCTTGCCGGCCGCCGTCCGCACCACCGCCGGGGCGTCGGCCCAGGCGATGTCGCGCTGGGTCTCGACGATCTCCCAGACGCCGTTCTTTTCCAGCAGGTCGAACTCGATCTCGGCGCCGCTGGGCAGAACACCTTCAACATCGAAATAGCGGCGGCCTTCCCGCTCCTTCAGCTCGGCTTCGATCACTTTCAGGCCTGGCGCGGCCTTGGTGACGACCGCCAGCACAGCGGGCGGCAGGTCGGCGGCGGCCACCGGCGTGATCCTGGTTTCGGGCGCGCCCGCGATGGCGGATGAACCGGCCATGGCGAGCGAAAGAGCCAGGGCAAGACGGATCGACATGACGGATATCCTCGAACAGGGCGTGAGTGGTAACCGGTATCATGTGGCGTCGCGCCTTTCATCAACGATGCGAGGGCCAGATCGGTGATGCTATCAAGCACGCCTGTTCAAGGAGTCGCCATGGCCCGCCACCTCGCCCTCATCGCCCTGCTCGTCGGCGACTATGGCGAGGCGTTGAGCTTCTATGTCGGCAAGCTGGGCTTCGATCTGATCGAGGATACCGACATGGGCGCGGGCAAGCGCTGGGTCGTGGTGTCGCCCGGCGATGGCGGCTCGCGCTTTCTGCTAGCCAAGGCCTCGGACGAGCATCAAGCGGCGCGGATCGGCGACCAGGGCGGTGGCCGGGTCTGGCTGTTCCTGCACACCGACGACTTCGCCGGCGATCACGCGCGCATGAGCGCCGCCGGGGTCCGCTTTCTGGAAACGCCCCGCCACGAACCCTATGGCAGCGTGGCGGTGTTCGAAGACCTCTACGGCAACCGCTGGGACCTGCTTCAGCCCCGCGCCTCGACCTGAACCGAGGCCTCGTCCGCGCCGAACGCCTCGGCGGCATAGGTGCGCAGCTGGGCGGCGATGTCGGCGGGCCAGTCGACAAGACGCGCCTCGAATGCGGCGTCGTCGCCCGCGAACAGCGCCCGCATCGCCGCCTCGAAGCCAGCGCGATCTCCGGCCATGGCCGTGGCGAAGCGATAGGCTGCCTCGCGCGAGCGGCGGATGCGCTCTGGCCCTTCGCCCTGCCGTCGCGCCGCCTCGACCAGCTTGCGAAGGGCGACCGAAGCCCCCCCGGGCTGAGCGGCCAACCAGTCCCAGTGGCGAGGCAGCAGGGTGACCTCCCGAGACACGACGCCCAGCCTGGGGCGGCCGCGACCGCGCGGCGCAGCGGCATCCTCCGCCGGGGCCAGCCGCGCTTCAAGGTCGGCGGGGTCGCCGCTGAGGTCGAAATCCACCTGGCGGCCCTCAGGATCAAAGATCAGCACCAAGTCGGCAGACGGGTCGTCCGCCAGACGCTGGGCGGCCAGGGCGGCATCAAGGCTGGATCCCGTCGCCACGCGCTCGGCGCCCTTGAAAACCGCGTAGCTCATCGGTTCAGCCCCTTGGCGCCCAGGCTCTCGATCCAGGCGGCGCGGCGTTCCTTCAGCAACGAGGATTTGCCGATCGGGCCCAGGGTCTCGTCGTCTATGGTCTCCAGAGGCTCATAGCTGAAGGCGGCCTCGCCATGGGCGGTCCAGGCGGCCTGCAGACTCCTCTCGGGATGTGATCCCTGTCTCAGCCCGAACCAGAGGCCGTTCTGGCGTATCGACAGGTCCGGTGTCGCGCCGACCCAGGCCTCGCCGCTGGTGGCGCAGCGCACCGCATAGATCCCGGCCTCGACCTTGCGGTCACGATAGTCGCGCACCAGCGCCTTGCGTCCGTTCATGGGACCCTCCTGTGGCGCGCTTTTTACCCGGATAAATAGGAGAGTCAATATTACCCGGGTATATAACTTGGCGGCCTAGCCAGGGTTTGGCACGGGGCGGAACATCACATAGCCCCGCTCGACCATCCGCCGCATGGCCTCATAGGCTTCGGCCAGCTCCTCATAGGCCATGCGCATCTGGGCCAGCCTGGCGATCTGGTCCGGCGCAGGGGTGTGGGCGGTTTCGGTCATGGCGACGGCGGCGGCCACCCACTGGGCGCGAGCCTGGGCGGCGGCGACCGCCATATGCTGGAAATGGGTGGCGTCGACATGGCCCAGGGCCTGACCGATCAGCGCCTTGTTGGAGGCAAAGGCGGTATAGTCGATCTGCTCCAGCGTGCCGCGCAGCCGGCGCTGGGCCTGGGGATCGACATCCTCGGGTTCGAAATGATCCAGGCCGCGACGGCGGGAACTGGAGGTGACGGTCGACGACATGGCGTCCTCCCGCCCGGCTATGGGGTCGTGATGGCCGCCGGGTCTGGAGAGAGCGTGCGCCGGACTGCTTAAAAGGTCATTGCCGTCGGCGACGCGTCAGGCGCGCAGCGCCTTCCAGCCGAAATCCAGCAGCGGCCGGGCGTCTGCCGCGAAGTCGGCGATGACCGCGGGCAGGTCCGGCCCGCCGATCTCGGCGCCGGTCAGGTCGCGGCGCACCAGCCAGCGGGTGCGCTTGATCGCCGCTTCCAGCGGGCCGCCGGCCTGATCCTCGAAGCCCTTGGGCATCCGCTTGGTCGGCTCGCCGGGCTCCAGCGGCAGCCCGCTGGCCGCTAGCGCCTGCTCGACCGCCGTCCAGCCCCTGGGGTCGTCCACGATGGCGCGGCGGAAGGCGTCGATGTGCGGACGTTCGGACAGGTAGAAGCCCACAGCCGCGAACGGCCCGTGGCCGGAATAGCCCGCGTCGCTGTCGTCGCTGGACGGGAAGGTGGTGGGGTCGAGGGGATCGATGGTCTCGGGATCAAAGGCCGGCTTGCTGCCGCCTTCCGGCTCGACGTGCACATACAGCATGCCGGGCGACATCTTCTGGCCGTCACGCGTCAGGGTGGCCGACACATGGGTCTTGTAGGGCTTCTTGTCCTTGGAGAACCGCACATCCCGGTGGATGCGGAATACGGTGTGCTTGGGGTGGCCGGCCAGCGGCAGATCCCTGGCGTCCAGCGCTTCGTTCAGGGCCAGGATCAGCGCCACGAGCGTGGGCTTCAGGCCCTCGTCAAACGGCGCGCGGTGGGCGGTGAACCACTCGCGATCGTTGTGGACGGCGAGGCCTTTCAGAAAGGCCAGATCGGCTGTGGCGAAGCCGGAAAACGAAGCGTGAGTCATAGGCGCAGCTTAGCGCGCCGAAAGCCTTAGACCAGTCGCGGATGACGCCCTCGCCTGAGGCGAAGGCGTCATCCTGAACGCTAGTAGTCGCGCGTCGCCGAGGGGGTCACGCCGGGGCGATCGATACGGCCATTGTCGTCGCCGATCAGGCCATCGTCGCGGTCGCTGTCAGCGAAGGAGCGTTCTTCGCTGCGATACAGGTCGCGTTCGCGGATGACCTGTTCGCTGCTGAACGGGCTGGCATTGTGGTCGAACTGGGTCCAGCCCGACTGACGATAGGCTTCTCCGCGTCGGATGGCGTCGACGCCGCGTCGGCCGTCCAGGATCTGCTGGATTTCAACGGCGCGATCTTCGTCCGTCTTGACGCTGACCAGGGTGCCGCCGCGGCGAACGCCTTCGGAATAGACATTGGCCTCTTCGTCGGTGTGGCCCGCTTCCTTCAGCGCGCCCAGCAGGCCGCCGGCTGCGCCGCCTGCCGCCGCGCCGACCAGGGCGCCGACGGCGGTTGAGGCCAGCCAGCCCGCCGCGACGACCGGGCCAAGGCCAGGAATGGCCAGCATGCCGAGGCCTGCCAGCATGCCGGCGCCGCCGCCGATCAGGCCGCCGGTGGTCGCGCCCTTGCCGGCGCCGTCGGCGACATCGTTCTCGCCGTCGCCATTGGCGTCGCCCAGCGGGCCGGCCTTGCCGTCATGCCAGTTGTCGCTGTTGTTGGAGACCAGGCTGATGTGGTCGTGATGGACGCCGGCGCGTTCCAGGTCTTCGACGGCGCTCAGAGCCTGGGCGCGGTCATCGAACAGGCGGGTGATGGTCTTGCTCATGGGTTTTCCAATCTTGCTGATGTTCGAGGCCGGGATCAGAGCGCGGTGACCGCGCCCTTGTAGTCAACGGAGACGCTGACGGACTTGCCGTCCTTCATCGCCGGGCCCTGCCACAGGCCGTTGGTGTTCTGGGTGAGGGCACCGACGCCGGTGTAGCCGGCCGACTCGATGGCGCTCCGGGCCTGGGCTTCGGTGTAGGAGCTGGCGCCCGGGGTGGGGCCGCTCTCGCCGGTGGTCGGCGTGGTGTCGACCGCTTCATTGCGCGGAACCTCCGAGCCCGAGACCACGGGGCCTTCGGTGCGCGAGGCTTCAGCGTCGGTCTTGGGGCCGCAGGCGGTGAGTACAGCGGCGGTAGCCGCCAGAATGGCGATAGATCTGATCATGACTTTGTCCTCCCAGAAGGTGGAAGGAAAAGCCCTCAAGTCATGACCAGTTCCTCGGAAATCGGCCAGCCAGCGAAATGCTTAAACGTCACCTTTAGCCTGACCAGAACGCGCCTGCCCCGACGTGAAAGCTTGGCCTTTGGCCTGAATTTACTGCACCCGAGATCTTTCGAACATTTGCGGGGAGCGCCTGGGCGCTAGACAGACAGGAACGTCTCGAAACCGCCGAAGATCATGCGCTTGCCGTCGAAGGGCATGTTGTCCATGGCCGGCTTCATGCGCTCATCGGCCATGACCTTGGCCATCACGGCGTCGCGGTGGGCGCGGTCGGTGTAGGTGATCCAGGAAAAGACCACGATCTCGTCGTCGGTCGCCTGGACGGCGCGGGGGAACGAGGTGAGCTCGCCATAGGGCACGTCATCGCCGAAGCACTCGACGTAGGACAGGGCCCCGTGCTCCATCCAGACCTTGGCGCCCAGCCTGGCCATCTCCTTGTAGGCCTCGATATTGGCCTTGGGGACCGCGAGTACGAAACCGTCGACATAGGCCATCGGGAAATCCTCCTTATCCTGTTGAGGATACCAGTACGTTTCGGCGACGATGGATCCGACACCCTCGCCCCTGAAATCGCCAGACCGCGGACGTTCAGGCCGAGAGCACGGCCGAAACCGGCCGGCGCAGGGACCTTGGCATGGCGGGCCCCTCGCCGAAACGAACCACCAGATCGGGCCGCCGGTCGGGCGCGCCAAGCCAGGCGGCGAGGCGCGCGCGGGTGGGCCGGTCCTCGACAGGCTGGTTGAGAAAGGCCAGCTTCAGGCCCAGCGCTGTGGCGGTCAGGGCGAAACGGGTGAAGGCGCGGCCGACCGCGACCCAGCCGGCCGGATCGTCGGAAGGTCCCGTAAACACCGCCGCCCCGGCGGTATTGGCCATCTGACGGGCGATCTTGTCGGCCTCGCCCTTGACGGTGAACGCCAGATCGAACATCCGCGAGCCCAGCCAGCGCGGCAGGGCCGGGCTGCCGGAGCTGCGCGAGAACAGCCCGTCGCGGCGAGCCAGGGCCTCGGCGGCGTCAAACCGGATCCACGCCGCCAGTTCGCGGCGGAAGGCCGGATCGGCCACCTGAACGTCATCGCCGTCAATGATCAGCGCGGTCAGCGCGTCAAGGCGCGGGCGATCGGTGATCAGGCTCAGCGCCACGTGAGGTCCGGCGGAGGCCGCCAGGGCGCGCAAGCTCGGGATCGCCACCGGACGCGGGTCATAGTCGGCGCGGGTGGAGGCGCGACGGGCGATCGCCGCGCACAGGGGATCAGGCGCCTGACGCCCCGGTGACAGGTTGACGGCCACCCCCTCGGCGGCCCCCAGGAACCTCGCCTCGCCCGACCAGCCCCGGCCGGTGGCGGCCAGCAAAAGGGTCTCGGCCGCGCAGCCCAGGCTGACGAACAGGTGGTGGTCGTCGGGATCGACAACCGGCGTGCGCCGCGACAGGTCCGGCTGGATGATCAGCTCCCGCCCGCGCGAGACGAAGCGCCAGGGCTGGGTGTTGTGGCCGCTCGCCGCCAGGGTCGCGGCTTGGACCAGCGCCTGGACAGGCAGTCCCGCCGCCCCCGAAGCCGGCGGCAGGACCCAGGTGGCGGCCACGGCCTGGGCATAGGCGTCGCCGCCCTCCCCGCAACTGGCGACGCCGATCAGCGGAAGCGCGGACAGCAGGACGCGGCGGGTGGTCATCAGAGGGCTCCTTCAGAGATCCTGTGATGCGGTCAACGCGTCAGCCTGACCTTGAGATGGGTCAAGGCCAGGCCAGAGTCCCCTACTCGGTCTTCAGATAGATCTCCGAGCCCTGCTCGCGGAACTTCTCGCTCATCTGCGCCATGCCCAGGGCCGCCGCCTCGTTCGGGGCCTGAGCCGCGGCGAACTCCCGCACCTCGTGGCTGATCTTCATCGAGCAGAACTTGGGTCCGCACATCGAGCAGAAGTGCGCGGTCTTGTGCGCCTCCTTGGGCAGGGTCTCGTCGTGGAACTTGCGGGCGGTTTCCGGGTCGAGCGCCAGGTTGAACTGGTCTTCCCAGCGGAACTCGAACCGCGCCCGGCTGATGGCGTCGTCCCACATGGCCGCGCCGGGGTGCCCCTTGGCCAGGTCGGCGGCGTGGGCGGCCAGCTTGTAGGTGATGACGCCGGTCTTGACGTCGTCGCGGTCGGGCAGACCCAGGTGTTCCTTGGGCGTGACGTAGCAGAGCATGGCCGTGCCGAACCAGCCGATCATCGCCGCGCCGATCGCCGAGGTGATGTGGTCGTAGCCAGGGGCGATGTCGGTGGTCAACGGGCCCAAGGTGTAGAAGGGGGCCTCGTGGCAGTGCTTGAGCTGCTCATCCATATTGGCCTTGATCTTGTGCATGGCCACGTGGCCCGGCCCTTCGATCATCACCTGCACGCCCTTGCTCCAGGCCACCTTCGTCAGCTCGCCCAGGGTGCGCAGCTCCGAGAACTGGGCCTCGTCATTGGCGTCGGCGGTCGAGCCGGGCCGCAGGCCGTCGCCCAGCGAGAACGACACGTCATAGGCGCGCATGATCTCGCAGATCTCGTCGAAGCGCTCGTAGAGGAAGTTCTCCTTGTGGTGCGCCAGGCACCACTTGGCCATGATCGAGCCGCCGCGCGAGACGATGCCGGTGACACGCTTGGCGGTCATAGGGATGAACGGCAGGCGCACGCCGGCGTGGATGGTGAAGTAGTCCACGCCCTGCTCGGCCTGTTCGATCAGGGTGTCGCGGAAGACCTCCCAGTTCAGGTCCTCGGCCACGCCGTTGACCTTCTCCAGCGCCTGGTAGATCGGCACGGTGCCGATGGGAACGCTGCTGTTGCGGATGATCCAGTCGCGGATGTTGTGGATGTTGCGGCCAGTCGACAGGTCCATGACCGTGTCGGCGCCCCAACGGGTGGCCCAGACCAGCTTGTCGACCTCGTCGGCGACGGTGCTGAGCACCGCCGAGTTGCCGATATTGGCGTTGATCTTGACCAGGAAGTTGCGGCCGATCGCCATCGGCTCCAGCTCGCCGTGGTTGATGTTGGCCGGGATGATGGCGCGGCCGCGGGCCACTTCCTGGCGCACGAACTCGGGGGTCACGAAGTCGGGGATCGAGGCGCCGAAATCGTCGCCGTCGCGCACGCACGGGCGGTCCTGCTCGCGGCGCAGGTTTTCGCGGATGGCCACATATTCCATCTCGGCGGTGATCTTGCCGGCGTTGGCGTATTCGTACTGGGTAATCAGCGCGCCCGGCTTGCCGCGATAGATGGTGCGACCCACGGCGGGGAACTGCGGGGCCAGGTGCTTGCCCTGGGCGAAGCCGTTGTCCTCGGGCTTCACCGCGCGGGGCTGCGCCACCACCTCGACGTCGCCGCGAGCGACCACGAAGGCTTCGCGGGTGCGCTCCAGGCCCTTTTCGATGTCGATCGTGACGGTCGGGTCGCTGTAGGGACCGGACGGGTCATAGACCGTGACCGGCGGCTCGTTGGCCGAAGGGTGGACGGCCACCTCGCGGAACGGCACGCGGATGTCGGGGAACAGCTCGCCGGCCTGATAGACCTTGCGGGAGCCGGGGATGGAGCCGGTCGAGATGGTCTCGGCGACGGCCTTGATGGTGGTCTGGACGTTCATTTTCGGGCGCTCCTCAAGCATTAAGGAGACCCGGACAAGCGTGCTAAGTCGGTTCTAACGGACGGACTGTAAGCCCCGACCGCGTTCCCTCCCTTCGCCGGCATGACCCGGATCAGGTTCGACGGGTCAGGACGAAAGCCCAATCTCAGCCGCGCTAGCGACCCCCCGGTGAACGGGGGGACACTAGGCGCACTGACGTGTGGGTCAAGACACCCTTACAGCCGCGACGCGCCGAACGTGTCGCACACCGCCGGATCGCCGCGCTCATAGCCGCGCGTGAACCACCGCATCCGCTGCTCGCTGGTGCCGTGGGTGAAGCTGTCGGGGACCACCCGACCCTGGGTGCGCGACTGGATGGTGTCGTCGCCCACCGCCGCCGCCGCGCCCAGGCCATCCTCGATGTCGGCGGGACGGATCACGATCTGGCCGCCCGAGGTCTCGCCAGCCTTCGACGCCCAGACCCCGGCATAGCAATCGGCCTGCAGCTCCAGTCGCACCGTGCCGCTCTCGGCGCCCTGCGCGCCCATGCGCCGGGCTGCCTGGGAAGCGCCCAGCAGGGTCTGCACGTGGTGGCCGACCTCGTGGCTGATCACATAGGCCCGGGCGAACTCGCCCTTGGCGCCGAACTTCGACTCAAGCTCGTTCCAGAAGGTCAGGTCCAGATAGATCTTGCGATCGGCCGGGCAGTAGAAAGGCCCCATGGCCGACTGGCCCGTGCCGCACCCCGTGGACGTGGCGTTGTCGTACAGCACCACCGACTCCGGCGGTGTATAGCGCGCGCCCTGGGCGGCGAAGATGGGACCCCACACCTCGGTGTTGGAGGTTTCGATGGCGTCGACGAACTGGCCGTCAGCGTCGCTCACCTGGCCCTGAGCGACCTCCTGCTGGGTCTGGCCCTGCAGCTGTCCGGCCACCTGCATCGTGGTCTGCGGATCGATGCCGAATACGAAATAGCCGATCGCCGCCAGGACCACCGCCCCGATGCCGCCGCCCGCCATGGCGCCGCCGCCCATCCCCCGCCGATCCTCGATATTGCCCGAGCGGCGCGCGCCTTTCCAATCCATGCCGTGTCCTTGTCTTTGCGTCAGCGGTCACTGGCCGGACGAACGGCCCGGACACGCGCATTGCTTCGCGCCGGCGCATCCTGCGTCAGGCGCTCCATTCGGTCCATCTGCGCCTGCAGCGAGTCCGGGCCGGTCTGCGGGGGCGGCGCAGGCGGCGGGATGATCAGTCCGTTCGATCCCGGCGGCACGATCCGCGCCGTATCCAGCTCGCGCAGCACGAGGGTGGTCTGCAGCTGATCCTGGCGGGCGATGACCTCCCGCTGCGCCGCCAGCGCGTCCTGGCGTGCGATCTCTGCGCCGTGCTGGGCGGCGTTCAGCGCCCGCAGTTCGCGCAAGCCGTCCTGGGCCGCCGCGCCGCTGGCGACAACGAGTGCGGCCAGGCTGACGCCGCCAGCCCATCTGATCCTGCGCATCGGCGCTCCTCGTCTTTTCGGGGCTCGGAGCGCGTTGCGCTCAGGGCCGCTTGACCGTGAAACGCATAAGTTCCCGTTTCGGCGCATCCCATTCGGGATCCAGCTCGGCCGCCCTGGAATAGTCCTGATAAGCCGCCTTCAAATCGCCCAGTCCCTCGTGGGCCATAGCCCGATTGAACCAGGCTTTTTCCGGATCCTTCACGCCCAGCGCCAGACCCTTGTCGATCTGGCCAAGGGCGTCGCTATAGCGCTCCTCGCCCACATAGGCCGCCCCGCGATTGACCCAGGCCTCGCCCAGATCCGGATCGATCCGGGAGGCGGCGTCAAAATCAGCGCGCGCCGTGGGGAAGTCTCGCTGGCGCATCTGCAGCACGCCGCGGTTCACATAGGTGCGCGCCCGATCGCGGAAACTCAGGGTCTCGGTCTCCAGCGCGGTCGTGCACAGCAGAACCGAGGTCTTGTCCGAGCGGCCGTCGATGGCGGCGACCGAGCAATCCTTGGCGGCGCCGCCGCCAAGCACCAGGGTCGAGGCCGTCGCTCCGACGGCGGTGAAAAGGGTCGCGGTCAACACACCAGCGACCAGAAGGCTTCTTGGCGTCATGTCTTCCTCCCTGACGTCGCGGTTCTTCTGGGCGTCAGGCGACAGAACCGCCAGACACGCCGAGCCGCGCTCCACAACGGAGCCGGACCTGCCGGGCCCGGCCTCATCATCGATATGGATAATACGCCCGTGTTTCGCCATGCGCTAACAGAACCGCGAGGCAAATTCAGGGATCGCCCGGATCGATGGCGACGCCAAGACCGGCAAGCTGGACATCCAGCGCGGCTAAGCCCCTGCCCCAGGGCGCCCGATCATGGCTCCGGGCGCAGGCGTCCAACCTGCCTCCGAGGTCAACACGAGCGCGCTCGCGCCTAGAGGCGCGCCAGGCTGCAATCCTCGTCGCTCGCCTCAAACATCCCCACCAGGGCCGCGGCGCCACGCGAGGCCTGGGCCATGCGGCGCAGGGCCGCGCGGGCATGGGCGTTGTCGGCGATCTCCGCCTGACGTTCCAGCCGTTCGGCTTCGTGGATATGTTCGGTGCGCGTGGGCATGAGCTGAATGTTTACAGAATGTAAAATTTGGCGCCATGCGACCGCTGGACGCACGGCGTTATCGAAACTTATCTAACAATTACAATACGATAAAAAACGCCCCCGAACCGGGCGGGTCCGGGGGCGTCATCCTGTTCCCCAACAGGACGGCGTCGCGCGCAGCCAGGGCGGCGCGGCGGCGGCGCCGCAGAAACAGTCACTGGTCTTCGCCGAACGCTGATCACACCGCAAGGCGACGCCCTGTCGCACCCGCCGGCTTCGAACGCCGTTGTCGGAAAAAAGCGCCTAGCCATGACGTGACACCGGTGTCACAACTGCGCCAAGACTTCGCCGCCTGAAGGTGGTGAGATCGGCTTTGCCGGTCCGGGAGGAGACCACGGAACCGCCTCGCGCGCTCGGTCAGGGGACCAGCGTCGGGCGACCCGCCGCCCCGAACCTGCCGAGATAACGCCAGTCGGAGCGCCGCATGCCTCTTAGCCCTATTTCCCGCCGTCGCCTGATGGCGACATCGGCCGCCGCCTTCGCCGTCGCTGGCTGCGCCTCGCCGCTCAAGGCCCTGGCCGCCGCGCCGCCAACCAAGGCCCAGGCCCTGGAGACCATGAAGAAGGCCACCACCTTCATGGTCGAGAAAGCCGCCTATAACGGCGGTTACGTCTGGAGCTACCTGCCCGACTTCTCGCGCCGCTGGGGCGAGATGGAGGCCTTCCCGACGATGATCTGGGTGCAGCCGCCCGGCACGGCCACCATGGGCCACCTGTTCCTGGACGCCTATCACGCCACCGGCGACGCCTATTACTACGAGGCCGCCGTCAAGGCAGCCCAGGCCCTGATCGCCATCCAGCATCCGGCCGGCGGCTGGAACTATCTGGGCGACCTGGCCGGCGAGGCCTCGCTGAAAAAGTGGTACGACACCATCGGCAAGAACGGCTGGCGGCTTGAGGAATTCCAGCACTATTACGGCAACGCCACCTTCGACGACGCCGGCACGGCCGAAAGCTCACAGTTCCTGCTGCGCCTGTATGTCGAAAAGCAGGACCCCGCCTTCAAGCCGGCCCTCGACAAGGCCCTGGCCTTCGTCCTGGACAGCCAGTACCCGATCGGCGGCTGGCCCCAGCGCTTCCCGCTGAGGGACGAGTTCCACCATCACGGCAAGGCCGACTACACCGGCTACATCACCTTCAATGACGACGTGGCCGGGGAAAACCTCAAGTTCCTGATCATGGTGTGGCAAGCCCTGGGCGACGAACGCGTGCTGCCCGCCATCCGCAGAGCCATGGACTGCTTCCTCGCCTGCCAGCAGCCCATGCCGCAACCGGCCTGGGGTCTGCAGCACAAGGTTTCCGACCTGAAGCCCGCTGGCGCCCGCACCTATGAGCCCGAAGCCTTCGCCACCCACACCACCGGCGGCAACATCGCCTCGTGCATGGATTTCTATGAGCTGACCGGCGACCCGAAGTTCCTGGCCCGACTGGGCGAAGCCCTGGACTGGCTGGACAGTGTCAAACTGCCCGCCGAGCAAATCAAGGGTGACCGCGCCTATCCCACCTTCGTCTCGATCGGCGAAGGCAAGCCGCTGTTCATCCACCGCACCGGCAGCAATGTGGTCAACGGCCGCTACTACGCCGACCACAATCCGGAAAATGTCGTCATCCACTATGGATCGACCCGGGCGGTGAACGTGGAGGGTCTGCGCAAGCGCCTGGCCAAGCTGCAGGCCACCCCGCCTGAAGTCGCCAGCAAGGACTCGCCGCTGAAGGGCGGCCGCAAGGCCCTGCCCCGCTATTTCACGACTGGCGACATTTCGGTGTCGGACCTGAACGTCGATACCCTGAAGGCTGACGCCGGCCAGGCCTCGCCCGACAAGGCCGCCGCTCTCGTAGCCACGCTGAACAGCGAGGGGTGGTGGCCCGCCGAGTTGAAGGCGACCAGCAATCCCTATATCGGCGACGGCTCGCCCACCCCCGCGCCAGGCGACTTCAGCCAGACCCGGGTCGGCGATGCTACCGACACCTCGCCCTACATCACCGACACGCCCAAGATCGGCATCTCGACCGGCGGCTATATCGAGAACATGACCGCGCTGATCAAATATATCGGCGCGGTCTAGCGTCCTGCTGGTCTCACCCTTGATGAAGCCGTCAGGCCGCAAGGCCCTTCCTACACAGCGGCTTCACAGGCCCGACGCAGATTCACCAGCACCTTGGGCGTGTCCTTGCGCAGCGCTTCGCGGATCATGGCCTTGGGCGCCGGCCAGTCGACGGCGAGGCGGTTTTCATAGAACACCCGCGTGCCCTTGCCGCCCCTCAGGGGCTGGAGCCGCCATTCGCCCTGCTGCAGCTTGAGATCACCCTCGACCAGATTGAAGCGGATGCGGCGATGGGGCTCATAGTCGGAGCGGAACACGATCCGCATGCCCGGAAAGATCAGATTGCGTCGGGTGACGTGCTCGCGCACGTCCCAGCCGCGGGCCTGATCTCCTGACAGAATGCGGCAGCCGGTCACGTTGGCCATCATTTTGCGGGCCGTGGCGCAGTCGGTCATGATCTTCCAGACGAGCTCGGGCGGCGCATCGATATCGACCACGCCACGCACCCGCCCGGAGATTCCGTCTGGATCGGCCGAGACATCGGCGTGGGCCTCGCCGCGGGCCAGCATGGCCTGCGCCTTCGGCGACAGCTCAAAAGCCTGAACCCCGCCCGTCAGCGCCGCTGCCGCCGCCAGCCCCATCAAGGCCCTCGTCCAACGCCCCGTCATGGCCGGTATCCTCGCGGACGCGGAAGCGCGTCATCCACAGCTACGACGCGTCAAGGCTCATGGACGCCGTTCAATCGCGCGAGAGGAGAGCGGAAAGGCGCGAATCGACCGTCTATGAAGGAGTGCCCGCCTTGGCTTCCCCAAAGGAAGCCCAATCGCGGCGCCGGGCCGGGACCCGATGCAGAAGACGGCGACGGAAGGCGGGGTGGCAATGCGGATGCCGGCGCAGATCAAGGATGTCACCCAGCTTGAAGGGTATATTCTGTACTCTCGCGGGGTCGCCCTGACCCGGCTGGTCCTCGTGGCCCTGCTGGTCATTCTGCTGGCGCTGTTCACTCCCTGGCGGATGACCCTGCTGGCGATTGTGGAGTTTGCTCTCTACCTGGCCCTGTTCGCCGCCGCGGAGATCGCCGCCCGCGATCCCGATCCTGACCGCGCCTTCCGGCGCCTGTGCTGGCAGTCGGACGTGCTGATGTTTCTGCTGGTCAGCAACGCCTGCTGGCTGGCGGTTCAGATCCGCCTGTATGACGGCCCGATTGCCCAGGTCGAGGCGGGGTTGCTGGCCATCTGCGTGCTGCTGTTCGCCGCCCTACGGGTCCACATCACGCCGATCAGCTACGTCATCGGCGTCGTTCCGCCGGCCTTGACCCTGATCTGGACCGCGATCGACTGGTCCAGCCCCAGACTGCTGGATCACTACACCCTGGCGGCGGCGTTGTTCGTGGCCGCCGTGTTGCTGGTCACCTCCCGCCAGCAGGCCAGCGACCGTACCCTGACCCAGGCCCTGCGCGACCTCACCCGCAAGAACGTGGCCCTGACCCAGGCCATCGAGGAAGCCAAGGCCGCCAGCCGCGCCAAGACCGACCTTCTGGCTGTGGCCAGTCATGAGATCCGCACCCCGCTGAACGCCGTGCTGGGCTTCGCCCAGATCCTGCGCGACAAGGACCTGACCCCGGAACAGGCCGACCTGCTGAGCGGGGTGCTGGAAGGCGGCGAGCAACTGACCCGGCTGCTGGACGGCATTCTCGACCTCACCCATGTCGAAAACGGACAGGCGCGCCTCAATCCCGTTCCGGTGGATCTTCGCCGGATGCTTCTGGGGGTGATGCGGGTCTGGAGCGTCCATGCGCGCGGTCTTGGCGTGGACTTCAGGTTCGAGGACGCCGATCCTGCGCTCTCCTTCGTCGTGCGGGCCGACGCGGCTCGCATTGAGCAGACCCTGATCAATCTGATCTCCAACGCCATGGGCGCGGTCGCGTCCGGCGGTCGGGTGACGGTGCGTCTGGCCGGCACACCCCGGGGCCAGGACCTGGGCGTCCTGATCGAGGTGGGCGATACTGGCCCGGCCGTGCCGCTGGAAGAGCGCCCGCGGCTGTTCGAGGCCTTCGACCAGACCGCGCGAGGACGTCAGCAGGGCGGTAGCGGCCTGGGTCTGGCGATCTGCGCCCGCAACATGGCCCTGATGGGCGGAGAGATCGGCGTCGATGACCCCGCCGGCGTCATGGTCTCCCAGAAAGCAGCGGGCGGCGCGGTTCTCTGGTTTGCTTTCGACGCCCCGGTCCATAGCCAGCCGCTCGCGGGGGCGGACCGGCCGCGCCACCTCACCCAAATCCGCCTGCTGGTGGCCGAGGACAACCCCGCCAACCGCAAGGTGGTGGCGCTGCTGCTACAGGAGGCCCCGGTGTCCCTGACCTTCGCCGAGGACGGCGCACAGGCGCTGGACGCCTGGCGCACCCAGCCGTTCGACCTGATCCTGATGGACGTCAACATGCCGGTTCTGACCGGGCTGGAGGCGGTGCGCGAGATTCGCCGGGCCGAGCCCCCGGACCAGAGAACGCCGATCTGGATGCTGACCGCCAACGTCTTCGACGATGACATCGCCCGTTACATGGCGAACGGCGCTGATGGAGTATTGCGCAAGCCGATCGACGTGCCGGCCTTGTTCAACCTGCTGGCCGAGGTCGCCGAAGGCCTGATAGGGACCGCGCCCGAAGCCTGACCTTGCGTCAGCGTTGCCGGCTGGCCGCCGCATGCTAGCCTTATCCCCAAGCACAAACGGGAGAAGCGCATGGCGAAGGTGTCTTACTACACGGTCGGTTCCAACAAACTCGAAGAGGCCAAGGTCTTCTACGACGCCCTGCTGGGCTCGATCGGCATGACGCCGATGTTCGACCACCCTTCAGGCGGCCGTCTGTATCGGGGCAAGGGCACGGGCCTGTTTGGCGTGCTGGGTCCTTATGACGGCAACCCTGCCTGCGTCGGCAACGGCTCTATGGGCGGGTTCAGCTTCGACACCGTCGAAGAGGTCGCCGCCTTCCACGCCAAGGCCCTGGAACTGGGCGCCACCGACGAGGGCCCGCCCGGCGAGCGCATGCCCGGCGTCTATTTCGCCTATTTCCGCGATCTGGATGGCAACAAGCTGTGTGGCTACAAGTTCGGCTAGCTGGCTGGCCCTGTCAGAGCCCGGCGCTCCAGCGCCTCGCGCACCACGTCGGGCGCATGGTCGATCACTCGTAAATAGGCGGTCAGGGCGGCGTCCGGTCGGGCGTCGCCATGCTCCAGCGCGTCGAGCCGGTCGGGATCGATATGGTAGACTCGAGCGAACTGCTGGGCCGACAGGCCGCTGCGCCAGCGTACGGCCCGTACCAGCGCGCGGGCCGAATAGGCTTGAGCCGGGGCTGCGGCTTCATCGATGGCGGGGTCCATCGAATGGGCGGACATGATCATGGGTACGCTCCTTTACAGGAGGCCCTTCTAGTCCGCCTCGATTGCAGAAATTCGACGCCTTTGAGTCGGACCTGAGATCAGCGGTGGCTAATCATCGAGCGGGCCTTCAGTTCAACCTGCTCCACGCCGCGCACGGCGTCGCCCGAGGCCTCAAGGATGGAATTGAAGGTCTTCAGGTCAGCGGTCTTGATGCGCTTGATCCGCCGGTCCCGGGCCCATTCCATGCCGATCATCTGCCCCAGACGACAGGCCTTGGGCAGCAGGACACCGCGATCGGCAGGACCGCCCTTGATCAGCAGCTTGCTGACGATGTCATTCCAGTTTGGCGAGCCGGGCATGCACAGGCTGAGGTCAGCGCACGATCCCGTCCAGAAGCGCTTGTACCAGAGCGCATGTTTGGGATCTTCGAACTTCAGCGTGTGGGTGGACTGCACCGTCGTTCGGCAGTCTGTACGGACAAATTCCTGCGCATTGGCGCCGCCCGCCAACAGCATCATCGCCGCAGCTATCCCCAAAACCCTGATCACGTGACCTCCCAACACCCTCCCCCCGGAAGGCACACTGTACACAGCAACCATTAAACCGACGCTTCCGTCAAAAATGCGGCGGTGGCCTCGATCGCGTCAACCAGACACAACCGCTCGACGGTAATGCCCTCCGGCAGGCCGGAGAACAGACGTGTGGGCGCGGCGGCGTCCAGCATCACGAACATGCCCCGATCATCCGCGCGCCGGATCAGGCGTCCGAAGGCCTGGCTGATGCGCGCGCGCGCGGTGGAGTCGTCATAGCCCTTGCCGCCAAACCGGGCGCGGCGGGCCTTGTGCAGGATGTCGGGCCTGGGCCATGGCACCCGGTCAAAGACCAGCAGGCGCAGCGACCGGCCCGGCACGTCGATCCCGTCGCGGATCGCGTCGGTGCCCAGCAGGCAGGCGTCCTGCTCGGCCCGGAAGATGTCGACCAGCGCCCCAGCCTCCAGCGGATCGACATGCTGGGCGTAGAGCGCCAGTCCCCGGTCGGCCAGGGGCGCAGCGATCATCTCGTGTACGGCCTTCAGCCGCCGAATGGCGGTGAACAGCCCCAGCCCGCCGCCGCCGGCCGCCAGGAACAGCTCGCGCATCGCCGCCGAAACCTGCCGGGCGTCCTCCTTGTTGACGTCGGTGACCACGATGGCCCGGGCGTTCGTCTCATAGTCGAACGGCGAGACCAGCCGCAGCACCTTGGGCGACTGCGGCATCCGCGCGGCCCCGGTCCGCATCTCGGCCAGGGCGAAGGGATCCTCCAGCGCCGGATCGGTCAGGGTGGCGCTGGTGACCAGCACCCCGTGGGCGGGGCTCAGCACCGCCGCGCGCAGAGGCTCTGTCGGGTCCACCCAGTGCCGGCGACAGGCGGCGTCGACCACGCGGCCATAGAGGAAGGTGGCTTCGAACCAGTCGACGAAATCGGGGTCGTCCTCGGCGTCCTCGTCAATCGCCTTGAGAATTGAGCGCCAGGCCGGCAGCGTCATGCGCGCGCGGCGGTCCAGGCCGCGCAGGGCGCCTTCGATGCGGGCGCGTTCAGAGGGGCCCAGATGCTCGGCGTCTTCGTCCAGCACGTCTTCCAGCTGGCGGGCCAGGGCCAGCAGCGGCGCCTCGACCCCGGCCAGGGCCTTGGCCGCCTCGCCGGCCCGTTCGCGCACCAGGTCCACCGCTGGCCGCGCGGCGCACTGCAGCCCCTGCTCGACCCCGCCGCGCTCGCTGCTACGGGCCCGCAATTGCTCGATGACGGCGACCAGATAGCTCTCGATCGGCCCGATCGGATTGACCTGTCCGTCCGGCGGCGCGACGCGGCCTGACCAGCCCTCGCCGGGCAGGGCGGCGGCGGCGTGCAGCACGGCAGTCAGGGCCTGACGCGCCCCTTCGCGGTCGCCCAAGATGTCCAGTAGACGGGCCTCAAGCCCCCGCCCGCGCCGACCGCGTCCCTCGGGTCCCCGGATCCAGCGCCGCAGCTCCGCCGCTTCAGCGCCAGAGAGGGCCGCCGAAAAGGCGCTGTCGGCGGCGTCGAACAGGTGATGACCTTCGTCGAACACCACCCGCTTGACGGCCGTGGTCTCGTTGTCACCCTTCAGCCCCCGCGCCGCCCGCGCGCCGTCGAACGCCGCCTGGGTCAGCACCAGGGCGTGGTTGGCGATGACGATGTCCGCCCGCTTGGAGGCCCGCACGGCCTTCTCGATGTAGCAGATGCGATAGTGCTGGCAGCCAGCGTGAACGCACTCGCCGCGCCGGTCCACCAGGTTGGCCGGGCTGGCCTGCTGCATCGGCGCGATCGAAAACAGCGTCGGCAGCCAGGCCGGGAAATCCCCGCCGGTCATGTCGCCGTCGCGGGTCGCCCTTGCCCAACGCGCCGTCAGGGCCAGGCCGATCAGGTCGCCATTGCCCAGCTGGGCGCCGTTGACCTGTTCCTGGAAGTTCAGCAGGCAGACATAGTTTTCGCGCCCCTTGCGCACGACCGCCTTGCGGGCCCGCACCGCCGGGTCGGGATAGATCGACTGGCTCTCCCGCTCGATCTGGCGCTGCAGGGCGCGGGTGTAGGTGCTGATCCAGACCGATGGCCCATTGGCCTCGGCCCACAGCGAGGCGGGGGCCAGATAGCCCAGGGTCTTGCCAACGCCGGTGCCGGCCTCGGCCAGCATCATGTTTGGCTCGCCCTCGCGGTCGCGCGGCTGGAAGACGAAGGCGGCCTCGCGCGCATAGGTCGCCTGGGCCTCGCGCACCTCGTCCAGGCCCGCGCGTTGCAGCAGTTCGGTCAGACGCTCGCCGGCGCGCTCGGGGTCGATCGGCCGCGTGCCGGATTCGCCCAGGGGGGCCTGATCTTCCCACTCGATGATGCGCGACCAGACATCCAGGCCGGAGCTTCGGAACTGGTTGCCGACCGGAGCCGACCGCAGGGCGCCGATCACGGCGGGGCCCCAGGCCCAGCCGGCCTTGGCCAGGGTCTCGGCGACCGCCAGGGCCTCCTCGCGCGACGGCTGGGGCGTGAGGCGCAGCTCGGCCAGCAGGGCGTCGGCCGAGATCCGCAGACTGGCCGCCTGCTCGGCCGCGCCCTT
>NCEV01000013.1:0-42140 GCA_002280875.1 Caulobacter sp. 32-67-35 | reverse complement strand
GTCACGCGAGTCTGTTAGCACCTTGGCGGCGGAAACAGAATGCGAACGGCGTCACGCGACGCGCGGGTCTTCCTGGTCGCCGCGCTCCAGCCGGTCGATCGCCGTGTGAGCTTTCTGGCGCAGGGCGGGATCGTCGCTTTCGGCGGCCCGTCGGTACAGGCCAAGGGCAAGCTCAAGATCGTAGGGAACGCCCTGCCCCGCCTCGCACATCGCCCCCAGCCGGTAGTAGGCGGGCAGGTAGCCGTGGTCCGCCGCCAGCTGGTACCAGCGAATAGCCTCCACATAGTCGACCGGAACGCCCTCGCCGTTGTAGTGGACCACCGCGACATTCGCCATGGCGATGGCCGAGCCGTTGCGGGCAGCGGCGATGAACAGCTTCAGGGCCTCGGCGTCATCCTGCGGCGTCCCGTCGCCGGCGGAATAGAGCGCGCCCAGGTCGTTCATGGCCGCCGATGATCCCGCCGCGACCGCCTTGCTCAGCCAGAACACCGCCTGACGCATGTCGACCCGCACACCGCGCCCATGCTGGAAGGCTTGGCCGACCTGGAACATCCCGATCTCCGAACCCGCGTCGGCCGCCCGGCGATACCAGCGCAGGGCCTCGGCCAGATTGGCTGCAATCCCGCCGCCGCCTTCGTAGACGATGCCGACATTGTAGAGGCCGTCCAGGTCGCCCAGGTCGGCGGCGCGGCGGTAGAGCCCCAGCGCCTTGCGACGGTCCTGAGGAACGTGATCGCCGTCGAAATAGAGATTGCCCAGCTCGACCATCGCTTCCGGGACACCCGCCGCAACGCCGCTCGTCAGCCATTGCTCGGCGACGGTCACGTCATAGCGGGCATGGTCCCTGTCCAGGTACTCGAAAGCCAGATCGACATAGGCTGACGCGTCACCGGCCTGGCCGCGCTTCAGCAAGGCGGCGAAGGCTTGGTCGTCAGCGGCCACGGTCGCGGTCGGCGCTGCGGTCTGACGCGCCTGGACAGGCATCGCGCCCACCACCGCGACCAGTCCCAGCAGAACCACAAGCGCCTTTGAAGTCATGACCACCCCGGACAACTCCAGCGATTGTTGGCGCCGGGCGACGGTCGTCAAGCGTTGCTGCCTCACAGGCGAGTAGCGTCGCTACCGTGCGCTTGCGGTCTGGAAACGGAACGGGAACATGTTATAGCGACAGGCAATGTCAGCGGCCGCCGCCCTCCCTCCCCGCTTCCAGGACTGGTTCGCCGCACGCGGCTGGGCGGCTCGCCCGCATCAGCTTGAGATGCTGGCCAAGGCGCGCGAGGGCAAAAGCGCCCTGCTGATCGCGCCCACCGGCGGCGGCAAGACCCTGGCGGGCTTCCTGCCCAGCCTGGTCGAGCTATCCGAACGCCCGCCGCGCAATACGCCGGCCGGCATCCACACGCTCTACATCTCGCCGCTCAAGGCCCTGGCGGTGGATGTCGAACGCAACCTGATGACCCCGATCCGCGAGATGGGCCTGAAGGTGGTCGCCGAGAGCCGCACGGGCGACACCGGCGAATCCCGCAAGGCTCGCCAGCGCACTCGGCCGCCAGACATCCTGCTGACCACGCCCGAGCAACTGGCCCTGTTCTGCGCGTGGGAAGGCGCGCGGGAATACTTCGCCGACCTGTCCTGCGTGATCATCGACGAGGCCCACGCGATCTGGCCGTCCAAGCGCGGCGACCTGCTGGCCCTGCATCTGGCGCGCCTGCAGCAGTTTGCGCCGAACCTGCGGCGGGTAGGACTGTCAGCCACCGTCGATGATCCGGGGCTGGTGCGGCGTTGGCTGGGCAGCGGCGGCGAGGACAGCGTTGACCTGGTCCTCGGCTCCGGCGGCGCGCCGCCCGTTGTGGAGGTGCTGGTCTCGGGGGGGCGCGTGCCCTGGGCCGGGCACACAGCCGAACACGCCATGGCCGAGGTCTATGAGATCATCAAGGGCGCCCAGACGGCCCTGATCTTCGTCAACACCCGCTTCCAGGCCGAGTTCGCCTTCCAGAAGCTGTGGGAACTGAACGACGAGGGCCTGCCCATCGCCCTGCACCGGTCTGCACCTCGACGCTGGACATGGGCATCGACTGGGGCGACGTCGATCTGGTCATCCAGCTGGCCGCGCCCAAGGGCGCCTCGCGGATGGTCCAGCGCATCGGCCGCGCCAATCACCGCCTGGACGAGCCCAGTCGCGCCCTGTTCGTGCCCGCCAGCCGGTTCGAGATGCTGGAATGCCGCGCCGCCGCCGACGCCATCCTGGAAAACCACCTCGACGGCGAACCCGAACGCACCGGCGCGCTGGACGTTCTGGCCCAGCACGTCATGGGGTGCGCCTGTTCCGAGCCCTTCGACCTGTTGGCCCTGCACGACGAGATCCGCACCGCCGGTCCCTATGCCGATCTGTCGTGGGAAGACTTCGAGGCCGTCGTCGATTTTGTCTCGACCGGCGGCTATGCCCTGAGGACCTACGACAAGTTCCGCCGCATCGTGCAGGGGACTGACGGCCTCTGGCGGGCCCGCAACGCCCAGACCGTGCAACGCCATCCGGCGGACGCAAGATCGGCGAGGCCGAGGAAGGCTATTTCGAGCAGCTGACGCCCGGCGACACCTTCGTCTTCGCCGGCCAGGTCTGGCGGTTCAACGGTATTGTCGGCGCCGACGCCTTCGTCAGTCCGGCCCCCAACGACGACCCCAAGATGCCCAGCTGGGGCGGCTCGAAGTTTCCACTGTCGACCTATCTGGCCAGCCGCGTGCGCAAGATGATGCATGACGAGGCCGGGTGGACCGCCCTGCCCCCGGACGTTCAGGAATGGCTAGCCTGGCAGAAGGTTCGCTCGGCCCTGCCTGACGAACACGAGATGCTGCTGGAGACCTTCCCGCGCGGGAAGCGGTTCCACATGGTCTGTTATCCGTTCGACGGACGCATCGCGCACAACACCCTGGCCATGCTGCTGACCCGGCGGCTGGACCGGCTGGGCGTCGGGCCTCTCGGCTTTGTCTGCAACGACTACGCCCTGAACATCTGGTCGCTGAAGCCCATGGACGATCTGGATCTGGACGAGCTGTTCGACCAGGACATGCTGGGCGACGATCTGGAGGCCTGGCTGGAGGAGAGCTTCATGATGAAGCGCACCTTCAAGGCCTGCGCCCTGATCGCCGGCCTGATCGAGCGGCGCTATCCCGGCGAGGAGAAGTCCGGCCGGCAGGTGACCTTCTCGACCGACCTGATCTATGACGTCCTGCGCCGCCACCAGCCCGACCACCTGCTGCTGCGCTGCGCGCGCATGGACGCCGCCAGCGGCTTGCTGGACGTGGCGCGGCTGGGCGACATGCTGGCCCGCGTGAAGGGAAACATCCGCAATATCAGGCTGGACCGTGTCTCACCCTTCGCCGTGCCGCTGATGCTGGAAATCGGCCGCGAGCGCGCGCCGGGGGATGCGGCCGGCGAGATGATCCTGGCCGAGGCCGAGGAAGACCTGATCGCGGAGGCCATGGCTTGACCCGGTTCGAGACCAGCGCCTGTGGCGGTCTCCATGTCGAGCTGTTCGGCGCCACCGTGACCCTGCGCGGATCCGGGGCGATGTGGCTGGAGGTCGAGCGGACCCTGGTCGTCGCCGACCTGCACTTCGAGAAAGGCAGCAGCTACGCCTCGCGTTTTGGCCAGATGCTGCCGCCCTATGACACCCGCGAAACCCTGGATCGCCTGGACCGCGAAATCGCGGCGCTGTCGCCGGCGCGCCTGATCTTTCTAGGCGACAGCTTCCATGACGGCGCGGGCGAGGATCGGCTGGCCGATGACGACGCCGAACGCCTGCGGGGGCTGGCCCGAGGACGCGAGCTGATCTGGGCGGTCGGCAACCACGATGAAGACGGCCCCCGCGTCCTGCCTGGAGAAGTGATCGCCGAGGCCAGCATCCTGGGCCTGACCCTCCGCCATGAGCCGGAGGCGGGCGAGCAGCCCGGCGAGGTCGCCGGACACCTGCACCCGGCCGCCAGGGTGTCGAGCGGGCGCGGCAGCGTGCGGCGACGTTGTTTCGTGACCGATGGATCGCGGCTGATCCTGCCGGCCTTCGGCGCCTATACGGGCGGACTGAATGTGCTGGATCGGGCCTTTTCAGGCCTGTTCGGCGGTCCCGTCCTGGCGGGGGCCCTGGGCACGCAGAAGGTTCACGCGATCGGACCGCGCTCACTCCGTCCCGACTAGATTACATGTGCAGGGCTTGTTCGAGCGCGAAGGCCAGCGAGACGGCGGCGCCCGAGGTGAGCAGGGTTCGCATCCGGGGGCGCCAGGCCGGGCCGTCGTGGTCGGTGACGTCCCAGACCCATTGCAGCAGGAAGACCAGCAGAAAGCCCGACAATTGCCAGGCGGGCGCGAACCGCAGCTCGCCGAGCAGAAGGCCAAAGCCGGCCAGCGGGAACAGCAGCGAGAGGCCCAGAACCGCCCAGCGCGGACTAGGGTTTTCGATCTCCAGCCCGCTTCGCACGCCCCCGAAATAGGAAACCATCGCGGTCGAATAGGCGAGCAGGGAGATCAACGCGCCGCTGCGCACGCCGGGAGGGCCGTAGCAGAACAGGCCCGAGGCCACGAAGAACGGTATCAGGGTCGCGAGCCCGAACACCCAAACCGCCGGCGGCGCCGGTACGCGATCCGCCACTGGCTCGCTCATGCATCAACTCCTCCGGGAAGGCCGCCCCCGCGACCTCCCTAACCCCGGCGTGACTATAACCAGACATACCGCGAGGTCCACGGACGATATTTGCCGAATGGATTCAGCGCCCCCGCAATGGGGTGAGCTCGGTGTCGATCAGCGCGTATAGACCGAAAGCCGGTTCAGGGTTTCGCCGTCCAGCGCGCCCGACGACGGCAGGCCTTGATCGCGCTGGTAGGCGGCGATGGCCATGCGCAGGGCGGGGGAAGCCACGCCATCGCGCGGTCCTTGATAGTAGCCCAGTTGCGAGAGCACGCGCTGGGCGGTGCCCAGGCCCGCGTTCGACGGCGCGGCGGTGTTGGCCGCCACCGAAGCGTTCACGGTCTGGGCGCGGAAGGCCAGGGCCGAACGGTCGGCGGTGCGCTGGGCCTCGGCGGTCAGTTGCGGGCGCAGCGCGTTGGCGCGGGCCTTGGAGGTCGCGTCACCGGCGCGACCGGCGATCACGTACCACTTGTAGGCCTCGGCCGGGTTCTGGCTGACGCCCCAACCGCCTTCATAAAGCTGGGCAAGGTTGAACTGGCTGTCGACCAGACCCTGATCGGCGGCCTTGCGGAACCAGTTGGCGGCCGTGGTCGAGTTCTTGGCGCCGCCTTCGCCCTTGAAATAGAACAGGGCCAGGTTGTGCATGGCGCGCGCGTCGCCGGCGGTGGCGGCGCGTTCTGTCCAGCGGCGGGCCTCGACGAGGTCCTTCTTCACGCCGCCCTCGCCCATCTCGTACATCTTGCCGAGATAGAACTGGGCGCGCGGCAGGCCCAGATTGGCGGCCTTACGCATGATCTCGACGCCGGAGCGATCCTTCGCCTCGATCTTGCGGACGCCCTCGTCGAACAGCGCCTGGGCGTTCTCCTGCGGCGCGGCAGGCGGCGGAGTGGCGTCGGTGGCGGTCGAGGTCAGCAGTTGCGGCGACAGCGCGACCGCGGCGCGCGGGCCTGGGGTGGTGTCGGCTTCAGCGGTGCGAACCTCGACATCGGCCTTGCGGCCGGCGATGGCTTCAGCAACGCGGTCAGGCGTCTGGCTGGCGCCGCCATTGGGCAGCAGCAGCAGGCCCACGCCGCCGCCCATGGCGCCGGCGATGCCGAACACCATCAGGGCCGTGGTCACGGACGAGCCGATCCGGCGCTTGGGCTTGGCCGCGGTCTTGGACCCGAAGCCCGCGAACAGTGAGGTGCGCGCCGGCTTGTCCCTGGCCTTGTCCTTCTTGTGGTCTTTCTTGGCCTTCACGTCAGCGGCGGCCGCGGCGCGGGCGGCGGCGCGAGCCTGCTCGATCACTTCGCGCGTCGACAGCGGGCGCGAGGGATCGGTCGGTTCCGGGGCCGAGAAGGTGCCGAAGTCGGAGGCCGGGGCGAAGCTCTCGACCGCCTCCGAGGGCTGCTGGCCCACAAAGCCGTCCGCCGCCTCATAGTCTTCGTCATCAAAGCTTGGGGGCTCGGGATCAACCGCCGGGAAGGCGGCGACCTCGAACACGGGCTTGCGGGCAGCCTGGGGCGGAGGGGCGTTGAAGACGTCCTCGTCCAGGGCAGGCTCGCCGCCAAAGGAATAGCTGCTGGTCTCGAACGGTGAGACAGCCGGGGCGCGAACGACCGGAGCCGGCGCGGCGACAGCGGCCTGGACCGGCGCCTCGGCCAGCTTGCGCTGGGCGTCGCTCAAGCGGCTGTCGATCTTCTCGCGAGCCTCGTCGAGCATGCGCGCGGTGCGCTCTTCGCTCTGGCGGATGCGGTCGATCAGTTCCTGCGACGAACGCTCATGGCGCTGGTTCAGGCGGTCGGTGACGCGGGTGACCTGCTCGCCAACATCGTCGATGGCCAGGGCGTTGCGACGCTCGGCGCTACCAATCCGCTCGGCCAGCTTTTCGGTGATGCGGGCGATTTCCGCGCCCAGTTTTTCCAGGGCCTGGGCCTGGACGCTGTCGGCGCGGTTCAGCTTGTGCTCGACCGTCGAGGCGATACGCGCGACCTCGCCGCCCACCTGCTCGATGGCGGCGGTGTTGCGTTGCTCGGACGCCTGCATCCGACGGTTCAGGACTTCGGCGATACCGACGACTTCACGCCCCATCCGCTCGATGGCCTGGGCCGAGCGATGCTCGGCGGCCTGAACGTGGGCGGTCATCTCGCCGAGCTTCTTTTCCATGCGATCGAAGCGACCGTCGGCGCTGTCGCGCAGCTTGGTCGCCATTTCGAGACGCGCGGCCTCCATGCGCTTGGTCAGGTCGCCGGCCAGCTGGTCGAGACGTTCCTGAACGCCCGTCGCGGGATTGGCGCCCTCGACCGCCTGCAGACGGCCATCCAGGGCGGAGAAGGATGAGCCCAGTTCGCGCAAAGCCTCGGCGGTGCGGGTTTCGGCCGCCTCCAGGCGCTGGCCCAGACGTGCGACGACTTCCTCGACCACGGCGGTCGGATCGCTGGTCGCGGCGGGCTGCGCGTCAAGGCGGGCTTCCAGGGCGGCGATCGCTTCGCGGGTGCGGGCTTCGCCTTCGTAGAGATGTCCGGCGACCTTGCCGAGCGCGCCTTCGAGCGCGCGCAGGGCTTCGGCCGAACGTGGCCCGACGGCTTCGGCCTCCATGCGGCGAAGGCGTTCGGCGGCGCGGGTCTGTTCGGTCTTGATCTCGTCGACTGCGCCCTCGAAACGGGCGGCGACGGCGATCTGTTCGCGTTCGGACAAGGCCAGGCGGCTCAGCGCGCCGCGCACCGACTGGTCGATGCCATTGATGGCGGCGGCCGAGCGGCCTTCGGCAGCCTCGATGCGATCGGTCAGACGGTCGAGCGCAATAGCTACGCGACCGACTTCGTCGGCGGGGTGCTCGGCAATCTCGATGCGGGGCGGCGTATCGCCGTGCGAGGCGATGTGCAGATAGGGTTTGGGCGAACGATCCTGGGCGCCGCCGCCAAAGGCGTCAGCGGCCGGCGCATCCGCGCCTGGGCCTTCACCCTCGATAATCATGCGGTTGAGCCACTCGCCCAACGTCATGCCGGAGCGACGCGCGAGGTCCTTTGCGACCTCTCGTGCCTTGGGATCAATTCCCTTTACGCTCCATGGCGCTGCGGCCGTCATACGAATCGTTCTCCCCGTACTTGGGGACCAACGCTAGTCACCGATTCCTGGGGTGTAAACGCGACCAAATAGCTAAATCTAGTAGGTTTGCGATTCACAGGTGGAGGAATCGGGACACAGCTTTAACCATGTTTACCTTGGTTAAAAAGCAAGGGGGTTAACGCAGGTTAACCATTTGCCAGGCCGATTGTCGCAGGGCATGGAACGCTCATGGACCTGCCCTTCACTGTCATCGCCCTGATCGTGCTGCTGACCCTCGCCGTGTTCTGCGGATGGCGCGGCGCCCGCCCGGCCGATATCCTAAAGGGCCCGCGCATGGTTCCCTGGCGCCCGCTGATGATGGCCTGCGCTGTGGCGATCATGCTGCTTCTGGTCCACCTGCTGAACCTGCTGGGCGTGCAGACGGGCGCCCAGACGCGCTATTAGGTCGCGGGCCGTTTTGGCCGCTTGGTCAGGCCGCCGACGCCCCCCGAAGTCAGCAGACCGATGTCGGCGAGCAGAAAAGGGATCGCCCACTTCTGCGGCGCGGCAATATAGCGCGGCTGCCAGACGGGATCATACTTGTTCTTGTACCGTCGCACGCCCTGGAAATTGTAGATTTCTTCTCCCCGCTCATAGAGCAGCCGCCCCACGCGCGACATGATCGGGGCCAGGGGCCGATCCTGAAGCCCGGCCAGGGGCGCCATGCCGAACTCGAACGCCAGATAGCCTTCGTCGCGGCCCCATTGCAGAAGCTCGACGAAGAGGAAATCCATGACGTTCTTGGGCGCTTCGTCGGAATAGCGCATCAGATCCATCGAGAACGCCGACTTGTGCGCGGTCGTCCAAAGGGTGGCGAAGGCGACGATCTGGCCTTCATACCGCACGAGCGCCACCGGGAACTCGGCGACATAGGGCGGGTCGAACCCCCCCATGGAAAAGCCCTTTTCACCCCCGGCGTGGTGCACAAGCCAGGCGTCGGAGATCCGCTTCAGCTCCTCCATCGGCGCCTGGCCTGCGGGCACGACCTCGAAGGCCGCTCCGCCTTCCCCGGCCTTGCGCCAGTTGCGGCGCAGAACCTCGCGCCGGCGCCCGACCAGAGAGAAGGCCGCCAGCGGCACCGCCGCGCTCTCGCCAGTCTTCTGGATGGCCAGGCCCAGGTCGACCGTGTCGGGCAGATCGTCGGGACCCAGGGCGTAGAAGCCGGCCCGGGCCGCATGCGCGTCGGCCAGTTCGCGGAAGCGCCAGAAGAGCTCCATGCGTTCATCGCGCCGCCCTACAGGCGGGCCCAGGGCGATCCACGAACGGCGGCGTACGCCAAACATCAGGAAACTCTCGCCCGACGCCGAAAACAGGAAGCGCTTGTCGCCCAGCAGCGCCAGGTTCGAAGCCGGCTCTGCGTCCTCGGCCTTGGCCAGGATCGCCCGCACGCGGTCGAACTGCGGATCGGTGTCGTCCACCACCGGCGGCGTGGCGGGCGTGGAGATCATCCGCCAGACGCCAATGGCCAGCAGCACGATCGCCGCCGCCACCGAAGAGCGGATGGCCCGAGCCGCATCCTGGTCGCCCATCAGGCGCATCCAGGACTTGTCGGCATATTCGGTGTGGTTGAAGGTCCACCAGCCACAGAAGGCGGCGCCGACAAGGGCGGCGGCGGCCGACAGCAGCCAGGCGGGCGTGATCTCCATCCTGAACAGCGCGGCCTTGCGCACGAACGCGTCGTGAAGCGGCAGGATGATCAGCAAACACACGGTCAGGACCGTGGTCTCCTCCCAGTTCAGGCCCTTGAACAGCGCCAGAAGCGCGGCGGCGGCCAGGGTGATGACGGCGGCCCACCAGGCGGCGTCCAGGCGCGAGCGCAGGCCAAAGGCCAGCAGCAGCAGCACGAGACCCAGGATCGAGGAGGCGAAATGGCTGATCTCGATCAGCAGATCCGGCGCGAAGGCCAGCAGCAGCGCGAACCGGGTCGGCTCGGACGGCGTCGCGCCTGACGCCAGCAGCATTACCCCGGCGACAACGGCCAGGATCGCAGACAGGGCCGGCGCGACGGCCAGCGCGGCTGGGCGGAGTTCAGGCGCGGACATCAAGATCCCGGATCGGCGAATCCCCAGCGGGACCCAACGGTGAGGCTATATAAGCTGGAACAAGCCGTCCGGTCGCCCATCCTCGCGATAAACGATCGTTTGAATCGACTTGCCCGACGCGCCCGGTCGCGTAGTCTGGCGACGAGCGGCGCCTGCGAAACGCCGAGACATGACGACCCCAAGGGAGAAACGACCATGGCCGACTTCGGTGGAACCGAACTCGACGCCTTCCGCGCCGAGACCCGCGCCTGGCTGGAGGCCAATTATCCGCCGTCGCTGCACGCCCCGATGGGCGAGGACGACGCGCCCTGGGGCGGCCGCAAGATGGTCTGGAAGAACCCGGACGCCAAGCTGTGGCTGGACCGCATGGCCGAGCGCGGCTGGACCGCGCCGATGTGGCCCAAGGACTATGGCGGCGGCGGTCTCTCCAAGGCCGAGAACAAGGTGCTGGAGCAGGAGCTGCGCCGCATCAAGGCGCGCCCCGCGCTGATGAGCTTTGGCGTCTGGATGCTGGGCCCGGTGCTGCTGGAATACGCCACCGACGAGCAGAAGAAGAAATTCATCCCTTCGATCATCCGCGGCGAGACCCGCTGGTGCCAGGGCTATTCCGAGCCGGGCGCGGGCTCGGATCTGGCCGCCCTGCAGACCAAGTGCGAAGACAAGGGCGACCACTATCTGATCAACGGCCAGAAGGTCTGGACCAGCTATGCCGACCAGGCCGACTGGATCTTCTGCCTGGTGCGCACCGATACCAGCAAGAAGCACGAAGGCATTTCGTTCGTGCTGTTCGACATGACCACGCCCGGCGTCGAGGCGCGGCCGATCAAGCTGATCAGCGGCTCCTCGCCCTTCTGCGAAACCTTCTTCGACAACGTGAAGGTTCCCAAGGACCAGCTGGTCGGCAAGCTGAACGGCGGCTGGGACATCGCCAAGCGGCTGCTGCAGTATGAGCGCCAGAACATCTCGGCCAGCGGCTTTGGCGGCGGCGGGGGGCTGGATCTGGTGGATGTGGCCAAGAAGGAGATCGGCGTCGACGAAACCGGCCGTCTGGCCGACGGCGACCTGCGCGCGCGCATCGCCGCCCACCGCATGGACGCCCACGCTTTTGCCCTGACCGTCCGCCGCGCCGAGCAGGAATCCAAGACCGGCAACGGCCCCAGCGCCGCCGTCTCGATCATCAAGTATGCCGCCGCCAAGATGAACCAGGAGCGTCACGAGCTGATGGTCGAGGCCATGGGTCTGCAGGGCCTGGGCTGGGAAGGTGAAGGCTTCAGCAAGGACGAGCTGAACGTCACGCGTGGCATGCTGCGCTCGAAGGGCAACTCGATCGAGGGCGGCACCAGCGAGGTCAATCTCAATGTCGTCGCCAAGCGGGTGCTCGGCCTGCTGGACCACCAGTAGTCGCGAGCGTGTCCGCCGCGCCGGACTTTATCACAGCAGCCGGTGAGCCCTTCCGGGGCGACAGCCGTCTTGAACAGGCCCCTGACCGGGCCGCCAAACATCAATCGAGGGAGCCCGCCTGACATGGCCGTCCTGACCGAAGAACAGACCATGCTGCGCGACGCGGCCAAGGGCTGGACTACCGATAGCGCCCCCGTCGGCGCCCTGCGCAAGCTGCGCGACGCTCGATCCGGCCAGAGCTTCGATCCGGCCGCCTGGGCCGAGATGGGTCAGATGGGCTGGGCGGGCGTGATCGTCCCCGAAGAGCACAGCGGCTCGGCCTTCGGCTATCTGGGCCTGGGCCTGGTTCTGGAAGAGACCGGCCGCACCCTGGCGGCCTCGCCCCTGCTCTCGACCGCCCTGATCGCCGCCTCGGCCCTGAACCTGGCCGGTACGGCCGCGCAGAAAGCCGCCTGGCTGGAAAAAATCGCCCTTGGCGAGGCGGTCGCCACCCTGGCGGTCGATGAAGGCGCCCACCACGCCCCGGCCCGCACGGCCCTGGCCGCCACAAAGTCTGGCGACGGCTTCACCCTGACCGGGGTCAAGACCTTCGTCATCGACGGGGAAGCCGCCGATCTGCTGATCGTCGCGGCGCGCACCAGCGGCAAGGCGGGCGACACCGACGGCCTGACACTGTTCCTCGTTCCGGGCGACGCGCCGGGCGTGACCCGGACCCACCTCGCCCTCGCCGACTCGCGCGGCGCGGCGCGGATCACCTTCGAGACCGTTTCGGTCGGCGCCGACGCGGTGCTGGGCGAAGTCGACAAGGGCTGGGCGGTGCTGGAGCCGACACTGGACCGCGCCTATGCCGGGCTCGCGGCGGAAATGCTGGGCACGGCCAATGCGGCCTTCGACATCACCCTAGACTATCTGAAAACCCGCACCCAGTTTGGCCAGGTGATCGGCGCCTTCCAGGCGCTGCAGCATCGGGCGGCCAAGCTGTTTACCGACCTCGAGACCACCCGGTCGTGCGTCGAGGCCGCGCTCGAAGCGATCGACGCCGGCGGTGATACGCGGGCCCTGGCCTCGCTGGCCAAGGCCAAGGCCAGCGAAGTTCTGCATCTGGCGACCAACGAGATGGTCCAGATGCACGGCGGCATCGGCATGACCGACGCTCATGACGCCGGCCTTTACATGAAGCGCGCGCGGGTCGCCGAGGCGCTGTTTGGCGGCGCGGCGTTCCATCGCGACCGCTACGCGCGGCTCCAGGGCTTCTGAAGACTCTGCGCCCATCCCCCCTGAACAGGGGATGGGCGCACCATGGCTCTCCAAATACCGTTGTTCTGTATCGACCAGCGCGCGCGATCCGTTGCGCCGCCTTGTCGTCAAACCGGGGAGCTGACCAATGAACACCACCACCTCGCGGATCATCGCGGGCCTTGCGGCCGTCGGCGTCGTCGTCGCGGCCAGCCAGGCCGGCGCGCAATCGCTACAACTGACGACGCCGATGGATGCGTCGATGACGTGCGACCAGATCAATGCCGAGATCGCCCGGATGGATCAGGTCATGGGCGTGTCCAACGGCGCGATCGCCAGCGCTGAAGGCGCGGCCCGCGGCGCTGAGGCCGCCGCCAGTCTGGGTGTGAACGCCGCGCTCTACAGCGGCGCCCTGGGCCGGGTGCCCGGCCTGGGCATGTTCGCCAACGCCGCCGCAGCCCAGGCCAAGGCCTCCGCCGCCGCAAAGGCCCAGCGCGAAGGCCAGAACATCCAGATCGCCCAACAGCGACGCGCCATCATGTCAGGCCTCTATCAGGGCAAGGGCTGCAACGCCGCCACGCCCGTATCCCTGACCATGACCACCACCACGGCGGTCGCGCCCGCCGCGCCCGCCGCTCTGTTGACGACCCAGGATGTCTCCCTGCGCGCCGCGGCCGCGCCGACCGCTGCGGTCGTCGGCTCCGTCAGAGCCGGTGGCGCGATCTATCCCACCGGCAATCGCAACGGCGTGTGGATGGAGGTCGACGACGAAAACGGTTCGCGCGGCTGGATGTCATCGGCTTTCGCCAAGGCGCGCTGAGGTTTGCCCTGGCTCGTTCCGCACCAGCCAGGGCAGACGTGCATGGGACCAGGCGGGATCACCCCCGGACTTGACCCTGCCTGGAGCGTTCGGAACCGCCATCCGCGCTGCTGGCTCCTCCTTGCGGTCTAAGCTCCGCGGGGAGGAGCCCCATGTCCTCCGCGGATCCTCCTCGACGACAGTGGGTCTGGCCGCGTGAACCGGCCTCCGACCTCGCGAGCAATCGACCCTTGATGCCGTCCAACACTGTTGGGCGGCATTCTTTTTGTATGTCTCAACGACGGTTTGCCCGCGCCTCTCGGCAAGGCCTCAAGCCTGTCTACAATCCGACATAATGTTCGCCGGTGAAATCCTCTCTTGAGAAGATCAGGGCGGGATGGCCATCTAAATTTAGGTTCCGGAACCCATGATTGTGTCGGCTACTCGACGGCGCCAGCCAAGCTTCCCACCTATAGCTTGCAACCCTTGCCGTAAGACGGCGTTCCGTTGTCATGACTGGGTTGAATATTTTCTTGAAGAACCGTCTTCTCGCTGCGCTGCCTCCTGAAGAATTTGCCCTGGCCTCGCCGCATCTTTCGCCGGTTGAGCTGGAGCGTGGACGGCTGCTTTACGACCCGGGTGATCGGATCGAGACCGTCTATTTCCCCCATGACTGCGTCATTTCGCTAATGACCCTGATGGCGAACGGCGCGGCGATCGAGTCTGCTGCCGTTGGCCGCGAGGGCGCGGTAGGGCTGATGGCGGTCGTCGCGCCGCGTGTGTCACTGAACCGCGTCATCGTTCAGGCTCCCGGCTTGGCATCGCGCATCGGCGCCAGCGTGATGCACGATCTCAGCGCGCGCCTGCCCACCCTGCGAAGCCTGATTGATCGCCACAATGAAGCGCTGTTTGGGCATGCCATACAATCGGCCGCCTGCAACGCGCTCCACGCGGTCGAGGCGCGATTCTGCCGCTGGTTGTTATCGTGCGACGACCGGATCGACACCAACATGGTCCAGCTGACCCAGGAGGTCCTGGCCGACATGCTGGGCGTCCAGCGCACCACGGTCACCGCCGTCGCCGGTTCGCTGCAGACCAAGGGCCTGATCCGCTATCGCCGTGGCGTGGTCGATATTCTGGATCGCGCAGGTCTCGAGGCCATGGCCTGCGAATGCTATGGCGCGGTTCGACGCGGATACGAGCGACTTCTGCCGGCGTCCTTTGGCTAGCGCTTGCGGATCGGCAGCGGCGCGTGGGCCAGGCGCAGCAGGTTGGCCGCGCCCGGCGCCCCGAAAGGCGTCCCCGCCACGATCAGCAGACGCTCGCCCGGAGCCACCAGCCCCAGTTCCAGCGCGCGGCTGGCCGCGTCGGTGGTCACGACCTCAAGGCTGTCGGGCTGGGCGCTGACGCGGGGCTCGATACCCCAGACCAGCGTCATGCGGCGAACGGCGTCGATTTGCGGTGACAGGGCCAGCACCGGCTGCAGGGGACGCTCGCGCGCCAGACGCCGCGCCGTGGCGCCGGTGGTGGTGAAGGCCACCAGGCACTTGGTCGATCCGGCCTTGGCGGCGCCGGCGGCGGCGACCACCAGCACGTCGGCGTCGTCATCCTGATGGGGCTGCTCGGCCTGCATCAGCTCGGGCCAGCGCGGATCACGCTCCACCCGCTCGATGATGCGGTTCATCATCGAGACCGCTTCCTCGGGATAGTCGCCGGCGGCGGACTCGGCCGACAGCATCACCGCATCAGCGCCCTCATAGACGGCGTTGGCCACATCCGAGGCTTCGGCGCGGGTCGGGGTGGGCGAGCTGGTCATGGATTCCAGCATCTGGGTGGCCACGATCACCGGGATGCCGCGCTCCCGCGCCGCCCGCAGGATGATCTTCTGGGCGACAGGCACCTCTTCGGGGGCCATCTCGACGCCCAGGTCGCCGCGCGCGACCATCACGCCGTCGCACAGGTCCAGGATTGCGCCCAGGCATTCCAGCGCCTGCGGCTTCTCGATCTTGGCCAGCACGGCGGCGCGGCCTTCGACGATGCGGCGCAGTTCGGCCATGTCTTCCGGCGCCTGCACGAACGACAGGGCGACCCAGTCGACGCCGAGGCGCAGGGCAAAGGCCAGGTCCTCGCGGTCCTTCGGCGTCAGGGGCGACATCGGGATGACGACATCCGGCACCGCCACGCCCTTGCGTTCCGACAGCTTGCCGCCATTGACGACCTTGGTGTCGGCATAGCCGGGGCCGGCCTCGGTCACCGTCATCCGCAGCTTGCCGTCATCCAGCAGCAGGGTCGCGCCGGGGCGCATGGCCACCAGGATTTCTGGATGCGGCAGGCAGACACGCGTCTCATCGCCCGGCGTCGGGTCGGAGTCGAAACGGAACGCCTGCCCTGCCTGAAGCTGAACCGGCCCATTGGCGAACTTGCCGACCCGAAGCTTGGGGCCCTGCAGGTCGGCCAGAATGCCCAGCGGCCGGCCAACGATCGGCTCGGCCGCCCGGATCGCGGCATAGACCGCCGCATGGGTCTCATGTGCGCCGTGGCTGAAGTTCAGCCGGAACACGTCAGCCCCGGCCTTGGCCAGGGTGACGATCATCTCCGGCGAACTGCTGGCCGGCCCAATGGTGGCGACAATACGGGAACGACGCGCGCGGATCATGCGGCCGCTCCTTGTGTGATTACGGGCAGACGGCGTCGCCCTCGTTGGACGCGAGCCGGATGTCGGTGAATGCCAGAGCAAACCGTCCGGTCGTCGACAGGGCGAAGGGGGACGAAACATGCTCCATGTTCGCGCCCTTGGCCATGAAACAGGAAAGTTTGATCTTGGCCGTCCGCCATTCGCCGATTTTCGCGCTTGAGAAAGTTGACGTTACGTCTACCTCCGCACCGCAGGATTCGCCACAGCCGATCGCCAGGGTAACCGGTTTCTGTGGGGCGGCGTCGACCCGGTAGCGAATGGCGACCGCCATGTCGCCGGTCGTCTGGCGTGAAAGGTCGACCGGCTGGCCAATGACGTTCAGCGAGCCCGCGCCCTCCCCGCTCCATTCGGCCAGGCGGGCATTCTCCTGGGCGCCGGCGTCGATGGGCTTCACCGACAGGGCGCCGCCGACGTTCAACGTCCAGGGGGCCGGAGCGCGGCCAGCGACGAAGTAGCGATCGACATTGACCGCCGCCGAGACCATGCCCGGATCTTCCGACAGCTGCGCGACCTGGGCAGGCTCGGCGTAGCTCAGGCCATAGCCATAGGCGAACTGCGGATCATAGTTCGCGTCGCCGTGGTTGAGCGGAACCTGATTGGCGTACTTTGGCCATGAGAACGACAGTGTTCCCTTGAAGTCGTGGCGCGGCTTGCCGGCCTTGTCACCGACCAGCACGTCAGCCACCCCGCCGCCTTCACTGCCCGGCAGCCAGGCGGCGACGAAGGCGTCGGCGGCGTTGATTTCGGGGTTGGTCCACAGCGGGCGGCCGCTCAGGAACACCGCGACCACGGGGATGCCCTGGGCCTTGAGTTTCTTGATCAGGGCCAGGTCGGACTTGTCGCCCGGCTGATACTCAAGGCTGGTGATGTCGCCCTGGAACTCGGCATAAGGATTTTCGCCGAACACCACGACCGCAACATCAGGCTTGTCCTTGAACGCGCCGTCCTTGGCCAGCTCGGCCTGGCCGCCGCCGGCCTTCACCGCCTCGGCGATGCCGGCATAGATCGACTGGCCGTTCGGGAAGTCGCTGTTCTTGTTGCCCGTGCCCTGCCAGGTCAGGGTCCAGCCGCCGGCCTGCTTGCCGATGTCGTCGGCGCCGTCGCCGGTCACCAGCACCCTGGCCGAGCTCTTGATCGGCAGGACGCCCTGGTTCTTCAGCAGAACGAGAGACTTGCGAACGGCCTCACGCGCCACGGCCCGGTGCTCGGGCGCGCCCAGCAGCTCAAGCTTGCCTTCCAGAGGGCGCTTGTTCTCGAACAGGCCCGCCTTGACCTTGACCCGCAGGATCCGGCGTACGGCGTCGTCCAGGCGCGCCATCGGGATCGTGCCGTCCTTGACCTGGATCAGGGTATTGTCGAACAGGCCCTTCCAGCTGTCGGGGGCCATGATCATGTCCATGCCGGCGATATAGGCCTGCGGGCAGTTGGTGTTGGTGCAGCCCGTCACCTGGCCATGGGCGTTCCAGTCACCGACCACAAAGCCCTCGAAGCCCATCTTGCCCTTCAGGACGTCGGTCTGCAGGCTCTTGTTGCCGGTGATCTTCACCCCGTTCCAGCTGGAGAACGAGACCATCACCGTCAGGATGCCGGCGTCGATGGCGGGCGGATAGCCCTGTGCATGCAGGCGGATCAGGTCCTGCTCGGAGATCAGGGCGTCGCCCTGGTCCTTGCCGCCCTCGGTGCCGCCGTCGGCGAGGAAGTGCTTGGCCGAACCCACCACGCGGTCGGCCTCCAGCCGCTGGCCGGCCTTCAAGGCGCCTTGCAGACCAAGCGTCATGGGCCCGGCATAGGCTTTCACGACCTCCGGATCTTCCGCATAGCCCTCATAGGCGCGGCCCCAGCGCTCGTCGCGCGGCACGGCCACGGTGGGACCAAAGGTCCAGTCGGCGCCCGAGGCGGCCATTTCCAGCGCCGTGACCTCGCCGATGCGACGGATCAGGTCGGGATCACGGGCCGCGCCCAGGCCGATATTGTGTGGAAAGAGCGTGGCCCCGACGACGTTGTTATGGCCGTGCACGGCGTCGACGCCGAAGATGATCGGGATGCTTTGACGATCGGCGCGCTTCTCCAGAGCAGCGGCGCGGAAGTCGCGGGTCCATTCCACCCAGCGCTGGGGCGTGGCCCGGTCATTGCCGTCCGGCGCGCTGTTGCCGCCCACCAGCACCGAGCCCAGGGGGTACTTGCGCAGGTCGTCCGGCGTAATCGATCCGCCGTCGCCCTGGATGGTCTGACCGACCTTCTCTTCCAGGCTCATCCTGCTCATCAGATCGGTGATGAACGCCTCGGTCCTGGCGTCGGTAATGGCGCTAGGGCTGGCGGCCTTGGGCCAGAGTTCAGGATTGGCGACCGCCGACGGCGTCTGGGCGAACGCCGCCGCTCCGAGACTTCCGGCCATGAGGAGCGCGAGAACCGAGGCTTGGGCGAAAGGGCGATAAGCGGCCATGAAACTTCCCGTGGTGCGGCGCCGGCGATCCGGCGAACAGAAAAGGCTCGACGCAGCGCGCAGGTGCGCCGCGTCGAGAAGCACGCGCCTGGACGCCCCCGGCTGGAGGCGGTGACCGTCGATGAACGCGGTCAGGCGAAATGGGCAACGAGATGGTGTCTCCTCCAGACGCCGCTTGAGGGCGACGTTCTTGCTTGGCGGGATGACAGCGCAACGAGACAGCGCTGTCAACAACGAACTGCTCCCCATCTCTGGCAAGCCTATGTCACGGCGGGCCCGGTGGACTCGCGAACCACCAGCTCGAAATCCAGCAGCTTGGACGGGGGAAGCGCGCCCTCCTCCCAGGATACGCCGCTCAACAGAATGTCGGCCGCCGCCGCCGCCATCGCGGCGATGGGCTGGCGAACAGTGGTAAGCTGGGGCCAGACCACCTTGGCGCCCGGCGTGTCGTCGAACCCGGCGACGGACAGGGTTTCCGGCACATTGAGCCGCAAGCGGTTGGCGACCGCCATGACGCCCAGCGCCATGTCGTCATTGCTGGCGAACACGGCGGTGGGCCGGTCGTCGCCCGTCAACAGGCGCTCAGCCGCCTCGAACCCCGAGCGAAACGAAAAATAGCCCTGCTCCACCCGCTCGGGGCGGACCGTCAGGCCGCTGTCGGCCATGGCGGCCAGGAAGCCCTCATGCCGGAGGTGGGAGGCGCCGTGATCAGGGTGGCCGATGATGAAGCCGATATCGCGGTGGCCCAGCTCGATCAGGTGCCTGGTCATCTGATAGGCGGCCAGGCGATCATCCATGCCCACGCGTGCGGAACGATCCAGCTCACTGCCGGGGGAAATACGCACATAGGGCACGGCTTCCCGTTCCAGCGCCGCCAGCACCACAGGGTGGTCGCAGACCGGTGCGGTCAGGATGACGCCGTCCATCCGCAGGGTCGCCAGCATCGGCGCGACCTGATCCTCGATATCGTCGGCGGTCGAGTCGAGCGGCTCGACGATGAGGTGATAGCCCTCCTCCCGGCACCGCGCGATGGCGCCCAGCTGCACATCGGTGATGTAGCCGGGGCTGGGGTTGTCGAAGAAGACGCCGATCAGATAGGCCTTCGAACCCGCCAGGCTGCGGGCCGAGATATTGGGTCGATAGCGCAGCGCCGCCACCGATTGAGGACCCGCGAGACGGTCTTGATCGAGACGCCCGATTGCCGGGCGACATCGTGGATCGTGATCTTCGAGCTCAATTCCGCCCCTCGCCCCAGAGCCCATCAGGACTCCAAATCTTATCTGGAGCGTGGCCGGGGCCGAAAACGGCTCCCACTTTCGGCCGCCACGCTCGCTGATTCCCTCAGCTTGGCAGGCAATAAGCCATGACAGCCTTGTCATGGCGAGCCCCTCCGCGCGCTTAAGGGGAAAGCCGGGCTAGGAGATCGAGGCCTTGCCGTCCGGCGTCATCGCCACCGCTGCTCCAATAAGGGCGGTATGCGGATGCAGGATCACGTGGGTCGGGATCGCCTTCATGTAGTCGACGAAACGGCCCTTGGCCTCGAAACGTTCGCGGAACGGGCCTTTCTCCAGCAGGTCGATGATCTTGGGTCCGATGCCGCCGGCGATGAAGACACCACCGCGAGCCCCCAGAGCCAGGGCCAGATCGCCCGCCGTCGAGCCCAGCACCGCGCAGAAGCGGTTCACGGTGGCGAGGCTGTCGGCGCAGCCGTTCAGCGCCTGTTCGGTGATCTGCCTGGCCTCCAGGGGCGCGACCTCGCGGCCCTCGGCGTCACCCAGGGCGACATGAAGATCCTCCATCCCGGGACCCGACAGGATGCGCTCGACCGACACGCGGCCGTACTTCTTGGTGAGCAGGCGCAGGATCTCGATCTCGACCTCGTCGGTCGGGGCAAAGGCGATATGACCGCCCTCGGTGGTCAGGGGCGTATCGATGCCGTGACGGCGCATCATGCCGGCCGCGCCGAAGCCGGTGCCGGGGCCGAGGATGGCCAGATCCCCTTCGCCTGACGTCGGCAGCGGACCGATCTGGCGCAGGTCCCGAGGGGAAATGCGCGGCGCGGCCAGGGCCTGGGCGGTGAAGTCATTGATCAGAAGGGCCTGCCGGAAACCGCCCGCGCGACGCAGGCTGTCCTCGGAAATCCGCCAGTCCAGATTGGTCATGTGGACCGAGCCATGGTCGATCGGCCCCGCGACGGCAACCACCGCCTGGTCGGGATGCTTGACCCCGACCTTGTGCAGGTACTCCTCGATGGCGTCCTCGGCCTTGCCGTAGTCTTCGCCCTTATAGGTGGTCGGCTCGATCAGGCGCGGATCTGGCCCGTCGAATTCCACCAGGGCGAAACGCGCATTGGTTCCGCCGATGTCGCCGACCAGGCCAAGCCCGCCGCCATTCAAGCCGCTCATCAAGACTGCTTCCTCAAGCAAACAGCACGGAGGCGCCGTGGTCGGCGGGGCCGACTCCTGCGCGCATCCAGCCGAACAATTCCCGCCCAAAGCCCGGCTTGGATGCCGGGACGTTTGCCGGAGTGCGAGCGCGAAGAACCGCCTCGTCCACCAGCACTTTCAAATCGCCATTCGTGGCGTCGACCGTGATCACGTCACCGTCCTGCACGTAAGCCAGAAGGCCACCTTTGGCCGCTTCCGGCGTCACATGGATCGCCGCTGGTGTCTTGCCCGAAGCGCCCGACATCCGGCCGTCCGTGACGAGGGCCACCTTGAAGCCGCGGTCCAGCAACACCGAGATTGACGGCGACAGGTTGTGCAGTTCGGGCATGCCGTTGGCGGCCGGCCCCTGGAAGCGCATCACCACCACGACGTCGCGGTCGAGTTCACCGCGCTTGAAGGCGGCGATGAAGTCTTCCTGTTCCTGGAACACCGCCGCCGGGGCGGTGATCGCATGGTGCTCGGGTTTCACCGCCGAGATCTTCATCACGCCGCGCCCGATATTGCCGCCCAGCATGCGCAGGCCGCCCTCGGGGCTGAAGGCGTCGGAGACCGGGCGGACGATGGCGGTATCAAGCGACTCCGCCGCGCCGTCGCGCCAGCTCAGCTCGCCATCCACCAGGACCGGTTCCTGGGTGTAGCGCGACAGGCCAGGGCCAGCGATGGTCAGGACGTCTTCATGGGCCAGGCCGGCCTTCAGCAGCTCGCGGATCACGAAGGCCATGCCGCCCGCGGCCTGGAAGTGATTCACGTCGGCCGAGCCATTGGGATAGACGCGGGCCAGCAGCGGCGTGGCCCTGGAAATCTCGTCCAGGTCCTCCAGCGTCAGGATCACGCCAGCGGCATGGGCCATGGCGACCAGGTGCAGGGCCAGATTGGTCGAGCCGCCGGTGGCCATCAGGCCGACCACGCCGTTGACGACCGACTTCTCGTCGATCATCCGGCCGACCGGGATGTATTCGTTGCCCTTGGCAGTGACGGCGGCGGCGCGGCGCGCGGCTTCCTTGACCAGGGCCTCGCGCAGCGGCGTGTTGGGATGCACGAAGGCCGAGCCGGGCAGATGGAAGCCCATCAGTTCCATCAGCATCTGGTTGGTGTTGGCTGTGCCATAGAAGGTGCAGGTCCCGGGGCCGTGATAGCTGGCGCTTTCGGCCTCCAGCAGTTCGGCGCGGCCGACCTTGCCCTCGGCATAGAGGGCGCGGATGCGGGCCTTTTCGGAATTGGGCAGGCCGGAGGTCATGGGACCAGCGGGTACGAACAGGGCCGGCAGGTGGCTGAAGGTCAGGGCGCCGATGACTAAGCCCGGTACGATCTTGTCGCAGACGCCCAGATACAGCGCACTGTCGAAGGCGTCGTGGGTCAGGGCGATGCCCGTGGCCATGGCGATGACGTCGCGCGAGAACAGCGACAGCTCCATGCCTGGCCGCCCCTGCGTGACGCCGTCGCACATGGCCGGAACCCCGCCGGCGAACTGGGCGGTGGCGCCGACGTCGCGCGCTGCGGCCTTGATCAGGGCCGGATAGTCTTCCAGCGGCTGGTGCGCCGACAGCATGTCGTTATAGGCTGAAACGATGCCGATATTGGGCGCGTTGGGATCCAGCGCCCGCACCTTGTCGATACCCGGCGAGGCGGCGAAAGCGTGGGCCCAGTTGGCGCAGGACAGCTTGGCGCGCCCCGGATTGCTGGCGATCGCCGCATCCATGTTGGCCAGATAGGCGGCGCGGCTGTCACGGCTGCGCTCGATGATCCGGGCGGTGACCCTGGCGATGACGGGGTTCAGGCTCATGCGACTACTCCGCCCACAGGATGCGGACCCTGGCGCGGTCCTGTTTGAGGATCGACGCGACAGGCAGGGCCGGATCGATGGGGCCTTCCAACAACGCGCGCTTGGCCTCTCCGGTCACCAGCAGCACGATCAAATCGGTACGGGTCAGGGCGGCGAAGGTCAGGCTGAGACGCGGAATGTCCGGCGCAGGATGTCCCGCCGGGGCGGCCAGCACCAGGCGCTCGGTCTCGGGATCCAGACCCTGGGCCAGCACCGGCGAGCCCGGGAACAGCGAAGCGAAGTGGCCATCAGCCCCGACACCCAGCAGCACGGCGCCGAACGGCGAGGCGGCGGCGACGCCCTCCTCCGCTTTCAGGGCGGAGTCTTCCTGGCTGACACCCTCGAAATAGAGTGGCGCGAACCGGGCCTTGGCGGCCTCGCCGACCAGCAGGTGGCGACGGACAAGGCCTTCGTTGCTGCCAGCGTGCGACGGCGGCACGAAACGGTCGTCGCTGAGGGTAACCACGACCTTGTCCCAGGGCGCGGTCATCAGCGCCAGGCGGTCATAGACGGGGGCCGGCGTGGTGCCGCCCGTGGCCGCAAACCCGGCCTGTCCCCGCTTGGCGACGGCCGATGTCAGGGCCTCGATCAGCGCCGAAGCGGCGGCGTCATAGAGGTCGTCGCGGGACTTGAAGGCTTCGATTTGGGGCTGGCTCATGATCAGGCCTTCCACGACCGGCCGCCGGGCGAGATCAGCGCGCTCGATGATTGCGGCCCCCAGGTGCCGGCTGCATAGGGGGCTGGCTCGATATTGGCCGCAGCCCAGGCGGCCGAAACGCCGTCGATGAACTTCCAGGCCTGCTCAACCTCGTCGCGACGCACGAACAGGGTGCGGTCGCCGCGGAAGACGTCAAGGAACAGCTTTTCGTAGGCGATCCGGCGACGGCCGCCGCTCTGGCTGAACGACAGCGACAGCGGCAGGGACTGCAGGCGCATGCCCTCTTCCGACAGGCCCGGGCGCTTGTTCATCAGGGTCAGGACGATGTTCTCGTCGGGCTGCAGGTCGATGACGAGACGGTTGGAGAACAGGTCGCCATCCGTCGCCTGGCCGAAGATGTTGTGGGGCAGCGGCTTGAACTGCACCACGATCTGGGTACGACGGTCGGGCAGGTTCTTGCCGGTGCGCAGGAAGAACGGCACGCCGTCCCAGCGCCAGTTGTCGATCGCCACCTTCATGGCCACGAACGTCTCGGTCTTGCTGGCCTTGCCGACTTCTTCCAGATAGCCCTCGCGCGCGCCGCCCTCGACCACGCCGGCCACGTACTGGCCGCGCACCGTGTCATGAGCGACCGTGTCCTTGCTGAAGGGCCGCAAGGACCGCAGCACCTTGACCTTTTCATCGCGGACCGCGTCGGGATCAAAACCCGACGGCGCCTCCATGGCGACAAGGCAAAGCAGCTGCAGCATATGGTTCTGCACCATGTCGCGCAGCGCGCCGTACTCGTCGTAGTAGGGCCAGCGATCGCCGACCTTCTCGGTCTCGGCGATGGTGATCTGGACGTGGTCGATGGTGTTGCGATCCCACAAGGGCTCGAACAGCACATTGGCGAAGCGCAGGGCTGTCAGGTTCTGGACGGTTTCCTTGCCCAGATAGTGGTCGATCCGGAAGATCTGCTCTTCGCCGACCACCGCGCCAACGGCGGCGTTGGTCTTGCGCGAGCTTTCCAGGTCGCGGCCGATGGGCTTTTCCAGCACGAGGCGGGACTTTGGACCGGTCAGGCCCGCAGCTTGCAGTGCGTTACAGACAGGGCCGTACAGGCTAGGCGACAGGGCGAAATAGACGACCAGCGAGCCATGCTCGCCGACCCGTTCGGCCAGCAGGGCCGCGCCCTCGTTCTGGGTCATGTCGACGGAAAGGTAGTCCAGACGGGCGGCAAGACGAGCCCAGGCGGCCTCCTCGACCGTCGCGCGCTTGCCAAGCTGCTCGCGAACCAGCGCCTTGTAGCTGTCGCCATCACCCTCGCCGCGCGCGACGCCGATGATCCGCAGGTCGTGCGGCAGGAGGCGATCGACCTCCAGAAAATAGAGCGAGGGAAGCAGCATGCGCAGCGCCAGATCCCCGGCGCCGCCAAGCAGCACCAGAACCTCGCGGCCATTTTCGCCGTCGTTGGTCATATTCACCAGATCTTCCACCCTATGACAACGTTGTCATGACATGCCTGCTGACGCTTGGCAAGCTGCCGTCGACCCGCGTTCCGCCCGGGAAGTCGGACGGCGTTCTAACTAGGCCAAACGCGCGAGGCTCGCCATAAGACCAATCGCGTTTTGCGGGAAGATTGTCGCCCCCGGACCAGAGCTCGCGCATGCGGTTTGCGCGGTCAGGACAGTTTCGGCGATCCGAGGAAATTTCTGTGCGGGCGACGCGTAACCCGCGATCAAGCCGGGCGCGGGGCCCGGAAGCGGTCCTTCATCTTGGCGACCCAGCCGCCAAACGCCTCGTTGTCGGCGGTGACGCGGGCGAAGTCGGCGCTGGACAGCGACTCGACATTCATGCCCGACAGCGCGACACGCAGGCCCTCGGGATTGCGCGCGCCCTCGACAAAGCCGGAGTAGCGCTGGCGCAGCCGGCCCAGGGACACATCATCGTCGGCCAGGCTATAGGCCACGCCGGCGCGCAGCAGACGCGCCTCCTCGCCGACGGCCAGAGCCCCCTGCCCCTTCCAACGGTCACCCAGCGATTTTTCGTACAGGGAGGCGGCGGCGGGCCAGGTGCGCTGCTTCCAGGCGATCTCGGCGCGGATATCCTGGGAGTCGCGGCTGTTATCGCTTTCGACCAGTTCCAGCGCCGCATCGTAGCGGCCAAGGCCCATATAGGCCCGCGCCGTAGCCAGGCGGCGTTCGGCGTTCAACGCAGGCGGCAGGATGGTGGTGCGGGTTTCGTTGATGGTCTGCAGCGCGCTCTCGGGCTGCTTGTTCATCAGATAGATCCAGGCCAGATCCGTGGCCACCTGGGCTTTCGGCACGCCGTTCAAACGGTTGTCGACCTGGTACTTCAAGAGCTTGGCGGCCTCGTCGAGCAGGTCGACATCAACCAGGCGGCGCACAAGATTACGGACCATCTGGTCGCCGTCGGCGCCCAGCGGGGTCAGGTCCTGGAAGTCGTAGAACAGGCCTACGGCCTGGATCGGCTGCATGCCGTCAGCGAGGCCGTCGAGGAACAGCGCCCGGAAGGCGCCGTTCAGGTCGTTGCGCAGCGCGATCGCCTCAGGGTGATCGGGCTGGTTGTTGCCCGCCGAATGCAGGACCTCCAGCGCTTCGCGATAGCGACCCTGGTCGATGAACAGCTTGCCAAGACCGCGAATGGTCTCAAGCTCGACGCCATCGCCCCGCCAGCGGAAGCGAAGCTGATTGAGTTCGTTGGCCGCCGCCGTCGCGTCGATCTGCCCCTTGGCCAGACGGATCTGGGTGGCGCGCAGCATGGCTGGCGCGGCGATGCGATCGATCGGCGCCTTGGCGATAGCCTGGAACATGCGCAGGGCGCGGTTCTTCTCGCCCTTGGCTTCGAAGATGCGGGCCTGGGTCAGGCGGATGTCGAGCTGGTCCTCAACGGGAACCTTGGGCTGCTTCAGGGCGTCAGCGACCAGTCGCGCCGCGCCCACCAAGTCGCCGGTTCCCAGCGCGGCCTCGGCCTGGGCGTGCAGGAAGCGGGCGCGCCAGAGCGGGGGAAAGAGGTCGAGCGCCCGGCCGCCGGTGGCGAACTTGGCGCGCGCATCGGCCCATTCGCCCTGCTGGGCGGCGATATAGCCACGCCACTGGGCGCTGGAGGCGTCGTCAGCCAGAACCGGCGAGGCGAAATCGGTTTCGGCCTCGGTCAGGCGATTGGCCATCACCCGCGCCACGCCGCGCAGGCCGCGGAACTCAGCATTGCCCATAAGGGTCTGGTGCTTGCGGGCGGCGGCGTTGAGCACGCCAATCGCCTCATAGGACATGCCCGACCCGACCAGGAACCGGGCCAGGGCCAGGCGCGCGGCGATATCGCCGGCCTTGTCTTCGCCTTCGCCCGCAGCAGGGATGGCGCCTTGCAGCGCATTGTAGCGCGTCAGGAACCCGCCCGAGCCGGTCTTGGGCCAGTTGTCCAGATCGATGAGCGCCGGCATGGCCATCGGCTGGGGCGCGCCGGCGGCGGCCTCTTCCGGCGGGGTTGAGGCCGAAAGCGGCGACAGGACCAGGCCCTTGGGTCGACCAATGCGCAGCAGGTCGCCGTCGGTCGAGACCATCAGGTCGCTGGCATAGGTCTCGGCGGCCAGCCCCTGCGCAGACGGCAGCAGCGCCATCTCGACATATTCGCGACGCGACGGCAGGCCCTTCGAAGGCGCGAGAGCCGGCGCGACCAGCAGGCGATCGCCGACGGCCGGGTCATTGACCCATACCGCCTTGGTGACGCCGGCCACGGCGGCCGTCAGGGTGGCGGGGGTGACCGTCTCGTCGCGGGCTACGCGGATCGGATCCGGCGTCGGCTGCGAGCCGGCGCCCAGGCTGATCGACCACAGCCCGCCCTGCCCTTCGGCGTAGTACGGCGTGCCGTGCGGTGTGACGATGCGCAGGGCGCTGTAGTCCGCGCCCTTGAAGACCTGGATTTTGGAATAGTGGGCGCTGGCGCCCGGGATCTTCGAGATATCGAGGCGCGCGGGCGTGTCGAACACTACCCAGACCGCCTCGCCGCGACGGAACACGGCGGCCCCCGAGGGCGCGGCCCAGTTGAAGGTCAGCCGAGCCTGGCCGTCAGCCTTCTCATAGCCGCCCTTGACCACGCCGCCCGGCGGCATGGGATTGGGGCGCCCCACCGGCGCGACGTGAGCAGGCGGCGGCGTGGCGCCGGCCATGGCGCCCGCGCGGGCGAAGATATTGACGAAGTCGGCGCCGTCGGCGTTGCCCACCCGGGCGTCGGCGTCGTCGGCCAGGGTGATGGCGATTTCCAGCACGCCGCCCGGATGGCGGGCCTCGGCGGACTTGACCCAACGCGGCGGGTTCAGCCTCAGGGTCGACAGGTCGGGATTGGCGTCGCGGCTGAAGCGCAGGGTCAGGACCTGACCGTCGCGCTTGGACGTCATGCGGGCGCCGCCCGCCCAATGGAATTCCAGGCGGCTGAACTCCGCCGCCTGGGCGACGCGCACGTCGAGGGATCCGCGCGATGCGGCGACCGGGCCGGCGGCATAGGCCGACGGCGCCGCCACGCTGGCGATGCAAACCGCCGCGACGCCGGACCGCAGGATCGCGCGAAGCCCCATGGAGCGCCTAGCCAGCCTTCTTGGGCGCCGCTGCGCCGGCCAGCGGCGCTGCGGCCGCCCGCTTGGCTGCGTCGGTCTGAGCCGCGCCGCTGTCAGCGATGGCGGCCTTGCCCTTGTTGATGGCGTCATTGGCGAAGCGGTTGGCCAGACGCTCGGTCAGGACCTTGGCTTCAGTCGGCAGCATGTTCGCCAGGATCAGGCTGAGCGTGCGCTCCTTCATCTTGGCGGCGATCGGCAGCCGCACGCTGTCGTCCAGGATCGTCATGCGCGCGGCGGCGTCCTTGGGCTTCATGCTCGAGAACACGGTGACCATGCGGTCGACCTCGGCCGACTTCTGGGTGTCGGCCTGGCCAAGCAGGCCCTGGATGTCGCCCTTGAGGCCGTTCAGCGCCTTGACCTTGGCGTCCAGCTTGGCTTCCGCGGCAGCCAGCAGCTGCAGCTGGACGTCGATGTCCTGCTCGCGCTGGTCCAGCTGGCCGCGACGGGCGCCCAGGCTTTGCAGGATGCGCAGTTCGGCGGGCGATAGGCCGGCTTCACGGGCCAGATCCGTGGCGGAAGGCGCGCAGACGCGGGGCGGAAGGGACGATGCCGCAGAGGCGGCCGCGTTCTGACCGGCGGACTCCGCCGACTTGGCCTCTTCGCCCGCCGACTTGGCGTCAGGCTTGGCCACGCCCTCGGCGAAAGCCTTGGCGCCGCCCAGCAGGTCGGGCAGCGACTTGGCGCCGGCCAGGGCGTTTACGGCCAGGACGCCGCCGACGGCGACGCCGACCAACGGGAGGATACGAGGAATGTTTTTCATCACCGGGCTCTGAAACTGGGTCCGGGACGCGGCGGATCGACCGGGCCCTCGAAGAGGTCATCATCAACCCGCGCTCGTGAACGCGGGGTTTCCTTTGCGACACTGGGTCGCGAAATGGGCGCGGCGCGCGCTGGAGGCTCGATCGGCCGGCTGGCCTGGGCCTCGCGATCCAGCAGACGCTCGAAGTCCTCGGCCTTCAGGCGACGATCGGCCTTGAGCTCCGGCGCCTCTCGGCGTGCTGGCGTTGGGGCGGCGGCGGGGGGCGGCGTGACCATCGGACGGTTCAGGCGCTCGTCCAGCTTGGCGGCCAGGACGGTGGCGCGCTCGATGCGGTCCGCCAGGGCCTCGGACGCCTCGTCGGTGGCGGCGCGCAGATCAGCCAGGCCCTGCTCGGCGCGCGCAGCGGCCTGGTCGAGATCAGCGACCGCCTTGGCGAAGCCGGCATGGCTGTCGCGCAGGGCCTTAAGCCGGCGCTCCAGGCGCCAGCCAAAGCCCAGGGCCACGATCAGCAGGACCGCGAGCAGAGCGTTCATGGCGACGGCGATCAGGCTCATTTCAGCTTCTGGACCGCTTTCTTGGCCGCCGGCGTCAGCGGCGCCTCGGCACGGATGGCGATGGAGTGGTTACGCCGCCCCATGCGGCCCCGCGTCAGCGGGATTGAGCCGGCCCGCAGTTCAACCAGGCTGTCCGGCGTGGCGTTGAGCATCATGGTGTCGCCGACCTGCAGGTCCAGCACGCGGGACAGGGGCAGTTGCTGCTCGTCAAGCACGGCGCGAACCTCCATCTGGGTGGTCCAGAGTTCGGTGGCCAGGTGGCCTTCCCAGATATTGTCGCGACCGAACTTCTCACCCATGAACTGCTGCAGCAGCATCTTGCGGATGGGCTCCAGCGTCGCATAGGGCAGCAGCAGCTCGATGCGGCCGCCACGATCTTCCATGTCGATGCGCAGCTTGACCAGAATGGCGGCGTTGGCCGGACGCGCGATGGCGGCGAAGCGCGGATTGGTCTCCAGACGATCCAGCGAGAAGCTGACCGGGTGCAGGGGCTCGAAGGCGGCCTTCAGGTCGTGCAGGACCACCTCGATCATCCGCTGGACCAGCACGCGCTCGATGGTGGTGTAGGGCCGGCCCTCGATCCGCATCGCGGCGGTGCCGCGCCGGCCGCCCAGCAGCACGTCGACGATCGAGTAGATCAGGTTGGAATCGACGGTCAGCAGGCCGTAATTGTCCAGCTCCTCGGCCCGGAACACCGCCAGGATGGCCGGCAGGGGGATCGAGTTCAGATAGTCGCCGAATCGGATCGAGCTGATGTTGTCGAGGCTGACCTCGACGTTGTCGGACGTGAAGTTGCGCAGCGACGTCGTCATCAACCGCACGAGGCGGTCGAAGACGATTTCGAGCATTGGCAGACGCTCATAGCTGACCAGGGCCGAGTTGATGATCGCCCGGATGCCGGTGCGGTCGTCATTGCCGTCGCCCGACAGATCGAAGCCCAGCAGGCTGTCGATCTCGTCCTGGTTCAGGATCCGCTCGGATCCCGCCATGTCGCCGCCGCCGTCGTCCCAGCCGCCGCCGCCCATGCCGCCGCTGAAATCGCCAAATTCGCCCGCAGCCCCGCTCCCCTCCGCCGGCTGCTCGAAAGCGCCCGGAGGGTTCTGCGAAGCCCATTGGGCCATCGCGGCCTGATCGTCGAGTTCGTCCGCCATGTTGGTTTGCCCAACCAGCTCCCGAAGGGGCTAGTTGATCAGCATCTCCTCGATCAGGACAGCGTTCACTTTTGACGGTGCGGCGACGAGATTGACGCGGCGCAGCAGCTCGACGCGAAGCTGGAAGGTGCCCTGGCTGCCGTTCAGGTCTTCGGGGCGCAGTTCGCGCAGGAAGGTCTGGAACATGTCCTGCAACCTGGGCAGATTCGGTGTCAGAACCTCGGCCGTTTCCGCGTCGGGCAGCTCGAAGGTCAGCTTGAGTTTCAGGAAGGTCGACTTGCCATCGGCCGTCTGCATGTTCACGACGATGTCGGGCAGGGTGTAGAAAACGATCCCGTCAGGACCTTCCTTGATCACCGGCGTTCCGGCCGCGCCCTCGGCGCCAGCGGCGGCGCCCTCGCCTTCCTTTTTCTTCTCGTCCTTCTTCTTTTCCTTCTTCTTGTCCTTTTCCTCAGCGCCTTTTTCGCCATGGGCTTCGGGCTTGGGCTTCATCAGGAAGAAGGCCGCGGCCCCGCCGCCGCCCAGCACCAGAACGCCCGCCGCGATCGCGATGATCAGGATCGGCGGCTTCTTCTTTGCAGGGGCTTCGCCCTCGACCGCGCCCTCTTCACCTTCAGGGGCGGGAGCTTCCTTTGGGGGGTTCTTGGCCACGCGCGCGGTTCCTTGGAATCTACCTGCTTACTCATGCGCGACCATGGTTAACGATGTGTTTTGGAGGCCATTTCGCCGCAGGCAGAATCCACCCGGCAGACTCCGACCAACGCCCCCGCGTTAACCCTACTATTCCTTGTTTTTGCTAACATTTTCGAGTTGGCACGATGGTTGCTGACAGGACTGCGGCGCATTTGTCGCGCCAGCCGCCCGAGTTAACTCGTCATGGACAACGCGCTGTATATCGGCCTTTCGCGCCAGATGACGCTCCGTCGTGAGCTGGACATCGTCGCCAACAACATCGCCAACGCCAACACGACGGGCTTCAAGACCGAGGACCTGATGGTCCGTACCGAAGCCGCCAGGCCTGCCCGCACGATGGGCGGGACCAATCCCGTCAAGTTCGTGCTCGACGACGGCGTGGTGCGGAATTTCACCCAAGGCGCCATGACCAAGACCGGCGGCGACTTTGATCTGGCCATCGAGGGTCAGGGCTTCTTCAAGGTGCAGACCGCCGCGGGCGAGCGCTACACACGCGATGGCCGCTTCACGACCAGCCCCGAAGGGACCCTGGTCACCCAGACCGGCAATCCTGTGCTGGACGAAGGCGGCGGCGAAATCCTGATCGATCCCGCACAGGGCCCTGTCACCGTCGGCAAGGACGGCATCGTCAGCCAGGGCCCCCTGGCCTTGGGCAAGATCGGCGTGGTTCGCCCCGACGATCTGTCGACGCTGAGCAAGGACGGCGACAACCTGTACCGCAACACCGCCAACGCCAATCTCCAGCCCGCCCCCGACGCCGTGGTGCACCAGGGCATGCTGGAGTCCTCCAACGTCCAGTCCGTCGTCCAGATCACCAAGCTGATCGAGGTGCAGCGCGCCTACGAGAGCATGGCCAAGATGATGGACAACACCGCCGAACTGACGCGCTCCGCCGTCGAGCGCCTCGGCAAAGCCAACTAAGGGAAACTAGACGATGCAAGCTCTGCGCACCGCCGCGACCGGCATGTCGGCCCAACAGCTGAACGTCGAGGTCATCTCGAACAACATCGCCAACATGAACACCGTTGGCTTCAAGCGTCAGCGGGCCGAGTTCCAGGACCTGCTCTACCAGACCATCGAACGGGCCGGCGCCCAGTCGTCCTCGGATGGCAATGTGGTGCCCACCGGCGTCCAGATCGGCGGCGGCGTGAAGGCCGGCTCGGTCTATAGGATCACCGAGCAGGGCACGCCCACCATGACCAACAACGAGCTGGACGTGGCCATCCAAGGCAAGGGCTATCTGCAGATCCTGCTGCCCTCGGGCGAGACCGCCTATACCCGCGCCGGCAATTTCTCGACCAACGATCAGGGCCAGGTCGTCACCGACGACGGCTACACCGTCCAGCCTGGCATCACTGTCCCGCAGAACGCCACCGCCATCACCATCGGCAAGACCGGCCTGGTCCAGGTGACCCTGCAGGGCCAGGTCGAGCCCCAGGTCATCGGCCAGATCGAACTGGCCAACTTCATGAATGAAGGCGGTCTGGAAGCCATCGGCGACAACCTGTTCCTGGAAACCGGCGGCTCCGGCCCGGCCAACATCGCCGCCCCCGGCCAGCCTGGTTTCGGCACCCTGATGCAGAACTACACCGAATCCTCGAACGTCGACGCGGTCAGCGAAATCACCGCCCTGATCGTCGCCCAGCGCGCCTACGAGATGAACTCCAAGGTCATCACCACGGCCGACCAGATGCTCCAGGCCACTTCGCAGCTGAGGTCCTAGGCTCATGAAGCCCCTCCTGATCACCGTCTGCGCCCTGGCTCTGGCGGGCCCCGCCCTCGCCGGCCAGGCCGTTTCGCTGAAGTTCGACACCACCGACGCCGACGGCCGCGTGACCCTGGGCGACCTGTTCGACGGCGCCGGCTCGGCTTCGAGCGTGCTGGTCGCCACCCGCATGGGCCCCACGACCGTTCTGGACGCGGGCCAGGTGCAGTTGGCCGCGCGTCGGGCCGGCCTGGACTGGACCAACACGCAGGGCGTGCGCCGGATCATCGTGCGCCAGGGCGTCGACGGCGGCGGCAATGGCGCTGGCGCGGTCCGCGCCCGTGGCAATGTGGAAGTTCTTGCCTATGCCCGCAGTCTGTCGGCCGGCGAGATCGTGCAACCCCAGGACCTGATCTGGGTAAAGATGGCCGCATCACCCAGCGACGCCCCCCAGGACGCAGACGCCCTGATCGGCATGAGCGCCAAGCGCCCCCTGCGTGAAGGCGCCGCAGCCTCGCTGCGCGATGTCTCGGCCGCGCAGGTGATCAAGAACGGCGACATCATCACCGTGATCTACGAAAACGAGGGCATTTCCCTTGCCCTGCAAGGAAAAGCCATGACCGCCGCCGCAGCCGGCGATGTGGTCTCCGTCCAGAACACCCTGTCCAAGAAAATCATCCAGGCCGTCGCGACGGGGCCGGGCTCGGCAATGGTGGGGCCCCAGGCCCAGTCCTTGCAAACCCGTTCTCCCATCCGTTTCGCCGCTCGCTAGAGGTTCCTCGCATGCGCCCCGCCCTGATCGCCGCCCTCGCCCTGCTCGCCCCGCTCGCCGCCTGCTCGACCGTCACCGAAGCCGTGAAGGGTCCCGAACTGGCCCCCGTCGGCTATCCCGCCCAACTGGCGCCGATGACCCAGCAGTTCGCCTCCAACCGCGAGGTCGCGCCGCAGGCCGCTTCGGCCAACTCGCTGTGGAGGGTCGGGGCCCGCGCCTTCTTCAACGACCAGCGCGCCGGCAAGGTGGGCGACATCCTGACCGTCCAGATCGACATCGACGACAGCGTCAACACCAAGAACACCACCGCCAGCTCGCGCACCTCCAATACCCAGGCCGGGATCAGCAACTTCCTGGGTCTGGAATCCAGCCTCGGCAAGGTTCTGCCAGGCGGCTTTGATCCGGCCAACGCCATCGGCACCAACTCGACCTTCAGCAACAACGGCGGCGGCAGCGTCAGCCGGTCGGAGAAGATCAGCCTGACCATCGCCGCCGTGGTCAGCCACGTCATGCCCAATGGCAACATGGTCATCCAGGGCACGCAGGAAGTGCGCACCAACGCCGAGCTGCGCCAGCTGACCGTCGCCGGCATCGTGCGCCCCGAGGACATCTCCTCGGCCAACACCATCAAGCACACCCAGATCGCCGAAGCCCGTATCAGCTATGGCGGCCGCGGCGACATCAGCCGCGTGCAGAAGACGCCGGCCGGCCAGGCCCTGGTCGAGCGTTTCTCGCCCTTCTGATCTCCCAGGAGCGCCCCGCTCCAGCCCATCACGACCTTCAGGCGCGACCCGAAAGGGCTCGCGCCTGAAGCATTTCTGCGGCCCACGAAACCGCCAAGCTCCAGCGGCGTTCTCTCACCAGGAGAACTACTCATGGGACGCCCGCTCGCCACACTTGCCGCTCTGGGACTGCTGGCCGCCAGCCTTGCGGGCTGCGCTCATGAACAGGTCGCCGACAGCGGTTATCGCTGGGCGTTCCTCCGTGATCCCGGCGAAGCGCCGCGCCTGGCCTATGGTCGGCCGTTCAGCGACGACGTCATCCTGATGCTCAGCTGCTCGCCCGGCGCCGACAGCGTCCGGATCTCTGCGGTCGGTCTGAATGGGCGAGAGATCGTTCTGGCGTCCAACCGCACCGAAAGCCGCTATCCCGCCCAGCGGGCCGAAAGCGCCCTGGTCGAAAACGGCCTGCTGGAAGCGCGCGGCCAGATGAGCTCGCCTGCCCTGGCCGCCTTCCAGCACACCGGCGATCTGACGGTGCTGACCAACGGCGAGCGACACAACCTCCACGCCAGCCGTGAAGACGAAGGTCAGGTGAAAGCGTTCTTCCGGTCGTGCGCCGCCTGATCAGGCCCGGCGGCCCGCCGCCGAGACATTGTCGATCCCCAGGGCCGACAACGCGCCGCGCATGATGCCCTCGGCGTCGAGACCGGCCTGGGCGTACATGACCTCTGGCTTGTCCTGATCCTGGAAGATATCCGGCAAGACCAGCGTGCGGATCTTCAGGCCGCGATCCAGCGCGCCGTGCTCGGCCAGGGCCTGCAGCACGAAGGCCCCGAAGCCGCCCATGGCGCCTTCTTCCACCGTGATGATCGCTTCATGCTCGCGGGCCAGCCGCAGCAGCAGGTCGATATCCAGCGGCTTGGCGAAGCGGGCATCGCAGACCGTGGCGGGCAAGCCGCGCGCGGCCAGCAGATCGGCGGCCTTCAGGCTTTCGCTCAGACGCGTGCCGAACGAGACGATGGCGACGCTGGTCCCCTCGCGGACGATGCGGCCCTTGCCGATCTCCAGCGGGTCGGCGCAGCCCACCGGCATTTCGAGGCCGAGACCTTCGCCGCGCGGATAGCGGAAGGCGCTGGGGCGGTCGTCGATCTCGACAGCGGTGGCCACCATCCGCGCCAGTTCCAGCTCGTCGGCGGCGGCCATCAGGATCATGCCGGGCAGAGCGCCCATGAAGCCGATATCGAAGGTGCCGGCGTGGGTGGGACCATCGGCGCCGACCAGGCCGGCGCGGTCCATCGCAAACCGTACAGGCAAACGCTGGATGGCCACATCGTGGACCACCTGATCATAGCCGCGCTGCAGGAAGGTCGAATAGATCGCCGCGAACGGCTTCATGCCGTCGGCGGCGAGGCCGGCGGCGAAGGTCACAGCGTGCTGCTCGGCGATGCCGACGTCGAAGGTGCGCTCTGGGAACGCCTTCTGGAAGATGTCGAGGCCCGTGCCCGAAGGCATGGCGGCCGTGATGGCGACAATCTTCGAATCCCGCTCGGCCTGCTTGACCAGTTCCTGAGCGAAAACCTTGGTATAGCTCGGCGGACCGGCTGCGGCCTTGTGCTGCTGGCCGGTGACAACGTCGAACTTGACGACGGCGTGCAGCTTGTCGGCCGCGCCCTCGGCCGGGGCGTAGCCCTTGCCCTTCTGGGTGACGACGTGGACCAGCACCGGCTTGTCCTCGAACTCGCGGGCGTTCTTCAGAACGCTGACCAGGGCGTCCATGTCATGGCCGTCGATCGGGCCAACATAATGGAAGCCCAGCTCTTCAAAGAACGTGCCGCCGGTGACCATGCCGCGGGCGTATTCCTCGGCCTTGCGGGCCGCTTCGCGCATCGGGGTCGGCAGCTTCTCGACCACGGTCTTGCCCAGCTTGCGCGCCTTGCGATAGGCGCCGCCCGAGACGAGGTTGGCCAGATAGGCGCTCATCCCGCCTACCGGCGGGGCGATCGACATGTCGTTGTCGTTGAGGATGACCGTCAGCTGCTTGGTGGTGTCGGTGGCCGCGTTCATCGCCTCATAGGCCATGCCGGCGCTCATCGAGCCGTCGCCGATCACGGCCACGACCTTGTTGGTCTCGCCCTTGGCGTCCCGCGCGGCGCAGAAGCCCAGCGCCGCCGAGATCGAGGTGGCCGCGTGAGCCGCGCCGAACGGATCGTATTCGCTCTCGGCCCGCTTGGTGAAGCCCGACAAACCGCCGCCCTGACGCAGCGTCTTGATGCGATCGCGACGTCCGGTGAGAATCTTGTGCGGATAGGCCTGGTGGCCGACGTCCCAGATCAGGATGTCCTTGGGCGTCTCGAACACGTGGTGCAGGGCGACGGTCAGCTCGACCACTCCCAGACCCGCGCCCAGATGTCCGCCGGTCACCGACACCGCGCCGATGGTCTCGGCGCGAACCTCGCTGGCCAGTTGCTTGAGTTCGGCCACTGAAAGTCCGCGCGTATCGGCGGGAGAGGCGATCTTGTCGAGAAGAGGTGTCACGAGGGTCATGTCCGAAGAAAGCGCGGTCAGCTGCGGCGGTCCAGCACGAAATCAACGCTGTGGCGCAGATGATTGGCGCGTTCGCCGAAAATATCGAGGTGAGACTTGGTCTGGGCGGCCAGAAGGTTCACCCGTTCCTTGGCCGCATCGAGGCCCAGAAGGGTGACATAGTTGGTCTTGCCCATGGCGGCGTCCTTGCCGCCGGCGGCCTTGCCCAGCAAGGCTTCGTCGCCCTCGGCGTCCAGAATGTCGTCGACGATCTGGTAGGCCAGACCCAGGTCCTGGGCGAAACCCATCAGGGCGGCGCGCTCGGAATCTTTTGCCCGGGCGATGATCAGCGGAATTTCGAAGGCGAAGGCGATCAGGGCGCCGGTTTTCAGGCGCTGCATCCGGGCCACGGCCCCCAGATCGTCGCGAACGCCCAGAATGTCGATCATCTGGCCGCCCGCCATGCCCTTGGCGCCCGAGGCGATGGCCAGCTTGCGCACCAGCTCCGAGCGGACATTGCCGTCGTCGTGGGTGTCAGGGTGGGCCATGATCTCGAAGGCGGCGGTCTGCAGGGCGTCGCCCGCCAGAATCGCGGTGGCCTCGTCATACTGGATATGCACCGTCGGACGGCCGCGACGCACGTCGTCATTGTCCATGGCCGGCAGGTCGTCATGCACCAGGCTGTAGGCGTGGATGCATTCCAGCGCGCAGGCGGCGCGCAGCACCGGACGCTCCGGCAGGTCGAACATCTTGCCGGTTTCGAGGGCGAAGAAGGGGCGCAGCCGCTTGCCAGGCCCCAGGGCGGCATAACGCATGGCCTCGGTCAGTCGGCTCTCGGGGCCATCGGCGCGCGGCAGCAGCTCGTCGAGCGCCACGGTGACGATATCGGCCGCCTGGACGATGCGCCGTTCCAGATCCATCAAAACAGTTTCCCTCCGTCTGGCGCGTCGCGGTCGATGCTGACCAGCACAACCTCACCCTCCGCATCCGGGAATCCCAGACACAGAACCTCTGACATCACCGGGCCGATCTGGCGTGGCGGAAAATTGACCACCGCCGCGATCCGGCGCCCCACCAGATCATCCAGGGCATAGTGCTTGGTCACCTGGGCCGACGAGCGCTTGATCCCGATCAGGGGGCCAAAATCAATGGTCAGCTTGTAGGCGGGCTTGCGGGCTTCCGGAAAGGCTTCGGCTGCGGTCACCGTACCGATGCGGATATCGACCTTGTCGAAATCGTCATAGGTGACCGGCGACGACCCCATCAGGCGAAATCCGCTGGCTCGGCGTTCACGGCGCCGCCCTGGCCCAGCACGATCTTCTCGACCTTCAGGCGGGCGGCTTCCAGCTTCTTTTCGCAGTGGGCCTTCAGGGCCGCGCCGCGCTCATAGATGTCGATGGACCGCTCCAGCGGCGCCTGGCCAGATTCCAGCTCGGACACGATCTTTTCCAGCTCGGCCAGGGCCTGCTCGAAGCTCAGTCCGGCGAGATCTCCATCCAGGGCTTTCAAGGCGTCGGTCATTTCAACTCCGAGGGGAACAGCCGCACCCTAGTGGGGCGGGAAGGTGCGGGCAACGACCTAGAATGTGGCCGTGGTTAAGGGAAGCCGGAATGAGTCCTCCGTCTTGGGGCTGACGGCTTCAGGCCAGGGCGAAGCGCTTGACGCTCCAATAGGCGTGGCCTTCATCGACCAGCTGGCGCGCGCCCTTCTTCTTCAGTGACCGGGCCACCATCCAGTTGAAGAAGCCGTGGGCCAGCACCAGGACATCCTGACCGCTGGCGGCCAGATCAATCAGCAGATCGGCGGCCTGGTCGGAGCGGATTTCGGCCTCGGCGCGGGTCTCCTGCCCGCCGTGGTGATTGAAGAACCACCACCAGAAGCGGGCGAAGAACCCCAGGTGGCTGGGCTTCATCTTGATCCAGGCCGGCCAGGGCGGCGGCGGCAGCGGAGCCTCTATGAAAAGCGGATCGGTGGCGAAGGCCCGACCGCCGCAAACCGCCTGGGCGGTCTCGATCGACCGGCGGCGGGTCGAGGCGATGATGACGCTCGCCTGACGGCAGGCCTCAACCAGGGATTCGGGGGGTGTCTGGCCGGCCTTCAGTCCGCCGACCTCATAAAGGGCCCACCACTCGCCATAGGCCTGGGCGTTGAAATTCACCTTGCGCGACAGGGCCGGCTCGCCGTGACGGGCCAGGGTGATGACGCCTGGCCGCACGGGCTTGGCCTCGGCAAGGATGTGGTCGGCGTTCGATGCGTCGGCCATGTTCGCGAGGGAGCGACGGTCGCCCGCCTGTCCCTTCATCCCTCCTGCAGAGCGCTGACATGCGCGGCGGCTGAGCGCCCCAGCGCGTGTAGGTCGTAGCCGCCCTCGAGCGAGGAGACAATACGGCCCCGCGACCGGGCGTTGGCGACCGAGACGATGGCCCGGGTCGCCCAGGCGAAATCCTCGGCCTCCAGGTTCTGCTCAGACAGCGGATCGCGGACATGGGCGTCGAAACCGGCCGAGACCAGGATCAGATCGGGGGAGAACCCGTCCACCTGATCCATCAGCCCCTCGAAGCCGGCCCGCCAGGTCTGGCTGGAAGCCCCGGGCGCGACGATGGCGTTGGCGATATTGCCCAGGCCCGTCTCGGACGGGTCGCCGGTGCCGGGATAGAGCGGCGACTGATGGATCGAGGCGAAGAAGACCGTGGGGTCGTTTTCGAACGCCGCCTGGGTGCCATTGCCGTGGTGGACGTCGAAATCGATGATGGCTACGCGGCGCAGGCCCGAGGCCTGGGCCACCCGCGCCGCCACCGCGACATTGGAAAAGACGCAAAAGCCCATGGCCGTTCCCGGCTCGGCGTGGTGGCCCGGCGGCCGCACCGCGCAGAAGGCTCTGCTGCCCTCCCCGGCCGCGATCTGCCGCACCGCCGAAACCGCCGCCCCGGCCGCGCGCCGCGCCGCGACCAGACTGCCGGGGGTCAGGATGGTGTCGGGATCCAGCGCATGGCGACCGGTGTGCGGGGCCGAGGCCAGAATGGTGTCGATGAAGGCCTGCGGGTGCACCAGGGCCAGGTCCGCGAGATCGACCAGAGGGGCCTCGAGGGTCTCCAGGTCCAGGGTCGCGTCGTCGCCCAGGGCGTCGATCACGGCCTGCAACCGCCCGGGATGCTCGGCATGACCCTCGCCCGGCCGATGGTCGAGCATGTCGGAATGGGTGAACAGGCTGATGCTCATGCACGCAGGGTATCGCGGACCGCCAATGGACGAAACTGGCTGATCGCGGTTATCAGGACCGACATGAGCCTTTCCCTGCGCCGCGCCACGATCGAAGACGCCGACACGGTCTCCAGCCTGGGGGCCCGGACCTTTTCCGAGACCTTCCACCATCTCTATCCGCCGGAGGATCTGGAGACCTTCCTCGCCCATGCCTACGGTCTGGAGGGCACCCGGGGCGATCTGGCCCATCCCGACAAGGCCGTCTGGCTGCTCGAGGATGACGGCGAGGCCGTCGGCTACGCCCTGGCCGGCCCCTGCGACCTGCCGCATGACGACGTGAAGCCCGGCGATGGCGAGCTCAAACGTATCTATGTGCTGAAGGCGCACCAGGGCGGCGGCAAGGGCTCGATGCTGCTGAACACGGCGCTGGAGTGGCTGGAGAAGGACGGCCCTCGCCCCCTTTGGATCGGCGTGTGGTCGGAGAATTTCGGGGCCCAGCGGCTCTATGAGCGGATGGGGTTTGAGAAGGTCGGGGAGTACTTCTTCCCGGTGGGCGAGGTGCGAGACCTGGAGTTCATTCTGCGGCGAGACTCGCCCCCTCCGCGCTGACGCGCTCCTCCCCCGGGGGAACAAGCGCCTCGCACCCCGTTGCGTCCCGTTTAAGAACGCTCCACACTCCGAACAACTGTTCGAGGCCGCCCGTCCATGTTCCTTCGCTTCTTCTCCGAGCTCCGCCAGGCCAAGGTGCCGGTCAGTCTCCGCGAGTACCTGATGCTCATGGAAGCCCTGGACAAGGACGTCATCGACCGCTCGGTCGAGGACTTCTATTTCCTGTCGCGCGCCAGCCTGGTGAAGGACGAGAAGAACCTCGACAAGTTCGACCGCGTGTTCGGCCACGTCTTCAAGGGCCTGGAAACCGTCAGCGACGGCCCGGCCGCCGATATCCCGGAAGAGTGGCTGAAAGCCCTGACCGAGAAGTTCCTCACCGACGAGGAAAAGGCGGCGATCGAGGCCATGGGCGGTTTCGAGAAGCTGATGGAGACCCTGCAGGAGCGCCTGAAGGAGCAGAAGAAGCGCCACGAGGGCGGCAACAAGATGATCGGCTCGGGCGGCACCAGCCCGTTCGGCAACAACGGCTACAATCCCGAAGGCGTCCGTATCGGCCAGGACAAGAGCCGCCACGGCCGGGCCGTGAAGGTCTGGGACAAGCGCGAATACAAGAACCTCGACGACAGCGTCGAACTGGGCACCCGCAACATCAAGGTGGCCCTGCGGCGGCTGCGCAAGTTTGCCCGCGAAGGCGCCGCCGAGGAGCTGGACCTGAACGGCACCATCCGCGGCACCGCCGAAAAGGGCTATCTGGACATCCAGCTGCGCCCCGAACGGCGCAACAAGATCAAGGTGCTGCTGTTCTTCGACATCGGCGGTTCGATGGACGGCCACATCAAGCTCTGCGAGGAGCTGTTCAGCGCCGCCAGGACCGAGTTCAAGAACCTGGAATTCTACTATTTCCACAACTGCCTCTACGAGGCCGTCTGGAAGGACAATCGCCGCCGGCAGGTCGAGAAGATCCCCACCTGGGATGTGCTCCACAAGTTCCCCAGCGATTACAAGGTGATCTTCATCGGCGACGCGACGATGAGCCCCTACGAGATCACCTATCCGGGCGGCAGCGTCGAACACTGGAACGAGGAGCCCGGCGCGATCTGGATGCAGCGGGTGGCCGATATCTATCAGAGCTGCATCTGGCTCAACCCCACGCCCGAGCGGCACTGGGACTACACCCAGTCGATCGGGGTGATGAAGACCCTGATGAATGACCGCATGTTCCCGCTGACAATCGAGGGGCTGGACAAGGCGATGCGGGAACTGGTGCGGGGGTAAGCGCGCAAGCTCCTCCCCCTCTGGGGGAGGTGGCCCGAAGGGGCCGGAGGGGGCCAGCACGGCCGACTTCCAGCTAGCCCCCTCAGTCGCTCCGCGACAGCTCCCCCAGCGGGGGAGCAGCTACGGGGCCGCGATCTCGCGCGGAAACCGCCGAGTTGTGAAAAGGGTCGCGGAGCGTCCGGACCCCGTCCGGATGAGAGATAGAAATACCGTTTCGACGAAGCTGGGCGCTCCGCGTCATCGTTATCCGCCAGCGTCCC
>NCEV01000107.1 GCA_002280875.1 Caulobacter sp. 32-67-35 | reverse complement strand
ATCTTCTTGGCGATATGGACGCATTCGGCGGCGTAGTCGGACTGGAAGGTGGCCCGCCGGCCAAACGAGCCGCCCGCGAACAGGGTCTCGATCTCGACCGAGCCCGGCAGGGTTCCGACGATCTTGGCGGCGTTCATCTGGTCCAGGGTCTGGCCCTGCGAGCCGAAGGTCAGCTTGACCTTGTTGCCGTCCACGGCGGCCACGCAGTTCATCGGCTCCATGGTGGCGTGCGCCAGATACGGAAACTCGTAGGTCGCCTCGAACACCTTGGCGCCCTTGGCGTTGGCGATCACCGCCGCGTCGCCCTTGGAGTCAAAGCCCTCCCACTTCAGGTCCGCCGGACCCTTGCCGGCCGCGATGTCGCGGAAGGACGACGCGATGGCCGACGAGCTACGCTTCTCGGCCTTGTCCTCGTTCCACTCCAGCTTCAGCGCCTCGCGGCCCATGCGGGCGGCGTAGGTGTTCTGGGCGACCACGGCCACGCCGGTCGGGATTTCGAAGACGTCGACCACGCCGGGGACCTTCTTGGCCTCGGCGGCGTCGAAACTTTTGACCTTGCCGCCAAAGCGCGGGGCATGGGCGACCATGGCGGTCAGCATGTCCGGCAGGCGGACGTCCTGAGTGAAGCGCGCCGTACCGTCGCTTTTGGCCTGCGAGTCCTTGCGACGCACCCGGTCCGTGCCGATCAGGGTGAAGGTTTTGGGGTCCTTCAGGGCCGGATTGGCCGGCGGGGTGATCTTGGCGGCGTCGGCCAGCAGCTCGCCAAAGCCCGCGGTCTTGCCAGACGCGTGGCTCACGACGCTGTCCTTGACGGCGATCTCGCCGGTCGGGACGCTCCATTTGGCGGCGGCGGCCTGAACGAACATCGCCCGCGTCGCGGCGCCAGCCTTGCGCAGCTGGTCCCAGGAATTGGAAATCGCCGAAGAGCCGCCCGTCAGCTGCACCCCCGCGGTGCCGTTGGCATAGAGCTTGGCGTTGGCCGGGGCCTGCTCGACCCTGACCCGGGTCCAGTCGGCGTCCAGCTCTTCGGCGACGATGGCGGCGAGGCCGGCATGGTTGCCCTGGCCAAATTCGACATGCTTGGAGATCACCGTCACCGCGCCGTCGGCGGCGATCTTGATGAACGGTCCGAAGGCCCCGACCTCAACCTTGGAACCGGCGCTCATGATCTCGGCCGGCGAGCAGCCGACCAGCAGGGCCCCCCCGACCAGGGTCGCGCCCACTACGATATCGCGGCGGCTGACGCCGTCCTGGGCGATGAGCTTGCTCAGGGGCCCGTTCATCGGCCGGCTCCACGGCTGGTCGCGCCGGTGGCGGCGGTGATCGCTTCATCGATATCGGCATGCGGCGCGCCCGTCACGGCCGTGGTGGTCGGCGCGAGGCCGGCGGCGTCCTTGATGGCGGCGCGGATGCGCTGATAGGTGCCGCAGCGACAGATATTGCCGCTCATGGCCTCGTCGATCTGCTCGTCGCTGGGCGCCTTGTTCTGTTCGATCAGGGCGGCGGCCGACATGATCTGGCCTGACTGGCAGTAGCCGCATTGGGGCACGTCGTGCTTGACCCAGGCTTGCTGCAGCGGGTGCGCGCCGCCCAGGCCTTCTATGGTCGTGATCTTGACGCCGGCCAGGCCCTCGATGGGGGTAACACACGAGCGGACAGGCTGGCCGTCGACATGCACGGTGCAGGCGCCGCACTGGGCGACGCCGCAGCCAAACTTGGTTCCCGTCAGGCCCAGTTCGTCCCGCAGGACCCACAGCAGGGGTGTCGCGGGATCGGCCTGGACCGTCACCGCCTTGCCGTTCACGTCGAGAGTCGCGGCCATCTGTCGTTCGCCTCCAACCAAGCGCAGGCCGGGGCGCGACCCTGCTAGAGCTCTAAACCTAACACTGTTCACACCGGCCGAAACCCGCAAATTTTCTTACCCGCTCCGCCATTTCGCGGCCCGGTTGAAACAGATCGTGCGAAAGCCGTCCCCGGGCGATGACAAGGCGAGCGGAGCCACCGCGAACCGCTTATGCTGGCCTGGCCGCCTGCTTCGCGGCCGCTGACTGCCAGGAGTCCGCCGTGCGTCGCCTTGTGCTTGCCTTGACCTTGGTCGCCCTGACCCTTCCAGCCTGCGCCACCGTAACGCCCGGTCCAGCCATCACGACGCCGATCACCTATGGCTGCGCCAAGGGCAAGACCTTCCGGGCGACCTATCCGGCCAGCGGCAGGAAGGCGATCGTGACGGCGGGCGGCGTGACCAAGACCCTGCCCCTGGCCCGCTCGGCGTCCGGCGCGCGCTACGCCAAGGGGCCGTTCGAAATCTGGGGCAAGGGCGACGGCGCCCGCCTCTCGGGCTTTCCGGGCGGACCCTATGACAATTGCCAGACCCGCTGAGGGGATCACTTTGGACAGCTTTCCCGCCTATTTCCCCCTCGCCGGCCGCAAGGTGGTGATCGCCGGCTCCGGCGACGGCGCCGACAACAAGGCTCGCCTGTTCGAAGGCTCGCCGGCGACACTGGTGCGCATCGACGGTCACGCGGCCTTCCTGCCTGGCTCCTATGCCGGCGCGGTGCTGGCCTTCATCGCCAGCGAGGATGAGGTCTTTGTCCAGGCCGCCGCCGCCGCCGCCCGCGCGGCGCGGGTCCTGGTCAATGTGGTCGACAAGCCCGCCCTCTGCGATTTCAACACGCCGGCGGTTATCGACCGGGGCGAGGTGGTGGCCGCCGTCGGCACCGGCGGCTCGGCCCCGGTGCTGGCCACCATGTTGCGCAACAGCATCGAAGCCCAGGTGCCAGAAGGCGCCGGCCGCGTCGCCGCCTTGCTGCGCAAGTTTCAGGACGAGGTGCGCAAGACCCTCCCCGCCATGCACGAACGCCGCGCCTTCCTCCGCGACGCCACATCGGGCGAGGCCGCCCAGGCGGCGATGTCGGGCGACATGGAAGCCGCCGGACGCCTGTTCCGCGAAGCCCTGGCCAAGGGCTCGGCTCGCAAGGGCAGGGTGCGCTTCATCGCCGGCAAGGGGCCGTCAGACCTGCTGACCCTGCGCGCCGTGCGCGCTCTGGCGGCCGCCGACGCCCTGGTCTTCGATGCCGACGTCGACCCCCAGACCCTGACCATGGCCCGGCGCGACGTCGAGCGGATCACGCCGGAGGAGGCCAGCGCCGAGCGGCTGATCCAGCTGGCCAGCGAAGGTCGCCATGTCGTCCGCCTGATCACCGGCCCGATCGAGCCTTCCCTGGTCCAGGCCCTGACCTCGGCCGGCGTCGCCGTCGAGGTGCTGCTGTCGGCGCCGTCGACCTGACTAGACTTCGTCCAGCGGCCGACCGTTGGTTTCGGGAAGCAGGAACAGGGTCGTCAGCACGCTGACCAGGGTAAAGACCACCGGATACCAGAGGCCGGCATAGATGTTGCCTACTGCGGTGACGATGGCGAAGGCAAAGAACGGCACGAAGCCGCCAACCCAGCCGGTGCCGATGTGATAGGGCAGCGACAGGGCCGTATAGCGCACCCGGGTCGGGAACAGCTCGACCAGGCAGGCGGCCAGCGGACCAAACAGGGCCGTCGCGGCGATCACGAACACGAACAGCACGCCGAACATGCCCAGCTTGTTCATCCGGGCCGGATCGGCCTTGGCGGGATAGCCGGCCTGCGTCAGCGCCGCCTTGATCTTCGCCTCCGTCGCGGCCTTGACCGCCCTGGTCTCCTCTTTCGACAGGCCCTGAGCGCTGGGCGAGGCGATCACGACGTCGCCGACCTTCATCACCGCCGGGGTCCCGGCCGGCGCCTTCTGGTTGTCATAGGAGACGCCGGCATTGGCCAGGGCGCTCTTGACGATGTCGCAGGACGAGACGAACGCCGTCTTGCCGACCGGGTCGAACTGCAGGGCGCAGTCTTTCGGATCGGCGATCACCGACACCGGCGACCGGGCTGACGCTTCGGCCAGGGCCGGGTTGGCGGCGCGCTCCAGCAGGTGGAAGCCCGGGAAGTAGAAGGCACCGCGCCCTGGGCGCACATCATCGACAGGAAGGCCAGGATCACCAGCTTCATGTTCTTCCACTGGCCGAAGGCTTCCGCGTAGGGGGCTTTCGAGGCCTCGCCCTCTTCCTTCATCTTGGCGAAGGCGGGGCTTTCGGTGAGCTTCAGGCGCATCCAGACCGAGATGCCCAGCAGGCCGATCGAGACGGCGAACGGGATGCGCCAGCCCCAGGCGTCAAACGCCTCGACGCCAACGATCGCGCGGGTGGCCATGATCACCAGCAGGGCGCCGAACAGGCCAAAGGCCGCCGAGGTCTGGACCCACGAGGTCGACCAGCCGCGCTTGTTGTTGGGTGAGTGCTCGGCGACATAGATTGCCGCCCCGCCATACTCGCCGCCCAGGGCAAAGCCCTGCACGCAGCGCAGGATGATCAGCAGGATCGGCGAGATGATGCCCGCCTGCGCATAGGTCGGCAGGAAGGCGATGGCGAAGGTCGCGCCGCCCATCAGCAGCACCGTGGCGAGGAACGCGCCCTTGCGGCCGGCCTGGTCGCCGATCTTGCCAAACACCAGCGCGCCCAAAGGCCTGAACGCGAAGCCGACGCCGAACAGGGCGAGCGCCGCGATATAGCCCGCGGTTTCCGGCAGGCCGGTGAAGAAGGTCTTGGAAATGACCTGGGCCAGGCTTCCGAAGATGAAGAAGTCGTACCACTCGAACGCCGTCCCGGCGGACGAGGCCGCCACGACGGTGCGCATCGACGCGCCTTCTTCCTTGGTCGTCTGGTCAGTCATTCTGTTCCCCCTGGAGCCGTTCGGCGCTCTTCGCGCCAGCTTTAGCGTGGTTCGACGACGGGGGAAACTCAGGCGACAGCGGTCTCTGAACACGCCCCGCTCTCGGCCAGGCGCAGGATTTCGGCGATCAGCGCCGACGGCGAAATCGGCTTGGCGGCGGCGGGAGGCTTCAAGACCGTCTATGCCGGGCATCTGGACGTCCATCAGCACCAGGTCAAAGCCGCCGTTTCGCGCGGCTTCCACGCCAGACAGGCCGTCGTCAGCCGTGTGAACGATCGCCCCCAGCTGCTCCAGGATTCGCGAGGCGACCAGCTGGTTGGTGGAATTGTCCTCGACCAGCAGAATCCGCAGACCTGCCAGGATATCTGCCGGGGCTCGCTCGATCGACGCCGGAGCCGCGGCGGGTGGCGCGGCGATGGTCAGGGTGAAGCGCGAACCGAGGCCCGGTTCAGACTGAAACACGACCTCACCGCCCAGCATCTCGGCCAGTCGGCGGGTAATTGCCAGGCCAAGGCCGGATCCGCCGAAGCGCCGGGTCGTGCTGGCGTCGCCCTGCTCGAACCGTTCGAAGAGCCGCGCCTGGGCCTCCTTGGGCACCCCGACCCCGGTATCGATGACGTCGAAGGCGATCTGAGGCCCAGACCCCGCATCCAGGCGCCGCGCCCGCACGGTGACCGAGCCCTGCAGGGTGAACTTCACCGCATTGCCGATCAGGTTGAACAGCGCCTGACGCAGTCGGGTAGGGTCGGTGTCGATCCAGCCCAGGTCTGGCGCATCGATCTCCAGGGTCAGGCCCTTGTGTTCGGCCTGCCCAGCCATCAGCCGTGCGACCCCTCTCAGCAGCTCGCGCGGTTCGACAGGCTCGCAACTGATCTCGAGCCGCCCCGCCTCGATGCGCGAAATGTCGATCACGTCGTCCAGCAGGGTCGACAGCATCTGGCCGCAGCCCAGGGCCTCGTCCAGCAGTTCGGACGCATCCCCCGGCAGGCCCTGCCGCCTCAGCAGGTGCATGACGCCCAGCACGCCGTTCATGGGCGTGCGAATCTCGTGGCTCATATTGGCCAGGAACTGGGCCTTGGCTTCGCTGGCTGCCTGGGCGGCGCGCTCGGCCTGGACGAGAGCCAGCTCGGCGCGCTTGGCCTCGTCGATATCGAGGATCATGCCGAAGGCCTTGCGCGCCCGGCCGGCAGCGTCGTTGCGGACCTCGTGGAAGATGCGCATCCAGCGTGCCTGTCCCGACGCGGTGATCAGGCGCGCATCCACCGACAGGGCCCCCCAGTCTCCCGTGCGCCGCCAGCTGTCGGCGGCGGCCATCAGGGCCGCGCGGTCATCGGGATGAATCATCGGCCAGACGGCTTCGCGGACGTCTGGATAGTGGATTTTCCGACCCAGCATGCGGTGGAACTCGGGCGAACCCCAGAAGCCCTGGCCTGCATGGTCGATCTCGTAGACCCCGGCCCGCGCCGCGCCCAGGGCGATCCGCAACCGGCGCGCATTGACCTGCGCCTCACGCCGGGCGTCGGCCAGGGCGGTGACGTCGTCCATGTAGGTGATGACGCCGGCGATCGCCCCGGTCGCGTCGCGCCACGGGCGTGCTTCCCACCGCAGGGTGTGCTCGACGCCCTCCGCGTCGCGAAGGCGATCTTCGCGGCGGGTCACGGTCTCGCCGGACAGCGCCCGGGTGACGGCCGAGACGAACCGGCGGCGCCCGCCATGGGTCAGCTCCTGCAGCGATTTGCCGATGACATCGGCCTCGCTCGACTTGAAGAGATCCAGGAACCGCGGGCTGGCTAGGCGAAGTCTGAGGTCGAGGTCATAGACGGCCACCGCGAAGGGTGCCTCCTCGACCAGCTGCCGGGCCCGGCGTTCGCCCCACAGGGCGGCATCGCGACTACGGACGACGTCGGTGACGTTCTGCGAAATGCCCTTCAGGGCGAACAGGCCGCCATCCAGCGGGTCGGCGCGAAAGGTCGAGCGCAGGGTGAACCATTGGCCGGCGCGGCCGCGCAGCCGGAACTCCACCGCTCCGGACGCGCCGGTTCGGACAGCGCCCTGAAATATGCTGAACACCGCCTCGCGCTGGTCGTCGTCCAGCCGCGCCAGGAAGGCGTCGATGGTCTCCAGATCGGCGGGAGACAGGCCGGTGGCGGTCAGGGCGTCGGGCGTCCAGTCGATGCGTTCGGTCAGGGGATCGTAGCTCCACAGGCCGACGCCGGCAGCCTCGGCAAGGATCTCCCGGGTTCGGGTGGCGGCCACCTCGAGCGAGACGTCGTGCAGCGTACCGACCATCTCGCCGTTGGGACCGCGGCGCGAGCGGCCTTCAAGCCAGACCGTGCAGCCCGTCTTGCACAACACTCGCAGCCGGTTGACGGCGAAGCCGGTCTCGCGGATCCGGCGACCCGTATCGATCAGCTCGGCATGGCTGTCGGGATGGACGAACTTGATGCTGGGCTGGCCGATCAGGTCCTCGGGCGTCCAGCCCGTCAGCACCGTCCAGGCCGGATTGACCACCGAGAACCGTCCGTCGGGCGTGACCACGGCGAACAGGTCGTTGGCGTTCTCGAAAAACCAACGCGCCGCTTCCGCCTCGCCGAACGACGAAGGCGCGAGCAGGGTCGCGTCGGATGACGAGGTCGCAGGCATCAGGGCTCCGGAAGATCGCGAGCGGATCGTGGGGGCCATTGGTAAACTTATGGTTGGCGTCGCACATCATTGTTCGCCGAGCATGCTCGCTGAAGGGTCGGGCTCAGACCTCCGCCCATTGCCGCAGCAGGTTGTGATAGGTTCCGGTCAGGGTCAGGATCGACGGATCGGCCGCGCCCACCGCCTGCGACAGGCGCTGGATGGCGACGTCCATGTCCAGCAGCAGGGTCCGCCGGGCGTCGTCGCGCACCAGACTCTGGATCCAGAAGAAGCTGGCCGTGCGGGTTCCGCGCGTCACCTCGGTCACATGGTGCAGGCTCGAGGCGGGATAGAGGATCAGGTCGCCGGCCGACAGCTTGACGGCGTGGCTGCCATACAGGTCGTCGACCACCAGCTCGCCGCCGTCATAGTCCTCGGGTTCCGACAGGAACAGCGTGGCCGACAGGTCGGTGCGCAGGGTCTGGCCGGTGACCGGATCGCGGCGCACCGAATTGTCGATATGGTCGCCAAAGCCCATGCCCGCGCCATAGCGGTTGAACATCGGAGACAGGATCGTGCGGGGCAAGGCCGCCGAAACGAACAGCGGGTTGCGTTCCAGCGCCGCCAGGATGATCGCCCCCACGGTCCTGGCCGCCTCGCCCGCTTGCGGCAGCTGCTGGTTCTGCTTGGCGAGCGCCGCCTGAAAGCCCGAGGTCGTGTTGCCGTCCACCCAGGCCGCGGCGTCCATGATCGCCCGGCACTCGGCGACCTGATCCTTGGTCAGCACCTGCGGGATCTGCAGCATCATGGTCGTGGGTCCGGCCCGGCGATCAAGGCGCCCCGTCTGGCCTGGGCTGGCCAGACGGGGCGAACATCAAGGTGAGAGGGGAGTCTCAGTACTTGACGTTGACGGTCAGCATGGCCTGACGGGCCGGCGCCGGATCGGCGTGGTGGACGCCGTTGGTGCGCAGGATATAGCGCTCGTCCGTCAGGTTCTGCACGTTCAGCTGCAGGTCGACCTTGTCGGTCATGGCCCACGAGGCAAAGGCGTCATAGCGGGTATAGGCTGGCGCATAGACCTTGTTGGCGCCGCCGCCGGCCCCGCCCTGGTTGCCGCCGAAGCTGTCGGAAACATGGTAGGCGCCGCCGCCCAGCGCGATCTTGCGGGTCACGCGATAGGTCGAGAACAGGCTGAAGCTGTGCTCGGGCGTGTTGGCCAGCGGATCGCCCTGGTTGACGTTGTTGTAGGCGCCGCGCACCAGTTCCGAGTCCATGTAGGTGTAGCCGCCGAACACCTGCCACTTGGGCGTGACATTGCCCGAGAAGCCCAGCTCCACCCCCTGGACCATGGCCTCGCCGACCTGGGCGTAGAGGCCCGACTCGATCTGGATCTGGGCGTTCTTGCGCTCGGTGCGAAACACCGCGCCCGACAGGGCCAGGGTGTCCTGGAACAGGTTCCACTTGGCGCCCAGTTCGTAGCTGGTGGTCTCCTCCGGCTTCAGCTGGGTGGTGGCCAGATTGCCTGTGCCGACGGAACCCGAGGTGCTCTGGTCGCCTCCGGCGATGCCCGGAGGCGTCGAGGAGGTCGAATAGGACGTATAGAGACTGCTGGACGGCGTCGGCTTGTAGACCAGACCGACCTGATAGTTGAAAAAGTCCCAGCTGGCCTTTGGCGCGCCGGTATAGGTGACGCTGGTGATCACGCCCTTGGCGCTGGTGGCCCTGACGTTCAGGCCGCTGGTCGCATAGTCGTCATAGCGGGCGCCCAGATTGACCAGGAGCTTGGGGGTCAGGGTGATGGTGTCGAAGGCGTAGATCGCGGCGGTCTTGGTCACCGTACGGGCCAGCGGCGTGCGGCTGATGACCCCCGCCCAGGCGTCGCCCGGATTGGGGGCGTACAGACGCGTGCAGTCGCCGACGCCCGCCGTGGTGGTGGTGTTGGTGAAGCCCGTGGGGCAGGCCGAGCCGGCCGTCGTGTAGATCACGTAGCTGGCGTTCTCATTGACCTCACGCGACAGCTCGACGCCGACATTGAAGGCGTTCTGGATCGCGCCGACATTGAACTTGCCGGTGAAGTCGGTAACCGCCGCGATCGTGGTGGCGGGGTTGTAGCGGGCCTTGGTTCCGCGCTTCATCCACCATTCGCCGGCCACGAACTGGGCCGCGCCGCCGTCGCCGGGGTTGCTGACCACATAGTCGTTGACCGTCTTCGAATACCGAACGGCCTGACGGACCGAGAAATCGTCATTGATCTGGTGATTGACCACCAGGGTGGCGATATCGGCCCTGGTCTTCATGAAGTCGCGCGCCGACAAGCCGTAATAGGCGTCGCGCGACACATCCAGAATGCCGTTGGCCGGCCGCGTGCGGCTGTCGGTTCCGGCTGCGCCCCAGGTGCGCTTGGACGCCAGGGGAATGCCGTAGTCGGGGTCTTCGTCGGTATCGAGGTGATAGTAGCTGGCGGTCACCTGGGTGTCGGTGCCGATGCCGAAGGCCAGCGACGGGGCGACGCCCCAGCGCTTGAAGTCGACGCTGTCGCGGCCGGGGACGTCGCCTTGCGTGTACATCAGGTTCAGGCGGAAGGCCGCCGTCTCGCCAAAGGCGTAGTTGGCGTCGGCCGTGCCGCGCACATAGGCGTCGGTGCCGCCGGCGACCGAGCCGCGCAGGAAGCTGGTCGGCTTGGGCGACTTGGAGCCCAGATTGATGCTGCCGCCGCCCGAGCCGCGACCGCTATAGACCGAGTCCGGGCCCTTGATGACTTCCACCTGTTCCAGGTTGAAGACCTCGCGGGTCTGACCGCCGGCGTCGCGGATGCCGTCGACGAAGACGTTGTTACCCGAGGCCTGGCCGCGGATGAACGGCCGGTCGGCCAGGGGCTGACCGCCCTCGCCCGCGCCGAAGGTGATGCCTGGCGAGGTGCGCAGGATGTCCTGCAGCGAGGTGGCGGCGGTCTGCTCGATGATCTTGCTGGAGATCACCGTGATCGAGCGCGGCGTATCGACCAGCGGCGCGGTGTACTTGCCCGACTGCATGTCGGTGGCCCGCTTGCCGTCGACCTTGACGCCCGAGAGCTCAGTGGCGTCGTCGGCGATGGCGGCGGCCACGGCGGCGGCGGTCGCGACCGGCGCGTCGAGCTCGGCGGCCCCAACCTCGCTAGCCTGGGCCAGGCCCGCGCCAAGGGTGAGGCCCGCGACGCCGGCGACGGCGGCCGCGCCCAGCGCGCGACGTTTACGGCTGACGATGCCGCCGGCATTCGGGCTGCGAGTGTACGAGTTACGCATAAGAAATCCTGTCCCCAGCAGGGCGGCGATCCCTCGCGGCCCCTCCTGATATTGCGAAGCGTTCTTAGCGGCGCTGTTGCAGGGACGCAATGATAATCATTCGCAAAAATGAGGGTGCGAGAGGCTGTGACACGACTTCGCGACCTCGCGCTTTCGCTGCGAGGGTGATGGGAAAGGCGCGGAGCGTCCGGACCACGTCCGGATGTGCGTTAGAGATTACCGTTTCGACGAAGCCGTCCGCTCCGCGTGACCGTTATCCGGAAGCGCCTTCGGCTCGGCGATATTAGCGCCTCCTCGTCCACGCCTCCGACGGGCGGACCGGAGAGCGACTCCCGTCCGGACCGCGAAACCTTTCAGCCCGCCTGCCGCTCACTCGACCCTCGTGGTCACGTCGTTTCTGTGTTCCAGGGCCGACCGCCGCCAGAGACCTCGAGGTTGGCGGCCCAGAGCACATTGTACTCTTCCCGCCATCGATTGAGCTGCCCGCTCAATCACCCCCCGCCGCCGCAATGGTCGCTGGCCTTGCGCCCTTTCCCCGCGACGAGGTGGGATGATTATGCGGGAGGTTTCGGCGCGTCTGATAAATTTCCCGGGCGCCCGTGTAGGTCCTCCCCCTGACGGGGGAGGCGGCCGGAGGCCGGTGGGGGAAGACTGCATTGACTCAGCAGGACTTCCGCCACCGTCGGCTTCGCCGACACCTCTGGTCGAGGAGGGGGAAACCCACCCCGGCCAACGCGCGCGCCAACCGTCAGCCCTCGCGGGCACAGCCATCCTTACATCTCACGGCGAGACGATCGCCGAGGCGTACAGGTCTCTCAAGGACGGCCCTTCGGGCCGCCGCGGAGCGGCCGGTCGAAGACCGGTCCTTGACAGACCTGTACGCCTCGGCACGCTGCAGCCTCCAAGAGATTTAAGGATCGCACCGACCCTGGAGGTCGGCGGGCGTGGCACTTCTGGCCTCGATGCCTTTGTGCTCACCAGTCGGAAGCGTGAAGAGGTGGACAACAGCAGCCCAAGAAGCATTTTCTTCAGCGATCCATCTGACTTTTGAGATTTAGCGAGCCGCCCCAAGGTGTCCAAATGACGATGCAATTTGCCGAGCCGCAGGAACAATCCGGAGCGCTGCTCATTGCCATTGTCGATGAAACCTATGGTGTCAGCGACGATGATGATTGGACCCAGGCCCGAGAAGTTTTTCGTCTGAATCTAGAAAAGGAATTTGGTCTACCGTTCGAGGAAGCCAATATAGGCCCAGGCGCTGACCTACCAGCTTTCGTCACTCTGCTGCAAACCAGTCAGACCTCGGTGTTGGCGTTGCTTATCGCCCTTTTCTTTGGCGGCAAGCCGATTAAAGAGAGCCTCACCGCTTGGCGGGATATGGCGCGGAAACTCCTGTCCTTTTTCCCACGTCGCATCTTTCTAAATCGCCAAGGCGCAGCCGTACTCGCTATCGACGCAGTGATGGAGGCCATGGGCGGATTGCCTAAATCTATCAGATTGCTCAGCTATCGGAACCGGCACGTCCACGAGGACGAAAACCTCGCCACTATAGAGGCATCGACCGAAATAGCAGAGCCACCGGCAACCCTCTATCTTGGCTATGTCAGGCACGTTTTCGACATTGAGGCCGATGGAGTTCTGTTTCGCGTGGGTGTTGAAGGACAAAGCGTGGCCGTATCGCGCCTGAATTAGAGCTCGCAGAGCATCGAGTGTCCGTTTTTGGAGCCATGCAAATGGCGGTTATGGTGTTCTGTCGTCACCAAACTGAGCGCGCAGGACAGCTTCTACACACCCCCCAAACGCAAAACGGGCGGCCCCTTTCGGAGCCGCCCGCTGCATTCCGTCCGGAAAAACCGGGCTGAAAAGGCTTACGCCTCTTCGGCCGCCGCTTCCTTCTTGGACAGGTCTTCGCCCGTTTCCTGGTCGACGACCTTCATCGACAGCTTGGTCTTGCCGCGATCGTCGAAGCCGAGAAGCTTCACTTTGACGATCTGGCCTTCCTTCAGCACGTCCGACGGCTTGGCGACGCGTTCGTTGCTGATCTGGCTGACGTGGACGAGGCCGTCCTTGGCGCCGAAGAAGTTCACGAAGGCGCCGAA
>NCEV01000106.1 GCA_002280875.1 Caulobacter sp. 32-67-35 | reverse complement strand
CTCGATTCTCGATTCTGGGCAAGAACAGAGAATCTCCCCGTAGGGGCTATTTCGGCAGTTTTGGCCCCTGCCGGGGCCTATGGCGCCGGGCAGACTCAACCCAACCTTCACCCTGCCGAATCGCGTGTGCAGCGCGCGGGGTGGCGTGCCTTGGAGAGACCCGATGACTTAGCGAGATGAGGCCCAAAACGGCGAAAGCCCCCGACTGCAATCGAGGGCTCTCGTGAAATTCGATCAAGCTGCTTCTGGGCGGCGTTTGATGGGGACAGGCTAGGCGTTTCGTTTTTGGCGTCAAGACCCCAAACGCTTCCTTGCGGCCGTCGAACAGCACACGCCGGCGCGGGCCTCGTCCTTGAGAAGGACGACCACCATGCCCTCCCCCTGACCGTCTGATCCGGGCCTTCAGGCCCGTGACCCCTCGCCGAGGCCCTGCCTCAGCGTGATCGCCCGGTCTTGGCCGGGCCCGACCAGGATCTGAACCGTGACCTAGACGAGACCCTAAAACGGCGAAAGCCCCCAGTTGGCGCTGGAGGCTCTCGGAAATCGCAGTGCCGTTGTGAATGGCGGCAAGAAGATCGGTCCAACCTATGGCGCGTTTTGAACGTCGTCAAGGACCGGATGGCGGAGCTTTGCCTCTGACTCCTGCGTGTTTCAGCCCGTGCAGACGGCCTCGTCCCAACCCGAGGGACGACATGCAAACCGCTACATCGATGGACGACTGGCGGCCTGGCTTCGCCAAGCGCGCCGACAATTTCCATGAGGTCTGTGACCGCGCCCAGGCCTGGCGCTGGGAGCCCGGCGTCTCCGTGCCGCGCATCCTTTACGCCGTGATCGTCGGCACGCCGGAGCTGACGATTCCCCAGCGGATGACGCTGCTGGTCTATGCCCAGCACCTCAACCAGGACCGGCTGGAGCAGAACCAGGCCTGCGTGTGGCCCAGCTCAAAGCTGGTGGCCCGCTACCTCGGCTGCGGCGTGCAGACCGCCCGCGCCCATCGCCGGGCCCTGGAGAGCAAGGGCTACATGGTCCGCGACTATACCCGGGCCAACCGGCCGGCCGGCGAAGAGGCCTACGACCTCGCTCCCCTCGCGGCTCGCCTGGAGGAAATGGAGGACGCTGACGGCTCGATCCGGGCCGTCCATGCGGCTGAGCGCGCAGCGCAATATGAAGCTGTCGTTGGGCTTCATAATATCAGCGCCCGGGAGGCGAAAATTCGTCACCTAGAACAGTCCCAAAAGAACGTCAGTTCATCTGTACGGGGGACGGACGCGCCTGCGGCGCGGATTCAATCTTTAGGTCGGCGCGCTACGCCCGCCGAGAACGGCAAGACCTACGGGACATCGACCAACCGTCCGCGCACCGGACATGACAGCGCCATTTGCTCTCCGGGGGGAGCAAGCGGCTTTGGCGGTGATCATTCTGCACCCTCGGTGCGGGCGGAAATGGCCCGTCAGGAGCTTACAGCCGCGTTCCAGGTGTCTCCGCGACTGGCGGCGCTGGTGGGGCCCGCCGTCGTTGCCGATCCGCTCAGCGCCTCGGCCGCCGATGTCGCCCGGGTGACCGCCGCGGTGCAGGACTTGCTGCCCGAGCCGGAGCGAAACAATGACCAGACCTTCGAGTGGGCGCTGAAGCGCCATGGTCTGCGGGCCATCTCGATGCTGGCCATCGCCATCGAGGACACCGACGTCCGCAGTCCCTGCAAATACTTCGGGAAAATGGCCTCGTTCGAGCCGCTCGGCGCCCCGGACCTGCGGCTCAACTTCGCCCGGATCCTGCGGGCAAAGGGTGAGATTCCGCCGCCGGCCGCCGTGCCCAGCCCGGCGACGGTGATGGAGGCGCCCGGCGCCGACGATCCGTGCTGGCGCAGCATCGACGAGCAGCTGCGCCGCATCGTCAAGACCGGCCCCTATGGAAGTTGGTTTGGTCGGATCGGCTTCCACGGGTTGCAGGGCGGGATCCTCACGATCTCAACGCCCAGCGGAATCGCCGCCGACCGGATCAAACGCGACTTCCATCGCGAGATCCTGCTGGCGGCCGAGGCGGCGGGCCACGAGGTCGAACGGGTGTCGATCATCGTCCGCAAGCTGACGTGACCGGCCGGCGGTCAGCGCCAGAGGGGGCCGTCGGTTCCAAAGACGCCGGCGTGGCGGGCGCGGGCCGACGCTTCGCCCGGGCCGTAGAGGCCATGGGAGAACTTGGGCCAGTCAAGCGCCCAGCCGGTCGCGACCATGGCCTGGGCGATGTCACGGCCGGCGGCGTCGGTGCAGCGGGCGACGATCCGGTCATAGGACGTCCCGACCGGGCGACAGGTCAGGGTCTGGGCGCCCAGAATCTGTCGAAGCGCCTTGGTCCCGTAGGGTTTGCGGTCGTCGTCAGGCGCATCGATGCCCCAGACGCGGATCTTCTGGCGGCCGATCCGGAAGGTGTCGCCGTCGATGATATCGGCGCGGCCGACGATCAGCTCGTGGGTCGCTGGCGAGCGCTGCGGCCACGCCAAGGCGGGAGGACTGAGCGCCGCGGCGGCCGCAACGGCGCTCGCCGCCAACAGGTGGCGGAACCTGGTGAGCAACATGGGCAGGACCTGTCCTGGTCGGGACCCGGCGATTATTCTTCGTCGCTGTCGGCGATCGGGCCGGCCTGGGCCTTGCCGAGCTTGGGGCGCTGCTCGGTCGCTAGCGTGATCGAGCCATAGTAGCCGAAGTCGTCGCGGACGGTGGCGATGGCCAGGTCGACGTCCCGGTAGGTCTTGGGTTGGTCGGACTTGAAGAGGTTGAGGCGATATTCGCCCGGCCGGTTGATCAGCCGCACCCACATGGTCCAGCGTTCGTCCTCGCCTTCGACCAGGCGGACATCCTTCAGGGCGCCGCCATTGCTGAGATAGACTGAGAGGCTCCGCATACGGATGGCCTGTTCGGGGTTGGACCCTACGATCCAGGCTTCTTCGCTGGTCCCGCTCTTGTCGCTGGGATCAAGTTGGCCCGGAGGGGATTCGAGGTCTTTGGTCAATGAAAGCATCCCCCCGATTAACTGGCGCTCGATTGTCCGGCTAGGCCACTTCAAAATATCAGCAAACCCAAGTCCGCCCTATTGCAGATTGAACGGTCTTATTCTTCATCAAACCCGACCTTTAGGTTGAGTTTTGGGGGGAGCGCCCTCCCCCTGGACCCGAGCCTCTAGGGTCTCTGGTCACCCCCTCCAGCGGGGCGGTCCCCGCAACGCCCCCGTCCTTGTTTTGCCCGTTTAGGCGCGCGCCCAGACCATGCTGAAGCGTTCACCGCTCGGCGCGACGTGGTCTTCGACCAGGGTGGCGGAGAGCGGTCCCGGGAAGGCCGGATCGTCGAGTTCGACGTCGATGTGCAGGCAGTTCTGATCGCAGGTCCGCTTCCAGCCGGCTCCGAGCTGGGTGTCGATGCCGTTCGGGCCTTTGGCGGTGCCGGCGGCGTAGATCAGGAAGTCGGGGCCGTCCCTGGTCTTCGGGACAGGGCGCATCACCAGGTCGACATCCAGGGTCAGGGTGCGGATCGCGCCGTGCAGATCGTCGCCACGTTTGATGAAAGTACCGATGGTCGCCATCAGAGATCTCCTGCATGTGACGAGACGCGCTGGTCGCGGTCCCGATGGCCCATCCCCCGGAGTCGACAACGCACCCCGAGCGGGTGCGCTGCCAAAGTGTGTTTCCTTGTCCCGCACAGAGGCCAAGAGGCCGGGGAAGCAAGTCTAAGACGGCGCGCTGTGGGATCGGGGCGCGGCGTCAGCCGGCGCCGAGTAGGCGTCCAGCGATGAAGATCGCCAAGGACCCGGGGCTCAACCGGAGGAGGTGGTGGCGATCTCCTCGGGAGAAACGCCGGGCCGTTTGGGCGGTTCCAAAGTGACTTTTATACAGAAAAAGGCCTTATTTGGGGCACGTCCTGACCTGGCCGGGACAACGGTCAGATGTGCCGCCGGGCGTCTGGACCGCCTGATGCGGACAGTCCGGCCGTGGCGCGGTGCTCAAAGGTCGGAGTGAGGGGCTGGTTTGGCGAGCAGCCCGTGTGCGGGCTTGGCCTGGCCGACGCCGGGCTTGCAGCGCCGCGGCGCTGAAACGCGGAGGTGATCCATGTCCCTGAGCCACATCGTCAAGGCGCTCGGCGGCGAGCTCTACGACGGCGGCCGGCGTGCCAATATCCCCGCCCCGGGCCACAGTTCCGCCGATCGCTCGGTCTCCCTGCTGCTGGAGGACGACCGGGTCGTCGTCCACACCTTCGGCGACGGCGACTGGAAGGCGGTGCTGGATCATCTGCGCGACAACCGGCTGATCGACGTCCACAACGCCCCGACCTCGGTGTCTGGCGGCGGCCCCCGCGCGGCCGTGGTCGCAAAGCCACCGGACCCGCAGCGCCTGGACGCCGCCAGGCGGCTCTGGGAGGGCGGCCGGGCGGTCCAGGGGACGCTCTGCGAGCGCCACTGCCGCCTGCGCCATATCCGGCGCGCCCTGCCCGGCCCCGAGATCCTGCGCCATGGTGGAGACACGCCGGTCTCCGCCTACGTCCAGACGCGCCATCGGCGGCCGGCTCTGATGGCGGCGATCTGTGACGCGGAGGGCGCGTTCACCGCCGTCGAGGTCACCTACCTCGCACCGAACGGCCAGAAGGCCTGGGATCTGCGCCTGGCGCGCAAGACGGTCGGACCCGTGCCGGCCGGCACGGCCGCGCGACTGGATCCAGCGGCGCCGGAGATGCTGGTGGCCGAGGGGGTGTTCACCACGCTCTCGGCGACCGAACGCTTCGACCTGCCCGGCTGGGCCCTGATGTCGACCCGCAACCTGAAGACCTGGTGCGCACCGCCGGGCGTGCGTTCGGTGCTGATCGCCGCCGATCGCGGCCTGGATGGCGCCGCCTCGGCGCAGATCCTGGCGGCTCGCCTGCAACGCCAAGGCGTCGCGGCGCGGATCGAGTTTCCGCCTGAACCCTTCGGCGACTGGAACGATGCTGAAGCTGCCCTCCGAGACTGAGCCGACGGGTGATGAAGCGCGGCCGGGCGCGAGTTTTCCGCCAGACATTGACCCTCCCTACGCGCCATTTCCTGATGGCGGCGAGTGCATGTCAGCTTCGGTCGCGAGCGTGGAAACAGCTGTGACGAGTTGCCCCGTCGCGAAAGGCTTGGCCAAGACAACGCTGCCGGGCACCCCTTTCGACGACCATTCGTGAGAGCTGTCGCCGCTCATGTAGACGATTGGCATCTGGGCGACGATCTCCCGCGCCCGTTGGGCGATCTCCCAGCCGTTCGGGCCAGACCCGAGTTTGATGTCCGTAATGATGGCGCGGAATCTAGAAGCGTCCGCCTCGATCTCGGCGAGAGCTTCCGTTCCGTTTTGCGCCTTGACCACCTCATAGCCACTGTCTGTTAGCGCGTCCGCCAAGACGTCGATGATGAGGACTTCGTCCTCGATCAATAACAGCACCACACTTGACGTCATCGGCGCCCCCCGGCGAGCAGAGACGCCTAAGCGCCGGCTGTACGATACAAGGCATTTCGCCATGGATGGTTCCAATGCTCTGAATTGTTAGTCAGACGACGGCGTTCAGCGGGCCTATGGACAAGGACCAACGAGCGTCTGCGGCATCGCGCACGGGTAAACTTCGCCCACTTCGAGGGCCGGTCAGTCGGCGGCTCTGGAAAGGAGGGAGGTAGGGAGGGGGTTGGGTGCGCTCAGGGGCAGGATGACCCTCGCCCACGGCGCTGGAACCCTGGTCCCATGACCCTTTCTGTCACCGCTACCCCCGTCTCGAACCTGGTCTTCGTCTCTCTGCAGGACCTGGCGCTCGCCCCGGAGAACATCCGCTTCAAGGAGCCCGCCGACGACGGCATCCCGCGCCTGGCCGACACCATCGCGGCCGCCAACGTGGTCATCCCGCTCAGCATCCGACCCGGCGCCAAGGGCGAGAAGCCGTTCATGGTGCTGGACGGCCGCCGCCGTCTGTTCGCTTTGCAGGCCCTGCTCACGGCGGGCCGCATCGAGGCGAACCATCCGGTGAAGTGCGAACTGTTCGAGGACAGGGCCGCCCAGGCCGCCGCCGCGATGCTCTCAAACGCCGAGCGCGCGCCGATCCACGTCGCCGACGTGATCGTGGCCATCGGCAAGCTTCGCAAGTCGAAGATGGATACCGCCGCCATCGCCGCGGCGCTGGGCTATGACGACCTGGAGATCAAACGCCTTGAGGCGCTCGCCCACGTCCACGGCAATGTGCTGAAGGCCTTTCGCAAGGGCAGCCTGACCCTCAAGCAGGTTCGCCTGTTCGCGCGGATGCCCGACAAGAAGCAGCAGGGCGAACTGGCGGAGACCGCGCTCGACGGTCACTTCCACGACTACCAGCTGCACCAGGTGATCAACGGCTCGCGCCTGACCATCGAGGACGACCGCTTTGGCCTGGTCGGGATGGCCCGCTACACCGCCGCCGGCGGGCGGGTCGAGTCCGACCTGTTCGCCGAACTGGCCGATGTCCTGCTCGATCCTGGCAAGCTGCAGGATCTGTGGCGGGAGCGCGCCGCCCCCTTCATCGAGGGGTTCAAGCAGCTTGGGCTCGCCGTCTACATCGGGCGAGACGCCGGCTTCCGGGCTCCGGAAGGCTTCGAGACCCTGCCCTACGTCTACCCTGGCGACTTGACCGATGAGACCAAGGCG
>NCEV01000105.1 GCA_002280875.1 Caulobacter sp. 32-67-35 | reverse complement strand
TCCCAGCCGCAGGCCACGGCCACCGACAGGCTGACCGACGACCACAGCGAATAGCGGCCGCCGACCCAGTCCCAGAAGCCGAACACGCGCTCGTCGCTGATCCCGAAGGCGGCGGTCTTGTCCAGCGCCGTGGAGATGGCGGCCAGGTGCTGGCCGGCGGCGGCCTCGCCCAGGGCATCGGCCAGCCAGGCCCGCGCGGCGTTGGCGTTGGACAGGGTCTCCTGGGTGGTGAAGGTCTTGGAGACAATGATGACCAGGGTCTCTTCCGGATCAAGGTCGGCCGTGGTCAGCAGGAACTCGGCGCCGTCGACATTGGCCACGAAGCGCAGGTCGATGGTCGGCTTCACCGGGCGCAGGGCATCCCACAGCAGGCGGGGGCCCAGGTCGCTGCCGCCGATGCCGATGTGCAGGATGGCCTTGAACGGCTTGCCGGTGGCGCCCTTGATCTGGCCCGAGCGAACGGCCTCGGCGAAGGATTTCATCCGGATACGGACGGCCTCGACATCGGCCATCACCGGAACGCCGCCGGCCTTGATATCGGCGGTGGCGGGGGCCCGCAGGGCGGTGTGCAGCACGGCGCGGCCTTCGGAGGAATTGATCGCCTCGCCGGCCAGCATCCGGGCTCTTGCGCCCTCCACGTCGGCGGCGTGGGCCAGGTCGAGGGCGGCTTCCAGGCCCGCCTCGTCCCAGGCCTGTTTCGACAGGTCGATATGCAGGCCGGCGACGTCCAGCGTCAGATTGGCGAGGCGGTCAGGCTCGGCGTCGAACATCTCGACGATGCGCTTGTCGCCAGCGGCCCTGGCGGCGGCTTCCAGGCGGGTCCAGGCGGCGTCGAGATCGGCCATGCGTGCATTCCTTGCGGGTTTGGTAAATCGGCGTTTACCGGCGCGGGCTTACCAAACGGATGCCGCGGCGTCATGAAGACCAATGACGTTTTTCGCGGGGAGAGTCCCATGTCCTGCAGCGCCGTCGCCTTTTCCGCCATGCTCTGGCTCGCTTCGAGCAGCGCCGTTCCCGTCCAGGCCGCGCCAGCGGTAGCCACCGCACCGCCCTCGGTGGCCGGCGAGCCGCTGTTTTCCGACATCGTGCGCCGCGCCGCCGGGCTGAAGGCCCAGGCCGAGGCCTACCGCGCATCGCTGGGCGCAGACCCCGCCGCCCCGGCCGCAACGTTGAAAGACGCCGAGACCTTTGGCGCGAAGATCGCCGAGCTTTCCGCCCTCGACATGAAGGGCCATCTGGCCCTGAAGGAACGCGGCGCGGTCGATGACCTCAAATGCATCCTGCGCGGCATCTCGGTCGACCTGCCCGAAAAGCTGGCCGCCATGACCGCCGCCAGGACCATCAAGGACCAGGACCTGGCCCTGCGCGACATGGTCTATCTGCTGAACGACAATGTCGAAGTGATCACCGCGCCGCCGCAGCCGGCGGCCTAGGCAGTCACCCTGCGTCCTTCGAGGCCCGCAAGCGGGCGTCTCAGAATGAGGGCTTCAGAACAACCGACCTCATCCTGAGGTGCGAGCCGCAGGCGAGCCTCGAAGGACGCCCGGCCCTAAGCGTCCTTGTACTTCAGGGCGCAGCCATAGGGCTGGACATAGGCCACGGCCACCTTTCGGCCCGCCTTCACGTCGGCCAGGGCGGCGGCGACCAGGTTCCTGGCCTTCGGCAGGTCCTCGACCTTGTTGCTGGGGATGTCGTCGATGGCGCCCTCGTAGACAATCGCCCCGGTCTTATCGATGACGAACATGTGGGGGGTGGTCTTGGCCTTGTAGGCGGTGGCCACCACACCCTCGCCGTCGAGCAGCAGGGTCGTGGGCCTGGCGCCCCGGGCGTTCATCCAGGTCCTGGCGCTGCCGCCGTCCGGAAAGTGGCCCTGCTTGCCGGGGGCCGAGGAGGCGATGGTCAGCCAGACCACGCCATCGGCGGTGGCGGCCGCCTGCAGGCCCTGCATGTTGCCCGAATAGTGCTTCTTAACATAGGGGCAGCCCTCGTTGACCCATTCGAGGACGACGGTCTTGCCCTTGAACTCGGCCAGAGACCGGGTCTGGCCGTCGATATCGACGGCGGTGAAGGCGGGCGCGGGCCGGGCATGGGCCAGGCCGGGCGCAACCAGCGCCGCCAGAGGCAGACCGGCGGCGACGAGACGGCGTGTGACTTTGGACATAGGCGAGCTCCAGAAAAGGCTTGGTCCCCCTCGCAGGGCTAGCCTCTCACATCCTGACGTTGTCTGGAAACCCCTAGCTGGCGGCCTTCTCGATGGCCGCGATCACCATGCCCTCGGTCAGCAGTTGCGGCAGGATGACCGGCGGCCCGCCCTTGGCCGGATAGACCAGATACAGCGGCACGCCCGCCCGGCCCTGCTCGGCCAGGGCGGCGGCGATGGTGGCGTCGCGATTGGTCCAGTCGGCCTTCAGCAGTACGGCGTTGTTGTCCCTGAACGCCTGGGCGACGCCGGCGCCGGACAGGGCGACCTTCTCGTTGACCTGGCAGGTCACGCACCAGGCGGCGGTGAAGTCGACCATCACGGGCCGGCCTTCCGCCTGCAGCGCAGCGACCTTTTCCGGCGACCAGGGCTCGGAGGCCAGACCAGGACCCGTGGGGGCGGCGTTGGTCGCCACAGCGGCGGGCGGTGTGGCCTGGGCGGTCAGGGCCGTCAGGGCGATCGCGCCGGCCAGGGCCAGCAGCGCGGCCAGCAGGGCGACAAGGCTCGGCTTGCCCACGGCGCGGCGGGTCTGGGCGTGGCCCCAGAGCCAGGCGGCGAAGCCGAGCAGCACGGCGGCGGCGAAGACCTGGCCCAGGGCGATGGAGCCGGCCTGCTGACTGAACACCCAGACCAGCCAGGCCGCCGTACCATACATCGGGAAGGCCAGACCCTTCTTCAGGGTGTCCATCCACGGGCCGGGGCGCGGCAGGCGGGCCATCAGGGCGGGGGCGAAGGTCAGGATCACGAACGGCGCGGCAAAGCCCAGGGCCAGGGCCAGGAACACACCCAGCGAAATGACCGGCGGCTGGGTCAGGGCAAAGCCCAGGGCGCCGGCCATGAACGGCGCGGTGCAGGGGGCGGCCACCACCACGGCCAGGGCGCCGGTGAAGAAGGCGCCGGTCACGCCGCCTCGCGCCGAGACGCTGCCGCCGACGCCCTGGACCGAGGTCCCGAACTCGAAGACGCCCGACATGTTGAGGGCCACCAGCAGCATGACGAGGGCGAGGCTGGCCACCACGACCGGCGACTGCAGCTGGAAGCCCCAGCCGACGGCCGCGCCGCCGGCCCGCACCGCGATCAGCAGGCCGGCCAGGGCCAGGAAAGTGGCCACCACCCCGACCAGGAAGGCCAGGCCCTGCAGCCGGGTCTTGCCCGGATCATGGGCGTGACCGGCCAGGCTGGCGGCCTTCATCGACAGCACCGGGAAGACGCACGGCATCAGGTTCAGGATCAGGCCGCCCAGAAAGGCAAAGACCAGGGCCGTGAGCAGCCCCGTCGCATCCGCCGGCCTGGCGGCGGCGGGCGGCGGGCCGAGGCCAAAGGCGCCGGCCGGGGGCTCGCCCGCGATGGCGGTGACCTCATAGGCCTGGCCGCTCAGCGCGATGATACCCGCCAGCTCGGTCGGCGGCGTTCCGGTGGTGAAGTCGAAGCCGGGCTTGAGGCCCAGGGTCAGACCCTCGGGCCCGCGCTCGATGGTCTGCTCGGCCGCATGGTCGATCACCTTGCCGGAATAGGGATAGAAATAGGCCCCGGCCATGTCGGCGCCTTTCAGCGGCGCGCCGGTGATGGCCAGCTTCAGCACCGCGCCGTCCCGCTTGAACACCGCCTTCAGGCCGGCCGCCTTGGGGGCGTCGGCCAGGGTCCTGGCGACCACCGCGCCCCACTTGGGATCGGGGCCGGGCGCGCCGGACACGATGGGCATGTCGAGGGTGAGGATCGCGTCCTCGGGGATGCAGATCTCCTCGCAGACCAGGAAGGCGGCGGCGGCCTTCAGGGTGACGGTCGAACCCGGCGCAGCCGAGGCCGGCACGGTGATCGGAACCGGCAGCAGGACCTCGCCCTTGTAGGCGTAGTCGAGCAGCGGCCCGACCCGGGTCTGCTCTGGCGTCGGCCAGACGATGTGGATTGCGCCAATAGGTGTGCCAGCCGGGGGTGATTTTCTGACGCAGGGCCACATAGATCGTCGCGCCCGGAACGGCGGCGGCGTCCTGGGCCACCAGCTCGGCCTCGATATGGCCGGTATTGACGACGGGTCCCGCCGCGGCCTGGCCCGCGCCCAGACTGGCGAGAAGCCCCGCGAGGAGCACGCCCTTGAGGGCCGTGAAAAGCTTCCGGATCAACATCGGGCGATGGTCTCTCGCACAAAACCTGCGCCCGACACATGGGCCGGCCGAGCGCTCTCGACAAGCGCCGAGCGAGCATGGACAGTCAAGGACGACTCACCGTGAGACCTCCGACATGCCTGCCGCCTTTGACGATATCGAGATTGGTCAGGTCGTGTCCCTGGGCACGCGCGCGGTCGAGGCCAGGGCGCTGGACGACTTCATCGCGGCGTTCGCCCCAGGCTGGTCCGCCGAGAACGGCGCCCCCGACGTGATGGTCTTCGCGATCTGGTCGCGGCTCGACGCCGAGGCCGCCGCCGCCTGGCCGCAGACCAAGCGCCTGGGCGTCGACGCCCTGCGCTGGATGCGCAATCCGCCGGTCGGCGAACTGCTGCGCGGCCGCATGACGGTGATGGGCAAGGACCCGGTGGGCGAAGGCAAGGGCATGATCATCGCCCAGCACGACCTGCTCGACGAGGCGGGACGGCTGGTGTTTTCCTGCCTGACGCGGAGCATCTTCGCGCGGTAGCTCGACTTTCAGTCACGCCAGGAAAGGGCCAGCGCATGATCACCGTTTGGGGCGGACAGACCTCGCGATCGATCCGGGTCGTCTGGGTGCTGGAGGAGATGGGTCTTCCCTACCGCGTGCGGCAGGTGGACATGCTGGCCGCCGAGCAGGACCCCGAGTTCCTGGCGGTGAACCCCGCGGACTACATCCCGGCCATCCAGGACGGCGACGTCGTCATGGTCGAGTCGATCGCGATCATGGAGTACCTGATGGCCCGCTACGGGCCGACGCCGCTGGCGCCCGCGCCGCAGGATCCGACCTTCCCCGCCTACCAGCAGTTTCTGCACCTGGGCGAAGCCGGACTCGCGACCCTGATGATGCCCGTGATCGTCAGCCGCTTCATCGCGCCCGAGGCCGAGCGGGCCAACTGGGGCGCGACGTGGTGTCTTAAGTCGTTCCAGAAGCGGCTGAAGCTGGTCAGCCAACGGCTTTCCAGCTCGCCCTACCTCGCTGGCGAGGCCTTCACGGCCGCCGACATCTCGGTGACCTATGCCCTGAACCTGGGCCAACGGACCTGCGGCATCACCCTCGGCGACGCCGAACAGGCCTACCTTGCCCGCACCACCGCTCGCGACGCCTACAAGCGCGCCATGGAGCGTTCGCACGAGGGCGTGGACACCTAAACCCCGCCTCTGCCTTGAATCGAGACCGGAGAGGGCAGCCCTCAACATCCGGGATGGGTCCGGAAACGCAACTCACCCCCAGCCCAAGAAAAAAGGCGGCGAAGCCAAAGCCTCGCCGCCCTTATTCAAACCTCCCGAAGGAAGCCTGTCTTAGTTAACAGCCACGCCCGCTGCGGCCGCCTGGCGGACCATGGCCAGGGCGATCAGGCGATCCCAGCCGACCAGCGACACCAGGTGCGCATAGATCTGGGCCAGGGCGCCGTTGGTTTGCAGTTCGCGCAGCTTGTCGACCGGCAGGGCGTTCAGCTTCTCTTCCGATACACCGTAATATTCGGCCACCGTCTGCGGCGGGCCGGCGTTGCCGGCGGCGTCGGTCGGGGTGAAGATGGCGGTCTTCAGCTCGAACAGGTCATTGTCCTTCAGCAGCTGCACGAACGAGTCGGTGCGGCGGCGTTCGGCTTCGAAGTCGTCGCAGAACTTGATGCAGTTCTGTGTGTATTCGGTGGGCTCGCCCTTTTCGTCGAACAGCTTGGTTTCGCCGGTTTCCGACAGCAGGCTCGAGCCCTTGTCGATGCAGACGATCAGGCGGTCCTGGCCTTCGTCATTGGCCAGCACGAAGGGATAGCGGCGGATATAGGCGGGGATATAGACGCCCGGATCGATCGAACCGTCGGCGTTGACGAACAGGTTCTCGCCGTTGTTCAGGCCCATCACGGCCAGGGGCACGCGGTCTTCACCGGCGAAGATCACCGGGAACGACAGGGCGGCGGGCGCAAACTCGGTGACCGTCAGCGGCACGGCCGTGCCGGCGGCGGCGAAGCTGTAGGGCTTCTCGTTGTGCACGAGGGCCAGCTTGGCGTGTTGCTCGCGGTTCAGCGGCTCAGGCGACGCGTAGAACAGAACATTGCCGGAGATGCCGCCGGCGGACTGGGTCGATTCCATTGATAGCTCTACAAAAAAGCTGAAAGGGCGGTCCGCGCGAGCGGCCGTAAAGGGCTTGGCGCTTCTAGCCGATCCCGGCCACCCCGGCAATCGACCCGTCCCGAGCGGGGATATAACCCCCGCCCTTTCCACTCAGGAGAGACCCTAGAACCGGTAGGCGACCCCCGCGCGGATCGAGCGGCCCGCCGAAGGGGCGATGTCCTTCAGGAACGAGGCATGCTCGCGCACCTCCTCGTCAGTGAGGTTGCGGCCATCGAGGAAGACCCGCAGCTGGCCGTTGCCTTTGGGCTTCCAGGCCAACGAGGCGTTCAGCGTCGTATAGGCGTCGGTGGCCAGTTCGCCCTGGGCCACGCGGTCCTGCTCGCCCACACGGCGGGCCTCGACGCGGGCGGTCCAGAAACGGGCGTCATAGATCGCCCGGCCCGTCACCGAGTAGGACGGGATGCGAGCCGGCGGGCCCAGATCGGTGGCGCCGCGCACGAAGTCGCCGGACGCTTCGAGGGTCAGGCTCTGGTCAGCCTTGCGCCAGGCCCTGTAGCGGGTCTCGACCTCGAAGCCCCGGAAGTCAGCCTTGGTCTGCACATAGTCATAGACCGCCAGGCCATCCTGCTCGGCGCCGGTGGGGCGCAGGTCGATGAAGCCGTCATAGCGGGCGGTGAACAGGTGCAGGTCGGCGCTAAGACGCTCGCCGGAATAGTGGGCGGTGGCCTCGACCGACCAGGCGGTTTCCGCGTCGAGGTTCGGGTTGCCGATCTCGAAGCCGCGTGTGGCCACGTGCGGGCCCTCGGCATAGAGCTCGGCCTCGGTCGGGGCGCGGCTGTTGCGCGACACCGCCAGACCAAAGAACACCGCGTCCGACGGCCGGGCAAAGACGCCCAGCGAACCGGAGACGTTGGTGAAATCGGCCTGGCCCTTCAGGCTGTCCAGGTCGCGATAGTCGATCCGCAGACCGCCTTCATAGCCCCAGCCGGCCTTTTCGACCCGCTGCTGGGTGAAGGCGCCGTATTCAGTGATCTTCGTCCTGGGCACATAGGCCTCGTCGCCCTGGGCGTCGAAGTTGCGGCGCAGGCCCTGGACGCCCACCGCGCCCTTCCAGCCGCCGCGCTCGGCCTGGACCAGCTCGACCCGGCCCTCATAGCCGTCGGACATGAACCGGGTGCCGACCGCGTCGCCCTCAAACTCGGTGTGCTTGTAGTCGGCATGGCCGGCCGACAGGCGGACCTTGGCGAAGGGGCCGATAGCCTTGTTGTACTCACCGCGCAGGTCGATGCGGGTCTGGGTCAGGCCGATGGTGACCGGACCCTCCTCTTCGGCGCCCTCTTCTTCATGGGCATGGCCGGGCACACCGTAGGATGTATCGGTCTTCTTGACCGAGACGCCGATGAAGCCGTCGGCGCCCACATAGGACACGCCCGCCCCGATGGCCTCCAGCTCGACCGCCGTATTGGCCAGCTTGCCGCCGCCGCCCTCGGCCGTCTCGCCCTCGGAGGCCAGCAGGCGCCGGGATTCGGCGAAGACCGGAATTTCATAGTCATCGGCCTCGCGCTTCAGACCGTCCAGGGTCAGGACCAGAGGGCCCACGGCCGCATGGATCGCGCCGGAGACCGCATAGCTGTCGTCGCCCGTCGCGCCCGAGGCCAGCAGCCGGCCGCTATAGCCGCCGTCCGGGGCGCGGCTGGCGATGCGGTCGTCGATGATGTTGATCACCCCGCCGATGGCCGAGCCGCCATAGGCCAGGGCCGCCGGGCCGCGCAGCACCTCGATGCGCTCGGCCTCGCCGGGATCGGTGGCCACCTGGTGGTCGGGCGACAGGGCGCTGGCGTCGATCTGGCCGACGCCATTGGTCAGCACCTGCACGCGCGGACCGGCCAGGCCCCGCACCACCGGGCGGCTGGCCCCCGCGCCAAAGGCCGTCGAGCGCACGCCGGGCATGCCGCTGAGCAGATCGCCCAGACCGGTCGGCGGCGCGAGATCGAGGTCAGTGCGATCGACGATGGCGACGCTGGCCGTCAGGTTGTCGGCCGACACCGCATAGGGCGCGGCGGTGACCACCACCTTGGAGACCCCGGCGTCATCCTGGGCCGGAGCGGCCTCATTGGCGTGGGCGCCCATGGCGCAGGCCAGGGCCAGCAGGCTGACAGCGGAGAAAACGACGCGACGCGACATGACGAAAGTCCTGAACCGTGGCCGGGGGAGCGGCCTTGTTCAGGAGTGTTATGAAATAACATATCGACTCGTCAAGCGCCTTTGCGCCTGGCCGAGACTAGGCGGGATCGACATTCAGAGCTTCGGGATGCTCAAGCCCAAATTATATAGCGCCGTCATTCCCGCCCTTGTGGCGGGAACCCCTCTGTCCGCCGCAGGTGCGGGAGGGGCGAAGGGCGCGCGCACTTCGCTGGCGCTTCACGTGTCAGCTGAAACAGGGGTTCCCGCCACAAGGGCGGGAATGACGGGAAAAATGGGAAGGATGGGCTGAATGTCGATCAGACCTTAAGCCGGACGCGGGCTGGCCAGCGCCCCATACAGATCCGAGCGCCGATCCCGGAAGAAGCCCCAGGCCGCGCGGTGGGTCTGCAGGAAGTCGAGATCGAACGAGGCCGCCACCAGGCCCTCGTCGTCGCGCCCCAGTTCGCTGACCAGATCGCCGCGATGGTCGGCGATGAAGCTGGAGCCATAGAACTGCTGGCCGCCATTGGGATAGTTCTCCCAGGGCTCGAAGCCGATGCGGTTGGCGCCGATCACCGGGATCACATTGCTGACCGCATGACCCTGCATGGCCCGCTGCCACGGCAGGGTGGTGTTGAGGCTCGGGTCATGCGGCTCGCTGCCGATGGCGGTGGGATAGAACAGCGCCTCGGCGCCCATCAGGGCCATGGCGCGGGCGGCCTCGGGATACCACTGGTCCCAGCAGATGCCGACGCCCAGCCGGCCAAAGCGGGTGTCCCAGACCTTGAAGCCGGTGTCGCCGGGCCGGAAATAGTACTTCTCCTGATAGCCGGGGCCGTCGGGAATGTGGCTCTTGCGATAGAGGCCCAGCAGCGAGCCGTCGGCGTCGGCCATGACCACGCTGTTGAAATAGTGCGGGCCTTCGCGCTCGAAGATCGAGATCGGGATCACCACGCCCAGCTCGCCGGCCAGGGGCGCGATGGCCTTGACCACCGGATGCTCGCGCCAGGGGTGGGCCTGCGCGAACCACTGCTCTTCCTGCGTCACGCAGAAATACGGCCCCTGGAACAGCTCGGACGGCAGGATCACCTGCGCGCCGCCGGCGGCGGCCTGGCGGATGAAGCCTTGCGTCTTCTTGATATTGGCCTGCAGATCCATTCCGTACGAGGTCTGGATCGCGGCCACGTTCAGCATGCGGGTCATGCCGGCTCCTGCTGGCTGATGCAGTGGAACGAGCCGCCGCCGGTCAGGATGGCGGTCGACGGCAGGCCGATGACCTCGCGCTCGGGGAACAGGCCCTGGATCACCTCGACGGCGAAGGCGCCTGACTCCTGCGCATAGATCGGCACGATGACCGCCTCGTTGGCGATCAGGAAGTTCATGTGCGAGGCCGGAACGATCTCGCCGTCCGCGTTCAGAATGCGGCCCGGCGAGGGGATGCGCACCACCTGCAGGGGCGAGCCGCGGCTGTCGGTCATGCCGGCCAGGGTGCGGGCGGTTTCGGCATAGACTTCCGCATTGGGATCATCCGTCCCGAACGCCATCGGGCAAGCCACCACGCCCGGCGCGACGAAGCGGGCCAGGTTGTCGATATGGCCGTCGGTGTGGTCGTTCAGCAGGCCATCGCCCAGCCACAGCACCTTCTTGACGCCCAGCGCCCTGGACAGCGCGGCAAAGGCCTTGGCCTCGTCAAAGTCGCCATTGCGGTTTTCGTTGAGCAGGCACTGGCGGGTGCTCAGCACCGTGCCCAGGCCGTCATGGTCCAGCGAGCCGCCTTCCAGCACAAAGCCGTTGCGGGTCAGGGGCGTGCCCGAGGCCGCCGCGATCTGTTCGGCGACGATGTCGTCGCCCTCCATCTCGAACTTGCCGCCCCAGCCGTTGAACTCGAAGCCGGCGGCGATCGGGCCCTGCGCGGTCTCGACATAGATCGGGCCGGTGTCGCGCAGCCAGATGTCGCCGAACGTGCCCCGCACGATCTCGACCGTGGTGTCGGCCAGCAGAGCCCAGGTCCGCCACTTCCTTCTGGGCGACCGGCAGGTCTTCGCGCCACAGCTCGGGATGGCTGGGAAAGCCCACCCACATCGCGCGGTGCGGGGCCCACTCGGCGGGAACGGTCGGGGTCATGTGTCGCAAGCCTGGATGAAAACGGACGGCGCAAATGGCCCCTGGCGGACCGGGGGTCAAGGCGGTGTTCTAGCAAAGACGTTTTCTAGCAGATGGGGGCGACAAAACAAAAAGGGCGGCCCGTTGCGGGGCCGCCCTTCCTGTGGGTCGTGGTGACGCGTGGGTTAGAACTCGTAACGCAGCGAGATCTGCATCGTCCACAGCGACTGTTCAACGTTGCGGACCTTGGTCACCGAGCTGGGGACGCTCGAATAGACATAGGCCGGGCAGGTCGCATTGTTGGCGGTGGTCAGGGCTGCGCCCGTCGAGCTGACGCAGGCCGCGCGCGCCAGGGTGACGCTGTCGCCATACTCTTCAACCTTGCCCCAGTCGCGGTCGATCAGGTTCAGCACGTTGCGCAGGTCGAACTGGACCTTCAGCTTGTGGCCGTTGATCAGGGTCGGCAGTTCCTGGCTGACCTGCAGGTCGACGCGGTTGATGTCCTTGTTGGTGTGCGACTGCTTCTCAAGGATACCCGGCTTCAGGCCAAAGCGGTTCGCATAGCCAATGAAGCGATCGCGGTCGGCGGCGGTCGCGAAGAACACGTTGCCAAACTGCAGCGGGTTGCCGGCCGACGGAGCCGACAGATCCGGCACGTACAGCAGTTGGGCCGCGCGGTTGACACCGAACACCCGGCTACGACCCGATGACGCGTCGGACATGGTGAAGCCATGCGGACGGCCCGAGGTGCGCTCGCCAAACAGGGTGATGCGCGTCTCGTTATCGCCGAAGAACTTCTTCCGGTAGCCGGTTTCCAGCTTGTAGCGGTCCTTGATCTCTTCCAGCGCGGTGCCATAGGCGTCGCGGGCCGGATCCAGGCCGGCCGGAACGCTGTTGTACAGCGAGCCGGCGGTGGTGCCGAAGCGCAGGCCGGCGTTCGACTCGTCGATGTTCTGCTTGGCGTAGCCGAGGCCCAGGTCCAGACCGAAGTCGAAGGACTTGGACAGGGTGACGCCGGCGGTGAAGGCCTGACCCTTGTCAACATTGTTGGTGATCAGGTCGCGGTTGTCGCCGGGGTTGATCGACGACACGCCCTGGGCGGCGCGCTGGGCGGCGCTCAAAGTCAGACCGTCATAACGCGGACGACCGTCGGGGGTCAGGGCGCGTTGGCCGTTGATCACCAGAGGCTGGGCGCGGGCGTCGACGAAGGTCACGGCGTCCTGGGCCTGGGTGGCCACATATTGAACGTCCAGGTTCCAGCCGTCGTACACTTCCCAGTTGGCGCCGAAGTACAGCTTCCATTCTGCCGGCAGTTGGAAGGCCGGGTTCAGGGCGATGACTTCGTTATTCGGGCTGATACCCGGGGTGCCGGCCAGGGTGCCTTCCTGGAACGACTTCACCAGGGTCGGGATTTCGTAACCGAAGCCCGAGAAGGTGTTCAGGTTGTCCAGGGCGGCGGCGCCGACCGCGGCGTTGAAGCCGGGGGTGACCGACGCCGACGACGAGGCTTCCAGATAACCGTTGGCGCCCGTGCAGTTCGACGCGGCGGTGATGCAGCGGCGGATGGTGGTGCCGGCGGTTTGGAAGCCGTTGTTATAGAACGGCGTGGCGAACAGCACTTCCGGCTGGCCGCCCGAGAACAGGCCAAAGCCTGCCGTCAGCTTCAGGGTGTCGGTCGCGCGCCAGGAGGCCGAGACGCGCGGCATCAGGATGCTCAGGCCGTCCAGGGTGCTGGTGTTGGCAAAGCCGTTGCGCGCCGTGAAGTTGGGGTTTTCGGTCGGAACGTCATTCATGTCGATCCAGTCAAAGCGGAAGCCCGCGGTGACCTGGATATCGTCGGTGACGTCGATGGCGTCCTGCGCGTACAGCGAGTGCTGCCAGTATTTGAAGTCGGCGGCGGCGTCGATGGCGTTGCCGGTGACCGAGTTGTTGTAGGTCAGCGAGCTGGCGCGACCGGCCGCGAAGTCGGCGACCGAGTCAAAGTAGTACACGCCGCGCGACTGCGGCACGAACACGTTGAACACTTCCTTCTTCGAGCCCTGATAGCCGAACTTGAAGAGGTGGTCGTCCAGCGAATAGGTCGCCGTGCCCTGGAACACCGCTTCCTGGATGTCCAACTGGTTGGCGTGACGGAACTGGTCGGGTCCGAAGCGGACCGACGAGTTCCCGGTGGCGCAGGTGGTGATGCTCGAATTGGTCGGAGCGGCGTCGGCGGTGGGGGCCGTACAGATGGTCACGTCCGAATAGTTCTGACCGCTCTTGGGCATCTGGCCCTTGACCCAGTCACGATAGGTGGCCCGGACGGTCGTCGACAGACGATCGGTCCAGTCCGAGTTGATTTCCAGCGTGGTGCCTTCGTCCAGATAGGTCGCGTCGTACCACTGGGAGTCCAGGGCCGCCGTGAAGGTGCCGAGGTTGGCGCGCGAGGTGAAGGCCGATTCCGCGCGGCGATAGCTGAGGCTGGCGCGATGCTGGTCGTTGATGTTCCAGTCGATCTTGGCCGAATACTTCTCGTCGAGGACCGGCGTGGTCCGCAGGATCGAGCCCGCAGCGAAGTCGCTCGCATAGCCGCTGTTGTAGATGCCGACGACCTCGTCGATCTTCGCCTGGGTCAGGTTGTTGGCGAAGCTGTTGGCGAAGCCCGCGCCGACCGGACCGGTGTTGGTGGTCGACTGGGTCTCATACTTCTCGTACGAGCCGGCGAAGAACAGCGTGTCCTTCCAGATCGGGCCCGACAGGAAGCCGCCATAGTTCTTCTGGCTGATCTGCTGGGCGATGCGGGTGTTGCCGACCTTTTTGCCGACCAGGCCTTCGTTCAGATAGTTGATGAAGGCGCTGCCGTGGAAGTCGTTGCCGCCCGAGCGCAGGACGATGTTCAGGGCGCCGCCCGTGAACGAGCCGTTTTCAACGTCGGTCGGGACCGACGAGATGCTGAACTGCTCGACCGCGTCCAGCGAGATCGGGCCGCGCGCCGTGGGCAGGCCGCCCGTTTCCAGGCCGTAGGGGTCCTGGGCGGCGACGCCGTCGATGACCAGGCGGTTGGTGCGGGGGTTCGAGCCGGCGATCGAGATGCCGCCGTCGCCGCGGATGTTTTGCGACACCAGGATGTCGCGGCGCGCCAGGTCGCGAACGTCGCGGCCCACCGAGACGACCGCTTCGATCGCGTCGCGGCTCAGCGTGGTCTTGGGACCGCCTTCGTCATTGCCGCCGACCGAGGCGGTGACCACCACGGCGTCGACCGCGTTGGCCGCCAGATCGACGTCGACGCGCTGGGTGTCGGCGAGCGTCAGATAGACGTCGGTGATCTTCTTGCTCTCCAGGCCGGGGGCCTGGACGGTGATTTCGTAGGGGCCGCCGACGCGAAGGCCGCGGGCGTCATAGGTGCCGTTGGAGCCCGAAACCGTGGTCGAGCGCGTGCCCGACGGGGTGTGCAGGATGGTCACGGCGGCGCCGGCGACCGGCGCTCCGCCTTCGCCCGTCACCGAGCCGCGGACAGCCGCGGTGGTTTCCTGGGCGTACACGGCGCTGGACGCTGCGAGCGCGAGCACGGTAAGGGCTGCCCCGCTGGCGAGCCTTTTCATCGAAATCATTGCAATCCCCTCGTTCTGGCGCGCTCTCGACACAAAAGAGAAATATCGCGCCCTATGTTAGGGGCTTCCTTAGACGCCTATTTCGAAGGTTTGGTGACGGAAAGGCCACGACGGCCGAGAAACCCTCCGCCATCGGCGCCATTGCAACACATTTGGTCAGGACTTTCTTACTTGTGCCGGAGAACGCAGCGTGGCGCTTGACGAAAAGACGCAATCGGACGGTGTGCGCGCCTGGCGACTGACGCTCTATATGGTGGGCGTGCTGACGATTTTGCGGCTGGCGGCGCTGTTCGCCACCCCCTTTGAGCTCTACCCGGATGAAGCCCAGTACTGGCTGTGGTCGCGGACGCTGGACTTCGGCTATTTCTCCAAGCCGCCGATGATCGCCTGGCTGATCTGGGCCACCACCGCGCTCGGCGGCGACTCCGAAGCCTGGGTGCGAATCTCGGCGCTGTTCCTGCACGGCGGCACGGCCCTGATCATCAGCAGGATCGCCCACAGGCTCTATGGCGGCTGGACCGGCCTGGCGGCGGCGGCGCTGTATATGCTGATGCCGGGCATCCAGCTGTCGTCGGGCGTGATCACCACCGACGCGCCGCTGCTGTTTTTCCTGTCCCTGACGATCTGGGCCTATGTGTCGCTGCCGGCCCTGGAGGCGCGCCGCCGGTTGCCGGTCGCCGCCGCCCTGGGCGCGGCCCTGGGCCTGGCCTTCCTGTCGAAATACGCAGCGGTCTATGTGCTGGCGGGCCTGGCCGCCCATCTGGCCGCCTCGCGCGCGGCGCGGCAGGTCTGGACCCTGCCGATGGCCGCCGCCGCCCTGGCCGCCCTGGCGATCGTCTTCACGCCCAACCTGATCTGGAACCTGACCCACCAGTTCGCGACGCTGGAGCATACCGCGTCCAACGCCAACTGGAGCGCCGCGAAGCTTTTTAACATCCGTGAGCTGATGGAATTCATCGGCTCGCAGTTCGGCGTCTTTGGCCCCATCCCCTTTGCGGTGCTGGCCGGCGGGGCGATCTGGCTGGGCGCCCGCCGCAAGCTGGAGAGCGCCGACCTGCTGATGCTGTGCCTGGCGGCCCCGCCCCTGCTGACCGTGGCGGCCCAGGCCTTCGTCTCGCGCGCCAACGCCAACTGGGCCGGCGTGGCCTATATCGCCGGCTCGATCCTGGCGGCGGCCTGGCTGCTGCGCTGGAACGCCCGCCGCTGGCTGATCGCCGCCGTCGCGATCCAGGCGGCGTTCTGCGCGGTCTTCATCGCCTGCATGATCCATCCGCGCCTCGCCGACAGCCTGGGCGCGGCCAACAGCTTCAAGCGCGTGCGCGGCTGGGAGCAGGGCGCCCAGGCGATCATCGCCCGGGCGCGCGACGAACAGGCGGCCGGCGGCCTGACCAGCATCGCCATGGACGACCGCTTCCTGTTCAACGTCACCGCCTATTACGGCCGAGACTACTTCAGGACGCCCGGCGCGCCGCCCCTGAAGATGTGGGTCCATGAGGCCCGTCCGCAGAACCAGGCCGAGACCGAGGCGCCGCTGACCGCCACCTTCGGTCGCCGCGCCCTGGTCGCCAGCCTGGAGGGCGACTATCGCCCCGAGATCGAGCAGGACTTCGCGCGGACCTCAGGCCTGGAAATCGTCCGCGTGCGCCTCGACCGCAAGCACGTGCGTCGCACCCACCTGTTCATCGCCGAAGACTTCCGCCCCCTGCCCCGCGATCCGGTGACGGGTTTGCCGCCCAAGCCGAAGGGCAAACCTTAGGCTAGGTAGCCCAGCACCAAGGCGATCACGGCCGGAACGGTCTGGATGAAAAGGATCGACTTCTTGACGGTCGCCGCGCCCCAGACGCCGGCGATGGCGACGCAGACCAGGCCAAAGGTCTTGAACGCCGAGGCCGTCACCGGGTCGGGATAGAAGAGGCCCAGCGCCAGGGCCAGGACCAGAAAGCCGTTATAGCAGCCCTGGTTCGACATGGCCGGCTTGAGGATGGCGGCGGCCTCGTCGGTCAGGCCGAAGACCTTCTTGCCCCGGCTGTCGAACAGCACCGTCTCCAGCAGCACGATATAGACGTGGATCAGCAGGACCAGGCCGGTGGCGATCTGGGCGGCGAGAAGCATGGCGCGACCTCGTTAGAACGACAGTTCCGGCTGCATGGCGCCCGGCTGCTGGGTCTCGGGCAGGTGGCAGGTGAAGGTCGAGCCGGCGCCCGGCTCGCTCTCCAGCGCCACCCAGCCGCCGTGCAGCTCGACCAGCGCCTTGACCAAAGCCAGGCCCAGGCCCGGCCCGCCGCGATCCCGACCGACGAAGCGGTCGAAGATGTGAGCCTGGACGTGGAACGGCACGCCGCGCCCGGTGTCCTTGACGTCCAGCCGCACCTCGCCCAGCGCGCGGCGCGCCGACAGGGTGACGATGCCGTCGGGCGGGGTCTGGCGCAGGGCGTTCTCGACCAGATGGTCCAGGGTCTGGGACAGGCGCTTGAGGTCGCCGCGGATCAGGCCGACATCCTCGTCGCACTCGATGGTCAGGGTCACGCCGCCCAGGGTCGCGTCCTTCATCGCCCGCTCGCGAGCGTCGACCAGCAGGTCGACGACGCGGATATCCTGGATTTCCAGCGCCATCTCGCCGGCGTCGATCTGGGCCATGTCGAGCACGTCGTCGATCGAACGGGCCAGCTGGGTGGCGGCGGCGCGCACGGCGGCCACATGGTTGCGGCCGCGCTCATGCAGGCCCTCGGCCCGCTCCAGTAGCTCCGAATAGCCGATGATCGTGGTCAGCGGCGTGCGCAGCTCATAGGACACGTTGCCCACAAAGTCGCGCTTCAGCCGCTCGGCCTCGGCCAAAGCTGCGGAACGATCAGCCAGGGCGCTTTGCAGGTCGCGGGTGTCGGTGACGTCGGTGAAGCCGATCAGGGTCGCGCCATCGGGCAGCGGCCGGCTCTGATAGAGCACGAT
>NCEV01000012.1 GCA_002280875.1 Caulobacter sp. 32-67-35 | reverse complement strand
CGGCGGTCGCCCAGACCACGCAGCGCGTCGACATAGCCGCCGACCGCCTTGCGCCAGGCAAAGCCGGCGCTCTTGCCCTGATCGATCAGGGCGCGGGCTCCGGCCGACAGTTCGGGATCTTCGAGGAAGGCCAGGTGGGCGCCCAGGATCGCCTTGCGCGCCTTGTCGCCCCCCTTGGCGCTTTCTTGGGACGCGGCCGTCTCCAGTCGGCCGCGCACCTTGGCCAGCGCTTGCGTCAAGGCGGCATGCTCGATCGCGACGCCCTCCCCGGCCTCGCGGACGATGATCTCGGAAGACGACAGTCGCACGGCCTTGCCGATGGCCAGGCCCGGTGCGGCCAGCACGCCTTTCAGCACCCGATCCTTGGGCAGCCTGGCGGGCCCAGCCTCGATGACCGGCTCGGTCGGCGCGGGAGCAACCGGTGCGGCGACGGGACCGCCCTCGCCCATGCCCCCTTCGATCAGTTCGGCGATCGCCGCGATGGCGAAATCCGCGTCGAGACCGCTGGCGGCGATGGTGATCGTGTCGCCATGGCGGATCGCCAAGGACATCACACCCACCGGGCTCTTGGCGCTGGCCCGACGATTGACCGCCACCAGAGCCACGTCGGCGGCGAAGCGGCGCGCGATCTCGGCGATACGGGCGGCGGGACGGGCGTGGATGCCGTGGACCAGGGGCACGACGACCTCACGCCTGATCTCGCGCCCCGCGACCGCCAGGGGTGCGGCGGGGCCGCCGATCGGTGACAGCTCCATCAGGACATCGCCGACCTCCGCCAGCTGATCCTGCTGGCGACGCACAATCTGGAAGGCGTCCAGGTTGGTGATGACAATCGGCGTCATCAGGCTTCGGACATTCCGGGCCAGAAAATCGAGATCGAAAGCGATCAGCGGGTCGCCGGCCTTGACGCTCTGGCCCTCGCGGACCTGCACCTCGAAACCCGCCCCCTCCAGCGCCACAGTCTCCAGACCCAGATGCATGAGGATCTCGGCGCCGTTGGCGGCCCGCAGGGTAACCGCGTGGCGCGCCCGATGCACCGTCATCACCACCGCGTCGCAAGGCGCGTGCAGCATCGAGCCCGTCGGGTCGATGGCCAGACCGTCACCCAGCATGCGCTCGGCGAACACAGCGTCGGGCGTCTCGTCGAGCGGCGCGATCCAGCCCTTCAGCGGCGCGGAGAGAACGAGATTGGACACGGGGCTACTCTCTCGAAAAGCTAGTTCGACTTGAGCGTGACGCGATCGATGGCGAAGGTCGGGTCGACGCTCTTGGAGGTGAACATCAGGCACAGGTCGTGCTTGCCCGGGCGCGCAGGGATCTTGCCGCTGATTGTCGACAGGGCTGGCTCGCGGACGGCCTTGCCCAGCGGGATGGCGGCGATGCGCTCACCCTCGCAGCCCAGCAGCACCTCCAGCTCACCCTCGGGCGTAGCCGGCGCGCGCAGCGGAATCTTCTCGCGATCGGCGCCGATCTGAAAGTTGAACGGCGCCTGGCCGATGCGGGCGGTCAGGGTCGCGCCCTTCGCCAGGTCTGCCCCCTCCCAGATCCAGCAGGGGTTCATGATATCGACGTGGAACACGGCGCGGTCACCCTGGACCGGGGCGTCGTCTTCCAGCAACAGGGTCAGCTTGTCGCTGCACGCTTTCAGCTGGTGGCCTGTGCGGGTGAGCAGGGAATCCGGGTTGACGCTGAGATCTCGAACGCGGCCCAGCGGCCGGCCGTCAACAAACGTCCGTGCACGAAGCTTGTCGTTCGCCGCCAGGGCGAGAGGTTTCTCATAGAGGTTCGAACCCGTCGTCGGCTCGGCCCCGCCGACCGTGTAGCGGATCTCGCCGATAGCCAGACTGGAGGCCAAGGCGACATCGACCTTGCCGCCCTCTCCGGGCGACAGCTTGGCCTGGGGCTCGAAGGGAACCGCGTCATAGGCCACGCCCAAGGCGTCCAGGCGCGCGAACTCGGCCGGCATGCGGCGATTGAAGTCAGCCCAGTCGGTCGTGGTCTGTGGCGACCAGCCCCGCTCGGCCACGGCGACCAGGCGCGGGAAGATCATGCGCTCCAGCCGCACGTCGGTGCGCATGTGCTCGGTCCAGGCGTTGCCCTGCAGGCCGATGACGTGCTTGCGCTCGACCTCGGTCATTTCCTTGGGGGCCGGGTCGAAGTCGTAGACGTCCTTGAGGCTGACCACGCGACCCCGGCCCGGAGGCTCGTCGGGCGAGGCGCTCTGGCGGTTGTCCAGATACATCAGCGGCCAGGGCGACAGCACCGTGTCGTGGCCCAGCTTGGCGGCGGCGATCGCGCCCTCCAGACCGCGCCAGGACATCACGGTAGCATTGGGGGCCAGACCGCCTTCGAGGATCTCGTCCCAGCCGATCAGGCGCCGACCGCGCTTGTCCAGATGCTTGCCGATACGCTGGATGAAGTAGCTCTGGGCTTCGTGCTCATCCTTCAGGCCCAGGGCCTTGATCTGGGCCTGAATCTTGGGCGAAGCCTTCCACTGGTCCTTCACGGCCTCGTCGCCGCCGACGTGGATGTAGTCGCTGGGGAAGAGGTCCATGACCTCGTCCAGCACGTCGTTCAGGAAGGCGAAGGTGCTGTCGTCGAGATTGTAGAGCCAGGGGAAAATGCCCCAGTTGTTGCGGTCGATGGCCGGCGGATTCGGGTTCACGCCCAGGTGGGGATAGGCGACGATCGGGGCCAGGGCGTGTCCCGGCATTTCGATCTCGGGCACGATGGTGACATTGCGGGCGGCGGCGTAGGCGACCAGTTCGCGCACCTCGTCCTGAGTGTAGAAACCGCCATAGCGGATAGCCTTGCCGGTCTTCGGATCCCTGCCCGCCGCGCCGGCCGGGGTGCGCCAGGCGCCCACTTCGGTCAGCTTGGGATACTTCTTGATCTCCAGCCGCCAGCCCTGGTCATCGACCAGGTGCCAGTGGAAGGTGTTGAGCTTGTGGACCGCCATGGCGTCGATGATGCCGCGCAGGGTCTCGACCGACTGGACGTGACGGGCGCTGTCGATCATCAGGCCGCGCCAGCCAAAGCGCGGCGCATCCTCAATGGCGACAGAGGGCAGATCGGCCGGCCCCTTGCCCGCCTCCTGCGTGGCCAGCTGCCAGAGGGTCATGGCGCCATAGAACAGACCCGCGCGCTTGGCGGCGGTGATGGTCACGCCGGACGGACCAGATTGCAGAGCGTAGCCCTCGCCTGTCGCGCCGCCGCGCGCCAGGACGATGGCGGCCTCGCCGGCGGAGGGCGCGCCTTCGACGACGACGGGCTTCAGGCCTCGGGCGCGGAACAGAAGATCAGAAAGCTGGGCAGCGACGCCCCTGGCCTCGATATCGCCCTTGGCGACGAAGATCCGGGTCTTGGCGGTCAGCGGAAAAACGCCCTCTGCAGTCGAGAGCTTGGCCGGCATCGGCGTCAGGGCCACAGGGTCTGCCAGCGCCGGTACGGCGGCGACGAGCGCGATGGCGGACGCCAGGGCGGCGACGGATCGGACGAGGATCATGAACAGGCTCCCAGAGATACAGGCGCGCGGCAAAAAGCGGGCGGAGCGACGAGGCGCCCCGCCCAAGCTCCATGCTTGCAGGTCAGGAGGATGGTGCTGGCGGCGACGCAGAGCGAGCGGGTCATCAGGTGATCCTGAACCATGCCGCAGCCGATGCAATCGCCGTCGGTAGAGATCGGGACTTCCGAAAGAGGGGTCCGGAAGTCCCGATGGGCTTTAGAACTTGAAGCGGACGCCGGCGTAGAAAGTGCGGCCGTTGTCGTAGATCGCGCGCGGCACATCAGGCGTGCCCACGAAGTACTTCAGCTTCTCGTTCAGCAGGTTCTGGGCGTCGAACGTCAGCGCGATCGTCTTGTTGAGGTTGACGCTGACCGAGCCGTCCAGGGTGGCGAAATTGTCCTGGAACATGTCGGTGCCCCGATCGGTGCCCGACTTGAACTTCGAGCGATAGCTGTAGGCCAGTCGCGCGCTGAGCAGGTCGTTCTCGAAGTAGCCCGTCAGGTTGTAGGTGTGCTTCGAAGAGCCATCGATCGGCTTGCCCAGGTCGGTCTTGGCGTCCGAATAGGTGTAGTTGCCGATAAAGCCGAAGCCGCCGCCGATGGGCTGCTGCAGGGTGACTTCGAAGCCGCGGTTGGTGCCGCCGTCCCCGTTGATCGGACCCGTCATCGTGAAGGTGTCACCCTTGCCCGGACCCAGACGCTGCTGGGTCTGCTGGGTGATGTGGAACTCCTGGTAGGTCCGGCTGGTAATGTAGCTCTCGATATCCAGCAGGAAGACGCCGACCGACAGCAGGGCTTCGGGGCCGTAGTACCATTCGGCGGCGGCGTTATACTGCCAGGCGCGGAAGGGATCCAGTTCAGGGTTGCCGCCAGCAGTGCCGGTGACGGCCGTATCGTTCAGGCTGAAGGCGCCGGCCAGCTGGGCATAGCCCGGACGCGACATCACCTTGGCGGCCGACAGGCGGACCACGACGTCTTCGTCGGCGTTCACGACCAGGGTCGCGCTGGGCAGGATATCCCAGTAGTCGCGATTGACGTTGCGCGGGCCAAACGAACCGAACACGTTGGTGACCGTAGCGGGGGTCACCGAGGCGGAGTACTGGGTGGTGTCCTGGTCGGTATGGACGGCGCGGACGCCGACATTGCCGCGCCAGCGATCGCCGCCGAGCTTGGCCATCGCATAGACGGCCTGGGTCTTTTCCTGCACCGCGAAGCTGAGCGGCGGATAGTAGGCGAACTGACGGCCGCCGTTGCCAGCCAGGGCGGCCAGCACCTTGCCGCGATCGGCCAGGACGTAGCCCTGACCCGACAGGCCGATGTCTTCGCCATAGTTGGACGGGGTCGACTTGCCAACCACCGAGCCCAGATCGACACCGGAAGTGCCGCTATAGACGCCGTTACCGGCCCAGGCATAGGCGGTATAGTTCACCTCGCGGGTGTGGTCGGTGTAGCGGCCGCCGAACAGCAGGGTCTTCAGGACGCCGTTGTCGACCGTGTATTCAACATCGCCCTTGGCGTAGAATTCTTCGTCCGGGCTCTCGACCTTGCCGCCCCACGACCAGCTGTAGAAGTTGTTCAGATAGGCGGCCGAGCCCACAGCCGGCAGACCGGGATAGCTGACCGAGGTCACCGGCGCGCCGAGCTCGTAGCTCATGCCGGTTTCCCAGTAGGTTTCCCAGGCTTCGGTGTCGTCCGTGGCGCCTTCGCCCTTGGTGTAACCGATGTTGCCGCTGATCTTCAGATTGTCGGTCGCCTGATACTGGCCATCCAGGTTCAGGTCCCACGAGGTCGAGTGCGCGGTGCGGAAGATGTCATCCTGCACCATGCCGCGGCTCTTGGTTCCGTTCGGCGCGGCGGCCGCCCAGGTCGCCGAGGTGAGGATGCCGTTGCTGATCTTGTAGGCGGTCAGGGCGTTGCCCGCCGAACCCGCAGGACCCGTGCTGCCGGTGATCAGATTGCTGACCCAGGCCATGCGGTTCACGTTGGTGTTGTCAGCGTCCATCTTGGTATAGAGGCCCGAAAACGACAGCTCCAGCTTCTCGTTCGGCTCCCACTGGGTGACGAAGTTGGCGCCCTTGCGCTTGCGGGTCTGCTGGAAGAAAGCGTTACCGATCAGGTTCGGCGCCAGCACCGTCTGACCCGAGCCGGCAAAGTTCTGATACTCGGTATAGCCAAGGATTTCCTGACCATCGCGGCGGAACTCGCGCTCCTGATAGAAGGCGCCGACCAGGGCGCCGAACGTGCTGGCCTCGTTCTTCCAGCTGACCATGCCCGAAACCTGGGGCGTCCACTTCTCGGCGCGGGTCGCATACAGACCCTGGACCGAGGCGTTGGCCGTCATGCTGGGCAGGTCCAGCGGCATGCGGGTGTGCACGTTGACCGTGCCGCCGACGCCGCCCTCGGGAATGTTGGCCGCCGAGCTCTTGATGATGTCGATGCGACCGACGACTTCCGACGGCAGCATGGAGTAGTTGAAGCTACGACCGCCGCTGGTCTGATCCAGAACGAACCAGTCGCCGGTAGCCATGTTATGGCCGTTCAGCAGGGTCAGGTTGAGGTTGGGATCGGTGCCGCGAACACTGACGCGCTCGTTTTCGCCAAAGCCGCCCGCCGCGGCCGAGCCGGTGACGACGTTGACACCCGAAACGCGCGACAGAGAGTCGGCGACGTTCTTGTCCGGGAACTTGCCGATGTCTTCAGCGGTGACCACTTCCGACACGAGGTCGGAGTTACGCTTCTGCTGCATCGCCTTCTGCAGCGAGGCGCGAATGCCGGTGACGACAACTTCGTCGACCGTATCCTGCTGCGCGAAGGCGGGCATTGCGACCATCATCGCCAGAGCACTGGCGGACGCGGTCAGGACCATTTTGTGAAAGCTTCTCATAACTCGGCTTCTCCCCATTTCGCCGGGCCTGGGCCCGGAGCCGAACCCCAAGCCCAATCTGGTACCAATTATCTGCGGACGTCCGCAGATTGCGGTACTTCTCAGGCCTCGGAAGCAGACTGTGACGGAAATTTATCAGATGACAAGGCCAAAAAGAAACCAATTGCAGACCATGTTACTATTGGTATGAAAATGGTCATATGCTATCGAGACAACATGGTGGCGCCGTCGATTTGCGCGGGGAGGCTTGCTTGATGATGTTTTCGGAACGGATTGGCCGGCTCGACGCGGGCGGCGCCCAACACGCGCCCCTCTACAAGCAACTGCAGCGCGCCCTGCGTGATGCGATTCACAAAAAGATCCTGGCGCCTGACGACGCCCTGCCCGCCGAGCGGGACATGGCCGAGGAATTCAGCATTTCGCGCATCACGGTGCGAAAGGCGCTGGACGGCCTGGTCAGCGAGGGCCTGCTGACCCGCCGCCAGGGCGCGGGCACCTTTGTCGCCGCGCGGGTGGAAAAGAACTTCTCCAAGCTCTCGTCCTTCACCGAAGACATGATCTCGCGTGGCCGGGTGCCGCGCAGCGAATGGATCAGCAAGAGCGAGGGCTCGGTCACGCCGGAGGAATCGCTGACGCTTGGCCTGTCGCCCGGCACGCCGGTCTATCGCTTCGCGCGTATCCGCTATGCCGACGGCGCGCCCATGGCGGTCGAGTACACCACCGTCGCCGCCTTCGCCCTGCCCTCGGCCGAAACCGTCGGGACCTCGCTTTACGAAGCGCTGGAGGCCACGGGCCACCGGCCGGTCCGCGCCCTGCAGCGCCTGCGCGCCATCCTGTTCACCAGCGAACATGCCGACCTGCTGGGCGTGCCGGTCAAGGACGCCGGCCTGCTGATCGAGCGACGCGGCTTCCTGAAGGACGGCCGGGCTGTGGAAGTCACACAATCCTATTATCGCGGTGACGCCTACGACTTCGTCGCTGAACTGAACGCCCTGTCCTGAAGGAAGACGTATCTTGGAGGCGACGACCTTGACCCGACCGCAGGCCCCCGCGAAATCGGCGCGGCTGACGCCGGAATCGACCCGCATGTTCCTGGAAGCCGGCCAAGCCTCCCAGGTCGTCGCCACGCAGCTGGGCGCCAACGCCGCCCGGGTCGAGGCTATCGCCCAGCGCCTGCGCGCCAATCCGCCTCGCGCCGTGGTCACCTGCGCGCGAGGCAGTTCGGACCACGCCGCTACCTTCGCCAAATATCTGATCGAGACCCGCACGGGCGTCCTGACCTCGTCGGCGGGCTTGTCGGTCAGTTCGGTCTATGCCGCGACCCAGAACATGGACGACGTGCTCTATCTGGCCATTTCGCAGTCGGGCAAGAGCCCCGACCTGTTGGCCTCTGTGCGCGCCGCCAAGGAGGCTGGAGCCTTCACGATCGCCCTGGTCAATGACACGTCCTCGCCTCTGGCCGCACTGGTCGACGAGGTCCTGCCGCTGCACGCGGGTCCCGAGCTCAGCGTCGCGGCCACGAAGTCCTATATCGCCGCTCTATCGGCCATCACCCAGCTGGTGGCGGCCTGGACGGGCGACGAGGATCTGGCCGAGGGCCTGGCCGCCCTGCCCGCCGGTCTGGACGAGGCCTGGACGCTGGACTGGACGCCCGCCATCGAGCGTTTGAAGCTCGCCCGCAATCTTTATGTGCTTGGACGCGGCGTCGGCTTCGGCGTCGCCCAGGAAGCGGCTTTGAAGTTCAAGGAAACCTGCGGCCTGCACGCCGAGGCTTTCAGCGCCGCCGAGGTGCTGCACGGCCCGATGGCCCTGGTGAAAGCCGGATTTCCAGTGTTGGTCTTCGCCCAGAACGACGAAAGCCGGAGGAGCGTCGACGAAATGGCCGCCAGCCTGACCGCGCGCGACGCCGACGTTCTTCTGGTCGGGGCGGGAGAAGTCGGGGCCGGCGTCCTGCCCGCTCTCGCGGCCCATCCGGTGATCGAACCGATCCTGATGATCCAGAGCTTCTATCGCATGGCCAATGCGCTCTCGATTGCGCGGGGCTATGATCCCGACAGCCCGCCCCATCTCAACAAGGTGACAGAAACCGTCTGATGCAGGCTGTACTGGTAAATGGCCGCATCCTCGCGGAGTCCGGCTTCGTCGACGGCAAGAGCCTGGTGGTCGAGAACGGCCGGATCGCCGCGATCCTCAACGCCGCCGACGCTCCGGCGGACGCTACGCGCCACGACCTGGACGGCGGGCTGCTGGTTCCCGGCTTCATAGACACCCAGGTCAATGGCGGCGGCGGCGTGCTGTTCAACGACGCGCCCACGGTCGAGACCATCGCCGCTATCGGCGCTGCCCACCGGCCCTTCGGCACCACCGGCTTTCTCCCCACCCTGATCAGCGACGATCTGACCGTCGTCGACACCGCCATGCGCGCGGTCGAGGCGGCGATCGAAGCCGGCGTACCCGGCGTGCTGGGGATCCACATCGAAGGCCCGTTCCTCAATGCGAAGCGCAAGGGCATCCATGACGCTGGCAAGTTTCGGGTGATCGACGACGCGGCGGCAGCCCTTCTGGGCTCGCTGAAAATCGGCAAGACCCTGGTGACCCTGGCGCCGGAAACCACGACGCCGGATACGATCCGCAAGCTGACAAACAACGGCGTGATCGTCGCCGCGGGTCACACCAACGCCGCCTACGGCACCATGCGCAAGGCGCTGGCGGCCGGATTGACCGGCTTTACCCACCTGTTCAATGCCATGTCGCCATTAACCAGCCGCGAGCCCGGCGCGGTCGGCGCGGCCCTGGAAAGCCAGACCGCCTGGTGCGGCCTGATCGTCGATGGCCGCCACGTCGACCCTGTCGTCCTGCGCATCGCCCTGCGCACCCGGCCGCTGGACCGTTTCATGCTGGTGACCGACGCCATGCCGACGGTCGGGATGATCGACAAGAGCTTCGACCTGCAGGGTCGCCAGATTCATGTCGTCAACGGGGTCTGCGTCGACGCACATGGCACCCTGGCGGGGTCCGACCTCGACATGGCCGCCGCCGTGCGCAATGCGATCTCGATGCTGAACCTGACTGTCGAGGACGCCGTCTCGCTCGCCTCGGCCTCTCCGGCGGCCTTCTTGGGCTTGGCCGGCCAACGCGGCCGTATCGCCGTCGGTCAGGCTGCAGACCTGGTGCTGTTGGACGACAACCTGAAGGTCCGCGAGACCTGGATCGACGGCGCCTCCAGTCGCTGATCCGACAGATTGTACAGTCGACATGAAAAAGGCCGCCGGCGGGAGCCAGCGGCCTTCTTCGTTCCAGCGCTTTAGAAATTACATCTTGTAGCGGACGCCGAACATGATCGTACGGCCGAAGTGGTTGTATTCGTAGTTACGATCCGCCTCGAGATCGGTGAAGCGATCACGATACTCGTCAGTCAGGTTCACACCCTCAAGCGAGAACTCGAGGTTGTCGTTCAGGCGATAGCGCATCGAGGCATCAACATTGATCGAGCTGTTGTAGCCCTCGAACACGTTGCCCGTGCCACTGGTCCCATCGATAAAGCCGCTACGATAGGCGGCCGAGGCGCGGGCGCTGAACTTGTCGGCTTCATAGTAGAGCGTGGCGTTGAACGCCCGGCGCGACAGATTGGACAGGCGCTCGGTCAGGGTCACAGCCGGGGCGAGGGTCGGGAAGGTCCCGAGGGGGTTGGTGGCGGCCCCGCGGATGCCCCGATATTCGACGTCGGAGTCGACCAGGGTCACATTGGCGATACCGCCAAAGTTCGACCACAGACCGGGCAGGAAGGTGAACGGTCCCTGCACGGCGAACTCAACGCCCTTCAGCTTGCCACCCTGGCCGTTGGTGGTGGTGTTGATCGTCCAGGGCTGACCTTCGGGGTTGGCGGCGGCCGGCGAACTGGCCAGGATCAGGGACAGCGGCAGACCCGTCGACGCATAGGTGCCCGTTGAGGACACACCGACGGGGAAGCTTTCGATATCCTTCATGAACACCGCGACCGAGAAGATCGACTCGCGGGCGAAGTACCATTCTGCCGAGACGTCGTAGGCGGTGGCCCGGAACGGATCCAGTTGCGGATTGCCCGAGGTGACCCGGTAGTTGAAGCCATCGACACTGCCACCGGGGGTCAGGTTACCCAGGTTGGGGCGGGTCATGACCTTGGCGATCGAGCCGCGCAGGATCAGGTCCTCACGCGGATAGAGAGCCAGGTTACCCGCTGGCAGCCAGTCTTCATACTGACGCTCGATCGTCACAGTCTGGCCGTTGCTGATACCGGTCGAGGACTGCTCGGTCTTCATGTAGCGCACGCCCAGGTTCAGGGCGTAGTCCACGATATCGCCGAAGCGGCTCTTGACGTCGAACTGCACGAAGCCGCCGGTGTCCTTTTCGGTGACGCCCCGAGTATTGCCCGCCTGCTGGATCAGCGGACGATTGTAGAGGTCAATCATCGAGACCGCAGCCTGGAGGTTTGGCACCACCCAGCTGGTCGTCGTACCGGCCGGCGCGTCTGCTCCGGTCAGCTCGAACTGCTCGGTCAGCGCCGCTGTAACCGGCGCACCGTAGGCGCCCGCCGCGCAGGTGAAGGCTCGACAGTAGGCCGAGTCGCGCGCGCCCTCCCGCAGACTAAACTCGAACTCGCGATAAACGGCGCCGGCCCTCCAGGTCAGTTCGTTCGTGATCGCATAGTCCCCGTTCAACGCCACCGTCTTGAACTCGTTGGTATTGTTGGACGGCCGGTCGCGGAATTCGGCGAACTGGAAGTTCGTCGGCTCGGTGACGCTGGTGCCGAACGCCAGCACCGGCTTCTTCATGTCGGTATAGTCGTACTTGTAGCCGGTGGCGTCGCGGTCATCGAAGATGATCGTGGTTTCGTAGGGGATGTCGGCGTCGGACTTCGAGAAACCGGCCAGGCCCTGGATCTTGAACTGGTCGTTGAACTCGTGGGTCAGGTTGGCGCTGAACTGGTAGAAGGTGGTGTCCAGCTCGCGCTCATAGTGCTCGATGCGCACCCAGGCGTTGTCGAACGTGCCCTTGATCAGGTTATTGTTGTTGTCGATCGTATAGTCGCGAACCGAGATCGAGCGCTCGTTCGAACGGAACAGGACCTCGGCCCACTTCTCGTTACGAATGGCGTTATAGCGCGAATAGAGGCCATCAACTGACAGTTTGGTCCGGTCGGTGGGCTGGTACTGGAAGCTGCCCGTCAGGCCCAGGCGCTCGCGGTCATGGGTGACTTCGCCATAGCGCGGGATACGGGGGTGGAAGGCCAGGGCCACCTGATTGCAGGACGCGCTCGGCACATAGGTCCCGCCCGCGTTCTGGGTGGTGAAGCAGTTGGTTCCGGCGACCGAGTTGAAGCGCGCCTGCGCCCAACGCACGGTGTTGTTGGTGGATTCGATCTGCTCCTGCTTCGAGTAGGCCGCCGACATCGAGGCTGCCCAGACGCCGCTGGGGGCGCGATAACCGATCAGACCGGCGAGGCGCGGGCCAAGGTTCTTGCTAAGGTCATTATACTGGCCCTGAGCGCTCAGGGCGAGGGTCAGGCCATCCTTGCCAGCGATCGGATTACCGGTGTTCAGGTCGACGACGGCGCCCAGCGACCCTTCGTCGAGCGAGGCCTCGGCGGTCTTGTGCACGACCAGGGAGTTGAAGAGTTCTGAAGCGAAAACGTTGAAGTCAAAGCCACGCTCGCGGTTGGCGCTGGCACCGTCCGAGGTGGTGGCGATCGCCTCCATGCCATTGACGCGAACGCGCGTGAACTGCGAGCCCAGGCCGCGAACGGTGATGGCGCGACCTTCGCCGCCGTCCCGAACGATCGAGATGCCGGGGATGCGCTGCAGCGATTCCGCGAGGTTCTGGTCGGGGAACTTGGCGATGTCTTCGGCGACGATCACGTCTACGGCCGCAACCGACTGGCGCTTGACGTTCAAGGCCTGGTCCAGTGAGCGCCGGAAGCCGGTGACCACCACTTCCTCGACCACAGCCTCTTCGCCCGCGGCCGGCGCGGTCTGAGCCGATGCAGCTCCAGCCATTGCGACAGCGAGCGCAAGGGCCCCCGTGGAGACACCAAGCTTCAGGACGTTGAGACGTCCTCCGGAAATCTTAGACATGTATCCTCCTCCCGTTCGACGGAAACGACGCTGTACGTCGCCCGGCTTCGAATCGATCGCGCTTCCTTCCGGCGCGGCCCAATCTCGGCCGTCTGTGTTTTTGACACCGGTGTCAGATACAGACAAACAAGCGTCCTTGATTTTGACACCGGTAGCAAAGAGCTAACAAACCGTCGTTATGACGACAAGGCAAGATTGTGACGGACGACAGGAGAAGTCGTACTCGTGGCTTTTCCGACACATCGGTTCGGATTTCGAAGAGCCGTCACCGGCCGGAGATAGCGACGGCTAAAGCTCGTCGATCTTGCGGTGGCTGACCTTGTAGAGGCCCTCAAGCATGGCCTGGCGATCTGCGGCAGGGAGCTGGGCGCCCACAGTGCGCAGCAGGCGCAGGGCGTTCAGGTGCACGTCGATGGCGTTCCAGCGCCAGACGCCGGCTTCCGCGCAACTGTCGGTGATCGCCGCCAGGGAGATGGCCGCCTGGTCCACGCCCGCATCGGCGACGAAGGTGCTCACGTCGATCATTTGCAGGGTGAGGCCATAGAGCGACTCGAAGCTCTCAGACTCGCGATCAGGAGCGCCGGGCCCGAACCGACGTTCGATTTCGGACAAAGCCTCGTCCAGAACCGCCAGCGAGGCCTCGCGCAGACTTTCCACCCCCACCTCGGCGGCGGCGATGGCGTCCTTGGCCATCAGGCCACCACGATCCTTGATCAGCTTGGCCAGGCGGTTGGGCGGGCGGAATTTGCGAACGACGCTCATATCTGCACCTTCGCCACTTTCATCAGACTGTTGATTTCGTCCTGAGACATATTGGCTTCCTGGGCGGTTCCGACCTCGGCTGGCAGGTCGTCGCGACGTCGCCCCTCGACGCCAATGGGCGGTCCCTCATACTTGAAGCGACGGTCAGGGCCCGCATAGGTGTCGCACTCGATGAAGGCGCGTTCTTCGCGCGCCACCCAGAAAATCCGCTCCAGCAGAACTTTGGGCGTGATCGGCTTGGCCACCGTGAAATTGGCCCCCGCGTCCCGCGTCCGGAAGATATCGGTCGTGCGGGTGTGGCCCGTGACCAGTATCACCGGGACATAGCGATTGGTCTCCGGCGCCTCGCGGCGCAGCCAGTTGATGAATTCAATGCCGTCGACCTCGGGAATCTGAACGTCGCTGATGATCAGGTCGAAGGTCTTGGTTGCGACCAGGGCCTGGGCCTCCTTGACCGACTCGGCACGACTGAGCTGGTTAACGCCAAAACCCGAGACCACCTGCGACAGGATATCGAGTGAAGGTCCATTGTCGTCCAGCACCAGAACGCTGGCCTTCTCCAGATTGATCCGTGTCGAAGGCTGGAGGACATCCACGGACAGGGCCTAGAAAAAGTCGAGTTCGCCCGCCTCGACGCCCCAGGCCTCCGGTTCACCGGCGGCGCGCAACCGCACCACCAGATCAGCCAGACCCAGACCTTCGAGGAGGGGTTCGATCGAGAGGCTCCATTCACCGGACGCGTGCTCGCCAATGCGCTGCAGAACATCGGAGAGACCGTGCAGACGCTGGCTCAGCTCGTCCAGCGCCTGGAGGCGGGAGATGCTCTCCAGCGCCGCGCCGCCCTGGGCCAGATCGCCGGCGATATGTTCGCAGTCCCGGCATACCGCCGCAGCCGACATCAGCTCGGCCGCGAGGCGGCGCGAGAATTCGCCCACCGGAGTCAAATGCTCGGGTGTGACGATCGAAGATGTCGAAAGCGGCATGGCGGTCATGTGGATCAGAAAAGCTCCAGGTCGCCGCCGGACTGGACCGGCATCGGTGCGGGGGTAGGACGACGGACGTCGCTCGGCGCATTGTCGACCGCCACCAGGCGCTGACGCACGCGGCCAGAGGCCGGCCAGAACTCCACGCGACGGGCTGAGACGCCGCCGGTGCTCGACGAGACAATTGGAATGCCTTCGTCGCGAAGGAAACGCTCGGCGAAGCTGGCGTTGCTGGCCCCGACGTCGGACAGGCCCTCGAACAGCTTGCCGCCGCCGAAGATCTTGGCCTCCATCCGCTCGCGACGGGCGCCGCGCTTCAGCAGGCCGTTGATCAGCAGCTCCATGGCGTAGGCGCCATAGCGGACGGCGTCGCCATCCTTGCGGCCGTCGCCCGCATCGGGAAGCAGGAAGTGGTTCATGCCGCCGACGCCAGCCTGCGGATCACGGATGCAGGCGGCGATGCACGAGCCCAGAACCGTGGTCATCACCACGTTGGGGTCGGACGACACGTGGCTCTCGCCCTGCGTGACGTGAACCTTGATCGAGCGTTCCAGATCGTCGTGTGGGTGACCAGTCGTCATGTGAGCTGCCCGAAGACCTGTTCGATCTTCTCCTTGAGGCCCTGAACGGTAAACGGCTTGACGCAATAATTGTTGACGCCGAACTGCACGGCCCGTTGCACGAGCTCGCGATCGGCGCGGCCGGTCAGCATGACGAAGGCTGTCTGCCGGATCGGCGGGTGCGACCGCACCGCGCGCAGCAGGGCCAGACCATCCATCTTCGGCATGTTGAAATCCGAGATGACCAGGTTGGCCGGCTTGGCCAGGAGGTTCTTCAGAGCCTCCTCGCCATCGGGCGCCTCCCGGATGTCCTTGAACCCGATCTGCTGCAACGCATTGCGGATCAAGGCCCGCATGGTCAGCTGATCATCGACGACGAGAACGGAAATTGTGCTTGCTTGGGGCATGGGTTCATCGCCTCGCGGAGGCCAGATCGAGGATGGATTGGCCCATGGAGGACAGGGAAACCTGCTTCTCCACCGCGCCGATTTCAAAGGCCGAGCGGGGCATGCCGTAAACGACACAGCTTTGCTCGTCCTGACCGAGGGTTTTTGCGCCGGCCTTGCGCATCGTCAGAAGGCCCTGGGCTCCGTCACGGCCCATGCCGGTCAGGATGACGCCAACAGCCTTGTCGCCGACCGCATTGGCCACCGAGTTGAACAGCACGTCCACCGATGGACGGTGGCCGCTGACCGGATCGCCCTGCACCAGGCGGCAGCGCAGACCGGCCGAACGAACGACCTCAAGGTGGGTCGCGCCGCCTGGGGCGACATAGACCTTGCCCGGCTCCAGCATCGCGCCGTCAGTAGCTTCCTGCACCTTGGCGCCGCTGGCGCGATCGAGCCTTGCAGCGAAGCTGGCGGTAAAGGTCGCCGGCATGTGCTGGGTGATGACCGTAGGCGGACAGGTGTCCGGGAACATCGTCAGAATGGCCAGCAGCGCCTCGACGCCGCCGGTCGACGATCCGATCGCGACGATGTCGCCCGACGGCATGAAGGTCTTGGTCCGCGCGGCGGCGGGGGCGGTGTCGGCCTTGGTCCGCACCGAGGCGCGGGCCGCGATCTTGACCTTGACCACGATCTCGTTGAGCGCGTCCTGGGTGCCCAGGGCGTCGGCGGGCTTGGCCACGCAGTCGATGGCGCCAAGCTCCAGGGCTCGTAGCGTCATCTCGGCGCCGGCCTGGGTCAGGGTCGAGACCATCACCACCGGCATCGGTCGCAGGCGCATGATCTTCTCGAGGAACTCGATGCCGTTCATGTTCGGCATCTCGATGTCGAGGGTGACGACGTCGGGATTGAGGGCCTTGATCATGCCCCGGGCCTCGAAGGGGTCGCCGGCGGCGCCGCAGACCTCGATATCCGGATCCCGATTGAGGGCTGCCGTGATCAGGCTCCGCATGGTGGCGGAGTCATCGACGACGAGAACGCGAATCTTGGCCATCAGCGACCTCCCACCTTGCGATAGGCCGTCAGGCCCGCGCTTTCAAAGGCGGTGATCGAGCTGCCGACCCGCTCGGAGTGGCCCACATAGAGCTTGCCGCCCGGCGCCAGTAGCGGGGCGAAACGGTTCCAGACGCGCTCCTGGGTCGGCTCGTCGAAATAGATGACGACGTTGCGGCAGAAGATGGCGTCAAACGGACCCTTCATCGGCCAGCTTGGGCCATTGAGGTTCAGTTCACGGAAGGCCACCAGGCTGCGCGCGGCCTCGCAGACGCGGTAGGCGCGTCGATCACTGGGATCGCGTTCGAAATACTGGTTGCGAACGTGAGCCGGAATGCCTTCCAGCAGGCTCTCGTCATAGACAGCGGCGCGGCCGGTGGCGAGCACGTTGGTGTCGATGTCTGTGCCCAGGATCCGGATGTCGAGATCCGCCGCATTGGGCCACACCGACAGCACCGTGAAGGCCATCGAATAGGGCTCCTGGCCCGACGAGCTGGCCGCCGACCACAGGCGCAGACGGCCCCCGGCGCGAACCTTGTCAGCCATCGGCTCGAGGATATTGGCGCGCAGGTCGTCGAAGTGGTGCGGTTCGCGGAAGAAGCGGGTGACGTTGGTCGTCAGGGCGCGCAGCATTTCCTGCTGCTCGTCCACACTGCTCTCCAGCGCCACGAAGGCGCAGTACTCGGTGAAGGTCTTCATGCCCAGGGCGCGGAGACGCTTGGCCAGACGGGAATAGACCAGCGTCGCCTTGGTCTCGGGCAGGCTGATGCCAGCCTGCGCATAGAGCAGCGCCGCGATCTTCTTGAAGTCGGTGTTCGTGAACGCGAACTCGCCATCGACGATGGCCTCGCGACGTTCTGTTTGGGAGGCTGAGGTCATCAGGCGGCCAGGGCCTCGCGTTCGGGGAGGATACGGTCGAGCGAGATCTCGCTGATCATGCGGTCCTCGATCGAAATGATGCCGCGGACGAAACTGCGAACCGTGTCGCAGGCCACGTCGGGCGTAGGCTGAATCATGTCGTCGTTGATCGACAGGATGTCCGACACGGCGTCGACCAGCAGGCCGACAGTGCGGTCGCCCGCCTGAACAACGATAAACACACTCCGTACGCTGGGCTCGATCACCGGCATGCCCAGACGGCAGGCCAGGTCCATGATCGGCAACACCGCGCCGCGCAGATTGATCACGCCGCGCATGTAGCCGGGCGTCTGCGGCAGCACGGTCGCCGGGCTCCAGCCGCGGATCTCGCGCACGGCCATGATGTTCACGCAGTATTCCTGGTCTCCGACCCGGAAGGAAATAAGCTCCCTGCGTTCAGTGCTCGGGGCGGTAGCTGGGTCAGTCATGACTTACTCCGCTGCAATGAGGGTGGGTTCGACGGGACGGGGCGTCTCCCGGCGGCGAAGATTGATCACCGCGTCGACGTCCAGGATGAGGGCCACACGGCCATCGCCCAGGATCGTCGCGGCGGCGACGCCTTCGACCTGCTGGTAGTTCTGCTCCAGCGACTTGATGACGACCTGGCGCTGACCGTGGATGGCGTCAGCCACCAGGGCGGCGCGCGAGCCGTCCTCGCCCTCGACCAGCAGCACCACGCCTTCGGTCGGCGACGGCGAGGTGGTGCGATAGCCCAGGGTCAGGCCGACATCGATCAGCGGCACGAAGCTGTCGCGGACCGCCAGCACCGAGCCGACGGGGCCCAAGGGGCGAACCTCTTCGGCCTTCGGGCGCAGGCTTTCGACGATAGCGGCCAGCGGCACGACCAGGGTCTCGCCGGCCACGTCGACCACCATGCCGTCCAGAACGGCCAGAGTGAGGGGCAGGCTGAGCGTGAAGGTCGAGCCCAGGCCAGGACGCGAGGTGATCGAGATGCGACCGCCCAGAGCCTGGACGCTCCGGCGCACCACGTCCATGCCGACGCCGCGGCCCGACACGTCCGAGATCTTGTCGGCGGTGGAGAAGCCCGGCAGGAAGATCAGATTGTCGATCTCCTCGTCGGTCAGCTGCAGGTCGGGCGCGATCAGGCCCTTCTTGACGGCGATCGAGAAGACCCGTTCGCGATTGATACCCTTGCCGTCATCCTGGACCTCGATGACGATCCGGCCGCTGCGGTGCAGGGCGGCCAGGCGCACGACGCCCTCTGGATTCTTGCCGGCGGCGCGTCGCTCTTCGGGGCTTTCCAGCCCGTGGTCGATGGCGTTGCGCAGCATGTGGGTGATCGGGTCGGCCAGCCGTTCGATGACCGTCTTGTCGACCTCGGTATTTTCGCCGTCCATCACCAGGCGGGCCTGCTTGCCCGTCATGTTGGCGACTTCGCGAACCAGACGCGGCATGCGCTGGAACACCGACTTCACCGGCTGGGCGCGGATGGCCATCACGCTGTCCTGGATCTGGCGGGTGAGCTGTTCCAGCTCATCCAGACCCATGGCCAGGCTGGAGGACGGCGCGATGCCGTACTCGCCGACCCGCTGGGCCAGCATCGCCTGATTGATCACCAGTTCGCCGACCAGGTCGATCAGGCTGTCGATACGCTCGGGATCGACGCGGATCACCGACTGGCCGGGGCCGGGCACGTCAACCTGGGTGGCCTTGGTCGGCGCGGCGGCGGGCGCGGCGGCGGGCGCGGGCGCGGGCGCGGCGGCGACCGGAGCCGGCGCAACGGGCGCAGGCGGCGGAGCAGCTTCAACCACCGCTGGCGCGACCTCGGCGACCGGCTCGGGAGCCGGCTCCGCAGCCGGCGGCTCGATGGCGCTCAGCAGATTGGCGAGGGCGGCCTCAACCGGTGCTTCGCCGCGAACGATCTCCAGATCGCAGTCGCCGTCAACGAATTCGAAGACCTCGCGGATGGCCTCCTCGCCTTCTTCGGTCTCGACCCGCACGCTCCAGGTGACATAGGCCGCCTCGGCGTCGAGAAACTCCAGGGTCGGCAGGGCGCTGTCGTCCATGGTCGCCACGATCGGACCCAGGCGGCTCAGCTCGCGCAACAGCAGGGCGGTTTCGTTGGCCTTGCGGTACAGATCCGATTTCGGACGGATCGACACCGTCCAGACATTGTCCGGGATCAGCTCGGCGTCAGCGGCTTGCGCGTCGATGGAGATGGTCATCGGCTGGAAGTCAAAGCCGAGATCATCGTCGTCCATGTCGTCCGACGCGGCGGCGTCCACCGGTGCGGGCGCGACTTCAACGGTCTCTGCGACCGGAGCAGCGGCGATGGGCGCGGCCGACGGATCGGTCCAGGCCTTCAGTTCGGCAGCCATGGCGGCGGAAGCCGCCATGTCGACATCGCCCAGGCCGCGCGCGGCGCTGACATGGTCCGCCAGGACATCAGAGGCGCGCAGCATGACCGCGGCCAGTTCGACCGTATTGGGGACCTCGTTGGAACGCACCGCGTCCAGCAGGGTCTCGAACACATGGGCGAAACGGACCAGCGGCTCGAGGCCGAAGGCGCCTGCGCCGCCCTTGATCGAATGCACGGCCCGGAAGACGGCATTGACGGTTTCAATGTCGCCGACGCCCTCCTGCATGGCCAGGAGCCCGCCTTCGAGGTCAGCGAGCAGTTCCTCGCATTCCTGAAAGAAGGTGACCTTGATGGCCTCTAGCTCGTCCATTCCCGTAGTTCCTTAGCGTTCTAGACGTCGACGAAAATATGAGGATCAGGCCGCGACGCGGCGGATAGCCTCAACCAGCTTCTCGGGATTGAACGGCTTGACGATCCAGCCGGTCGCGCCGGCTTCACGAGCCCGCTGCTTCTTGCTGGGATCGCTTTCCGTGGTCAGCACCAGGATCGGGATGGCGCGATAGTCATCATCGACGCGAACCGCCTCGATGAAGCCAAAGCCGTCCAGCTTGGGCATGTTGATATCGGTGATGATGACGTCGGGGCGGTGAGCGGAAAGAACTTCCAGCCCATGCTCGCCGTCAACGGCTTCGACCACATTGAAACCCGCGCCGGCCAGAGCCATGCGCAGCATGTCCCTCATCGTGCGGGAATCGTCGACCGTGAGAATCGTGCGCGTCACGATTGGACTCCATGGATGTCCGCCGAAAGGAGCGCCCCATCGGCGCCGAAAAGACGGGTGGTTTCAACAAAGGCCTCCGAAGGCCCCGTAATGGAAAAGGGTTTGCCGTCGTCGGCCCAGGCCTTGCGGGCCGCGAGCAGAATCTGGAGACACAGACCGCCGAGACGGCGAACCTGGCCGGCCTCGACTTCCAGCGCCTCGCCCCGGTGCGCCAGGAAGGCGGACTTGAGCGGGCCGGCGGCCTTGAGATCGAGTGTTTCGGGCAGCGCGAGAGCAGCCATCAGAATTCCTCCCATCCGTCGGCCGCCGGAGCGGTCGCGGTAGCAGCGCCGCCACGACCGGGCCGGGCGAAGGCGCCCAGACGGGCCCTCTGCTCGGCGACCGGGTTGCGGGCCGGTGCGTGTTGAGCCGGATCGGCGGCGGCCGGACGACCGTAAGCGGCCTGGCCTTCACCCACCCGGAAACGGGCCATCAGTCGGACCAGTTCGGTGGTTTCGCCCTTCAGCGAGTGCGTCGCGGCGGTCGACTGCTCGACCATGGCGGCGTTCTGCTGAGTGACCTGATCCATCTGGTTCACGGCCGTGTTCACTTCGTTCAGCCCGGTGGCCTGCTCGGCGGCGGAGGCCGCGATCTCGGTCACCAGGGCGTCGATCTCACCAACCTTGACGACGATGCGTTGCAGCGCCTCGCCGGTCTGCCCGACCAGGTTCACGCCCTGGCTGACCTGCTGGGTCGAGGACGAGATCAGGGTCTTGATCTCCTTGGCGGCTTCGGCCGAACGCTGGGCCAGCGCGCGGACTTCCTGGGCGACGACGGCGAAGCCGCGACCCGCCTCACCCGCGCGGGCGGCCTCGACACCGGCGTTCAGGGCCAGAAGGTTGGTCTGGAACGCAATCTCGTCGATCACGCCGATGATCTGGCTGATCTGCTTGGACGAGTTTTCGATCTCGCCCATCGCCGACACTGCTTGATGAACGACCTGACCGGAATGCGTCGCTTCGCCACGGGTGGTCGAAACAACGTCCGAGGCCTGACGGGCGCCGCTGGCGGTGCGCCGCACCGTAGCGGTCAGCTCGTCCAGAGCGGCGGCGGTTTCTTCCAGCGAGGCGGCCTGTTGCTCGGTGCGACGCGACAGGTCGTCCGAAGCGTGGGCGATTTCGTCGGCGCCGGTGCGCAGACCGTCGGTGGAGGCGGCGATCACCTTCATCGTCTCCTGCAGCGAGGCCATAGCGCCGTTGAAGTCGTCCTTCAGCTTGCCGTACTCGCCGGGGAAATCGGCGGTCACGCGGAAGGTCAGGTCGCCCAGGGCGAGCTTTTCAAGGCCCTCAGCCAGGCTCGTCACCACCAGGGCGCTTTCACGCGCGGCGGCGACGGCGGCCTGCTCCTTGGAGCGGCGCTCTTCGGCGGTCAGGGCGTTTGATTTCTCCTGATCAGCGCGCAGCTGTTCAAGGTGCAGCTGATTGTCGCGGAACACCTTCAGCGAGCGGACGATCGCGCCCAGCTCGTCGCCGCGGGTGAGCTTCTCCAGATCGATGCCATTGTCGCCCTTGGACAGCTTCTCGGTCGCGCCGGCGATGTCGGAGATCGACTTGCGAACATTCATGACGGTCAGGAAGGCCAGACCCGCGACCGAGGCCAGGGTCAGCAGCGACAGCACGATGGTCGCGCTCATGGCGGCGGTGGCTTCAGCCTGCTTCTTGGCCGAGGTGGTCTCGATCCGCTTGTTGGCGGTCGTCGTGACGTCATCCAGCAGGCCGGTCATCTTGGCGTACTGCTCTTCAAAGGGCGCGATGAAACCGACCGCCATGTTGAAGTCGACACCGATCATGCCGCTCACCGTGTCGATGGCGCTGCGGCATTCTTCAAGCGACTTGATCAGCTCGGCGATCTTCGGCTGCTCGGCGGCCGGCAGCTTACCCTTGAGCACCGTCAGATCTTTCTTGATGGCGTCGGTCTCGGTCAGGATCGCCGCCATCCGCGCATCGTTCTTGTCCAGATGGATATTGCCCGCCTTGTGGGTGAGCACGGTGTACAGCTCGCCATTGATGTTGGAGATGCGCTTGGACAGCGACTGGATCTCCATGTTCTCGCGCATGTCGTTCTCGACGACCTGGCGCAACGCGGCCGATTGGCTTTGCTGAACGACGACGGCGCCTCCAGCCATCAGAGCCAGCATCAACAGTGCGAACGCCGGCGCGAAGCCGATTTTGATGATCAATGGTAGATCGACAAGGCGAAAGCGCTTCATCTCAGGGTCCCCTTCAAGCGGCGGTTCCATGCCCACGGATCGCCGACAAGCCAGGGGGATCATCACGATAGATTCCTAACAGACTCTGACCTTGGTTAAGAGAAACTGGAGATTGAAGCCCAAAGCGTCTCCTTTCGGGACAATTGGTCGCACATGAATCTATAAAGGGCGCACAGGTCGGGTCCGGGCTCCGAGGTGGAGACAGGGTTACCGCAAAGTAAATTTTGAATATTCTTCGCCGACTCAGAATATCTTAACTCGCAGCTGCGAAAAACGTCCTGCGTCTGGTTGGCGCGTCGTCCACAGGACGTGTATTCATTATTAGGAGCAGCGGGATGAAATATCCGATCGCTTTTGCCGCGGGAATCGCTGGCAGCTTGTTCATCGCCCAGGCCGCCTCGGCCGCTGGCGGTTTCGAAGACCAAATGGGCCGTTGCCTGCAACAATACGCCAACACCCGTGACGCCGCTCAGGTGATGCTTGAGTGCACCGCTGACGCCGGCAAGCTCTCGGCTTGCAAGGTCGTTGACAACAGCGCCGCCGGCAAGGGCTTCGACAAGGCCGCCATGTGCATCGCTGAAAAGCTGCCGATGGGCGCCAAGACCGGCACCGTGAAGGTCCCGTTCCGCTTCCCGGGCGGCGCGTAAACCGCCAGGCTCCGTATTCGGGGTTCAAAAACGCCTCCGCTGACCAGACCAAACGTTCCCATGGAATGTTTCGGTCTGGTCTTCGGGGGCGTTTTGCTTTGCGCCACCAACCTTTGAAAAAGCGGGCGTCGGTAAGGACGCCCGCTATAGTCGACATGCAAGGCGCAAGCCCGCTCGGTCTATCGGGACCGTCTTTCCCTAGAACTCTTCCCACTCCTCGCGGACCGCCAGAGCGGCGGAGCCCCGCGCGACAGGGCGCGAACCGGTTCCTGGTCGGCTGACCGGCGAGGCGGGTTTGCGGGCGGCTGGCGCTGAAGCGACGGGCCGAGAGCCGCTGACGCGGAAGGCGGAGATCAGGTTGACCAGCTCTGCAGTCTGATCCTTGAGCGAGTGGGTCGCCGCCGTCGTCTGTTCGACCATGGCGGCGTTCTGCTGGGTCACCTGATCCATCTGATTGACCGCAGTATTGACCTGGTGCAGGCCGGTGGCCTGTTCCTGGGCCGAGGCGGAGATCTGGACGATCAGGGTGTCGATCTCCGCCACCTTGGCGACGATCCCACGCAGGGCGTCGCCGGTTTGTCCGACGAGGCTGACCCCCTGGCTGACCTGCAGCGTCGAGGACGAGATCAGGGTCTTGATCTCCTTGGCCGCATCGGCGGAACGCTGAGCCAGGGCTCGCACTTCCTGGGCCACGACAGCAAAGCCACGACCGGCCTCGCCCGCTCGCGCCGCTTCGACGCCGGCGTTAAGCGCCAGAAGATTGGTCTGGAAGGCGATCTCATCGATGACGCCGATGATGTTGCCGATTTCGCGCGAAGAGCCTTCGATCTCGCCCATGGCGGCCACGGCCTGATCCACGACAACGCCCGATCGTTCGGCTTCGGTCTTGGCCCCGGCCACGACCTCGGAGGCCTGTTTGGCGCCCGCCGCAGAGCGGCGTACGGTGGAGGTTATCTGATCCAGGGCGGCGGCCGTCTGTTCCAGGCTGGCGGCCTGCTGCTCGGTGCGGCGCGACATGTCGTCGGCGGCGTTGCCGATCTCGTCAGAGCCCGCGCGAATATTGCCCGTCACACCCGAAACGCGACTCATGGCCTGTTCCAGAGTGCCGACCGCGCTATTGAAGTCGTCTTTCAGTTTCTGGAACTGGGGCTTGACCTCGTCGTCGAGGCGGCTGACCAGGTCTCCCTGCGCCAGATGGGCGAGCGCTTCGGCCAGGCTTTCAACAAGCCTGGTCTGGCATTGCTCGTTCTCGACACGCGCGGCCTCGAGTCGCTGGCGCTCGGCATCGATGGTTTCGAGATAGATCGAGATGGCGAAGTCCATGTCGAGCATCACCGCCTTCATCAGGGCGCTGATCGCTTCGCCGGCCTGGGCAGGGTCGCCCTTGGCCATGAAACCCTTGGGCCAGAGCGAATCGACGGTGGCGCGCAGCAGCCGGTCCATGACCATGGCGTAGCCGCCAATGTACCAGCGCGGCTCCAGGCCGATCCGCGCGTGAACTTCCCCGATGGTCCGGACCGTATTGACATAGGTGTCGCTGAACTCGGCCTGGGCGATCACATCCCAGTGCGCCGCCTGGCGACTGCTGGCGGCGTCCATGTGCCGCTCGTCCCTGAAGAATTTGCTGGTCTCCGGCGTGGTCTTGACCTTGCCGTAGAAGGCGGCCAGCGCGGGGTTGATCTCCTTCTGGATCAGCGGCCGAAGATCACGCAGAGCCTGTCGCGCGCGATCATCGAGTCCTATGAACGCAACACGATCGGCTACATCATGATCCTGGCTCATCAGCTTTGTCCGTCCCGGAGTTTAAGTTACCGAACGGAAGCCTCTGCCAGTATGCTTAATCCGACCTTAAATATTCGCGCCTGAGCCGCGTCATGTCGCCACACTCGCCGAAAAGTCGCAGTTCGCCGAACGGGGCTATCCGCCCTGCTTCATGGTCTCGCGGGCGATGATCACCTGCTGGATCTGGCTGGTGCCTTCGTAGATCCGGAAGATGCGCACATCGCGGTACAGGCGCTCGATGCCATAGTCGGCGACATAGCCCGCCCCGCCAAAGATCTGCACGGCCCGGTCGGCGACCCGGCCGACCATCTCCGAGGCGAACAGCTTGCTGGCCGCCGCTTCCAGGGTCACGCCCTGGCCCGCATCGCGCTTGCGCGCCGTCTCCATGACGAGGGCCTTGGCGGCCAGGGCTTCGGTCTTGCTGTCGGCGAGCATGGCCTGGATCAGCTGGAAATTCGAGATCGCCTGGCCAAACTGCTTGCGCTCGCCGGCATAGGCCACGCAGTCCTTGATCAGACGTTCGGCCACACCGACGCAGACGGCGGCGATGTGCAACCGGCCGCGATCCAGCACCTGCATGGCCACCTTGAAGCCTTCGCCCTCCTCGCCCAGCCGGTTCCAGGCTGGCACCCGGACATTGTCGAAGGTCACGTCGTGGATATGGGCGCCCTGCTGGCCCATCTTCTTCTCTGGCTTGCTGACCGACAGGCCGGGCAGACCGCTGGGCACCAGGAACGCCGAGACGCCCGATCCGCCCTTGGTGTCCGGACTGGTCCGCGCCATCACGGTGAACAGCGAGGCCTTGCCGGCATTGGTGATGTAGCGCTTGGAGCCGTTGAGGACGTAGTCGTCGCCGTCGCGGATCGCCAGGGTGCGCACCGAGGCGCTGTCGGAGCCGGCCTCCGGTTCGGTGAGAGCAAAGCTAGTGATGATCTCGCCCGAGGCGATGCCGGGCAGCCACTTGGCCTTTTGTTCGTCGGTGCCGAACATCACCAGCCCCTGGCTGCCGATGCCGACATTGGTGCCGAAGGCAGAGCGGAAGGCCGGAGAGGTCCGGCCCAGCTCGACGCCGACTAAACACTCCTCTTCCATGTTCAGGCCAAGGCCGCCGAACTCTTCGGGGATCGACAGGCCAAAGAGCCCAAGGCTCTTCATCTCGTCGACGACGTCCTGGGGCACCGCGTCGTCCTCGGCCACCTTGGCCTCGATGGGCCGCAGGCGCTCGGCGACGAAGCGGGCGACCATGTCGAGCAGCTGGTCGCGGGTTTCGAGATCGAGGGCCATGGCGTTCCATCCTGCGTCAAACACTTGTTTTGACGCGAACTGTAGCCGCCAAGCTCAGGAATGGAAGGGCCGGCGCGTAAAACGCCGGCCCAAAATCACCTTGCCGCTAGGTCCGCTCGGCGCGCGCCAGCAGGCTGTTGCGCATGCCAAACGCCACATAGACCACCGCGCCGATGCAGTGGGCGTAGAGGAAATAGAGCTGGGTCTGGGTCGGCAGGCTGGAGAACAGATAGAGGCATCCCAGGATCGCGCCCGAAGCCACGACCGGCCAGATGGGGGTCGAGAACACCCGCTGTCGGCCCGGATCCTGCACCCGCAGGATGATCACCGCCAGGCCCACGGCGATGAAGGCCGCCAGCGTGCCGGCATTGGCCAGCTCGGCGATGTCCTTCAGCGACAGCCAGCCCGAAATCAGGGCTGACAGGGCGCCGGTCAGCAGGGTCATCAGCACCGGGGTGCCGGTCTTGGCGTTGACCTTGGCCAGGCTCTTGGGCAGCAGACCGTCGCGGGCCATGACGAAGAAGATCCGGCTCTGGCCGTACATGAAGGCCAGGATCACGGTCGGCAGGGCGATCACGGCGGCCAGGGCCACCAGTTGCGCGATCCTGGGGTGTTGCAGGCTTTCGAGGATGAAGACCAGCGGCGCTTCACTCTTGGAGAACACCTCGGTGCGCGAGGCCCCGATCGAGACGGCGGCGACCACCATGTAGATCAACGTGCAGACGGCCATCGAGCCGACGATGCCGATGGTCAGGTCGCGCTTGGGGTTCTTGGTCTCCTCGGCGGCGGTCGAGACCGCATCGAAGCCGTAGAAGGCGAAGAAGATCAGGCTGGCGGCGGCCATGACCCCGACCTTGATCCCGGCGGCGTCGGGCGTAGCGGCAAAGCCCTGCGGCATGAACGGCGTGAAGTGGCTGGCGTCGAAGGCCGGGATGCACAGCACGACGAATACGGCCAGGGCGATGATCTTGATGGCCACCAGCACCATGTTGACCGTGGCGCTCTCCTTGGTGCCCAGGGCCAGCAGCCCTGCAACGGCGAAGGAGATGATCACGGCGGGCAGGTTGACGACGCCGCCCATGTGCGGGCCAGCCAGCAGGGCTTCTGGCGTGCCGATCATCCGGAACAGGCCCGTGGCGTGGGCCGACCAGCCGACGGCCACGGCCGCGCAGACCAGCGTGTATTCCAGGATCAGGCTCCAGCCCACGAACCAGGCCACCGGCTCGCCCATGGCGACATAGCTGTAGGTATAGGCGCTGCCCGAGGCGGGGATCATGGTCGACAGTTCGGCGTAGCACAGCGCCGCGCAGGCGCAGACCGCCCCCGCGATCAGGAACGACAGGATGACGCCCGGCCCCGCCAGACCCGCGCCGATGCCGGTCAGGGTGTAGATGCCGGTGCCGACGATGGCGCCGACGCCCAGGGCCACCAGGTGCGGCCAGCTCAGGGTCTTCTTCAGCTGATGGCCGTCATGGCCCGCCGCGATGGCGTCAATCGACTTGCGCCGCGTCCAGAAACTCAAGGTCATTCCCTCCGACTTCGTCTCCGCCGCGACCATGGGTTGGGCGACGCCTTTCGCCAAGACGTGCGCGATCGGCGGGGGCATTTCCTGCCGAAGATTGTCGGCCCGGCCCGCCAGACGGAACGATCGCGGGGATTCTGGGCGGGTTTGCCCGCAAACTGTCCCTGAACGGCGGTTCCGCTCCAGGACAGGGCAGATCCTGCCCGCCATCGCCCGGACCCGACAGACGTCTTGATCCTGTCATCGCCCGCGCCTCAACTGCAGAACCGATAGCGGAGAGCGACCCATGGACACGACGCGACGAGGCCTGCTCATCGGCGGCGCCGCCCTGGCTCCCACCCTCGTCGCCGCCGAAACCCTGCCGCCGCCGGCGATCCGCGCCCATCTGGGCGTTACCGAGAACCCCTACGGTCCCAGCCCTGCCGCTCGCAGGGCCGCCGCCGGGGCGCTGGAGAAAACGCCCTACTACGCCTGGTCGCTGGAGCCGCCGCTGGTCGAGGCCATCGCCCGGCGAGAAGGCGTCAGTCCCGACATGGTGGGCCTGTGCAACGGATCGCTGGAAGCGCTGTCGCTGCTGTCGACCCATTTCTCGAAGACTGGTCCCATCGTCGCGCCGCAGCCGACCTATGCGACGCCCCTGACCTATGCCGAGCGGCAGGGCGCGAAACTGGACTGGATTCCGGTGACGGGCGACCACCAGATCGACCTGCCGGCGCTCGCCGCCAGGGCCCGCGGCGCGGGCTGCGTCTATGTGTGCAATCCCAACAATCCGACCGGCCTGCTGATGGACCCGGACGCCCTGCGCGCCTTCTGCATGGCGGCGTCGAAGCAGGCGCCGGTGATCGTCGACGAGGCCTATGTCGAGATCAGCCCCGATCCCGTCCGTCACTCGATGATCGATCTGGTCAAGGCCGGTCACGATGTGGTCGTCGCCCGCACGTTCTCGAAGGTCTATGGCATGGCCGGCCTGCGGGTCGGGTTCATCATCGCCCGGCCCGAACGGGTCAGGCAGCTGAAGAGCCTGATCCCGACCCACAAGGGCAGGCCTGGCCTGGCGGCGGCCCTGGCCTGCTATGGCGACGCCACCTATCTGGCCGGCGCCAAGGCCTATCTCGAAGGCTGCCGCGAGACGATCTACGCGATCTGCAAGGCCAATGGGCTGGGCTATCTGCCGTCGTTCGGCACCTATGTGTTCGTCGATACGGGCAAGCCGAACCTGGCGTTCCAGAAGACCCTGGCGACGATGGGAGTCGAGGTGCGGGTGTTCGACAGCGCCCGTCATCCCACCTGGATCCGGGTCGGCACGGCCAGCCCGGCCGAGCTGGAGGTGTTCGCCCAGGTTCTGCCAAGGGCGCTCGCCGTCTAGACCCTGATTCCGGCCAAGGGGGATCAGTCCGGCCAGAGATCCTGGATGTCGCCCTTGCGGTTAAGCATGTGGGTGGCGCGCTTGATCAGCATCAGCAGGCGCTCCTGCCGGCCGTCCCGGTCATAGGTCAGGGTGGAGCGCGCCAGGCCTTCCAGCATGAAGCGGGCCAGGTCCCGGCTGGCCTGGAAGCGGGGCCCCGCCCCAGCGTGCAGGATCTTCAGGAAGTGGTCGCCGGCCTGGGCCCGATCGAACTCGGCCTGGGCCGGGGTCAGCAGGGCCTGGATGGCCGGATCGGTGCGGCCGGCCGCCTCCAGCTCGGCGAAGGCCATGAACGGCACGCTGTGCAGCAGGTCCCAGTAGCTGTCGATGGCGTGCTCGGTGACATCGCCCCCGGGCGGCAGGGTGTCGGCGGCGGCGCGAAACAGGGCCGAGCGCTCGGCCTGGACATGGGCCACGGCGGCCTCGACCAGGGCCTCGCGGGTGGGGAAGTGATACAGCATCGCCCCCCGCGTCAGGCCCGCGGCATCGGCGATCACCGGATTGGTGGCGGCGTGATAGCCGATCTGGGCGATCAGCTTCATCGCGCAATCGAGAATCCGCGCCCGCGTTTTCAACGATTTCGGCGTGTCTTTGGCGAGGCGGGCGGCGTCCATGGTGATGATCTAGTGCGGGCCATGCTGCATCGCAACAGCCCTTGGCGCGCTTGGCCCCGCCGCCGCGTCGCCGCGCTGTCGTCGCCGCCGCCGATGACCCCCGCCCAGCGCCCGGCGCCCGTTTTCGCAGCGCCCGCAGCGGAACGCAGCTTCATCAAAGCGACATGCAATCAGCTTATCGCCGGAGAACTCGCCAAGGGTCGCGACCAATCCGGGGGCGGATCGACCAGGCGCAGCAACCGGGGGGCCCGCATGAGCGCCGAATCCGCTGTCCGCCACTATCGCAGCATCTTCATCAGCGACCTGCATCTGGGCACGCGCGGCTGCCAGGCCGAACTGCTGCTGGACTTCATTCGCCACGTCGAATGCGAGAAGCTGTATCTGGTGGGCGACATCATCGACGGCTGGAAGCTGCGCAGCGGCTGGTTCTGGCCGCAGAGCCACAATGACGTGGTTCAGAAGATCCTGCGCCTGGCCCGCAAGGGCACCGAGGTGATCTACGTCCCCGGCAACCACGACGACCGCATCCGCGACTTCTGCGGCGTCCATTTCGGCGGCGTCGTGGTGGCCCGCGACGTCATCCACGAGGCCGCCGACGGCAAGCGCTACCTGGTGGTGCACGGCGACGAATTCGACGGTGTTGTACAGCAGGCCAGGTGGCTCGCCTTCCTCGGCGATTGGTCCTATAGAACCATCCTGATGCTGAATACCTTGCTGAACCGCGCTCGGCGACGCATGGGGTTCGGCTACTGGAGTCTCTCGGCCTATCTGAAGGTCAAGGTGAAGAACGCATTGCATTTCATCGAGAACTTCGAGGCCGCCGTGGCCGACGAGGCGCGCCGGCGGGGGGTCGACGGCGTGATCTGCGGACACATCCACAAGGCCGAGATGCGCGACATAGACGGAATCACCTATGTGAACGATGGTGACTGGGTGGAAAGCTGCACCGCCCTCGTCGAACACGCCGACGGTCACCTCGAAATCCTCGAATGGGCCAAGCTGCGCTCGTGGTCGGTGATCGACCGCAAGCTCGCCCCGTCCCGTGACGAGCCCCTGCCGGAGCCTGCCGCCGCCTGATGCGAATACTGCTCGCCACGGATGCCTGGGAACCTCAAGTCAATGGCGTGGTTCGCACCCTGACCCGGGTGGTCGACGAACTGCGCGCCATGGGCCACGAGGTCGACGTCGTCAGCCCCGACCAGTTCCCGACCTTTCCCCTGCCGACCTATCCGGAAATCAAGCTGGCCATCGGCGCCTATGAGCCGGTGCAGGACCGCTTCAAGTCGTTCGAGCCCGAGGCGATCCACATCGCCACCGAAGGCCCGATCGGCCTGGCCGCGCGCCGCATCTGCCTGGAGTGGAAGCTGCCGTTCACGACCAGCTATCACACCAAGTTCCCCGAATATGTCTCGGCCCGCCTGCCTTTGCCGCTGGCCGCCGGCTACACCTATATGCGCTGGTTCCATAAGCCCTCCGGGCGGTTGATGGTGGCCACGCCCACCATGCGCGACGAGCTGGCCAAGCACGGGTTCCGTAACCTCTCGCCATGGTCGCGGGGCGTCGACACCGACATCTTCAAGCCCCGCGCCCCCGGCGAGCCCGACGTGTTCGAGGGCCTGGCCCGGCCGATCTTCCTCAATGTCGGCCGCGTGGCCGTCGAGAAGAACATCGAGGCCTTCGCCAGCCTGGACCTGCCCGGCACCAAGGTCATCGTCGGCGACGGCCCGCAGCGCGAAGAGCTGGCCGAGAAATATCCCGACGTGGTGTTCGCCGGCGCCAAGTTCGGCGAGGAGCTGGGCCGCTATTTCGGCTGCGCGGACGTCTTCTGCTTCCCCTCCCTGACCGACACCTTCGGCCTGGTGATCCTGGAGGCCATGGCCGCCGGCGTGCCTGTCGCCGCCTTCTCGGCCCCCGGCCCCATCGACATCATCCCAGGCTCCAACGCCGGCGTCCTGGCCCCGGGCCAGACCGACGGGCTGAAGGAAGCCTGCCTGGCCTGCCTGGAGCTGGACCGCGCTGTGGTCCGCAAGTTCGCCGAAGGCTTCTCGTGGCGCGCCTGCGCCGAAGAATTCTTCCGGAACCTGCAGCCCTATCCCGAGCCGGAAAAGACCCGGTTCTGGCGGCGCCTGCGCCGGCTGGCGCGATTGCGCGGCCGGACGGCGGCTTAGGGTCCTCCCCCGCTGGGGGAGGTGGCCCGGAGGGCCGGAGGGGGCAAGCTCTGAGATGGCGGCGATGGCCCCCTCAGTCGCTCCGCGACAGCTCCCCCAGAGGGGGAGCAGCTACGGCTTTTCAGCCTCGCGCCGAAATCGGCTGCAAGTGGATGGGGAGGCGCGAAGCGGCCGGGGCGAACCCGGATGACCGTGATGTGTGTTTGCGTTTCGGCCAGAAGCTGTTCTTGCGTGAGGATCGGGCCAAGCGAGCGTCTTTCAGCTCTGATACCCAAGAGCCCCCGTACGGGCGCGCACCAAGGTCAATCGGCTAACCGTCTCGACCCCCGACGATGCGCGATAGGCGGGTTTACGATCCCTCGCCCTGTCGCTCCGCGCTGTCCCTCCGACGGTCTTTCCCGTGGCCCCGGATCAATCCAACGAACAGGCCAGAGTCCATCCCGCCGCGTGACCGCGCGGCCCCGCTCAGCTCCATCCCCATCGCCGCTGTTGGGCCGGATCCAGGCGCCTCCCCCTGCGACGGGGACAGCGATGATTATGCGGGCGGTTTCAGCGCGTAGGATTGGCGCGATCGATTATTTTACAAGCGGTTGATCGGGTTGGGGTTTGTTCTGGAAAGAGCGGGGATAGGGCACCCTCCATTCCCATTCTCACCTTTTAAATCTCGTCATCCCGCGACTTGTTCGCGGGACCCATTTGTCCGCCGCAAGCGCCGAGCAGAACGAAGCGATCACGTGGAAGCTGAACCATGGGTCCCGGGAACAAGTCCCGGGATGACGGGTAATGAGAAAGGCGCCCCCGCCCCACCCTTCGCGCCGAAGGGAGCCATCCTTAAATCTCACGGCGAGACGATCGCCGGTCTGACCAGGTTGCTCAAGGACGGCCCTGCGGGCCGCCGCGACGCGGCCGCCGGAGGCGGTCCTTGACCAACCTGGTCAGACCGGCACGCTGCAGCCTCCAAGAGATTTAAGGATGAGCGGGACGCGGGGCGTCCGATTATGGGTCACGAGGCGAGAGGCGCTTATGACCCAAGGCGGACCTTGCGTGACGTGGTTAGCTTAAGGACACTGCTATAGCAGTAATTCCGATACGCTTTGGGGCTTCATGCGCGCATTCGCCGACTTCGCACTAAAGTGGTCCCATCCTGAGTATCCGCCGGAGTCCGTGCTCCTTGCCGACTTGGAGCGAGCGGAGGATCGACTCGGCAGCCGCTTGCCTGATGAATATCGTGATGCCGTCCTCAGCATTGGTCTGCCACAACCAACCGGTGCTCTTCTGCACAGCGTCTGTGAAGCAGAGGCCGATTTCGCGGATGTGGCCGATTTTCTCGCAACAGACGAGATGGTTTCATCGACCCAAGGGTGGCGGGAAATGGGGCTGCCGAGAGACAAGATCGCCTTCGCTTCGGATTGCATGGGCAACCTGTTCGCTTTCGATAGCGCCGCACCAGGCCAAAGTTCCGAAGTTTGGTTCTTCGCCCATGAAACCGGTGAGACCGTACTCGTAGCGCCCTCGTTCACGAGCTGGATTCAGCAATATCTGGACCTGAAATTCGTGGCGCTGGACGATTAACCCGAGACCACGAACGTCCGACAACCACCCATAGCCGCCCCCTCCAACGCCAAACTCGCGAGCAGCCCCCTACTCCCCGTCCGCCTTGCGCCTCAAACACGGCTTCAAAATCACCTTGTCGATCCGCGACCCATCCATGTCGACGATCTCGACATCGAAGCCGCCCAGCTCGACGATCTCGCCCTCGCGGGGGATGCGGCCCAGGCGGTCGAGGATCAGGCCGGCCACGGTGTGGTACCCGCCTTCGGCCTCGAAGGCCTCGCCCAGGGCGTCGTTGAGGTCCTGGATGTCGAGGCGGGCGTCGACCAGCCACGAGCCGTCCTCGCGGCGCAGGATGCGGGTCTCGGTGTCGTCATGGCTTTCGGGGAAGTCGCCGGCGATCATTTCCAGCAGGTCGATGGGCGTGATCACCCCCTGCACCGAGCCAAACTCGTCGACCACCAGGGCCATGTGCAGCGGGGTCTGCTTGAACAGGGCCATGGCGCGCAGCAGCGACATGGTCTCGGGGATGGCGATGGGCTGCTGCACATGGGCCAGCACGTCGATCGGACCGCCGCTCAGAGCCGCGTCCAGCAGGTCCTTCTTCAGGACCACGCCGATATCGCCGTCCAGATCATCGTCGGTGGCGACCACGATGCGCGAATAGCGGCAGCTGCGGATCTCGGCCAGGATCTCTTCGGGCGTGTCGGCCAGGGAGAACGGCGCCATGCGGCGGGCGATGGCGTCGGGGAACAGCAGGGCCAGGCGCTTGGGCACCAGCTCGCCGAGGATCACCGACACATAGGTCAGGCCGATGACCACGACGATGGTGGCGATGATCTCCGAATGGGGCCCGACGACCGGCATGGGTTCCAGCCACAGGTCCAGGGCCCCGGCGATGGTGGCCTGGCCATAGGCGCCGGCCAGGATGCCGATCAGGGTGATGCCCACCTGCACGGCCGACAGGAACCGGGTCGGATGCTCGGCCATGGCCAGGGCCAGCTTGGCGCCCTTGTCGCCGCGATCGGCATAGGTCTGGAGCCTGGCCCGGCGGGCGGAAACCACCGCCAGTTCAGACATGGAGAAAACCCCGTTCAACAGAACGAGGAAGAAGACGACGGCGAGCGCGAGGAGGATCATGGCCGCAGCGCGGCCCGCGAAAGTGTAGGCGGTTTCGCGAGCAGGACGCGCTTTCCCTTTTTGGCCCGGCCGTTTGCAAAGCAAACGGTTGGGGGGTCAATGACGCGACGCCGGACGGCGAGCGCGACCCTGCTTCCTTGACGCGGCGAGGGTGAACCGTGGCCCACTATACAAAAGAAATCGCCCCGGCCCATAGGGCTGGGGCGATGTAAGGCCTGTCGAGCGTGATTTAGGCGCCCTGAAAGCGCGTCAGAGCAGGCGGGTGCGGATGATCTGCGACAGCAGGTCGATCATCGACACCGCCACCACGATGACCAGCACGATGCAGCCGGTCTGGTCGTACTGGAAGCCGTTGACCGATTCGAGCAGCACCTGGCCAATGCCCCCAGCCCCGATCAGCCCCAGCACGGTGGCCGAGCGGCTGGACGACTCGAAGCGGTACAGGGCGTAGCTGGTCCACAGCGGCGCCACCTGGGGGATCACGCCCCAGACGATCTCCTGCAGGGGCACGGCGCCGGTGGCGCGCACGCCCTCGACCGGGCCCTTGTCGATCGACTCGACGGCCTCGGCGAACAGCTTGGCCAGCACGCCGCCGGTGTTGAACATCAGGGCCATCACGCCAGCGAAGGGCCCCAGGCCCACGGCGGTGATGAAGATCAGGGCCACCACCAGGTCGGGCAGCGAGCGGATCAGGTCCAGCGCCCGGCGCACCGGCTGCTGGATCCACACCGGGGTAATGTTGCGCGCGCCCAGCAGGCCCAGCGGGATGGCGACGATGATGGCCAGGGCGGTGCCCCACAGCGCCATCTGGATGGTCTGCCACATCTTGCCGATATAGGTCGGCCAATCCATCGACATAAACAGCTCGGCATTGCCGAACGGCGCGAAGAAGCCGGTGGCGAACTCGCGCATCCGGCCCGCTTCGGTAAACAGCTGCGGGAACTTGTCGATCTCGGCCGGTCGGAAGCTGACGACCAGCAGGCCGATCACCCCGCCCCACAGCAGGATGTCGAAGGCCAGGGCCGAGGCCGACTTCTTCGGCGGCTGCGGGATGGTGTCGCTGCTCATGAACAGGCTCAGTTGGCGGGCGCGGGCAGGCCGGCCTTGCCCTCGGCGGCGACGCGCTCGGCCTTGACCCCGTCGAGGGCCTTCTGGGCGGCGGCGATCTTGGCGGCGTCGCCGGTTTCCTTGGCCAGGCCAAACTGCTCCAGGGCTTCCATTTCGCGCACCACCAGCAGGTGGGTGTCGTCGGCGGCCAGGAAGCCGCCCATCGACAGCTTGGCCAGATTGGCGCGCTGCTGGGCCGCTTCCGGGGTGTCGCCCTGGCCATAGGTCAGGAAGAACTGCCGGACCTTTTCCTTGACCACCGGGTCCAGGTCCTTGCGCCAGATGATCGGGTCTTCCGGCAGGGTCGGCGATTCCCAGATCACCTTGATCTTGTTGGACTGGGCCCCGCCGCGATTGTCGTTCAGGCGCAGGGCCGTGGTGTTGTTGGTGGCCGCATCCAGCTTCTTGTTGGCCACCGCAAACAGGTTGGCGTCATGGCTGGCGCTCAGCACGGTCTTGAAGCAGGTGTCAGGCTTCTTGCCGGCCGGGATGAACACATAGGTCATCGGCGCGAGCGTGCCCGAGGTCGACTTCTTGTCGCCGATGCCGAAATCCAGCGTCTTGTCGCATTTCAGCAGGTCGGCCAGGGTCAGCTTGCTGTCGGCCGGGACGATGATCACCGACTTGTAGCCATCGGTGCCCGACGGATCGAAGGTGCGGGCGAACACTTCGCCGCCCGAGCGGCGCACCGCTTCCAGGCCCGACTGGTTGGAGAACCAGCCCACATCGGTCTGGTCTGCGCCCATGGCCACGATCAGCGACGAGTAGTTGGACGAGAAGAACGGCTTCACCTTCAGGCCGGTCTGCTTTTCCATGTCGACCAGGATGGGCTTCCAGTAGCTCTCCATGTTCTGGGCCGACTCGGTCGACAGGATCGAGAACACGATGGTGTCCTTGGGTCCCTCGGCGGCAGGCTTGGGCGAGCAGGCCGACAGGGCCATGGCGGCTGCGGCGGCGATGAACAGGCTGCGGCGGATCATTGCGGAGCTCCTTCCCAGAATACGTCCTCGAATTCCGGGCCGTAGATGTCGATGAGTTGTTCACGTTTCAGGCCGTCGGCCGGGCCGTCATAGACCTTCTTGCCGGCCTTCAGGGCCACGACCCGGTCGCAGTAGCGCAGGGCGTAGTCCACCTGGTGCAGGGTGACGACCACGGTCAGGCCATCGGACTTGTTGAGATCGCGCAGGATCTCCATGACCTTGCGGGCCGAAACGGGATCGAGTGAGGCCACCGGCTCGTCGGCCAGGATGATCTTGGCCTTCTGGACCAGGGCCCGGGCGATCGCGCCGCGCTGCTGCTGGCCGCCCGACAGGGTGTTGGCGCGCTGGGCGGCGTAGTCGGACACGCCGACGCGATGCAGGGCGGCCATGGTCGCGGCCTTGGTCTCGGCCGGCCAGGCGCCGAACACGCCGCGCCAGAACGGGATGCGGCCCAGCGAGCCCAGGGCCACATTGCTGAACAGCGACAGCCGGCCGACCAGATTGAACTGCTGGGCGATGAAGCCGATGCGCACCCGGGCCTTGCGGACCTGGTCGCTGACCTTGCCCCTGGCCTGAACCGGGCCGCCAAAGGCGGTGATCACGCCCCCATCTTCGCCCTTGAGACCCTCATCAATGGTCTGAAGACCATCGATCGAGCGCAGAAGCGTGGATTTGCCCGAGCCCGAGGGGCCGATGAGCGCGATCATCTCGCCGCGACTGACGTCGAGCGAAACGGCGTCCAGCGCGCGCCTGGACCCGAAGGTCTTGGAGGCGGCGCGGATCGAGAGAACTGGGTCCGACATCATGGTCGGGGCGAATCCTTAACGAGGTTTCGGGCCAAGGGGAATGCGTTCACCGCTTTGGAGGCCGATCGCAATGGATTTGTGACATCCGGTGGATCAATTTGCCTCGGGGCCGGGGGCCGAAAGGTCTTTACATCCAGAGGTTATGCCCCTATCTCGCACTCCTCCGGCGGACCCGAAGTCCTCATAAGCGCTGCTAACGCCGGCCTAGGTTTCACTTCTTGCAGGGGGTTACGTGCATTGCACACGTACCATGAACCCCTGGACCTGGTCCGTGAGCGGTCACCGGAACGTCCCGTCGCACTTGTGCGACCGGACGCGGTGTCCGTAGCGGCGCGCTGGTTCCAGGCAGAATTTAAAGGCGATGTCTTTTACGCGGTGAAGGCCAACCCTTCGCCGTGGGTGATCCGTGAGCTGGTTGACGCCGGCGTGCGATCGTTCGACGTGGCGTCTCTCAATGAAATCGAGCTGGTGGGCGAACACGCTCCGGGCTCGCGCATGGCCTTCATGCACCCGGTCAAGAGCCGGGTGGCGATCTCGGCCGCCTATTTCGATCACGGCGTGCGGACCTTCTCGTTCGACACCCACGAAGAGCTGGCCAAGATCCTCGACGCCACCGGTAACGCCAAGGACCTCAACCTGATCGTCCGGATGGGCGTGCAGGCCGAGGGAGCGGCCTACAGCCTGTCGGGCAAGTTCGGCGTCGAGTCGCACGCGGCCCCGGCCCTGCTGCTGGCCGCCCGCCGCGCCACCCAGGACATGATGGGCGTGTCCTTCCACGTCGGCAGCCAGTGCATGCGGCCTACGGCATACCAAGCCGCCATGGCCCAGGCCTCCCGCGCCCTGGTGCGGGCGGGCGTGCTGGCCGATGTCGTCGACGTGGGCGGCGGATTCCCGTCGATCTATCCCGGTATGGTCCCGCCGGACATGTCCGAATATCTGGCCGCCATCGACCGCGGCTTCGCCGAGATGATGGTGCACGAGACGACCGAGCTGTGGTGCGAACCCGGCCGGGCCCTGGTGGCCGAAGCCTCGTCGCTGCTGGTCAAGGTAGAGCTGAAGAAGGGCGACGCGCTCTATCTGAACGACGGGTCCTATGGCTCGCTGTTCGACGCCGCGCACATGAAGTGGCCCTTCCCGGTCAAGCTGTACCGCAAGAACGGCGCCGATGGCGGCGAGATGGTCGAAGACGGCCTCAAGCCTTTCCGCTTCTACGGCCCCACCTGCGACAGCGTCGACCACATGCCCGGCCCGTTCTACCTGCCGGAAAGTGTCGACGAAGGCGATTACATCGAGATCGGCATGCTGGGCGCCTATGGCGTGGCCATGTCGACCCGGTTCAACGGCTTTGGCGAGAACGAGACCGTCGAGGTCCAGGACGCGCCCATGGCTTCGATGTACGGCCTGGCCAAGCGCTCGATCCCGACCCACAAGCCGGAGTCGGAAGAGCGCAAGGTCGTCCGCTTCTCGCGTCCCAAGGGCGCGGCCGGCAAGCGCAAGCGTCGTCGCTAGTTCGACACCGTTCGCCACTAGATCATTTCTGAGTTAAACCGCGCGCCGCACTCGACGTTACAGACGTCGAGTGCGGTTCGCATTTCCGCTCCCGCCGGTTGCTCCGTCCCGGTGAAGAGCATGTTCCAACGACGGGCGTCCAAAGTCAGGGAAACCGAAGCGATGAACGCTCCCGTTCCGAATACCCCCACGCCGAACAGCAAGGCCGAGCTGCTCCAGAACGTGGTCGAGCACATCGACATCACGTCCTTCGACGCCCGCCCGATCATCGACGCCATGCGCAAGATGTCGTTCAGCAGCCGCGACACCGCCCGCGCCGCCGACATCTTCAACATGGCCCTGGAAGACAAGTCCTGCTCGCCCTGGCTGATCCTGGCCGGCTCCACCTCGGCCGGCGGCTGCATGCACGTCTATCGCGACATGGTGCAGAACGGGATGATCGACGCCGTGGTCGCCACCGGCGCCTCGATCGTCGACATGGATTTCTTCGAGGCCCTGGGCTTCAAGCACTATCAGGCCGCCGGCCCGGTCGACGACAACGTGCTGCGCGACAACTATATCGACCGCATCTACGACACCTATATCGACGAGGAAGAGCTCCAGAACTGCGATCACACGATCCTGGAGATCTGCAACGCCCTGGAGCCGCGCGCCTATTCCTCGCGCGAGTTCATCTGGGAAATGGGCAAGTGGCTGAGCGAAGGCAACGCCAAGAAGCCCGGCTCGCTGATCCAGACCGCCTATGAGCAGGGCGTGCCGATCTTCTGCCCGGCCTTCGTCGACAGCTCGGCCGGCTTTGGCCTGGTCAAGCACCAGAAGGAACGCATCGCCGCCAAGCAGCCCTATCTGATGATCGACGCGGTGGCCGACTTCCGCGAACTGACCGACATCAAGATCGCGGCCGGCACGACGGGCCTGTTCATGGTCGGCGGCGGCGTTCCCAAGAACTTTGCCCAGGACACCGTGGTCTGCGCCGAGATCCTCGGCGTCGAGGCCGACATGCACAAGTACGCGATCCAGATCACCGTGGCCGATGTCCGCGACGGCGCCTGCAGCTCCTCGACCCTGAAAGAGGCCGCCAGCTGGGGCAAGGTCAACACCACCCACGAGCAGATGGTGTTCGCCGAAGCCACCACCGTGGTGCCGCTGATCGCCTCGGACGCCTATCACCGCGAAGCCTGGAAGGGTCGCGAGTGTCCGCGCTGGAACAAGCTGTTCGGCAAGTAAGTCGATAAGCTACGACTGAAAATACAGGGTCCCCGAAAGCGATTTCGGGGACCTTTTTCATGGACGCCGCTCTCGCGCTTGCGAGGGAGGCTCCGCGCCTCTACCTCTTGGCCATGGCCCATCACGCCGCTTGCGACCACGATCACGACCACCACGGCGTCGCCGGCTCCGCCCTCGCGGCCGAGCTGGAAGCCGCCGAGGCCCGCTGCGTCGCGGCGGACCAGCGCCTGACCGCGCCGCGCCGCCGGGTGCTGGAGCTGCTGCTGGAAGCCGGCCAGCCGGTGAAGGCCTATGACCTGATCTCGACCTATGCCGTCGATGGCCCCCAGGCCAAGCCGCCGACCATCTATCGGGCGCTGGATTTCCTCGAGAAGCAGGGCTTCGCCCACCGCATCGAGAGCCTCAACGCCTATGTCGCCTGCCGCAAGGAGGCCGACGGCCACGCCGCCGCCTTCCTGATCTGCGACTGCTGCGGGGCGACCCGCGAGATCGAGCCCAAGGCCAGCGCCGAGATCATCGCGGCGGGCGCGGCAGCCGGCTACGCCCTGACCGGCGTGACGATCGAGGCGCACGGGCTGTGCGCGGACTGCAAGGCCTGATCCGAAAACTTTCCATGTCATCCCGGACAAGCGCGCCAGCGCGCAGATCCGGGACCGACGCCTGAACGCCGCGTTCCAAGTCGGTCCCGGGTCTTCGCCCGGGATGACAACCTTTCGGTGGTCTTGATTGCGGACCTCACACGAACCCCGCTAGACTCAAACGACCGTTCAACCCGCCGAGACCTCGCCCATGACGACCGCTGAGACCCTGCCCGGCGTCGAGATCTGGCGCGGCGGCGTCAACACCTGGGACTGCGACGAGATGGGGCACATGAATGTGCGCCATTACATCGTGCGCGCCATGGAGGGCCTGGCCGGGCTGGCGGCAGAGCTGGGCCTGCCCCACGCCTTCACGCCCTACGCCAACGCCACCCTGCTGGTGAAGGAACACCACGTCCGCTTCCTGCGCGAGGCCCATGCCGGCGCGACCCTGCACATGCTGGGCGGAGTGATCGAGATCAGCGACACCGAGGCCCGGCTGCTGCAACTCCTGGTACATTCGGCGACGGGCGAACTGGCCGCCACCTTTCAGACCACGGTCGTCCACGCCACGCCGCGCGAGGGCGAGGTGTTTCCCTGGCCAAAAGCCACGCGCGAGCGGGCCAGGGCCATGATGGTCGAGGTTCCGGAAAAGGCCCGCAGCCGCAGCATCGCGCTCGATCCCTTCGTCCCGACTGTCAGCCTGGAGCGCGCTGAGGCCCTGGGCCTGAAGCGGATCGGTCTGGGCGCTTTGTCGCCCACCGAGTGCGACGTCTTTGGCCGCATGCGCGCCGAGCAGTTCATCGGCCGGGTCTCGGACGGCATCGGCAGCTTCATCGGTCCGTTCCGCGACGTGATCGTCGCCCATGCCGACCACAAGCCGACGCGGTTCGGCGGCGCCGTGCTGGAATACCGTCTGGTCTATCTGCGCTGGCCCCGGGCCGGCGACCGGGTCGAGCTGCGCTCGGGCCTGATGGGCTCTGATCCGCGCACCATGCGGATGGCCCACTGGATGGTCGATCCCGCCACCGGCCTGCCGTGGGGCACGTCCGAAGCGGTGGCCATCACCTTCGACCTCGACGCCCGCAAGGC
>NCEV01000104.1 GCA_002280875.1 Caulobacter sp. 32-67-35 | reverse complement strand
GCGCGGGCCGACCAGTTCTCGCCGGTCGAGCACGGCGTGCCGATGCTGAGCCTCGACAACGCCTTTTCCAATGACGAGGCGATCGAGTTCGACGCCCGCATCCGGCGGTTCCTGAAGCTGTCGCCCGACGAGACCGTGGCCTATACGGCCGAGCCCAAGATCGACGGTCTGTCGGCCTCATTGCGCTATGAAAAGGGCGTGCTGGTCCAGGGCGCGACGCGGGGCGACGGCCGGGTGGGCGAGGACGTCACCGCCAATCTGCGCACCATCGCCGACATCCCCCATCGCCTCAAAGGCTCCGGTTGGCCCGAGGTGATCGAGGTGCGCGGCGAGGTCTATGTCGAGCTGGCCGCCTTCGCCGCGTTCAACGCGGCGGCCGAGGCGGCCGGCCAGCGCACCTATGCCAATCCCCGCAATTTCGCCGCCGGCTCGCTGCGCCAGATCGATCCGAAGATCAGCGCCCAGCGGCCGCTGCGGTTCTTCGGCTATGCCTGGGGCCTGGTCAGCGACAGCTTCGCCGAGGGCCAGTGGGAGGCTCTTGCCAAGTTGGAGGCGTGGGGTTTCGTCACCACGGCCCCGCCGGCCAAACGGGTGGAGAACGCGCAAGGCCTGCTCGACATCTATGCCGCCTTCGAGACCCTGCGACCGACCCTGGATTTCGACATCGACGGCGTCGTCTACAAGGTCGACGACCTGAATTTGCAAAAGCGCCTGGGTTTCGTCTCGCGCTCGCCCCGCTGGGCCATCGCCCGCAAGTTTCCGGCCCAGAAGGCTCGGACGATCCTGGAGGCCATCGACCTGCAGGTGGGCCGCACCGGCGCGATCACCCCGGTGGCGCGGCTGAAGCCGGTGACGGTGGGCGGCGTCTCGGTGACCAACGCCACCCTGCACAATGGCGACGAGATCGCCCGGCTGGACGTACGGATTGGCGACACGGTGGTGATCCAGCGGGCCGGCGACGTGATCCCGCAGATCGTCGAGGTGGCGCTGGAGGCGCGGCCCGATCCCGCGCCACCGCCCTATGCGTTTCCGCACGTCTGCCCGTGTCCGCTGAAGACGCCGCTGGCGCGCGAGACCAACGCCTCGGGGGCCGAGTCGGTGGTGCGCCGCTGTACGGGAGAGTTCGCCTGTCCGTTCCAGCGGGTGGAGCACCTGCGCCACTTCGTGTCGCGCCGGGCCTTCGACATCGAGGGGCTGGGCGAGAAGCAGCTGCAGGCCTTTTTCGACGAGGGCTGGATCCGCGAGCCCGCCGACATCTTCCGCCTGGCCCGCGACGCGGAAAAGCTGGACGCCCTGCGCACCCGTGACGGCTATGGCGAGACCTCGGTCGCCAATCTGGTCAAGGGCATCGAGGCGCGGCGCGCCATTGGCCTCGATAGGGTGATCTATGGCCTGGGCATGCGCGATATCGGCGAGACGACCTCGACCGTGTTGGCCCGCCACTTCGACACCTTCGCCGACCTCCAGGCGGCCGCCGAGGCCGCCGCCACGGGCCTGCCCACCGCTACCTATCTGGAGCTTTCCACCGCGCCGGGCGTCGGGCCCAAGGCGCTGGACCTGTTGGTCGAGGTCGGCAAGGGCGGGCTGAAGGCCGATCCATGGCCAGAGGCCGACAGCCTGGAGATCAAGATCGGTCACGCCGTCCCCAAGCTGACCAAACCGGCCCGCGCCGCCCTGACCCAGCGCTACGGAACCTGGGACGCCTTCGCCCGGGCCCTGGCCGAGGCGGCCAATGGCGCGCCGGGCGAGGACTATCTGCATCTGGCCGCCGTCGATGGCGTTGGCCCGGTCGCCGCGCAGTCCCTGGCCCGGTTCTTCAGTGAGGACCACAACCGCGAAAAGGTCGCCAACCTGATCGGCGAACTCGACATCCAGGCCGTCGCCAAGCCCAAGACCGACACCGCCGTGGCCGGCAAGACCGTGGTCTTCACCGGCGCGCTGGAAAAGATGACCCGCGACGAAGCCAAGGCCCAGGCCGAGGCGCTGGGCGCCAAGGTGGCCTCGTCAGTGTCCAAGAAGACCGATTTGGTGGTGGCCGGTCCGGGCGCGGGCTCCAAGCTGAAGACCGCCACCGAGCTGGGCATCCAGGTGATGACCGAGGACGAATGGCTGGCCATGGTGGCGGGCTGATGAGACGATTTTGAAGATCTCGCCCTGAATTCGCCGCAGCGCTTGTCGTTGCTAGCGGTTCGGGCGATCCGTTACGTCGAACGCGCGTTCGAAGCGCGACCTCTTGGGAGTAGACCATGTTCCGCACCACCTTGATCGCCGTCGCGGTGCTTGGCGCGCTCGCCGGGCCAGCCTTCGCCGCTGATGTCACCGGCCTGTGGGCCACGCCCACCAATGGCGGCCAGGTCGAGATCGCCCGCTGCGGCAACAGCCTGTGCGGCAAGCTGGTCACCTCGGGCCAGATCCGCACGGACCCCTCGCTCAAGGACATCAGGAACAAGGACGCCGCCCAGCGGGGACGCACCCTGAAGGGTCTGCAGATGCTGTACGACTTCACCGGCGGCCCCGCCAAATGGACCGGCGGCAAGGTCTATAATCCCGACGACGGCGGCACCTATTCGGGTACGATCGAGATGCTGTCGGCCAATCAGCTTAAGCTGAAAGGCTGCGTCGTGGCGCCGCTGTGCAAGACCCAGGTGTGGAACCGGGTGCGGTAGGGTCGCTGTAAGATGCTCCCCCTTGGGGGAGCTGTCGCGGAGCGACTGAGGGGGCCTTCTGGGCTTATGCCGCGCTGACCCCCTCCGGCCCTCTGGGCCACCTCCCCCAGAGGGGGAGGAGCGAATTACAACGGCGCGCAGGCCTGTTCCATCCAGGCCCGCACCTGCGGCTCAACCCGCGGCCCGATCTCCTTCAGCACCCGCGCATGGTAGGCGTCGAACTGGGTGACTTCCTCGGCGCTCAGCAGGGCCTTGTCGATCAGGCGGCGGTCGATCGGGGCCAGGGTCAGGGCTTCGAAGCGGTGCATCGGACGCTCGCCGCCGGGCACGTCTTCGGCCGGCATGACCACTTCCAGGTTCTCGATGCGGATGCCGTATTCGCCGTCCTTGTAGTAGCCGGGCTCGTTGGAGACGATCATGCCGGGCTGCAGGGCGATAGTGTTGGGGGCCTTGGAGATCCGTTGCGGGCCTTCGTGGACGCCCAGATAGACGCCGACGCCGTGGCCGGTGCCGTGGTCATAGTCCAGGCCATGGCTCCACATCGCGGCGCGGGCGAAGGCGTCGATCGCCGAGCCGGTGGTGCCGGCCGGAAAGCGCAGTCGGGCGATGGCCAGATGGCCCTTCAGCACCAGGGTGTTGCGTTGGATCATCTCGGCCGAGGGCTCGCCAATGGCGACCGTGCGGGTGACGTCGGTGGTGCCGTCCAGATACTGGCCGCCGCTGTCGACCAGCAGCAGCGAACCCATGGCCGCCCGCTCATTGCTGCGCTCGGTCGGGCGATAGTGGGGCAGGGCGCCGTGGCCATTGGCGCCGGCGATAGTGTCGAACGACAAGTCCTTCAGCATGCCGGTGGCCTCCCGGAAGCCCTCCAGCTTGGCGACGGCTTGCTTCTCGTCGGGCGGATTGATCTGACCTTCGGTGGCCAGCCAGTGCAGGAAGCGCGTCAGGGCCGCGCCGTCGCGGCGGTGCGCCTCGCGCGTGCCCTCGATCTCGACGGCGTTCTTGCAGGCCCGGGGCAGGGTGCAAGGATCCATGCCCCGCACCACCTTGGCGCCCGCCGCCGTCAGCGTGTCGAAGTACCAGGCCGAGGACTGGCCGGGATCGACCAGCACGCTCTTGCCAGCCAGGTCGGCCAGGGCGGCGTCCAGCGCGTCCGGGGTTTCCAGCGACACCTGGTTGCCAAGCCAGGCGGGCAGTTCTTCGGTGATCTTGGCCGGGTCGATGAACACCCGCGCCGTGCCATCGCTGTTGATGATGGCCTGAGACAGCGGCAGGGGCGAGCGGATGACGTCGCCGCCACGCACATTGAACAGCCAGGCGATCGAGGCCGGAGCGGTGATCACGGCGGCGTCGGCGCCGAGGCTGGCCAGGCTGGCGCCCACCCGGCTGCGCTTGGAGGCGGAGTCCTCGCCGGCATACTCGACCGGCTGAGGGACGATGGGGGCGGCCGGTTGGGCGGGACGCTGTGCGCCCCAGGCTTCATCCAGAGGATTGACGGCGACGGGCTTCAGCTGCGCGCCGGCCTTGGCGGCGGCGGCCTTCAGGCTGTCGAGGGCCTGCGGGCTGTGCAGACGGGCGTCGTAGCCGATGACGGCGCCAGGCTTGGCCGTTTCCAGATAGGCGGGAACGCCGCCCTCGACCAGATCACGGATTTCGAACACGTCCTGATCGACCTGTTCGCGCACCTGCAGGGTGTAGCGGCCATCGACGAAGACGGCCGCGCGGTCGCTCAGGATCACGCCGGCCCCGGCGCTGCCGGTGAAGCCGCTGGCCCAGGCCAGGCGATCATTGGCGGCGGGCAGGTATTCGTTCTGATGTTCATCCTCGTGCGGCACGAGGAAGCCGTCCAGACCCTGTCGCGCCATGGCGGCGCGGATCAGGGGAACGTGCTTGGGGCCGAAGGACGGGTCGGTGGATTCATCGAAGGTCTGGCGCATGCCCCGATGTAATCCGCCGACCCGAGCCTGGGAAGAGGATGATTATTGCGGCGAAGAGGCGGGCGGGGCGTCGACCGACGGGGCCGTGTCGCCGCTGGCCGCGACCCGGTCGGCGGCGTCCTGGGCCGCCTGGCTGGCGTTGGCTGCAGCGCGCTCGGTCTCCCGGCGGGCCTCGTCAGCGGCGGCGCTGGCGTTGCGCGCGGCGTTCTCGGCCGCGAACTGGGCCTGCTGGGCGCTGGAGGCGACGCTGGACTGGGCGCCCTCGATCACGCCCACGGCGCGGCCTTGCTCCTGAGCCTGCAGCAGCTCGTCCTGGGTGGTCTCGGACGAGCGCTGGGTCAGCATGAAGGTCACCGCGATGACCGCGACGATGGCCACGATGCCGGCCACCACCCAGCCGGTGGTGTTGCGCTCGCGCACCTCGATCACGCGCTCGGTGGGCGGGATCTGCGGGTCGGTATAGGTCATCGGGCTGTTCCTTGAGCCGGGAAGTCTTGGCTTGGGAAACGTCGCCCTACGTCCAGTGGTTCCGCTTGGCCCCCTCTGCGTGGCTTTAGGGCCGTTGCAGAACCAGCGTCGCCCAGGCGTCGCGGTGGATGCGGGTGACCACCTTGAAGCCGCGCGACAGGTAGGCGGCCTTGACCATCCGCTCCTGGGTGCGCAGCAGGCCCGACAGGATCACCGTGCCGCCCGGGACCAGGGCGCGCTTGATGTCCTGGGCCAGGCTGATCAGCGGCCGGGCCAGGATGTTGGCGAACACTAGGTCATAGGGGGCGTTGTCCGCCACCAGCCGGTGGCCCAGGCCCGAGGCGTGGACAAACTTGGCGTTGGCCTGATTGACCAAGGCGTTTTCCCTGGCGATGCGAACGCTGGGACGGTCGATGTCGGTGCCCACGGCCAGCTTGCTGCCCGTGCGGGCGGCGGCGATGGCCAGCAGGCCGGTGCCGGCCCCGACGTCGAGCACCTTCTTGAACGTGCGGGCCTTGATCAGGCGGTCATAGGCCTGCAGGCAGCCCACCGTGGTGCCGTGATGGCCGGTGCCAAAGGCCGCGCCGGCCTCGATGCGCAGATTGACGGTGCTGGCCGGCAGGCGGCCGCGATCGTGCATGCCATAGACGAAGAACCGCCCGGCCCGCACCGGCGGCAGGCCCGACAGCGCCATGGCCAGCCAGTCGGCGTCGGCCAGGACCTCGGTGGTCACCTTGACCTTGAAGCCGGCCAGCACGCGGGCCAGGCCGTCGGACTCGTCCTGGGTGGTGGGGAAGGCGTCGATCCGCCAGATATTCTTGTCCTCGTCCTCTTCCAGGATCGAGTAGGTCGCGCCTTCCAGCGCGCCGTCGGCGTCGATGGCTTCAGCGGCGGCTTCGGCGTCGGCGCGGGCGCCGCGGGCGACGATCTGTTGGGGCGTGTAGTCGGTCATCCCGCTCCAGTACCGATCCCGGAGCCGAAAGGCGAGCCTTTGGCGACAGGATCAGTTCAGAAGCGCGGTTTCCATCGAGGTGTCCTCGGGCAGGCGCACATCCAGAATGTCGCCCTCCGTCGACGCCCAGCGGCTCTCCTCGCGCTCTGGTCTGTTCTCATAGGCAGGCCTGGCGGCGATCACGACGGGCGGCGGAGCGGCTTCCACCGCTGGCGTAGAGGCGGGGACATATTGCGCGGCATAATCGTCGTCGGCATAGACCGCAGGCGGATGGTCATAAGGTTTGGCCTCGGCCAGGAAATCGGTGCCGATCACATAGTCCGGAACCTTGCCTGACGGCCAGGCGATGGGGTTGGCCTCTTCTTCGACATAGGCGCGGCTGGGCGTTTGCGCGTCGTCGGCGGGCTCGGCCTGGGAGCCAACCTGAAAAAACAGCCCCAAGACCACGCCCAGCAACGCCGCGGCCGGCGCGCCATACATCACCGGGCGCGATGCGGTGAAGGTCTTCAGCGGCGTTAGATCGATATCCATGACCTGATAGCGCTTGAGCGCGCGTTCCGTTCGATCCCGGCGCGAGAAATACCGCCGGCCGACCGATCGGTGCTCGTTTTGCCGTTTGATTTGGGGTTGGCTGGTCTTCAAGCCCGGCGGTTGGGCGGGCTTGTCCGTGCCGTATCCCCGGCGGATGGCGAAGTGAAGCCATTAAAATCAATCACTTCCAACTTTCTTGCACGTCTGTATCCCCGGCTCCAAAACCTGAGGGATACTGCTCCTTGTCCCCGTCGCAGGGGGAGGGCGCCTGGTACCGGCCCAAAGCGGCGATGGGGATGGAGCTGAGCGGGGCCGCGACGCCCTGGAAGGCGGGTCGACACGCAAGAACAGCTTCTGCGAAGCGGACAGGTCGAGCCGAAACGCAAAACACACATCACGGTCATCCGGGTTCGCCCCGGCCGCTTCGCGCCTCCCCACTAAGCTCAGCGAGTGATCGCGTGAGGCTGAGAACCTGTAGCTGCTCCCCTCTGGGGGAGCTGTCGCGGAGCGACTGAGGGGGCCATCGCAGCCATCTCACAGCTAGCCCCCTCCGGCCCTACGGGCCACCTCCCCCAAAAGGGGAGGATCTACGTGACGGAGTGCTCAGATGCGCTCACGCCTTCTCGACGAAGCTGTCGATCACCTTCTTGTCGCCGGCCTTGTCGAAGGCCACCGACAGCTTGTTGCCTTCGACGGCCGACACCTTGCCGTAGCCGAACTTGACGTGGAACACGCGGTCGCCGCGCTGATAGGCGCTGGCCTTGGACGGCGCCGAGACGGCGACCAGACGGCCTTCGCCCTCGATCGGGGCCGAGCGGCCGCCCGAGCCGCCGGTGCGGGGATTGCTCCAGGAATTGCCGCCGCCGGCCATGCGGTCCTGGGCGCGTTTCCAGCCGGGGCTGGCATAGCCGGAACCGCCGAACGAGCTTTGACCTGCATCGTCCCAGCGCGAGGCCGCCGTCTGCTGCATGCCCGGACCGCCGCCATAATAGCCAGTCTCGGACGCCGCCTCGACATGGGCCAGGGGCAGTTCGTCGACAAACCGCGAGGGCAGCTGGCTGGTCCAGCGGCCATAGACCTGCCGGTTGGCCACAAAGCTGATCCGCGCCTCTTCGCGGGCCCGGGTGATGCCGACATAGGCCAGGCGGCGCTCTTCCTCGAGGCCCTTGGTGCCCTTGTCGTCCATGCTGCGCTGGCTGGGGAAGACGCCTTCCTCCCAGCCGGGCAGGAAGACCAGCGGGAACTCCAGGCCCTTGGCCGAGTGCAGGGTCATGACCCAGACCGCTTCGTCGCCGGCGCCCTTGTCCAGGTCCATGACCAGGGAGACGTGCTCCAGATAGCTTTCCAGGGTGTCGAAGGCGCTCATCGACTGGACGAGTTCCTTCAGGTTCTCCAGCCGCGTCTGGCTGGTGGGACCCTTGTCGAGGCGCAGGGCGTCGGTATAGCCGCTCTCTTCCAGCACCGCTTCCAGCACCCTCTGGTGCGGGGTGGTGGCCGCCAAGGCGCGCCAGCGATCCAGGTCGCGCAGGAAGTTGCTCAGCGCCGTGCGCGTGCGGGCCGGGAGCTCGTCGCTGCTGACCAGAACGCGCGCCGACTCCACCGCCGACAGGCTCTCGGCCCGGGCGATGTGCAGCAGCTTCTGCACCGAGGTGTCGCCGATGCCGCGCTTGGGCGTGTTGACGATGCGCTCGAAGGCCAGGTCGTCGTCGGGCGACTGGATCAGCCGCAGATAGGCGTGGGCGTCGCGGATCTCCGCCCGTTCGAAGAACCGCGGACCGCCGACCACCTTGTAGGGGATCTGCAGCATCACGAAACGCTCTTCAAAAGCGCGCATCTGGAAGCTGGCCCGGACGAGAATGGCCATGTGGCTGTACTTGCGGCCGGCCCGCTTGGCCTTCTCGATCTCGTCGGCGACCATCCGGCTTTCGGCCTCGCCGTCCCAGACGCCGCTGACCTTGACCTTCTCGCCGCCCATCGCCTCGGTCCACAGGGTCTTGCCCAGGCGGTCCTTGTTGGCGGTGATCAGGCCCGAGGCGGCGGCCAGGATATGCTCGGTCGAGCGGTAGTTGCGCTCCAGCCGGACCACCTTGGCGCCCGGAAAGTCGCGCTCGAAGCGCAGGATGTTGTCGACCTCGGCGCCGCGCCAGCCATAGATCGACTGGTCGTCGTCGCCCACGCAGCACACGTTCTGCCGGCCCTGGGCCAGCAGCCGCAGCCACAGATACTGGGCGATGTTGGTGTCCTGGTACTCATCGACCATCACGTATTTGAAGCGCGTCTGGTAGTCGGTCAGCACGTCGGGGTGGCTGGTGAAGATCGTGATGTTGTGCAGCAGCAGGTCGCCGAAATCGCAGGCGTTCAGGATGCGCAGCCGCTCCTGATACTGACGATACAGGGTGACGCCCTTGCCGTTGGCGAACTCGCCGCCCTCGGCCGGGGGCACGCGGTCGGGCGTCCAGCCCTTGTTCTTCCAGTTGTCGATCATCCCCGCCAGGATCTTGGGCGTCCAGCGCTTGGCGTCGATATTCTCGGCCGTGATCAGTTGCTTGAGCAGCCGCTCCTGATCGTCGGTGTCGATGATGGTGTAGCTGGATTTCAGACCCACCAGCTCGGCGTGACGGCGCAGGATCTGGGCGGCCACCGAGTGGAAGGTGCCCAGCCAGCGCAGGCCCTCGGCCTCGGACCCGATGATGTGGGTGATCCGCTCACGCATCTCGCGGGCGGCCTTGTTGGTGAAGGTGACGGCCAGCAGCTCCCACGGGCGGGCGCGGCCGGTCGACAGGATGTGGGCCAGGCGGGTGGTCAGCACCCGGGTCTTGCCGGTGCCGGCTCCGGCCAGGACCAGGACGGGGCCCTCGGTGGTCTCGACCGCCGCCCGTTGCTCGGGGTTCAGCCCGTCCAGATAGCCGGGGTCGCCGCCAGCCGGACCGCGAGGCCTGGCCAGATCGGAGATGCGCGGAGAGGGGAGGTCGCCATGCGGAGGCGGCGAGTCGAAGCCTGAGGACATGGAACATATGTAGCACACGCGGCCGCCAGCTTAAGCCCCTCGGCGCGGAATACGGAACCTTGGCCGCTGGGCGTCGTTTGATCCGGCACATCAATCACGGGAGGCCACTATGACCGAAGGTACAGGCAACAGCGGCGGCGGAAACAGCGCGCTGGCGTTCATCGTTGGGGGTCTGGTGGTGATCGTCGCGGTCATCGCCTTCTTCGTCTATTCGGGGGGTGTCAGTCAGAAGAAGTCGGTCGACGTCAATATTTCAGCGTCGGCGCCCAAGCTTCCGGACGCGCCAAAGCTACCTGGAAACTGAAGTCGGCCGTGAAACACGCCCCTCCGCGCCATGACCGATATGGCGGCTGGCTGGCGGGGCTGGTCGTGGTCGTGGTGATGTTGACGCTGTGGATGGCCTGGCGTCTGTGCGGAACGGTCACCGTTCCGTCCGGTCCGCGGCTTCGGGCGCCGTCCGTCCCGTCGCGGTCGATGCCAAACCCTCAGCCGCCGCCGCTGCCGACCGCCCCGCGACCGGGTTGATCGGCCAGCGCGCGCTGAAGGGCGAAGACCCTGCAAGCCGAGGCCAACGGCCGCTCGCCTCGGCTTGTATCGATGAGCTGGATCAGGGCCGCGAGGCTCAGCGCATCATCAATCGCGGCCCGCTCCAGGACGCTCCAGAATTCCGGCTCCAGGGCCAGCGACGTGGCGTGGCCGGCCAGATTCACCGACCGCTTCTTGAGACTGCCCATGGTAGGAGAAATGCGCCCTGACGGGCGGTGAAGCAATCCGGCTTGCGTTGTGGGGTGTTCCCCGTCGCGCCTTGCACTGCGCGCCATACCCTATAATCAGACCGTGGCGCGGAAGCTTCGGACGCGTAGAGTTTCCTTCAGAGTAGAGCGCATGGCCGTAGAGCACGCCGTGGATGGCACGGTTCTGGAACTGCAAAGCGAGCCGAGCGGTGACGTGACCCCCTGAAACTCCTCCAGGAATAATTAGAGTCCGCCCACCAAAAGGACGGACGAATGAAGCGATCACGGTTCACGGAAGAGCAGATTA
>NCEV01000011.1 GCA_002280875.1 Caulobacter sp. 32-67-35 | reverse complement strand
ATGCCCTGCAGCTTTGCGTACTCGTAAGGACGTCCTTACGAGCACAGCATCAGCATCCCAGACACCTCGGCAAGGCGGCCTTCACCGGAGGGCTACGTTAAGGCCGAGCTGCAAGCCCTTATCCGAGCGGATGACCGACCATCCTTGGGTCCCCATCGCCTGCAGGAGATTGCTGAGAACAAGAAGCGCCCGAGTTGCTTGCTGCGGACTAACGGACACCGAAAACGCTCCCTTGCCGCCCGCCGTGGCAAGGCCGCCAACTGGGATGGCCGAGAGCAACTTCTGGCCAGTGGCCTTCAGGATCGGATGCAGTTCGAGCTCGGTGCTCTGTGCAGTCTCGGCCACAATGATTATTGAGCTCGGCGCCGGTTGAACCGCGTAGGCTGTCCCCTCTCGTCGGTGGCGCGCAAGCTCCTGCAAAGTTCGGCGTAGGTCTTTGGCATCCGCCATGTGTCGCCGAAACGGGTCAAGAAATGCAAGAGGTGGCGGCACTCACGAATGGGGCGTTTGCGACAGTCGCCGGTCGAGCTCGAACCTCCGAGGTGAAGTTCAGGCCTGCAGTGCCGTGCGCAGGCGGGGCAAGCGATGGGCAATCGCCCCGCCGATGCTGTTATGCGTCTCCGGGTGAAACCCGGGCGGCATTTGGGCGAGCGCTCGCTCACAGGCGACAGGCGCCAAGTCGAAGATTTCCTCAATCACCCGTCTCACCATGTGGGGGCGCAGGCCGGCTTCCGTGGCGGTCTCGGCGAAGTGACGTCCGTGAATGTCGAGGATTTTGTAGTGTCTGCTCTCGCCCGCCGACATCGCCAGCGTGTAGGCGCGATGGGGAATGGCTTTTGCGTCGAAGGCGGGTTGAGCACTCAGCACATCGTAAAACGGCGTCATGGAAAACCGGCCGTTCGGCTTGAGGAACAGGCTGAAGTTCTTGGCGTGCCCGTCGGTCGCCCCCATCAGCCAGAAGAGGATCTGGCTTTTGAAGAAGGCGGCCTGATCCTCTTGAGGCGTGTCGGACGCCTTGAGCAATCGCAGGATGTCGACGGCGCCGGGTCCGTGCTGGTTTTGATATTTCTGGGATGGCGGCGTGGACAGCGCCTGGCAGAAGTCCTCCTGCGGCAAGCGCAGGAGCTGGGTGTCACGCCAGGCGCGGTCGAAGCGTTCGACAACGAGGACGGTCCGCGCGCCGAAGCGCACGATCTCGGTCTTGGCGACCGTCAAGCCGAAAGCCTCCAGTAGCTTCAGGCAGTAGTGTTCATTTTCGACGCTGTTGGAGAGGTCAATGATCCCGGAGGGCGTTGGGATCTGTCCCAGCTGGGGCTTGAGGATATGGGTTGTGGCCGTGGCGCCGATCGGTCGCTTCCATTGACCACCCTGGTAGAGCAGGGCGGTCTTTTCTTGAGCGCCAGCGACCGAAATCCGGAACTCCTGCTCAAGATTGAGGCCTAAGGGCGCTCGGGCGAGATTGGCTAGGATGGTCTCGATTTCGGCGTCGGCAAGTGGCTCGCCAGCGGCTGGGGCGGTAGCGTCTACGATCTCCCCGTCAGGGAGGAATTGCAGGGCGCCCACACAGTCCCGGCCGATCTGTTCGAGCAGGCCATAGGCGTCGGCGCTGGCCGCGCCGGTGCGCTCGGCGATAATCCGGCGAACGTCAGTGTTGTCGGGCAGGAGGTTTTCGAACACAGCCGTCACGGCCGCGCCGCGATGGGCGCTCTTGCGTAGCGGCAAGGACAGCGACACGGGAAAGGCCGGTTCCCATTCGAGCCAGGTTTCGTCATATCGAAAGTCGACCGCCCCGCTGGCCGCCTTTTCAAGCCTGCCGACCAAGCGGTTGTTGATCAGGACCTGGAGCGGCGCGTGCGCTCGGCGGCGCCCCATCAGAAAATATCCAAGACTTCAGTGGTGGCCGGCTTGGGTCGCGACGCCAAGGTGAGATCCAGGTCGAGGGCTTGCAGGAGATCGAGCAGGGTCGAGATCTTCGCGCCTTCATGGCCGCGCTCGATGATCGAGACCATCTCCTGGCGCGTACCGGCCAGATCCGCCAATTGCGACTGGCTTAGGCCGCGCTGTTGGCGAACGTTCTTGATGTGGGCGCCCAATTGGTCGGGCGAGCGTGCGATCCGGGACATCGGCCCTGCTCCAAAGCACAACTTTATCGCAGAATTGGCATAAAGATTCAATATGCGAATTTCGGCATAAGTTAAAGATATGCGGTTTTCAGCATAATTTGAAATTATGCGATAAAGCGCATGTCATCCCCGAACGGTGAGCGGTTGGACGCTGAGGCCGAGAACGGGAGAACGCGTAGATCGATAAGCTCTAAAGCGAACCGATCCCAAGAATCGAAGTGAAACAATTGGAGAACAAAGTTCGGGACTATTCCGGGACTCCTGGCCCAAAAGTCCCGGAATAGTCCCGAACTATCCGGTTTTGTTCCAATCGCGAAATTGCGCAACTGAATGAAATTTCTATATAATTCAATTGTTTAAATGGCGGCCCGGAAGGGACTCGAACCCCTGACCTTCGCTTTAGGAAAGCGCTGCTCTATCCTGCTGAGCTACCGGGCCGCGCGCGCCGTGCGGGCGCTGGTCAATAGCGCAGGATGACGGGCTTGCGAACCCCTTCCGGGGGGAGCTGTAGGCTATCGGAGGCAGTGCAACGGTCCCGCTAAGCCGTTGCCGGGCGGGCATGAGGGGTATCGTGCGGCGAGCGCGGACATCTGTCGGAGACATCGAGCCGGGGCCGGATGACAAGGTCTATCCCGCGCAGAAGCTGGCATTGCTCCTGGAGGAACTTGCCGCCGAGGGCATCGGCGGTGCGGCGGTGCGGCGGTGCGGCGGCGCTGGACGGGGTGGGGGTGTCGGAGGGGGCCATCAACCTTCCGGAGACACGCATTTCGCTCAATCAAATGATCAGGGCCCACCAGAACGCGCTGCGACTCTCGCAGGACCCTGGCTTTGCGTACCAACTGGGCTTGAGGTGCCATGTTCCCGTTCACGGCATGTATGGCTTTGCGCTTCTGAGCAGCACCAGCTTTCGCCGTACGATAGACTTTGCCATGCGATACAGCCAGCTAGCGGCACCACTCGTTCATCTTGACTTCAGTGAAACCCCAGCCAGTGGTGTCTGGACGATCAATCCATTGACGCACTCTAGTCTGACGCCCCATCTATATAGATACTTGGTAGAGTTTCAGATTGGTATTCACATGGCGCTACATCGTGACGTCATGGGGAAAGATTTCAGGGCGCAGAAAATTTCATTGACATTTGATTTGCCGATGGAATTTGAAAAATACTCCAGAATGTTTGATTGCCCTGTTCTATTCAATCAGAAAGAAAATCAAATCCTGTTCGATGTTTCCTGGCTGGACCGTAGGTCTGAACTCGGGAGCGAGGTGACTTTCAACGCCGTCACGAAAATCTGTGACGATCTTATTGAAGATTTGAGACTGAGAATTGGCTTTGCAGGACGGGTTAGGCAGTTCCTGTTAAATAGCCTGATGCGACCGCTCCGTATTGGTGATGTCGCAAAGCATTTCGATGTTAGCGAACGAACACTGAGGCGAAAGCTACAGGATGAAAATACGAGCTTTAGTCAGATCGTCGATGACCTACGCCTGGACTTGGCGATCAGGTACCTGCGCGAGACCGTCATGACTGTAGACGATATCGGCTACGCTCTGGGTTTCAGCGAACCGACCAATTTCCGGCAAGCCTTCCGGCGCTGGACCAATGCAACGCCCAGTGACTTCCGCGCCGACGCCAGGAAGATCTGACGCGCGTTCCCCGGCTGGATCCTTGGCCCCAACTCATCCTTCGATGGCCGTCCCGCATCTGGCGCCGGCCAGACTGCGGCGCGATCCTGATGTGGCCTATTCGTCTTGGTGAGGTCACGTGGTGGGTTGTGTCGTCAAGCGCCTGGGCGCCCTCAACGATCCGCATGCCTACTCGCTGTCATGCCTGGGAACGAGAAACCGGCCTGCGATCAGCGCGGCCTCTGTCCGGTTGCGCGCGCCGGTTAGCTTTAGAATGGCATGGGTGTGGATCTTGGCCGTGCCGAGAGTGATGCCCAGCGTATCGGCGATCTCCTGGTTCCCCATTCCAACTGCGATACATTTCAGAACCTCCAGCTGTCGTGGAGAGAGCCGGCCAACGGATCGCGTCGTTGGGCGCGATGGCGCGTCGAGCAGCGGCATCGGCGGAAAGTGCCCGCCGCCTGCAGCGACCGCCTCAACCGTCGCCTGGAAGACCTCGATTTCAAAGTTCTTGCATACATATCCTTTGGCGCCGGCGTCCTTCACCAGCCTCGCGAAGGCTGGATTGGCCCGATCGTCGATGGCGATCACGCTTATGGGTGAATGTCCGGTGATCAACCGCTCCAGCCCCTCGAAATCATACCGGATGGAAAAAAGGTCCACGAGGACAACGTCTGGTTTGGCCCGTTCAATCTCCGTACTCGCTTCGGCCAGGGAGCTCACCAGGGCGGGAAGGGCAAAGCCTCCGACGCCAACGACGACGCGCGCGATCGCAGCGCGGCAAATCGGCTTTTCCTCGAGAATCATTGCCCTCCGCACGCGCGTCGAGCCGATCGAACCGTTTGACAAGCCGTCAATCTCCCAAATCGAGCGGGCGTCACCGGCCGCGCCAACTACGGCTGTGACTCCGTCGTCACAACGCGTTGACGATACCCACAATTGGTGTGTGGATAATCGGCATTGGCTTGTTAAACAATGTCAAATCGCAAATGATATGCCGTTTTAAGAAGGCGGCCTCCGAGGTCAATAATAATATAATCTATACACAAGGATATATATCCTTGTGTATAGATACTTCAATATACAATGCGTAGCAAATTATTGAGGTGAATAGTTTGTTTTATATATTGCTGCTCGATGAACTCAGGTTTCAAATATTTGGGGTATTCTGATGGATCAGCAAGACTCTCTATATGATCGCCTTAAGTTCATGAAGATTGATGCTTCCGCGCAATCGAGCCTCCAGGGCGTTAAATCGATCCTGATGCGGGAGCTGCCTGCGGCGCTGGATGGCTTTTACGCGCAAGTTCAAGGCCATCCGGAGACCCGCCGTTTCTTCACCGATCCCGCGCGCGTGGGCAGCGCCAAGAGCAGGCAGATTGGTCATTGGGACGCGATTTCCAGCGGCCGTTTCGACGAAACCTATGTTCGCGCTGTCACGGCTGTTGGTGAAACCCATGCGCGAATCGGCCTGGAGCCCCGCTGGTACATCGGCGGTTATGCCCTTCTGCTGAATGATCTGATCGGAGCCGTGGTGGCGGAGCGGTGGCCAAGGGGAGGCTTCGGCGCCAAGAAGGGGCCTGGGGCCGATACGGTCGCCGCCGAACTCGGGGCCCTGGCCAAGGCGACGCTCCTTGACGTGGATTTCTCCATCTCCGTCTATCTGGAGGCTGCGGAGGCCGCTCGCAAACACGCTGAAGCCGAGGTCATGGGGCAAGAGCGCGCGTCGGTCGTACGATCAGTCGGCGCGGGCATGGCCGCTCTGGCGGCAGGTGATCTCACCTACCGTATGCCTGACGACCTCGCGCCCGAGTATCGCCAACTCCGGCAAGACTTCAACCTTGCCCTGGGCCGGATCGAGGAGACGATTTCCACTGTCGCCACCACGACCGGTGGCATTGGCGTTAGCGCTGAGGAGATGGCCAAGGCTTCGGACGACCTTTCCCGGCGGACCGAGCAGCAAGCGGCCGGCCTTGAAGAGACAGCGGCGGCCCTGGACGAGATCACGGCGACGGTGAAGACCACTGCGGAGGGCGCGCGCCTGGCCAGCGTTACCGTGGCGGACGCCAAGAGCGAGGCCCAGCGCTCCGGCGAGGTCGTCGGACGGGCGATCAGAGCCATGGGGCAGATCGAAGACTCGTCGCGACAGATCGGCCAGATCATCGGCGTTATCGATGAGATCGCCTTTCAGACCAACCTTCTGGCCCTCAACGCCGGCGTCGAGGCCGCCCGAGCTGGCGAAGCAGGCCGGGGGTTTGCTGTCGTCGCCTCGGAGGTTAGAGCCCTGGCCCAACGTTCGGCCGAGGCGGCGAGAGAGATCAAGGCGTTGATCTCGGAGTCCTCGAAACAGGTTAGCGAAGGCGTGAGCCTGGTCGGTGAAACCGGCCAGGCGCTACAGTCAATCGTCGGCAAGGTCGCTGAGATCGACAGCATCATTGCTGCGATTTCCGCCTCGGCCAACGAGCAGGCTGTCGGGCTTGCCCAGGTCAATATCGCGGTCAACCAGATGGACCAGGTCGTCCAGCAAAACGCCGCCATGGTTGAGGAGTCTACGGCGGCTAGTCACGCCTTGAAGGGAGAGACCGCAGACCTGGTGCGACTGGTCGGAACGTTTCAAACAAGCGGAATTCGGCCGCCTCAGACGGGCTCCGCCGTCCCGACAGCGAGCGTTGTGCCGCAGGGGCAAGCGCAGATCCGCATGTTACGCCCCGCCGGCTCCGCGCGCCTCGGCTCGACGGCGTCCGCAAACCAGCCGTGGGCAGAGTTCTGACCATGTCCTCAGAGTTTGCGAAACGGTTTCACCGCAGCGCCGGGCCCACCGCCATGCCTCATGCCGGAGCAGTGTGTGATGCCTGACCCGGAAAAGACCCGTGATCTCGACATTGAGACCCTGGTTCGCCACTTGGACAGGGGGCAGCGTCTGTCCGGCACGGGAAGCTGGGAGTGGCGCGTGGAGACGGATGAGCTGTTTTGGTCCGAACAGGTCTACCGTGTATGCGGCGTTGAGCCAGGCAACTTCCGGCCGACTTTCCAGTCATTTCTGGATCTCGTTCACCCCGATGATCGGGGCAGACTGGAAGGCGCTGTCGAGCGCGCCGTCCTCGCCTACCAGCCCTATTGCATAGACTATCGAATTATCCTGCCGAGCGGCCAGGTCCGAACTGTCCGCGCGGAAGCCGAGGTGGATATAGACCCCGGCTGTGGGCTTCTTGGCTTGTTCGGGACCATCCGCGACGTCACCCAGCTTCGCGCGATGGAGGTCGATTCGCGGGCGATGACCGGGATGCTGTCGTCCATGCTGCGGATTTCCCCGGAGGCCATCATCATCACGGACGCGGCCGGCTGCATTCTGCAGTTTAGCGCCGGAGCGGAGGCCGTCTTTGGCTACAGGACCAGGGATGCTATCGGGCGGGGTGTCGAGATATTGATGGCCGAGCCCGTGCGGGCAGCGCACGCCGCCCACGTCGACCGTTTCGCCAAGGGACGCCGCCCCAGCCTTCGTATGGGGGAGAGATCATCGGTGCAGGCGCTTCGAAAGAACGGCGAGGAGTTTCCCGCAGAGGTGTCGCTGGCGAAGTTGGAGGCGGAGGACGGTCTAACCTTCGTGACGGTTGTACGGGACTTGTCTGAAGTTCGGGCAGCCGAGGCGAGGCTGACAGAAGCTCGGGAACAGGCGGAGCGGGCAAGCGTCGCCAAGTCCAGTTTCCTCGCCAATATGAGTCACGAAATCCGCACGCCGCTCAACGGTGTCCTGGGTGTCGCCAGCGCCCTGGCGCGGACCGCCATGAGTCCAAAGCAACGCGAGATGGTGCATCTGATCGAGACGTCGGGGCGCGCGCTTGAAGGGCTGTTGAGCGACATTCTGGATCTGGCCAAGATCGACGCCGGGAGGATGGCTTTGCGTCTTGAGCCGTTCAATCTGGAGGAACTTGTCAGCGACACCATCGCCCTCTTTCGCGCCAGCGCGTCGCAGAAGGGCGTCGACCTGAGGTTGAATATGAGCTGTCGAAACGGCAGCAACTTTGTTGGCGACGAGCTGAAGATTCGTCAGATCCTGTCGAACTTCCTCAGCAACGCGGTCAAGTTCACGGACGCCGGAGAAATCGTTCTGTCCCTGATTGACTCAGAGGATGATCGAGGGTGTTGCCGCATAAGCTTCTCCGTACGGGATACGGGTATCGGGTTCCCGCCTGAAGCCGCATCCAGTCTGTTCGAGCGCTTCGAGCAAGCCGACGGAACCATTACGCGCAGATTTGGCGGAACGGGACTGGGGCTGCCGATCTCGAAGTCACTGGTTGAACTTATGGGTGGGACCATATCGGCAACATCCACGCCGGGGAGGGGCTCGACATTTCGTTTCGATATACTACTGGACAGAGCCGAATGCGAATTTGTCGCAAATGCTCAGTCGAATGCTTTGGCGCAAGTCGATCGCGGGCGCGACCTTCGGATACTCTTGGCTGAAGATCATCCCGTGAATCGAATGACAGTCCAGATGATCCTTGATGAGCTGCAGGTGGAGATCATTTGTGTCGAGAACGGAAAGGAAGCGGTTCTGGCGGCTGAGGCAGGTGGCTTTGACCTGATGCTGATGGATATGCAGATGCCCGTTATGGACGGACTTACGGCCATCAGGTTGATCCGTGAGCATGAGTCACTGCAGGGGCTAGGCCCGGTACCCATCTGCGTGTTGACGGCCAACGCGCTGCCCGAGCACCAGTCGCAAGCCGACGAGGCTGGAGCAAACCGCTTTCTGACCAAGCCGATCAACGCCAAGGATCTTATCGAACTGGTCTGCGAGGTGGGCGAGGCCGCTCAATCCCTGTCAGGAAGGGGCCGTGATGTTTCGCAACGCGGCCGCTATCAACAGAATCGGGGCGCTGCGTCCTAGAGCCCTTTCCGACCTGATTGTTTCATCAGGGTCGGGCGAAAAGGGCTCTAAATCAAAAGTTTAGAGCATTCTTCGATCCGACAACCGTTTCACACTTATCGGAAAATGCTCTATGCGGCTCGGTCACCGAAGCCGCAGGGCGCCTGACGCAAGTCTTCCAAGGGCACGGCCGCTCAAATCGTTCCCGCGACTATTGCCGGCGTGTAGCGAGCGCCCAAGGGACGGCGCCCAGGGTCGAGGCCAGGGCTGCGGCGCCAATCACGTCCCAGACATGATCGCCCACCAGGGCTGCGACCAGACCGAACAGGCTGAGCATCGCGATGCCAACCGGCGCCCGGAACACCTGCCAGAGGGTGAAGCGGCGACCGCGCTTCATGCGCCCGCCTTACGCTTGGCGAGCCAAAGATAGAGCCCCGATCCCAGGATCACGATGGCGGCGATGTCGAGCAGGGCCCACAGGATCTTTAGCGGCAGGCCGCCATAGTCGCCAAAATGCAGGGGCTGGGAAAGGGAAAGCGCCTTCACATACCAGGGCAACGGCGCAACGGCGGCAAGGTTGCCCGAGCGAGCGTCGATCAGGGCGGGCGTTGTCAGATGCGCGGTCAGCGGCGTGTCGCCACGGAAGAACACCGCATAGTGGTGGTCGGTGGAATAGGCTGAGCCGGGGAAGGCCACGAACTGCAACTGCATGCCGGGCAGGGCGGCTCTGGCCTTGTCGACGGCGGCCTGCAGCGAGCTGTGCTGACCGGGGGCGACGGGGCTGTCATAGGCCTGTGTCAGCGCCTTCAGAGCCGTGTCTTTCCAGTAGTCGATGATCGGGGTGGCCAGGGTGTTGACGACGCCGGTGGCGCCGACAACCAGCACCCAGGCCAGGGTCACCACGCCCAGCATGTTGTGATAGTCGAGCCAGCGCGTCCGGGCCTGCCGGCGGGTTCGCACCGTACCGAACGGCAGTCGGCGCATGAACGGGGCATACAGCACCACGCCCGAGGCCAGGGCGGCGATCAGCAAAACGCCCATCGCCCCCAGGAAGAGCATCCCCGGCAGGCCAAGAAACATGTCGGTGTGCAGCTGCAGCAGGAATTCCGTGACCGGATGGCCCGCCACGGGCGGCGCAGGATCACCGCTGGTCTGGTCGATCGGCTGGAAGCTGTAGACGCCTTCCTTGCCATCGGGATGGACGCTGGTGACGTTCACCACGGGGCGGTCTTCGTCGAAGCTCATGAAGGCTGGAACCTCGCCCGGCTTGCGCGCGAGCGCGACGCCCAGCACCTGGTCAAGGTTAAGCCCGGGGCCGCCCGGATCAGCCGGTGTCCAGGCCTTCTCCATCAGGACGTGCTCTATCTCGTGGGTGAACACGAGCGGCAGGCCGGTGACGCAGAGCATCAGCAGGAAGGCGGTCGAGACCAGGCTCGACCACTTGTGAACCCACGACCAGGCGCGGAGTGTCCGGGCCTTCATCCGTCCTAGAAGTCCGTGCTGAGCGACAGGCGCAGTGTTCGCGGCGCGCCCAGCGTCAGATAATTGGCCCCCGGGTAACCGCCGACTGCGACCCACTGTTTCTTGTCGCCAAGGTTCTCGACGCGGGCTCGTAGGGTTAAAGTCCGGTCGCCAGCTTCAAAGCCATAGCGCGCGCCCATGTCGAACCGAGTCCAGGCGTCGAGCTCCACGGTGTTGGCGGCGTTGGCGGCCTGCGCGCCGGTGTGGATCAAGCGGCCTTCCAGTGTCAGGCCTTCGACCGCGGCGAGATCCCACTCCACGTTCAGGTTGGCTTGAAACTCGGGCACGCCGATCGGGGCCTTGCCCTCCAGCGCGGGGGTCAGGGCGCGGTTGACCCTGGCGTCCAGCCAGGTGGCGCCGCCCAGAAGGCGGACGCCCGGGGTGGGTTGGCCAAAAGCCGTCAGCTCGACGCCCTGGTTTTCCTGCTCACCCCCGTCGGTATAGCGACGGCTGGAGGTTTCGAAGAACTCGGCCGGCTGGGTCGTCCGGAAGAGGCTGATCGCCCCGCCGAAACCACCCCCGTCATATTTTGCGCCAACCTCGGTCTGTTCGCCGCGGAAGGGCGCCAGAACCTCGCCGGCATTGATCACGACGACGCCGTTGACCTGGGCCGGGGCCGTCTTTCCCGCGATCAGGGCCTCGGCATAGTTTGCGTAGAGCGAGATCGTGGCGCTGGGCTTGTAGACCACAGCCAGCGCGGGCGTGGTGGCGTCGCCGTCATAGGCTCCGTTCCGGACGCCGGTATTGTAGTCGTAGGACCGGGTCTCGATATCCTGAAAACGCGCGCCGATCGTCACGAGCAGTCGCTCGTCCAGGAAGCCGAGACTGTCGGCTACCGCGACACTGCGATTCTGCGTGCGTTCGGTCACGTTCGGGTCCGATGGCGAGCCGCCCACGAAGAAGTTCGGGTTCGGTGCGGGCGCCGCGACGGGTGTGTAGAGATTGCTTGCGAACCCCGCGAAATTCGAGAAGGCGTAGGCGTTCTTTGACCTCTGGCTCACCTGGGCGACCGAAACCACGACGGCATGGTTCACAGAGCCGGTCGCGAACCTGGCGCGCAGGCCGGCGTCGGCCGACAGCACCCGGTCCTCGCGGACATTGTCGAAGCGATAGGCGCTGATCACGCCGTTGGCTTGCGCCGTCGGGTTGGCCAGGACGTTGTCTTCCTTGCCCTTGCGGCCACCTAAAGCGGCCCAGGCGCTGACGGTGTTGGTGAGGTCGAACTCGCCCCGCGCCGCGCCGAACACCTGGCGCTCGTCGGTATAGGTCCAGGGCTGAGCGAAATTCCGATCGGCCGACGGCGCCTTGGGAATGTCGCCGGTGGGTGTCACGGAGGGGCGGGGCCCGTCAATGCGGTGGTCCTGCCAGCCGAGATCAGCCGAGAAGCGGGCGCGGTCGCCGCGGCGGTCCAGGCCAAGGCCCACCACCTTGAGCTTGCGGTTCTCGCCCTCTACCGCCGTCTCGCCACCGCGCAGGCCCAGGTTCAGACGCGCGCCGTAGGCGTTATCCGTGCCAAAGCGTCGGGCCGCGTCGACCGAGCCATAGATCTGCTCGCCGCCGTCCCAGCCCAGCGTGAAGCGGGTCAGCGGCGCGGTCGGGGCGCGTTTGGGCATCAGGTTAAAAGCGCCGCCCACGCCGCTTCCGCCCGGCGCGGCGCCGTTCAGAAAGGCGTTCGCGCCCCGAAAGACATCGACACGCTCGATCAGCTCGGCGGCCACGAACTGGCGCGGCAGAACGCCATAGAGACCGTTATAGGTCATGTCGTCCGAATAGACCGGGAAGCCGCGTATGACATACAGCTCCTGGAAGTTGCCGAACCCCTTGGTGACGCGCACGGTTGGATCGTTCTGAAGCACGTCGGCGACACTGCGCGCCTGCTGGTTGCGGATCAGCGCCTCGGTGTAACTGGTGACGGAGAAGGGCGCGTCTATGGTGTCGAGCGCGCCCAACAGGCCGACGCGCGCGCCCTCGGCGACCTGACCGCCGGCATAGGGGGGCGGCAGGCGGACCTGGGATCCTGTGACAACGACCGCGTCAACACTGGTCGGCTCGGCTTGCCGGGCGAGAGCAGGGCCCGCCAGCGCGAGGCTCACGAGAGCAGACGACAGCATAAAAGCGAGACGCGACGACATGGGGATGTCCTGTATTAAGAGTGCGTCGCAATAGCGTTGATTGGGTGAAGCTACAACAGTTCCTTTCCCGTCACCGAAAATAGGGGGCTAATGGCTGGAGCCAGCGCTCCATGCCGTCGCTCTCCGCCCATCAAGGGGCCTCCCGTCCCGAGCGCCCGCAGTGGACGCTTGGGGCAGTATCCAGGTTGGGTGGGCCCGACCGTTTCGGCAGCTCAGGCAAAGTCCCCAGATCGGGTTGGCCTTCGTCAGCTCAATCGATGGCGCCGGCCACCTGCGCCTCGCGGGCCACCTGTCCCCCCAGGGCGTGGGCCATGACGTGGAAAATCAGGTTCTGTTCGATCGTGCCCTGAAGAAGGTGCGCCTGTGGGCCGATGGCTCGCAGGGCGATGTCCTCACCCGAGTGCGCCGCTGAACGCGAGAGAACCAGGGCAGGTTGGCGATAGTCTGGCGCGGTCGTGTCGATCGTGGCGGGATCGGCGCGCGGGCCGTCAACGCCGCCAGGGCCGGTGGCATAGCTCAGGGTCGTGTAGGCCTTGCCGTCCGGCGCCTTGGCGACCTTGCCGCTCTGCCCCTGGACCGTCCCGAGAATGGGATTGCCGCGCTTGGGATAGCCAGAGATCGTCAGACCGTGGCTATGGTCGGCGGTCACCACGACCAAGGTCTCGTCGAGATTGACCATGGCCAGGGCCCGCTTGACGGCGGCGTCCAGCGCAATGGCCTCTTCCAGGGCCCGGCCCGCCAACCCTTCGTGGTGCGCATGATCGACCCGTCCGGCCTCGACCATCAAGACATAGCCTTGCGGGCTGCGCTGCAGCATCGCGATGGCCTTGGCGGTCATGTCCGCCAGGGACGGCTCGCCGCCCGGATCGGCGGCGCGTTCGCCCTCATAGGTCATGTGGTCGCGCTGAAACAGGCCCAGCAGCTTGGTGACTTCGGCGGGATCGACGGCGTCGAAACCCTTGGCGTTCCAGACATAGGCGCCTTTTGGATTGGCCTTGCGCCAGTCCGAGACCAGGTCGCGTCCATCGCGGCGCAGGCCCTTGGCGCTGGCGTCTTCGACGTCGGCCTGATCGGCGGGCAGGAACTGGGCGCGGCCGCCGCCGAGCATGACCTCAAAGCCGTTTCCGGCCGGCCATTCGATCATCTGCCGTGCGATATCGATGCAGCCCTCGGCCTTGGCTTTCGCGGGAAGTTCGCTGTCGTTTTCCCAGTCGCGATTGGCCGAATGGGCATAGGCTGCAGCCGGCGTGGCGTGGGTGATCCGGGCGGTTGAGACCACGCCGGTGGACAGGCCCGCCGCCTCGGCCATCTCGAACAGGGTCCGGACACTTTTGTCCCTGGAGCCAGCGCAGTCATCGACAGCCGCGTGCTGGTTCAGGCCGATGATGTCGTTGCGAGTCTTGACGCCCGTCGTCATGGCGGTGGCGGTCGGCGCCGAGTCCGGGACCTGGGCGTCATGGGCGTAGGTGCGCACCAAGGCTGTGTAGGGCAGGGTGTCCATGGTCAGGCTGTAGGACTCGCCGTCGACGCCCAGGCGCTGTCCTGCCAGAATCCGGGCTGCGGTCAGGGTGCTGACGCCCATGCCGTCGCCGATGAACAGGATCACATTCTTGGCCGGACCAGTGCGCGGGGTCTCGATCAACCGGGCCTTCAACGCCTGACGCGCGGCCACGTAGTAGCTGTCCTGCGCCTGGGGAGCAGCGTCCTGCGCCATGGCGGCTCCAGCCCCCAAAGCCAGAACAAGGAGGGCGCAGCCTGTCGCCATGGTGTGCATGAGTCGTCTCCCGGAAGCAGGCTTGGATCGCTGCAGACGCCTAGCCACGTCGGATGACGTCCCTGTGACGACCCGGCGGGATCTGGAGGCTCGGCCGATGATCTGGAGCCTTGCGCCTGGATCGTCCCGTCGCGGGCAGACTCAGCGGTCAGGCGGAGGCCGGCCAAGCGCTGCGTTTAGCGCCGGGCCATGTCTCTATCCGATCGGGCTCGAACCGCCATGGTCAAGCTAGACGGCCTCCAGCGCCCTCGTTCCTGCAGTGACTTGCGCGAGACGGCCGGTCAGCGCCTCCAGTTGGGCATAGAGCGCTTGCGGCATGCGGGAGCCCAGACGCTTGTAGCCGTCAAGGATGAGGGCGGCTTCCTCTCGCCAGACGTCCTTGTCCACTGTCAGCAGCAACTTCAGGGCGGCGTCGTTGAGGCCGAGGCCAGAGACGTCCAGCGCGCCCGGTGCGGGGAGTCGGCCAATCGCGCTATCGGCGGCTTCCGCTTCACCCTCCAGTCGCTCAACGATCCATTTGAGGACCCGGGCGTTCTCGCCATAGCCCGGCCAGACGAACTTGCCGGTCTCATCCTTGCGGAACCAGTTGACGAAGTAGATGCTCGGCAGCTTGGCCGGATCGGCATTGGCCCCAACCTTCAGCCAGTGGCTGAAATAATCGCCCATGTTGTAGCCGCAGAACGGCAGCATGGCGAAGGGGTCGCGGCGCAGTTCTCCGATCTTGTTTTCCGCTGCGGCCGTGCCCTCAGAGGCCACGTTCGAGGCCAGAAACACGCCGTGCTCCCAATCGAAGGCCTCGGTGACCAGCGGGACAGCCGAGGCGCGGCGACCGCCGAACAGGATGGCCGAGATCGGCACGCCGGCCGGATCTTCCCACTCGTCGGCTATGACCGGACATTGGCCAGCTGGCACGGCGAAGCGGGCGTTGGGATGGGCGGCGGGTTCGCCCAGAGCAGGGCTCCAGGCCCGGCCCTTCCAGTCGGTCAGACCCTCCGGCGGCGTCGGGGTCAGGCCTTCCCACCAGACGTCACCCTCCGCCGTGAGGGCGACATTGGTGTAGATGCAGTTGGCGTGCAGGGTCTCGATGGCGTTGCGGTTGGTCAGAACGCCGGTGCCGGGAGCCACGCCGAAGAACCCAGCTTCGGGATTGATTGCATAGAGCCGGCCGTCGGCCCCAAAACGCATCCAGCAGATATCGTCACCGATGGTCTCGGCCTTCCAGCCGGGCAGGGTGGGTTGCAGCATGGCCATGTTGGTCTTGCCGCACGCGCTGGGGAAGGCGGCGGCGACGTAACGAACCTTGCCGGCCGGCGACGTCAGCTTGAGGATCAGCATGTGCTCGGCCAGCCAGCCCTCGTCCCGGGCCATCACCGAGGCGATGCGCAGGGCGTAGCACTTCTTGCCCAGGAGGGCGTTGCCGCCATAGCCGGAGCCGTAAGACCAGATCTCGCGGCTTTCGGGAAAGTGGACGATGTACTTGTCGTCGTTGCACGGCCAGGCGACGTCGGCCTGACCGTCCTCCAGCGGTGCGCCAAGGCTGTGAAGCGCGGGCACGAAGAAGCCGTCCTCGCCCAGGGCGTCCAGGGCCGCCTGACCCATGCGGGTCATGACCCGCATCGATACGGCGACATAGGCGCTGTCGGTGATCTCGACCCCCAGCGCGCTGATCGGCGATCCAACCGGTCCCATCGAGAAGGGCACCACGTACATGGTGCGGCCACGCATGCAGCCATCGAACAGGCCGTTCAGGGTGGCCCGCATTTCCTCGGGATCTCGCCAGTTGTTGGTCGGGCCGGCGTCTTCCTCGTCCTGCGAGCAGATGAAGGTGCGGCTTTCGACCCGGGCAACATCGCGCGGGTCCGAGGCGGCGTAGAAGGAGTTAGGGCGAAGGTCGGTATTGAGGCGCTTGAGCGTACCGGAAGCGACCAGTTCATCGGTCAAGCGCTCCCACTCGGCCTCAGAGCCGTCGCACCAATAGATGGCCTTGGGCTTGGTCAGGGCGGCGACTTCATCGACCCAAGCCACCAGACGCGCGTGTTTGGTCGGGGGCGCCATGGCGCCCGGCCCATTGTTCTGCATTGCTCACCTGCCTGCGCATGTTGGCGAAACTATTGTTCGCCTTGATCGGCAGTATAGCGCGCGAAAATGTTGCCGATAGGCTGGCATGTGCATGACAACGTTGTCGGTCGGAAATCGCTTAAAATGTAACCCGCCAAGTATCCAGCCTGAACGGTCGCCAACTCCTCCTGTTGCTGGAGGATGATCGCTGTCTTCGCGTCCGCTGCAGATTTAAAGTTCGCGCCTCGGAGAGGCCTGATGTTGGCGCTGATCCAGACGCCTGGACCTTTGCGCCCATTGAGGCGCGACAGGGCCGATCCACGCGCAAGAACGGCGTTCGACCACGCTATTGAAACTCGGCTCTGGAACACCCAAGCTCTACGCACGTTGACCTCGGCCGGGACTGTCAGAGCCCGGTCTTGGCCGCCAGGAGAGCGCATGAGCCCCGACGACCTGCAAGCTTCGGAGGCTGTCGAGGCGTCCATCTCACACCACATCAAGCGCTATCGCGAGGTTCGGCGCCGTACGGAGGCTCTGGCCGCGCCCCTGTCGCCCGAAGATCAGGCGGCCCAGTCGATGGCTGACGCCAGTCCCACCAAGTGGCATCGGGCGCATACCACCTGGTTTTTCGAAACCTTCATGCTGGCCCCCTACCTGGACGGCTATCAGGCCTTTGATCCTCGCTTCGGCTATCTGTTCAACTCCTATTACGAGGCCCTTGGGCCACGTCAGCCGAGGCCTGCTCGAGGTGTGCTGACCCGCCCGTCGGCCGCGGAGATTGGCGCCTATCGAGCCTATGTTGACGCGGAGATGGACCGGCTGCTGTCCAACGCGCCGCTATCCGGCGAGGTCCGCGAGCGTCTGGAGTTGGGCTTGGCCCACGAGGAGCAGCATCAGGAACTCATCCTGATGGACATCCTTCACCTGTTTGCGCAGTCGCCACTGGAGCCCGCCTATCAGGCCGAGATCGGGCGCCGCGGCCAGGCGGCGGTCGATCCGGAGCGTTTCGTGCCGTTCGAGGGCGGCATAGTCGAAATCGGCGCCGGCGATGCAGGTTTCGCCTTCGACAATGAGCGACCACGACACAAGACCTATCTGGCCCCTTATCGGCTGAGCGACCGCTTGGTGACCAACGGCGAATGGATCACCTTCATCGAGGCCGGAGGCTACGCCAAGCCTGAGCTTTGGCTGGCCGACGGCTGGGCTCGTGTGGTCGAGGAGGCTTGGGCGGCGCCGCTCTATTGGCGCCGGATCGACGGCGCCTGGACAGTCATGACCCTTGCGGGGCGCCGGCCGGTCGAGCCCTCCGAACCCGTGGCTCATGTCAGCTATTACGAAGCCGCCGCCTATGCGCTTTGGGCGGGCCGACGCCTGCCGACCGAGGCCGAGTGGGAGGCCGCAGCGCGCGCGCCCGGCTCTGGCGGTCTGCGTCAGCTGCAGGGTCATGTCTGGCAGTGGACCTCCAGCAGCTATGCCGCCTATCCGGGGTTCCGGCCCGGCGCCGGCGCTTTGGGCGAGTACAATGGCAAGTTCATGGTCAACCAGCAGGTGCTTCGCGGCGGCTGCGTTGCGACGCCCCCAGGCCATGCGCGCCCCACCTATCGCAACTTCTTCCATCCGGAAAAGCGCTGGGCCTTCGCCGGCGTGCGCCTGGCGGACGACGGCGCGCCCAGAGATGTGCCGGTCGATAACGGTTTCCTCGACGATGTGGTCGCTGGCCTCTCGGCTCAGCCCAAGACGTTGCCGAGCAAGTACTTCTACGACGCTGAAGGCTCGCGTCTGTTTGAGGCGATTTGCGATCTGCCCGAGTACTACCTGACCCGAACCGAAACCGCGCTGCTGCAGCAGATCGCGCCCGAGATCGCCGCGCGCATTCCGGAGGGCGCGGTGCTGGTGGAGTTTGGCAGCGGGGCCAGCGTCAAGACGCGCATTCTGCTGGATGCGGCTCCGCAGCTCTCGGCCTATGCGCCCATTGATATCAGCCAGAGCGCCCTGGATGAGGCTGCGGCCGAGATAAGGGTCAGCTACCCCTCCCTGATGGTCGCGCCACTCGTCGATGACTTCACTCAGGCCCTGAGACTGCCCTCGGCGGTAGCCGGCCGAGCCGCCGTCGGTTTCTTCCCCGGCTCGACAATTGGCAACTTCCCACCGACGGAGGCTGAGGACTTCCTGCGACGCGCCGGTGAACTGCTGGGGGAGGGTGCGACGTTCGTCGTGGGAGCGGATGTGGCCAAGTCGGCTTCGGTGTTGATCCCGGCCTATGACGACGCCCAGGGCGTGACCGCGGCGTTCAATCTGAACATCCTTCGACGGATAAATCGCGATCTGCGCGGCGATTTCGATCTCGCCGCCTTCGCGCATGAGGCCCGGTGGAACGCGTTAGAAAGCCGTATCGAGATGCATCTGGTCAGCCAGGCCGCTCAGAGCGTGACGATTGGACAGCACAGGTTCGATTTCGCGGCGGGGGAAAGCATCCACACCGAAAACTCCTACAAGTATCGTCCATCCGCCTTCGAAGCCATCGCCCAGCGGGCGGGTTGGCGTGTCGCACGCAGTTGGGAGAGCGCAGAGCCGGCCTTTGGGGTTTATGTTCTGACGCGATAGCCAAACGCACGAGCGCGCGCAGGACGGGGTCCAGCGCGCGCTCGCAGTGTCAGGTCGGAAAAAGCTACTCGCCGGGCCGCAGGTTGCGGGAAGAGGATCCACCCTTGCGGCCGGCATTGGCGGCGAGGTCGCGATCCTTGGCGAAGCTTCGTTTCTCACTGGGAACGCTGGCTCCGCCCTTGCGCGCGATCTCGCGGCGACGTTCGGGGTCCATGGCGGCAAAGCCGCGGCGGCCGCGGGGTCGTTCGCTGTCGAGGTCCATATGGTGCTCCTAATCGATACTGGTCACGGGCGACGGGCGGGGCGCGGCGTCGTAGGGGCGGTCGTCCCCAGGATCAACCGGCGACGCGGGCTGGGGAAATTCATCGGGCATGGAGCCGGGATCGTATTCCGGCGGGCGAGGCTCGATGGGAGGCGGTGCGTCGGGGTCTGTCATGGCGTCGTGTCCTGCGCGTTCAGGGAGGTAACCAGTGAAGCCGCGTTCGGTTCACGCCAAAGCGTGAGTAAATGCACGCAACCGAGCTTCAGCCCTCCATTCGGAGCGATCGTGGGCGCGGCGCGAACCGCAAAGTCGATGGGTGTGACGCCCGCGCAGGCCCACTTGCGCGCGGCTGCGCGGCTGGGTGGAGGGTGTCGCTGCAAGCCGGCCGGTTGACGGCGGGCGGCCCTGCCTGGCTAGCGGCGCGCGGGGCTGAAGTTGTAAAGCCTCGTCCCTTGCGCCCGTAAAGCGACGCTTCGCCGTCTAGATCGGCAGGCGGACACAGGCGCGAAGGCCGCCCTCGGGGCGATTGACCAGGGTGACATCGCCGCCATGGGCGCGCGCCAGCGATCGTACTACCGCCAGACCAAGGCCAATGCCGCCCGTTTCGCGGTTCCGCGACGGTTCGCCCCGGAAGAAAGGCTCGAACACCCGCTCCAACTCGGACGTCGGGATGCCGGGACCATCGTCGTCGATCTCGATGATCGCCATGCCGCTATCTGCAAACACTCTGCCACGCGCGACATGGCCATATTTCAGGGCGTTCTCGACGAGATTGACCACCAGCCGCTTCAGCGCGATCGGATCGCCTTCGATGACGATCTTCTCGGCTTGCTCGACCGTGGCCTGGCCGCCCGTCTCCGCGGCCTCGTCCATGACGCTTTCCAGGAGCGAGGCAAGCTCCAGCTTGGTCCGCTCAGCGGGGCGAGTGGTGTCGCGAACGAAAGCCAGAGCGGCCGAGATCATCGCCTCCATCTGATCGATATCGGCGGCCAGCTTGACGCGTACGTCGTCAGGTGTGGCTTCGATGCGGAAGCGCAGACGGGTCAGCGGCGTCCGCAGATCGTGAGCGATGGCCCCGATCATCGCCGTTCGATCCTCGACATAACGGCGTAGCCGCTCCTGCATCATGTTGAAGGCGTTGGCGGCAGCCACCACCTCGGTCGAGCCCGACAGCTCCAGGGGCGTCGCGCGAGGATCGCGGCCCAGGCGCTCCGCGGCGTCGGCAAAGGCGGTGATCGGCTCGGCCAACCGGCGGGCAAATAGCCAGGCCAGCGGCGAGACAGCCAGCACCGACAACACCAGGATCAGCAAGATCCGCTGCTGCCAGCTGTCGAAGCGGAAAGAGGGCCTGGGCTCGACCACACCGAAGATGAAAGGCTCGTCGCGCGCCGGATTGGAGCGAGCGCCTGGCTGTCCAGGCGGGGGAAGTTCCCGGGCGATGAACTGATCGCGTGGGCCGCCAGGGTCAGCCGTCCGGCCGCCGGGGCGGTCCGTTGCAGGCGTCTTGTTGCGGCGGACAAAGAATTTGGGGCCGCTTTCGGTGACGATCTCGATACGCGCCGGCGCCACATCAATTGCGCGGCCAATGCCGGCCTTGAACTCGGCGCGGCGGGCAGAGTCCGGGCCGCCGGATGGCATTCGGGCGCGGTGGTTGACCACAAGAACGCGCCCATCGCGCGGCTGCACCGCCTGACCGGTCTTCAGGGCCCGCGTAATTTCCGACAGCCGGTAGAGTTCCGGCGGGGGCGGAGGCAGGGTGAAGATCACGGCGATGGCGATCAACTGCGCCGCCACCAGGGTCAGCGTCACCAGTCCCAGCGCCTGCATGAACAGGGGCGCGCCGCGGCCGCGCGGGGTCATGGGGTGCGAATGACCTTGGCGGTAAACATGTAGCCTTCGCTGCGAATGGTGCGGATCAGTTCGCCGCCGCCGCCATCATCCAGCTTGCGGCGCAGCCGGCTGATCTGCACGTCGATGGCGCGGTCATAGGCGTCGGAATCGCGGCCGCGGGCAAGATCCAGCAATTGATCGCGGGTCAGCACCCTTTGGGGGCGCTCGACGAAGGCGCGCAGCAGCGAGAACTCGCCGCTGGACAGGTTCACCACCACGGACTGGGGCGAGCGCAGCTCGCGGCGCACCAGATCGAGCCGCCAGCCGGCGAATTCACAAGCCGCGCCCATGCCATCATCGCTGCTGCGCGGCTCCTGCCGCCGGCGCAGCACGGCGCGGATGCGGGCCAGGAGTTCGCGCGGGTTGCAGGGCTTGGGCAGATAGTCGTCGGCGCCGAGTTCGAGCCCGACAATGCGGTCGGTCTCCTCGCCCATGGCCGACAGCATGATGATAGCCGGGCCGTCCTGCGCCGACAGCCGGCGGCAGATGGCCAGGCCGTCCTCTCCGGGCAGCATGACGTCGAGCACGATCAGATCGACCGGTCCGCGGGCCAGGACCTGCTCCATGGTGCGGGCATCCGAAGCGGTGTCCACCGCATAGCCATGGCGTCCCAGGAATTCGGACACAACATCGCGAATGCCAGGATCGTCATCGACGATGAGAATCCGCGACGCTGCGCTGCGCGGGGTCTCCGGATCGGCCGTGGGGCCATTCTGCGGGATGGTCTCCATGAGACGCTCCTGTCATATCCCCGTGACTTCCAGATTTCACACCTGAAACAGCCCGGTAACCCGATGGTGCGGTCCTCAAGCCCAAGGCCTTGGGAACTTGAGGCTTTCGTCCTTTCCCTGGCCCTCAGCCAGGCGAGGTGTTCTTCGGGATCGCATAGTCGGGGCCCTGAATGTTCTGGGCCTCGATCGCCAGGTCGCTGACATAGGGATTGCTGCGCCGTTCGGCTGCGAAGCTGGACATCGGGCCGTGACCCGGCACAAAGCGCACATCGCCGCCCAGGGGCCAAAGCTTCTGGGTGATCGAATCCAGCAGGTCCTGGTGATTGCCGCGCGGGAAGTCGGTGCGGCCTATGGAGCCCTGGAACAGGACGTCGCCGACCTGGGCAAAACGCGCCTCGCGGTGGAAGAAGATCACATGACCTGGCGTATGGCCTGGGCAATGCAGGACCTCGAACTGCGTCTCGCCCAGGGTGACCACGTCGCCGTCGTCGAGCCAGCGGTCGGTGACGAAGCTGCGGGCTTCGGGGATGCCGTACATCTCGCCGGACATCTGGATCTGGTCGATCCAGAACTGGTCGTCCTTATGCGGCCCCTCGATCGGAACCCCGGTCAGGCGCTTCAGTTCGGCCGCGCCGCCGGCGTGGTCCATGTGGCCGTGGGTGATCCAGATCTTCTCCAGCGTCAGGCCCTGGTCGGCGATCGCCTTCATCAGGCGCGGCACCTCGCCGCCTGGATCGATGACGGCGGCCTTCAGCGTCTTGGCGCACCAGACGATGGTGCAGTTCTGCTGCAGCGGCGTGACCGGCGCGATGACGGCGCGGATGGGAGGCGGGACTTGGCTCACGGGATCTCCTTGTCAGGCCCAGCATAGGCGCTGGCGAGCGCGCAAGAAAGAAGGCCCGGGATCGCTCCCGGGCCTTCGATCGATTTCGATGGAGAAGGTTTGATTACTTCACGTCGTCCACACCGCGGCCCATGGCCTCGGCGGGGGAGTTCAGGTCGGTGTCTTCCGTGATGTCGATGCCCTTGGCCAGCTTCGAGTGCCAGAAGCCGTAGGCGATGTAGATCAGCGCGCCGACAGCCGCATAGCCGGCCAGGATCATCAGCGGCAGGGGGTTGTCGTTCATGGCGTGAACGATCATCGGCTGGAAGTTCTGGAAGGCCAGGAACAGGCAGGCGAGGATGCCCAGAACGGCGGTGAAGATCCCGCCCGGCACCTTGAACGGACGCGGCAGGTCAGGGTGCTTGATGCGCAGATAGATCACCGACAGACAGACGATCGAGAAGGCCACGGCGGTGCCCAGCGACACCAGATCGCCCAGCAGGCTGATCGGGAGGAACGAGGCGGCGATGGCGATGACGACGCCCAGCAGGATCGTGCCCAGCCACGGCGTGCGGAACTTGGGGTGGATCTCGGCGAAGACCTTCGGCAGCAGGCCGTCGCGGGCCATGGTGTAGAAGATCCGCGTCTGGCCGTAGCACAGCACCAGCATGACCGAGGACAGGCCGGTGATCGCGCCGATCTTGATGGCGAAGCTGATCAGGTTCAGCTTGCCGCCTTCAGCGGCGGCGTAGGGAACATCAGCCCATTCCAGGGCCATGCGGTCGATGGCGACGGCGATGGGAGCCGGGCTGGCCAGTTCCTTGTAGGGCACGACGCCGGTCATCACGGCCGCGACGGCCATGTAGATCAGGGTGCAGACTACCAGCGCGCCCAGGATGCCGATCGGCACGTCCCTAGAGGGGTTCTTGGCCTCGGCGGCGGCGGTCGAGACCGCTTCAAAACCGACATAGGCAAAGAAGATGATCGCCGCGCCGCGGAAGATGCCGCTGACACCGAACTCGCCGGGCTGACCGGTCGGCTCGGGGATGAAGGGGCTCCAGTTGGCCGGATTGATGTACTGAATGCCGACGGCGATGAACACCAGCAGCACGATCACCTTCACCACGACGATGGCGTTGTTGACGTTGGCCGACTCGCTGACGCCCAGCACCAGCAGGGCCGAGACCATGGCGATACCGATGGCGGCCACGATGTTCAGGGTGCCGGTCAGGGCGAAGGTGGTGCCGCCACCCGGCGTGGCGACCGCCTGGATCAGCGGGGTGGCCCACATCGGGGCCTCGTTGCCGGCGACCATGATCGTCGGGAAGTTCACGCCAAGGGCATGCAGGGTGCTGACGACGTAGCCCGACCAGCCGACCGCGACGGTCGAGGCGGCGACGCCGTATTCCAGAACCAGCAGCCAGCCCATGATCCAGGCGAAGACCTCGCCCAGGGTGCCATAGGCATAGGTATAGGCCGAGCCCGAGACCGGCATGGTCGAGGCCAGCTCAGCATAGCAGAGGCCGGCCAGGCCGCAGGCGATGCCGGCGACGATGAACGACAGCATGATCGCCGGGCCGGCATTGGCCGAGGCCACCTGGCCGGTGAGCACGAAGATGCCCGCGCCGATGATCGCGCCGATACCCAGGCTCATCAGGTTGATAGGACCCAGCGTACGTTTCAGCTGGCTGTGGGCGGCTTCCTTCTGGATGCTCGCGATCGACTTCTTCAGGAACAGCCTGTTTCCGGCCATGTGTTTCTTTTCCCCAACGACCAGCGAACCCCCGCTAGTCAGGCATTGGGCCGGGACGTTAGTCAGACCGAGGCCGTCGCGCAACGCCTTGCGGTGACGGATGCGGTTTGAGGGTCTATGCCTCCCCGTGATGCTGCCGATCGAGAATGTCCTGCCCGCATTGAAAGCGGCGATGCTCGCTTCCCATGCGACGGTGCTGGTTGCCCCGCCCGGCGCGGGCAAGACCACGGCCGTCCCCTTGGCCCTGTTGGGGGAACCCTGGGTCGAGGGCCGCAAGATCATCGTGCTGGAACCCCGCCGGCTGGCCGCCCGCGCTGCGGCGACGCGCATGGCCTCCACTTTGGGCGAGGCGGTTGGTGAAACCGTGGGCTTTCGCGTGCGATTGCAGTCGAAGGTGTCGGCCCGCACCCGCATCGAGGTGGTGACCGAGGGCGTCTTTACCCGGATGATTCTCGATGATCCGGGACTGGAGAGCGTGGCGGCAGTCCTGTTTGATGAATTTCACGAGCGCAGCCTGGACGCGGACCTTGGCCTGGCGTTCGCCCGTGACGTCCAGGGACTGTTGCGCGATGACCTGCGCCTGCTGGTGATGTCGGCCACGCTGGACGGTGCGAGGGTATCGTCGCTTCTGGGCGATGCCCCGGTGATCGAAAGCCATGGCCGGATGTTCCCGGTCGATACACGCCATCTGGGCCGCGACGATCGCCTGCGCCTTGAAGAGCGCGTCGGCCGGGCCGTGGAGCGGGCCCTGGCCGAGGAAACCGGCAGCTTGCTGGTCTTCCTGCCGGGCCAGGGCGAGATTCGCCGGGTCGAGCGCTGGCTCTCCGAGCGCCTGCGCCGGCCCGATGTGGACCTGGCTCCGCTTTACGGGGCTCTGGAACCGGCCGTCCAGGACCGCGCCATCGCGCCGGCCGCGCCGGGACGCCGAAAGGTGGTGCTGGCGACCTCCATCGCCGAGACCAGCCTGACGATCCAGGGTGTGCGCGTGGTGATCGACTGCGGCCTGGCCCGCGTGCCGCGCTACGATCCGGCCAGCGGCATCACTCGGCTCGACACCGTCCGCGTCAGCCGCGCCGCTGCCGACCAGCGCCGGGGCCGGGCAGGGCGCACCGAGCCCGGCGTCTGCTATTGCCTGTGGGACGAGGCCGAGACACGGTCGCTGCCGGCCTTCGCGCGTCCGGAAATCCTGGAGGCCGACCTGTCGCGCCTGGCGCTGGACCTGGCCCGCTGGGGCGCGCGTGACGCTACGGGACTATGCTTCATGGATCCGCCGCCCGCCGCCGCCTATGGCGAGGCGCGATCATTGCTGCAGCGGATTCAGGCTCTCGACGACCATGGCGACCTCACCACCCATGGCAAGGCCCTGGCCGAGATGCCGCTGCCGCCGCGCATCGCCCACATGGTGGTCCGCGCCGCCGCGTCGGGGCAGGCGCGGCGTGGGGCGGAAGTCGCCGCCCTGCTGACCGAGCAGGGCCTTGGCGGTCGCGAGACGGATCTTCGCCGGCGACTGGAGAACCTCGGCCGTGACCGCTCCCCCCGGGCCAAGTGATGCTGGCCGAGGCCTATCCCGAGCGCGTGGCCCGGGCGCGCGGCAAGCCGGGCGAGTTCCAGCTGGCCGGCGGGCGCGGCGTCTATATGGAGCCGACCGATCCTCTGGCCCGTGAGACCTGGCTGGCCGTGGGCGAACTGGGCGGCGGCGAGGCCCGCGACCGCATCCTGCTGGCCGCCGCCGTCGACGAAGTCGCCCTACGCGAGGCCTTCGCCGATCGCCTCACCGCCGAGGACCGACTGGAAACCGGCCCCGGCGGCAAGGTCCGCGCCAAGCGGCTGCTGCGCCTCGGCAAGCTGGTGCTTGAGGAGCGGCTGATCGACAAGCCCGACCCGGCGCTGATCGCCAGCGCCTTGCTGGCTCAGGTTCGAGTGGAGGGGCTATCGGCGCTGCGGCTGGGCGATGGCGTTCAGGGGCTGCGCGACCGCGTCGCCTTCCTGCGCGGCCTGGACGGCGACGTCTGGCCCGACCTGTCGGACGCCGCTTTGCTGGAGCGGCTGGATCAGTGGCTGGAGCCCTTGCTACATGGCCGCTCGTCCCTGTCGGCCCTGGACGAGAACACGCTGGATGGCGCGATCCGCTCGCTGATCCCGTGGGACGCCCAGCAGAAGATCGACGCGGCCCTGCCGGCCCGCTTCAAGGCCCCGACCGGCACCACCGTCGCTATCGACTACGCCGCCGAGGCCGGGCCGCGCATCGACATTCGGGTCCAAGAACTGTTTGGCCTGACCGAGCATCCCAGCATCGCGGGCGGCAAGATCCCGCTGGTGCTGTCGCTGCTGTCGCCGGGTCACAAGCCGATCCAGATCACGCGGGATCTGCCGGGGTTCTGGAAGGGCTCGTGGCGCGAGGTGAAGGTCGAGATGAAGGGGCGCTATCCCCGGCACATCTGGCCGGATGACCCGGCAGCCGCCGCGCCGACGACGCGGGCCAAGCCCAGAGGGACTTAACCCGTCACCGTGTAGATCATGATCCCTGTGGCTACCGACAGGTTCAGGCTGTCGGCCCGTCCCCGCATCGGGATCTTCACGTTCACGTCGCAAGTCGCCGCCAGCTCCGGCGGCAGGCCCTGTTGCTCATTGCCCATCAGGATCAGCGACGGCTTCACATAGTCGGCGCTCTTGTGGTCGACCGTGGCGGTCAGCAGGGTGCCGACCACTGAGCCAGGCCAGGTCTCGCGCCAGGCCAGGAATTCCGGGATCGTGGCCTTGGCGATCTTGACCGCGAAGATCGAGCCCATGGTCGCCCGCACGCCTTCCACCGAATAGGGATCGACGCAGTCGCCCACCAGGATCACCCCGCCGCAGCCGGCCGCGTCGGCGGTGCGGATAACGGTGCCCAGATTGCCGGGGTCGCGCACAGCCTGCATCGCCACCCAGCACGGGGCGCTTTGCGGCACGATGGCGTCCAGCGGCGTGAACACCTGGCGGAACACCCCGACTACGGCCTGGGGGTTATCGCGGCGAGAGACCTTCTCGAGGATTTCCCGATTGACCTCAATGACTTCGCCGCCCGCCTTCAGGCAGGCCTGCGAGGCTTTTTGCAACATCGGATGGTCGGCGGCGTCACGGCCATACATGATGATCTTGGGCGCATGGCCGCAGTCGATCGCCTCGATGACGATCTTCAGGCCCTCGGCCAGGAACAGGCCGCTCTCCTCGCGCTCCTTGCGCATGTGCAGGGCGCGGACCGCCTTGACGGTGTTGTTCGACAGCGAGGTGACGGTCTTGGCCTGGTTGGGGGTGTTCATCTGTTTCACCCTTCCGAAGACCAGCGCGCGAAGAACGACAGGCCGATCTGGCGGTCGCCCTTTTCCTCGACCAGGGACAGCTCGCCCCAGTCGATGACGCCGCTGCGGCCCTCCAGCACCTGGGCCAGCAGGCCCGACATCGCCGCGCCCGAGACCCGGGCGGCATAGGCGTTCATCAGCAGGAACGCGGCGTCGTCGCTGAGCAGTTGCGCGCAATTGGCGGTGAGTTCGGTCAGGTCCTCGAACAGGCGCCAGACCTCGCCATCGGCGCCGCGTCCAAACTTGGGCGGGTCCAGAATGATGCCGTCATAGACGTTACCGCGCCGCACCTCGCGGGCCACGAACTTGCGGGCGTCCTCGACGATCCAGCGGATCGGCTTGTCGGCGAGGTCGGCGAAGGCGGCGTTCTCGCGGGCGAAACCGACCGACTTCTTGGAGGCGTCCACATGGGTCACGGCCGCGCCGGCGGCGGCGCAGACCAGTGAAGCCACGCCCGTATAGCCAAACAGATTCAGGATCTTGGGCTGGCGACCTGACGCCTTGGCGAAAGCGCGCACGCGTTCGTCCTGCCAGGCCCAGTTGGCGGCCTGCTCGGGAAAGAAGGCCAGGTGCCGGAACGGCGTGAACTGGCCGTGGAACCTGGCCTCGCCCCAGCTCAGGGGGAACTTCTCGATGGGCTTGCCCTTGAAGCGCCAGCGGCCGGCCTCGTCCTCGTCGGAGGGATCGAAGATTGCGTCGGCGTCGTCCCAGGCCTTGGCCGGCAGTCGCGGCGACCAGAAGCATTGCGGCTCGGGGCGCACGACCGTGTAGGGGCCATAGCGTTCCAGCTTCCTGCCGTTTCCGCTGTCCAGCAGGGCGTAGTCGCTCCAGCCGGTGGTGCGCATGACAAGGGGGGCGGCGGCGATCGTCGGGCTCATCGCCTCGCCATACGCTTTCAGGGCGTTGGCCGTCCAGTGCGCGGCGCATGCGTGGTCTTGTCCCACTGATGCGGCGCGAAAAAGAACTGCCAGACAGCGCGGGGTGAAGCGAAGATCCACATCATCCAGTATCCGACCATGCCGAAGAGATGCAGGAAACGTGGCTGCTCGCCCGACCGCCTCAGCCCGATCGCCGCGCAGGCCGCCGAAACGCTCCAGCCGAACATGTAGAGGGTGAGGTCGGCGAGGGTCACCGACAGCTCGCCATCAGCCATCCAGTTCACCGCTACACCCACCCCGGCGATCAGCATGGCCGGGGCGTGAAGGTTCGAGGCGGCGATGGGCACGCCCAGGGTCATGATCAAGGCCAGGAGGGCGCGAGGCTGTCTTCGGGTCTCGCCGCGAGCATGAACAGAGAGCGTTTGCAGATGTCCCTTGATCCACCGCGCCCGTTGCGGCCCCCATTGATCCAGCGAGGTGGGCGCGGTTTCGAGCGTAGGGCGCTCGATCACGTCCAGCCTGTATCCGGCCGAGGCCAGGCGAAAACCGATGTCGGCGTCTTCGGTGACGTTGTAGGCGTCCCAGCCGCCGACAGCCCGCAAGGCCTCGATTTTGAAGTGGTTGCTGGTTCCGCCCAGCGGGAAGGGCAGGCCCCAGCGCGCATAGGCGGGCAGCAGCACCTGGAAGAGGGCGGCGTACTCCAGCCGGAACTGCTCGGCGATGAAGGCCAGGTGACGCGGGGTCTCGATGCGAAGCGGGGCTTGCAGGCAGGCCAGATCGGCCGGTTCAGACGCAAACCGCGCCGCCGCTTCGCGCAGTTGCAGCGGATCAGGGGCGTCTTCAGCGTCGTAGATGACAACAAGCGTCCCCTTGGCCAGTTCCAGGGCGATGTTGCAGGCCCGCGGCTTGGTGCGCGGCTCGCCGGGCGGGGCGACCAGAACCTGGATGAAGGCGGGCAGGTCCAGGGCGTGGAAGGCTGACCGTGTCGCCAGATCGTCCGCCTCAAGGACGATCAGCGCCTGTAGTCGATCGCGGTGGTAGTCCAGTCTGGCAAGATTGGCGACCAGTTCGCTGGCGACCTCGGCTTCACGATAAAGCGGCACGATCAGCGTGTAGTGCGGCAGGTCCTGATCGACCAGCGGGGGGCAGGCCCACTTTCGGTGTGGCGTCAGGATCGCCGCGAGCCGGATCGCGGCGCCGGCGACGAAGACGCTGTAGAACACGCCAAGCAGCCCCCAGAACAGGTGATCGGGAGACAGAACACCAAGAACGAGAATGCCCAGCAGCATGGCGGCCACTGTTGTTCTTTGCCATCGGCCGAAGGTGACGTGGGCGCCCTCCGCCGCCTGCGACAGGGGTGGCGGTATCTCGTCGGCGGCAAACGCCGTGGCGGTGACCCCCACCCTGGGCGCGACGCCCCGCTCCTCGCGCGCCATAATGCCCCCCGGCTGGTTCGCTCGATCTTCGCGGGATTACTAGGATCAACACAACTAATAAGTGTCAAACATAAAAACACGCGTTTTAGGTTTGATGTTGTGTCGCTTGCGACGGCTGGGTGATTCCCGTTTAGTGTCGGAGATCGGGGAAACGCAGGGGAAATGCAGGCCGTGACGCTTGTTTTGAAGAAGCCGCACAAGTCCGCTCGCAAGCCAAAGGGCGACGGGCACTTGCGTCGCGGCGAAATCCTCGCGGCCGCCGAAAGAATTTTCATTGCCGAGGGTTATGCGGGCGCCACCATCCGCAAGATCGCCGATGCGGTCGGGGTCTCGTCGACGGCGCTTTACATGCACTTCCGCGACAAGGATCAGATCCTGCTCGAGATCAGCGACGGCGCGATCGAGCGGCTGCTGAACCTCAATATCGACATCTCGGCCCGACCCGTCGATCCGGTCTCGCAGGTTCGGCTGATGCTGGAGGCGTACATGCGCTTCGCGCTGGACAACCCCAACACCTACGAATTGGTGTTTTGCGGCTCTGGCGCGAGCATCTCGGTGGAAAAGCAGGCAGGCACGCTGGAGCTTGGCGATCGCTGCTTCGAGAATTTCAGCGAGCCCTTCCGCGAGATCGCCGCAGCCGGACGACTGAAATCAGGCACGGCGCAGAGCGCTGCAGAAGTGGCGTGGGCAGGGTGTCACGGTCTGGTGTCGCTGCTGATCACCAAGCCAAACCGAACCTGGTCGTCGTCCGACGACCTGATGAGCCTCATGCTCGATGGCCTCTTGGACGGCCTGGTCAAAGACTGATCCGATGATGATCGTCCGCGCGATTGGCGCCCTCGCGGCGGCGATGACCCTTGCCCATCCGGCTGTCGCCGCAGGGCCACGCGTGATGTCTCTGGATTCCTGCGCCGATCAGTATGTCCTGGCCCTGGCGCCGCGCGAGACAATTGTTGGCCTGTCTCATCGGGCCGGAGCGCCGGATTCCTATATGCGCAAGGCGTCGCTTGGGCTCCCGCGACGCCGCGCGACGACGGAAAGCCTGGTGGCCGCTGGCCCCCAGGTCGTGGTCCGCCATTGGGGCGGAGACGCCCGACTGGTGAAGGCCCTGGATCGACGCGGCGTCCGCACGGTCAGGATCGAAGACGCCGCCGATTTCGAGGCGGTGCGGGTCAATGTCCGTCGTGTGGCCGAAGCGCTGGACCAGAAGGCGGCGGGCGAGGCGATGATCGCCCGAATGGACGGCCAATTGAGAGCGGGCGCCGGCGCCTGGAAAGGTGAAACCGCCCTCTATCTGACACCGGGCGGCTATACGGCGGGAAGCGGCACCCTGATCGACGCTATGCTCAGGGCCTCGGGCCTGTCCAACGCCAGCAACGGTCCCTTCTTCAGTCCCGTGCCGCTGGAGAGCGTTGTGATGGCGCCGCCGCGCGCCTTGGTGCTGGGCTTCTTTGACCTGGCACGCGCGGGCGCCGACCGCTGGGGCGTTGGGCACCACGCGGCGCTGCGCCGTGTGACGCGGGATCGCACGATCGCCGCCTTGCCCGGCGCGGTGGTAGGCTGTCCGGCGTGGTTTGCAGCTGACGGGGTCGCGCAGCTGGCCCAGGCGCGGGCCCTGCGATGAGCCCGCTACGTCTGTGTCTGGGGATGCTTTGTCTGCTCGTGCTTGCGGCGGTCATGGCCGTGCTGCTGGGCGAAACCTCATTTGTCATCGGCCAGTACATGGAAGCGGTTGCACACCCAGGCTCACCGCCAGGCGAAGTGCTGTGGACCATCCGGGCGCCGCGGGTGGCCATGGCGGCGCTGGTCGGCGCGGCCCTGGGTCTTGCTGGCGCAACGATGCAGGGCCTGCTGCGCAATCCTCTGGCTGACCCGGGCGTACTGGGCGTCTCGGCGGTGTCAGGTCTGGGCGCTGCAGTGGCGATCGCCAGCGGACTGGCGGCCGTGCCTGGAGCCATCGAACTCGCGGCCCTGGCCGGCGCTCTGGCAGCGGGCGGGGCCGTGGTGACCATTGTCGCTCGCCTGCGCGAGCCCGAGGCCCTGATCCTGCTCGGCGTCGCCGTCTCGGCCTTCGGAGGCGCGCTGACGGCTCTGGTGTTCAATCTGGCGCCATCGCCGGTGGCCATCGCCGAGGTCCTGGCGTGGCTGATGGGATCGGTCGAGAATCGTGACTGGACAGACAGCTTCAAGGCCCTGGTCCCGATGGCGATTGGCGCAGCGCTTTGCCTCAAGGCCGGCCGAGGGCTGCGCATGCTGACCCTGGGCGAAGAGGCTGCCGCGATGTCGGGGCTGCCGATGTCGCGTCTGCGGGTCTATGCCGTAGCCGGCGCGGCGTTGCTGACGGGGGCCGCAGTGGCTGGGGCCGGTGTCATCGGTTTCGTGGGGCTGGCTGCGCCGCACATGGTGCGGGCGCTGGTGAAAGACGATCCGAGGCAGGTCCTGTGGCCTTCCGCCCTGGCCGGCGCTCTGCTGCTGGTGCTGGCTGACTTGGCCGCGCGTCTCTCGCCGACCGAGCAGGAGCTGAAGCTGGGCGTGGTGACGGCGCTGTTTGGCGCCCCAGTCTTCGCCTTGCTGGCCTGGCGGGCGTCGCGGAGCTGGCGGGCGTGACGGCGGCCTGGACCCTAAGCGGCCTGAAGGCTCAGCAAGGCGACAAACAGGTGCTGGACGCCGCCAGCCTTGTGGTCAGCCCCGGCGAGGTGGTTGGGGTGGTGGGCCCCAATGGCGCGGGCAAGACCAGCCTTCTGCGGGCGGGTCTGGGTCTGCTGCCCAGGACCGCTGGCGAAGTCTGGCTGGGCGACCGACGGCTTGAGACCCTGACCGTCCAGGCGCGCGCGGCGCGCGTGGGCTATCTGCCTCAGGATCGCCGACTGGCCTGGAACCTGCCTGCCGAGCAGGTCGCCAGCCTGGGGGCTGTTGATCTGCCGGAGGCTGATGCCCTGGCCGTGGCGCGCGAGCGCCTGGCGCGGGTCGGCGCGGGCGATCTGGCCACGCGTCGCGTTCTGGAGATGTCGGGTGGCGAGCGGGCGAGGGTTCTGCTGGCCAGACTGCTCACCACGCGCGCGCCGTTGCTGGTGGCGGACGAGCCCATCGCGGGCCTGGACCCGGACGCCCAACTGCTGACCCTCGATCTGCTCCGTAAGGAAGCCGAGTCGGGCGCGGGGGTGGTGGTCACCCTGCACGACCTCAGCCTGGCGGCCCGCTGTTGCGACCGCCTGCTGGTTATCGAGGGCGGACGGATCGTATCGGAGGGCGCGCCGATCGCGGCCTTGTCCCCCGAGGTCCTGGCGCGCGTGTTCAAGCTGGACGGCGCCTTGGTCGAAACGCCGGCGGGACCCGTGCTCGCCGCCCGCCGGCTCTAGGTCAAGGCTGGGTCTGAGGCTGATAGGCCTGGGCCACCGACGGCGTATAGACATAGCCGCCACGCTTCAGTTCCTGCGACAGGGTCAGGGGCGTGCTCCCGCCGTTGAGGCGCGCGCGGTAGACCATGGTCGTCTCCAGGGTCCGCATGACGTAGTTACGGGTCTCGGAGAACGGGATGCATTCGATGAAGTCCAGCGGGTCCGTCGCCGCGCCGCGCGGGTCGCCGCACAGAGTGGCCCATTGGGCGGGCCGGCCGGGGCCAGCATTATAGGCCGCGGCGGCCATGATGTAGGAGCCGCTGAACGTGCTGACCATGTCGCCCAGATAGGTCGAGCCCAGCCTCATGTTGTAGGAGGCGTCCGCCAGGCGGTCGACCGAGTGGCGCTCGCCCAACTGGCGGGCCACGATGGCGGCGGTGGGCGGCATCAGCTGCATCATGCCGCGTGCGCCGACGCCCGAGCGGGCGTTAGGGTCGAAATTGCTCTCCTGCCGGGAGATCGAATAGACGAAGGCCGTTTCAGCGGCGCCGGGGCCCGGCGTGAAGTGGTGGTCCAGAAGCGGGTAGCCCCGCTCGGGCAGGATAAAGCCGCGCTGGGCCGCCGTGCGAACGGCCCGCATCGCCAGATCCTGGTCGCCATAGCCGCGTGCGAAATCGACCAGCAGCGCCGTCTCTTCGGCGTTGGGGAGGTTGTCGTCGATGAACAGCACCAGCGAGCGAAACTGATCCCTGGCCCCGATATCGGCCAGCATCCGCGCGGCGCGCACCAGTTCCCGGCCATGGAAACGCGCGCGGTCGGCCTGGGTGATGACGGGGTCCCGGTCGAGCTTCAGCTCTGTCATGCCAGCCTTCTCGGCGGCCAGCTGGCCATAGAAGGTGGTGATGTGACGGGCGCCTTCGGCATAGAAGGCCTGGGCCGCGATGGGGTCGCCCTGGGCCTCGGCCGCGCGGCCCTGCCAATACAGGGCGCGGCCCTTGGTGATCGGCGAGGCGCCGATCGCGGCGATGGCGGCGAAGTGGCGCGCCGCCGCGTCGGGTTGCTTGAGGCGGGCCAGCGCGATCCAGCCGGCGTAGAACTCGGCCTCGGCGGCGTCCGCGCCCACACGCAGCCCGGTATTGGCGGCGGCCGCATAGGCGCCCTGGCTGTCACCCGACCTGAGGGCCGAGCCGACCAGCGCGCGGCGTTCTCTCCAGATCCCGGCGGCGGCTTCCTCGGTCGGGGGCGAGGGAAAGTTGCGGACCATCTGCAGGGCGAAGCTGTCCAGACCGCGACGGCGCAGATAGGCGGCGCGTTCAAACACGACGCCGGGCGACGCCTGGTCGCTGGCGCTGAGACTGTCGAACAGCGCCGTGGCGTTGCTGGCGTTCTGGCGGAAGGCGATACGGGCGCGCGCCGCAGCTTGCTGGTCGGCCGGCAGCAGCGCGACAAGCTCGCGCGTCGCTGGGCCCTGTTGTCCATAGAGCAGGATGTCGGCGCGACGGGCATAGTCATCGGCGGTCAACATCGCACCAAATCGCGCCGCCATGCTGCGCTGGGCGTCGGCCTCGAAGATTTCATCCCGCCAAGTGCGGCGGATCAGGTCGACGGCGTCCTGGTTACGGCCGCTGGCCTGATAGGCCGATGCGAGGGCCATGGCCCCTTCGGCGGTCGCGGGCTGGCCGCCGCCGAACCAGGCGATGGTCTGGGCGGGGCTGAGGCCGGAGACGGAAAGCTGCTTTTCGGCGGCGCTCTCGCGACGGGCGGCGCGGGGCCAGCCCGCCAGGTCGCGACGCGCCGAGTCGAGTTCAAAAAAGCTCATCGCCTCGGCCGAGCTGTCGACCAGAGCCCAAAGGGCGATCTTGCGGGCGACGGGATCCTGCAGGCTGCTCATCGCCATGCGGGCGCGGGAGACATCGCCGCTCTTGGCGGCGGCGAGCGCCATACGCAGATTTTCGGCTTCGACGTCGGAGACGGTTCCAGGGATCGCGGTCGGCGGAGTCGTCACCAGGGATGGGGTCGACGAGGGTTGGTAGGGAACAGGCCCAGACGTCTGGGCGCCCGCGACGCTGCCAAGCAGCACCAGGCCGGCGCTTCCGAACATGATCCGACGCAACACTGAAGCCAAAACCCACTCTCCTCAACGCACTGCCGAATCGAGCCGACAGCCGCCCATGCGATCCATCAGGCCCCGAGACACCTAAGGAACGGTTTTTCTAAGGCCTCAAGGGCTTGACCCTCGGGGCTTGGCCCATCAAACCGCTGCCTGCTCCGACGCGCCCGTTGCGGAACGGCGGGGCGGGGACATATTGTCCGCCCCGATCGTATGGCCGCAACCTTCGCGGCGCCTTTCTCACGGCAAATTGCAAGTTATGGTCCATTCTCCGTTCAAGGGCGTCATTCCCGCCCTGATTACGCCCTTTCGCGACGGCGCCGTTGACGAGGAAGCCTTTGTGGCCCTCGTCGAGCGGCAGATCGCGGGCGGTGTTCACGGTGTCGTGCCGGTCGGCACCACCGGCGAAACCTCGACCCTGAGCCACGACGAGCACAAGCGCGTGGTCGAGCTGTGCGTTCAGACAGTCAAGGGGCGGGTGCCTGTGATCGCCGGCGCAGGTTCAAACTCGACTGACGAAGCCATCGAGCTGGCCCAGCATGCCAAGGCGGTCGGCGCCGACGCCGCGCTGGTGGTGACGCCCTATTATAATCGTCCGAGCCAGGAAGGCCTGTACCGGCATTATGAGGCGATCAACGACGCCGTCCAGTTGCCGGTTCTGGTCTATAACGTCCCCAGCCGGGCCAGCGTCGACATCGCCAACGAGACCCTGGCGCGCCTCTCCAAGCTGCCCAATATCATTGGCGTCAAGGACGCCACCGGTGATCTGGCCCGCGCCAGCATGCAGCGCGTCCTGTGCGGTCCCGACTGGGTGATGCTTTCGGGCGATGATCCCTCGGCGCTGGGCTACATGGCCCATGGCGGCCATGGCGTGATCTCGGTGACCGCCAACGTCGCCCCCGAGGCCTGCTCGGCCTTCATCAACGCCTGCATGCAAGGCGCCTGGGAAACCGCGCTCTATGGCCAGGACCGCCTGATCAAGCTGCATCGGGCCCTGTTCCTTGACTCCTCGCCGGCCCCGACCAAGTTCGCCATGGCCCATCTGGGCCTGTGCCAGCCGGACGTGCGTCTGCCGATCGCGCCCTGCAACGACGCCGTGAAGCCGGCGATCCTGGAGGCCATGCGCGAGGCGGGTCTGGTCTGATGACCAAGCCGATCGCGGAGAACCGGCGCGCGCGGTACGACTACTTCATCGAGGAAACCTTCGAGGCCGGCATCATGCTGACCGGCACCGAGGTGAAGAGCCTCCGCGTCGGTCGCGCCAATATCGCCGAGTCCTATGCGTCGGTCGAAGGTCGTCAGATCAAGCTGATCAACGCCGACATCCCGCCCTATGGCCATGCCAACCGCTTCAATCACGAGCCGCGCCGGCACCGGACGCTGCTGCTGCACAAGAAGCAGATCGAGAAGCTGATCGGCGCCGTGCAGCGCGACGGCCGCACGCTCATTCCGCTGAAGCTCTATTGGAACGAGAAAGGCCTGGCCAAGCTGGAGATCGGCCTGGCCAAGGGCAAGAAGAACCATGACAAGCGCGAAACCGAGGCCGCCCGCGACTGGCAGCGCGACAAGGCCCGCCTGATGAAGGGCGACCGGGGGGACTAAAGCCCTCCTTCGGCCTAGTCGTTTGTCAGGGCCAGCAGGGCGAAGGTCGCCAGCCAGTGCTCGCCCATGTAGTCGCTCGATATGTGCGGCACGGCGGCGGTCAGATGCGCCATGGCGGCGTTGACGGCCAGGGGCTTGGCCGGATCCAGCTCCGGCAGGGCGCTGGCCAGAGTGCGCCAGCACCAGGCGCGAGACAGGTTCAGGCCGTCCAGGTGAGCGATCTTGCCGTCGGTGCGATCACTGACGCGGGCGGGGGTGAACAGGGTCGCTGGCTGCTTGCTGGCAAGGTCAGGCAGGAAGCGAACGAACCAGATCTCGAACGTCTGTCGCGGGGTCAGCCGGCGCATGGCCTCGGCCTCGATCAGGGCAGGGGACAGAAAGTCGTCGCCGGAGGGCTCCCAGGCCTGGCAGGCTGCGTCCTGGCCGTACCAGAGGAGCGCTTTGGTGGTGAGAAGCTGGCGGAACACGGCGTTGCCGGTCATGTCGGCATATTCCGAGGCCAGCACCAGGGCGAAGGCGGTGTTGGTGTGGACGCCCGCGCGGACCGGATAATCGGCCAGCGGCAGGAAGGCCTCGAACCGTTCGACAAAGGCGCGGGCGAGGGGGGCGTGCCGCGCCGCCCAGGGGCGATCCCGGTGGCGCAGCAACTCGGCTTGCAGCATCAGGTCCCAGGCCCAGCCATAGGGACGTTCGAACCCCCGGCTCTCAGGACGGGCCAGATAGTCGACCTCGCCGGCGACCTTGGCGTCTGTGAAGGCCTCGTCGAACAGGGCGATGATCGTTTCGGCCTCGGCCATATCGGGCCGGATGCGCAGCAGGGTCGCCAGCAACCAGTAGCCGTGGACGCAGGAGTGCCAATCGAAGCTGCCGAAGAAGATGGGATGCAGGTCGCGAGGCGTGCGGGCGTCGGCGTCGCCGGCCATCACGTGGTCCAGCTTGTTGGGATACTCGCGCGCGACATGGCCCAGCGCGATCCTGGCGAACCGCGAAGCCGTCGAGCGCGCCAGGCTGGGTGAGCTAGACCCCGAAGGCGTGGACATTCATCAGGACCACATTGACGACCGGCATGACCACGATGGTGGGACCGGGGCGCGGATGACGCCCTTATGGTGCTTCAATGGCAACAAGGCCGCCGACGCAAGATTGAAGTTCGCCGCCGCGTGTCTTCGCAACGGGTATTGAGGGCGCTGGCCAGACGTGTGGGTCGCGAAGACGCGACTTGACGGCCATCGCACCTGGCGCGACGCTAAACTCAACAATGATAACTTAGGGAGGCCTCCCATGGCCGACGGAGCCACGTCCATCAGTACGTCTCTCAGGGGCAAGGTCAGCGATGCCGAGTGGCAGGCGCGGGTCGACCTGGCCGCCCTGTATCGCCTGGTCGCCGTTCATGGCTGGGACGACATGATCTTCACCCACATCTCGGCCCGGATTCCCGGGCCCGAGCACCATTTCCTGATCAACCCCTACGGCCGTTTCTTTGGCGAGATGACCGCCTCTGACCTGGTCAAGGTCGACCTTGACGGCAACGTGATCGACAAGACGCCCTACTTCATCAATCCGGCGGGTTTCACGATCCACTCGGCGGTCCACGCGGCGCGGGAAGACGCGCACTTCGTGATGCACCTGCACACTGACCAGGGCGTCGCCGTCTCAACGCACCGTGAAGGTTTGATGCCGCTGGCGCAGCAAGCGCTAATCGTCTTGCCACAACTCGCCTATCACGACTATGAAGGCATTGCGCTCAATCTTGACGAGCGGGAACGGCTGGTGGCCGATCTTGGCGACAAGAAGCTGATGATGCTTCGAAACCACGGGACCTTGTCGGTGGGATCGACCGCGGCCGAGTGCTGGATGGGGATGTTCTTCCTGGAGCGCGCGTGCAAGCAGCAGGTGATGGCCCTCTCGGCGGGGCGCGACAATGTGATGATGGCGCCCGAGCACGCTCAGGCCGAGGTTCGCAGCCAGACGGGCGGCGGGCTGGGCATGATCGCGGGCCTGGCCTGGGGCGGCTGCCTGCGGCAGCTAGACCGGGAGTCGCCCGGCTACGCCGACTAGCGCTTGACGATTGTCGAAGACCAGCCGCCGCGATCCTGGCGATCGCGGCGGCTTTTCTTTGCGTGATGTGCGGCGAGGCCACCGCCGGCGCCTGGCCGATGGCGCGTGGCCAGACGCAGGTTATCGCCAAGGTCGAGCGGCAATCGGCCGACCAGCTGTTTGACGCCGCTGGCGCGCTTGGCGATCTGGGGCGCCGCGAGGACGAGACCGCCTCGATTTTTGTCGAGCATGGCTTGACCGACAGGCTCACCTTGCAGGCCAAGGCCGGACTGACGCGCGGCCGTGACCCGTTCGTCCGCTATGAAGGTCGGGGTCCGGTCGAGCTTGGCCTGCGCTATGCTTTGCTAAAGCGGCCACGGACCGTTGCGGCGATCTATCTTGGCGCGACCGAGGCCGGCGCGGGCCGCAACGCCGGATATGCCGCGCCGGGACAGGGCGAGGTCGATATCGAGGCACGGCTGCTTCTGGGCCGGTCAGCCGTGACCCGGCGCGGGGAAATCTTTTCGGATCTGCAACTGGCCCGTTTGCGCCGATCTGGCCTGGCTGACGAGACCCGGATGGATGCGACATTGGGCTTTCGCCCCGCGCGCAACTGGCTGGTGATGGCGCAGACCTATGCTGGCGAGGCCGACTCGAAGCCCCGAAAAGCCCGCTGGCTCAAGGCTGAGCTATCGATTGTCCGCGGCTTTGGTCCCTGGAGCGTTCAGGCGGGATGGCGGGAGACTGTGGCCGGTCGCGAGATCGCCAAGGATCGCGGCATGGTGCTCGGGGTGTGGCGCACCTTCTGAGTGTTGCAGCGCTGAAACGGTCCGTCATCTTGCGGTTACTGGACGCGGGTCTAGGGGGGGCGGCATATGTCCTGGCACCTTGTCCCGTCCGCCGGCTCCCCTCGGCGATTGGAGTCCTTTCGTTGATCCGCAGGCATTTCTTCCTTTTGGCGGCGTTGGCCGCTGTCGTTCTGATGCTCGTCGTGGGCGGCATGAAGCTGGCCTTTGGTCAAAAGGCTGCGGGGCAAGGCGGGCCCGGCGGCGGTGGTCGGGCCATCAACGTCTCCCAGACCGTCGTGTCGACCAGGCCCTTCACCGATCGCATCGAGGTGCTGGGCGTGGCCAAGGGCCGCCAGTCGGTGACCATCACCTCCAACACGGCCGAGATGATCACGGCGGTGCACTTCACCGATGGTCAGGCTGTTGCGCGCGGCCAGGTGCTGGTTGACCTGAAGTCCGCCAGCGAAGATGCCGGCGTCAGCGAGGCTAGGGTGCGTCTCGCCCAGGCCGAGCGCGACTATCAGCGCTGGAAAACCCTGGCGGATCGTGGCGTCGCGCCGCGCGCCACCGCAGAGCAGTATCTGGCCGCCGTCGAGACCGCGCGCGCCAGCGTCGCCTCGGCCCAGGCCCAGAAGCTGGATCGCGTGATCCGGGCGCCCTTTGCCGGCCGAGTGGGTATTTCGGATGTGGCCCCCGGCGCCTTGATCAGTCCTGGCACGGCGATCGTCAGCCTTGACGACGTATCTGTGATCCGCATCGATTTTTCCGTGCCTGACCGCTATCTCACGACCCTACGTGAAGGTCTGCTCATCACGGCCCGGCCCGACGCCCTGCCGGGCGAGACCTTTCAGGGGCGCATCGCCCAGATCGACACCCGGATCGACGCCACAACCCGCGCCGTGAAGGCCCGGGCCGAGTTCCCCAATCCGGGCGCTCGTTTGAAGCCGGGAATGCTGGTCAAGGTGGCCATCGACCAGGGTTTGCGCCAGGCGCCGGCCGTGCCGGAATCGGCCATCCAGTTCGAGGGTGTGCAGGCCTCGGTGTTCCTGATCGCCAAGGGCCCGAAAGGGCAGGTGGCGCGACGAACCAATGTCGAGACCGGTCTCACCGCCGGCGGCTTCGTCGAGATTCTGTCGGGTTTGAAGTCGGGTGACCGGATCGTCGCCGACGGTCTCAATCGCGTTCAGGACGGCGCCGCCATCGGCGGCGGAGCGCCCGGCGGCAAGGGACCGGGCCAGCCCGGCGCCGGCGGCAAGGCCCGCTGATGCTTTCCGATCTTTCCGTCCGCCGCCCGGTCTTCGCCGCCGTCGCGGCGATCATCCTCTGCGTCATCGGCCTGGCCGCCTTCACCGGCCTGCCGATCCGCGAACTGCCCAATGTCGATCCGCCGGTGGTCTCGGTCTCGACCGCCTATCGCGGCGCCTCGGCGGAAGTCATCGAGGAGCGCATTACTCAGGTGATCGAGCGCCAGGTCTCGGGCATCCAGGGTATTGACCGGGTCAATTCGTCGTCGCGCGACGGCCGCTCGCAGATCAATATCACCTTCACGCTGGATCGCGATCTGGACGACGCGGCCAATGACGTGCGCGACGCGGTGAGCCGGGTGTCGGCCAATCTTCCCGATCAGGCCGACCCGCCGCAGATCGCCAAGGCCAACGCCGACAGTTCGCCTATCGTGATCATGAACCTGACCTCGACGACCCTGTCGCCGCTGGAACTGGCCGACTATGCCGACCGCTATCTGGTCGAACGCATGTCGACTGTGCCAGGCGTCGCCCAGGCGGGACTGAACGGCCAGCTCTACGCCATGCGTATCTGGCTCAAGCCCGACGCCATGGCTGCGCGCGGCGTGACCGTTGATGATGTCGAGAACGCCCTCAACAGCCAGAATGTCGAACTGCCCGCCGGCGCCCTGGAGAGCGACTCCAAGGACTTCACCATCCGGGTCACCCGCAGCTATTCCAAGCCCGATGACTTTCTCAAACTGCCGCTGCGCGCTGCCGACGCCAACGGCTTTGTGCTGCGTCTGGGCGATGTCGCCAGGGTGGAAGAGGGCTCCAACGAGCGCCGCAAGCTGTTCCGGGGCAATGGCGTCAATCAGGTCGGCATCTTCCTGACCCGTCAATCCCAGGCCAACGATGTCGCCATCTCCAAGGTGGTCGACGCCGAGATCGCCGAGATCAACAAGACGCTGCCGCCGGGCACCAAGCTGATCAAGGCCGTCGACAATTCGATCTTCACCGCCGAGGCGATCCACGAGGTGTGGGTCACCATGGGCATCTCGGTCTTCCTGGTAGCGCTGGTCAATCTGGTGTTCCTGGGCAGCTGGCGCTCGGCCCTGATCCCGTCGATCATCGCGCCGATCTGCATCCTGTCGACCTTCATCGTCCTGGCCCCGCTAGGCTTTTCACTCAACCTGCTGACCCTGCTGGCTTTGGTGCTGGCGGTAGGCCTGGTGGTCGATGACGCCATCGTGGTGGTCGAGAACATCCAGCGTCGTGTCGACGAAGGCGAGCCCGCGCCCGTGGCCGCTCTGCGCGGCACCCGTCAGGTGTTCTTCGCCGTGGTCGCCACCACCGTCGTGCTGATCTCGGTGTTTGCGCCGCTGATGTTCCTGCCCGGCTATATTGGCCGCCTGTTCGTCGAGCTGGCCGTCGCTATTGCGGCCGCCGTCGGCTTCTCGGCCCTATTGGCGCTCAGTCTGTCACCCATGCTGGCCTCGAAGCTGCTCAAGCCTGCCTCCACCGGCGGGTGGTTCAATCGCAAGGTCGATTTTGCGATGGACAGGCTGAAGGACAGCTATCGCCATTCGCTCGAAGGCCTATTGGCGACGCGTTCCGCCACCATCGGCACCGGCGTCTTTGTCCTGGTGCTGGCCCTGGTGGCGGGCGGACTGTTCACCGTCCTGCCGCAGGAACTGGTGCCGGCCGAGGATCGCGGTCGTGTCGATATCAGCCTGAATGGACCCGAGGGCGCGGGCTTTGACTATACCGTCAAGGCCGCCACCCAGGTCGAGCGCCAGCTTGAGAAGTATCGCGCCGACGGCGTGGCGGAGCGCACCGTCATCTCGGTGCCGCGCTTTGGCCAGAGTCAGTTCAATACCGCTAACGGCGTGCTGGTGCTCAATAGCGCCGGCGACAGGAAACAGAGCGCCGACCAGATCGCAGCCGAACTGAACAAGACGCTCAGCAAGATTACCGGCGTGCGCGCCGTGGCCAGCGTGCGGGGCGCCTTCCAACGCGGCGGCGGCGGCGGCAACAGCGTCGATCTGATCGCGGTCGGCAATGATTATGTCGAGCTGGCAAACTGGCTCAAGCCCATCCTGGCCGAAGCCCAGGCCAACCCGGGCTTGTCTCGTCCCCGCATCGACTATGAGCCCACCTCGCCGCGTCTTTCGGTGCAGATTGATCGAGACAAGGCCGGTACGCTGGGGGTGTCCGCTCAGTCGATCGGCCGGGCGCTAGAGACCATGTTCGGCTCCCGTCGGGCTACCACCTACATCAAGAACGGCCAGGAATACGACGTCATCCTGCAGTCCACCCTGGAACAGCGGCGCAGCATCGCCGATCTGGACCAGCTACAGGTGCGCACGCAATCGGGCGCCCTGGTGCCGCTGTCGACCGTGGTCACCACGGAGCTTCGCGGTGATACGCCTGATCGCCCGCGTGTCGATCGTCTTCGTTCGGTGACCCTGACGACCCAGCTGGCCGAAGGCTATACCGTCGCCGACGCGGTGGCCTTCCTCCAGGAACAGGCCGAAGCGCGGCCCACCCCCGGCGTCAGCATCAAGTGGGGCGGTCAGGCCAAGGACTATCTGGAAGCTTCCGGCGCCGTCGGCGTCGCCTTCGGCCTGGCGCTTCTGCTGGTCTTCCTGGTGCTGGCGGCGCAGTTCGAGAGCTGGATCCACCCGGCCGTCATCATGCTGACCGTACCCTTGGCGGTGCTGGGCGGCCTGTTTGGCCTGCTGATCACCGGATCGAGCATCAACACCTACAGTCAGATCGGCCTGATCATCCTGGTCGGCATCGCCGCCAAGAACGGCATCCTGATCGTCGAGTTCGCCAACCAGCTGCGCGACGAAGGCCTGAAGGTGAAGGAGGCGGTGATCGAGGCGGCCGCCCTGCGGCTGCGTCCGATCATCATGACCTCGATCGCCGCCGCCATGGGGGCCTTGCCCCTGATGTTGTGGACCGGCGCAGGGGCGGGCAGCCGCCAGACGATCGGCTCGGTGATCTTCACGGGCGCGATCTTCGCCACCCTGCTGACCCTGTTCGTGGTGCCGGTGTTCTACAACCTGCTGGCGCGCTTCACGAAGTCTCCGGAGTGGACGTCGCGGCAGATCGAGGACTATGAAGCCCGAGAGAAAAGCGGTGAGGGGCAATCCTCACCGGCATAAACCGGTGAGGAAGCATGCCAGACGGCTCGATGACCGCGAAGCGGCAGGAGATTGCGCTCCTTCGCCGTATCGAGGAACGCATTCTCTGGCTGGCCTCGTGGACGATCCACAACGCCAATCACCTGCGTGAAAGCCGGGACGGCCTGAAGGTGGGCGGCCATCAGGCCTCCTGCGCCTCAATGACCACCCTGATGACCGCGCTCTACATGAAGGCGCTGCGACCCCAGGACCGCGTGGCGGTCAAGCCTCACGCCAGCCCGGTGTTCCACGCCATCCAGCACCTGTTCGGCCGCCAGAGCCTGGACAACCTCAAGCGCTTCCGGTCGCTGGGCGGGGCGCAGTCCTATCCCTCGCGCACCAAGGACATTGACGACGTCGACTTCTCGACCGGCTCTGTGGGCCTGGGCGTGGCCATGACCGCCTTCGCCTCGCTGGCGCAGGACTATCTGGCTGCGCGGGGTGCGGTGAAGCCCGAAGCCATGGGGCGGATGATCTCGCTGCTGGGCGATGCCGAGCTGGACGAGGGCAACATCTACGAAGCCCTGATCGAGGCCTGTAAGCACGACGTCCGCAACACCTGGTGGATCGTCGACTACAATCGCCAGAGCCTGGACGCGACGACCCAGGACCGGATGTTCACCCGCTATGGCGAGATCTTCGAGGCCGCCGGCTGGACCGTCGAGACGCTGAAATGGTCCAAACGCCAGCGCGAGGTCTTCGCCAAGCCCGGCGGCGAGGCGCTGCGCATCTGGATCGAGACCGCGCCCAACGACCTCTATTCGGCCCTGACCTATCAGGGCGGCACGGCCTGGCGCGAGCGCCTGTCAGCCGATCTGGCGGACGACGCCGCAGCCCTGGCCCTGATCGCCGCCTACAAGGACATCGATCTCGCCGAGCTGATGACCGAGCTGGGCGGCCACTGCTTGGAAACCCTGCTGGAGGCCTTCGAGCGGGCCAGCCACGACGATGCGCCACGGTTCTTCATCGCCTACACCGTCAAGGGCCTGCGGCTGCCGTTCCAGGGGCACAAGGACAATCACGCGGGCCTGATGACCCCGACCCAGATCGATGAGCTGCGCCAGCGGCTGGGCGTCGTCGAGGGCGAGGAATGGGATCCGCTGTCGGGCCTGTCCAGCGCCGAGCGCACCGCCCTGAAGGGCCTGATCGCCCGCGCGCCGTTCGCCGCCGATGTTCAGCGCCAGCACGTCGCGCCGATCATCGTGACGCCGAGCGCTGACGAACTACTGGAGGCTGTTGCGGGCGCCAAGGGGGGAGAGAACGAGCAATCCACCCAGGCCGCGTTCGGCAAGGTGATGTTCGAGATTTCCCGGCGCACCGACGAGTTCTCCGGCCGGGTGGTCACCACTTCGCCGGACGTCACCGTTTCGACCAATCTCGGCGGCTTTGTGAACCGTCGCGGGGTCTTCCACCGTCGCGCCCACGAAGATGTCTTCAAGCGCCGCCGTATTCCCTCGGCCCAGGTCTGGTCGATGGTCGAGACCGGCCAGCACGTCGAGTTGGGCATTGCGGAGAACAACCTGTTCATCGCCCTGGCGGCGCTGGGCCTGACCGCGCCGCTGTTTGGCGAGCGACTGTTCCCGGTGGGCACGCTGTACGATCCGTTCATCGCCCGCGGCCTCGATGCGCTGAACTACGCCTGCTATCAGGACGCCCGGTTTCTGCTGGTCGCTACGCCTAGCGGTCTGACCCTGGCCCCGGAGGGCGGCGCGCACCAGTCGATCAACGGGCCGGTGATCGGCATGGCCCAGCCGGGGCTGGACACTTACGAGCCGGCTTTCGCGGATGAAACAGCGGTGCTGATGGCCCATGCCTTCGATCGTATCCAGGCTCCCGATGGCGCCTCGACCTATCTGCGGCTATCGACCCGGGTGATCGACCAGCCGGAGCGGATGGACGACGCCTGGCGCCAAGGAACCATCGATGGCGGCTATTGGCTGAAGGCGCCGGCTCCTGGCGCAAAGCTGGCCCTGGTGTTCAGCGGCGCCCTGGCGCCAGAAGCCCTGGCGGCGTTTGAGGCGCTGTCGGAGGACATGCCCGAGGTCGGGCTGCTGGCTGTCACCTCGCCCGATGTCCTGCACCGCGACTGGACGCGTAGCGGGCGTGCGCGCTGGACAGGGAAGGGGGCGCGGAATGCCCCTTGTGGCTCGACCATCGAAACCTTGCTGTCGACGCTCGACCGCGACGCGGGCCTTGTTACCCTGGCGGACGGTTCGCCGCTGGCGCTGTCGTGGCTGGGCTCGGTGCGTGGGCAGCGCGTGAGGGCCCTGGGCCTGGAAACCTTTGGCCAGTCGGGCGATCTGCCAGACCTCTACGCCAAGTACCGCCTGGACGCCGACGCTGTGCTCGATGCTTGCGCGGACCTGTTGGCCTAAAGGCCTTCCAGCACCGTCATCCGCAGGATCAGGCCATCGGCGAAGTCGTAGGCCAGGACCGCCCGGGTGTCGGACCAGAGCTGGCCTTCGCGGCTTCTGACGGCGTACTGGATATCGAGCACGATCCGCGCCGGCGGTTCCTCGCGCACCGTCACCTGGCGGGCGTCCAGCTGCATCAGATCGAACTGGCGGGCGAAATAATCGACCACGGCAGCGCGGCCGTTCAAAACGCCCCCTTCAAGGCTGTCTGGCCACTGGACATCCGCGTGCAGCGTGGCGCCCAACGCCGCCGGGTCGCCAGCGTTAAAGGCTTCATAGGCCTTGGCCAACAGGGAGCGTTCGTGGCGCATCTCAGCTTCCAGGAGGTTCGGTGACGGTCATTTCGGTGATCAGGCCGTTTTCGATACGGTAAGTGGCCGTGATGGGCCCTTCCCACCAGAATCCGCCTTCCGCCCCGCGCACCTGAACATGCAGGGAGGCCTCGACACGGCCATCGGGGAGCAGCTTTGTCGCGAGCAGTGAGGATCCAACACGGATCGTCGCAAACTGACGCTGATAATAGCCCCTTATCTGATCGCGCCCCACCAGCGCGGCCTCTTCCAGGCTGTCGGGAATGCGGGCGTCGCGGTGAAAAAAGGCGAGAACGGCGTCAACATCCTGGCGGTCGATCGCGTCGTAGAGCGAGGTCAGAAGCGCTTCCACCTCTTCGTTCACGGGGCTCACCTCCCGCTCGTCCGCAGCGCGAGCATACCGAAGATCCCGTCAAAGTTTGGACCGGTCAGGGCGGGATCACGCCCCAGAACACAGGCTTGCGCGGGGGGCGTGGCGTTCGGACCGGCTCCTCGAGACGCTGCATATCCATGCGCAAAATCAGGCCCTCGCGAAGCGTGTAATACTGCCGCACCTGGGGTTCTGGGCCCCAGGCCGGCCTCGAAGGCCGGGAGGTCGCGGCGGTCATAGGCCCGGAAGAGAGGGGTGCGCAGCGCTTTGGCCCGGCTCATCACGGCGCGGGCTTAAAGCCCGTTTCGACCTTCAGATAGGCGATCAGATCAACCCGGTCCTTGGGATCCTTCAGACCGGCGAATGCCATCTTGGTGCCGGGCATAAACCCGCGGGGGTCGGCCAGCCACTTGTCCAGATGCTCGCCATCCCAGACGAAGCCGGCCGCCTTCAGCGCCGGGGAATAGGCATAGTCGGCGACCGCGCCTGAGGGGCGCCCGAATACGCCATAGAGGTTGGGTCCGGTCAGGGCGGGGCCGCCCTCAGCGATGGTGTGACAGGAACGGCAGAGCGCGAACTTGCGCTGACCATTGGCCAGGTCGCCGGCATTATAGGGGGCGGGGAGGGCAGCGAGCAAAGCGGCCTTCTCGGTGTCCGATGGCGCGGCGGCGACGGCCGCAACCGGCGTCGACCCGCTCTCAGATTTCTCCTCGCCCTTCGAACAGGCGGCCAAAACGATGCAGAATGCCGCGATGGCGGCGGTGTGAAAAACGCGCATGAAACTCCCCGAGCGACACTAAGACGCAAACTATGCGACGCCGCGCCACATTCAATTACTGCCCAGGTTCTGGGTCACAATTTCTTGTATAACATCGTTATGTCGTCAAGCTTAAGGCGGGCCTCCAAAGGCCCCCCTGCGACAATTGTTGGTACGGATATGATTCCACTGACGAAAGGTGAATTCGCGAACCGTGGGTCTACACATAAATATTTGACGCCCGTTAACCATGATCCTACCCAAAAGAGGCGGGGGGGCTGCCCCGCTCTGGGTTGGAAAAAAGAACATGGACTGGAATGAAGAGCGCACCGCAGTTCTGAAGAAACTCTGGCTCGAAGGCATGAGCGCCAGCCAGGTGGCCCGGCAGCTGGGCGGCGTCAGCCGCAGCGCCGTCATCGGCAAGGTTCACCGTCTGGGCATCACCGTTCGCGAGACCCCGGTCCGCCAGCGCACCTCGTCGGTTCGCTCGCCAAGCCGCCTCCAGGTCCGCGCCCGTCCGGCCACCGCGATCACGCCGACGCGCAGTGCGGTTATTCGCGTCGCCCCAACCATCGTAGACCTGGAGCCGACCTCCAGCATCCTCGGCCTTGAGACCCATTCCTGCCGCTGGCCGATCGGCAATCCCGATCAGAACGACTTCGGCTTTTGCGGCCGCGAGAAGCCCAAGCGCGGCTCCTACTGCGACCAGCACGCCCAGGGCGCCTTCCGCCGTTTCCAGTCGGCCGGCGAGATCGAGGCCTGGACCCGTCAGGGCGTGCCGGAAAAACGGATCCAGCAACGCCTCGGCTGAGACCGATCTGCTTCGCCCCCAACGCCACCCTCATCTGATTGAGTAGACTTCCATGAACATGGTCCTCATCGAGAACACCGTCGGCAGCAGCCAGGTGATCACCATCATCGAAGAGTTCGCCGGCCATTCTGTGTCGCGCGATCTCAACCCGGGGGACGCAGCGCGCATCCCTGTCAGCCAGTTCAAGTCCATCACCGTCCGCGAGACCTATCCCGATGACTGGCTAAGCCGCGGCCGGGCACGCAATCGGGCGGCGGCCGCCTGACCTCTACTCCCCCCTGTAACCCCGACCCTGCCTTGCCCCGCGAGCCCTCTCGCGGGGCTTTTTGTGCTTGCTGAGCGCGACCAGTGCGATTGCGCTCAATTATACGTCGCGACGCCCCGACCGCGATTGCGCCGGTCAAAACCTCATGACATGAAGGCGCCCACGCACGCCCGGGGGGACGAGATGCGGACGCACGACATCGGGGAAGAGCACGCCTTGCCGCTGCCAAGCTATCTCAGCTATCTGCTCTATCAGACCGAGCAGCACCGCCGCGCCCTGGCCGCCGACTGTATCGCCAAGCATGGCCTGACCTTTCCCAAGTGGGTGGCCCTGGTGGCTCTGCGCCGCTTTGGCGAGTGCTCCATGACCCGGCTGGCCAAGCTGTCGGCCAGCGACCGCACGACCCTGACGCGCTCGGTCGACGGCTTGATCCGCGACGGCCTGGTCGAGCGCAAGACCTCGCCGACCGACCGCCGCATTGTCGTCGTCAGCCTGACCCAGGCGGGCGAAGAACTGCTCACCAGGATCCGCGCCGATATCCGCCCCCTCAACGAGGAGGTCTGCAGCGAGCTGACCGCGGAAGAGCAGGTGGTGATGACGGGCTATCTGAAGAAGATGCTGGGCGGGCTGATCGAAGAGCCCGAATGGAAGCAGGACGTGCTGGCGTTCAACACGCCCGCCGAGGCGCTGACGGCGCCGTCTTCGTCTCTCTAGTCGTCGCCTTTGGGCTTGCCCCGCAGGCTCTTGATCCCCGCGCGTTTGCCCTTGGTCTCCAGCCGCTTCAGCTTGCTGGAATAGGTCGGCTTGGTCGGCCTTCGCGGCTTGGGCTTTTCCGTCGCGCGCTTGATCAGGTCGATCAGTCGGTCGCGCGCCTCCTGGCGGTTCATTTCCTGCGAGCGGCTGCCTTGGGCAAACAGCACCAGTACGCCGTCCAGCGTCATGCGGCTGCCGCCCAGCGTCTCCAGCCGCGCCTTGACGTCCTCGGGCAGGGTGGGGGAGTTCCGCACATCGAACCGAAGCTCGATGGCGGTCGAGGTCTTGTTGACGTGCTGGCCACCGGGACCTGAGGCGCGGGTCGCCTTCTCGATGATCTCGTCGTCGTCGATCCGCAGCCAGGAGGTGATCTCGATCATCGCCGGCCTCGCGTGGCCTTGACCACCACGGTGTCGAGGGCCTGCAGGAATTTGCTGCGGTCATTGGGGCCAAAGGCCTTGGGGCCGCCGGTGATCTCGCCCATCGAGCGCAGGTGCTCGCCGATGGACCGCGAGGCCAGGGCCGAGCCGATCATGTCGGGCGTGAAGATCCGGCCGTTCGGCACCACGGCGGCGGCGCCGGCCTTCAGCACCCGGTCGGCCAGGGGGATGTCGTTGGTCACGGCCACGTCGCCGGGCTGGGCGCGCTCGGCGATCCAGTCGTCGGCGATGTCGGGGCCCGCGTCGACCACCACCTGCTCGACGGCCGGGGTCAGGGGCACGCGGATCCAGCTGTTGGAGACCACGAAGGTCTTCAGCCCATAGCGCGCGGCGACCTTGTAGACCTCGTCCTTCACCGGGCAGGCGTCGGCGTCGATGAAGATCACGGGCGGGCGGGGGGTGTTCACGACGCAGCTCTCAAGGGACACGTCCGCGCATAGCACGGGCTTGGCTCGAGAGTGAGAGGGGGAAGAAAACCTCCAGCCCGACGCACGAGGCGCGCGGGCTGGAGAAAGGTCGCCGCGCACAACGGCGCGGTACAAGGGGATGGGACCGAGGGAGGGGATAAGCCTCGAACCTGTACTGTTAGCGCACGACGGCCGAACCGGTTCCCTGCCGCAGCGGCGCGATCGATGACGGGGCGGGCTCGACCGGCGCCGACCCTGCCTGGGACAGGCTCTTGATCGGTACGCCCGGCAGCAGCGGCTCGCCGGTCCACTCCCAGTGCCAGGGCTCGTAGGCGTAGTTGACGAAGCCAAACCGGCCCGCGTTGACGACCATCCACCGGAAGACCGCCGAGCGGGCCATGGCGCGGCGATTATCGTCGGCCGAGCTGTCGGGGCCAAAGCCCGGGGCGGTGGCGATATAGATGTCCAGGGCCAGCCCGGTGCGGTGGGCCGAGCAGATGGTCCGCACCAGGCCCTGGCAGTTGTTGTCACGCTCGCAGCGCGCGGCGTCGGCGGCCGGCTCGCGGAAGCCGGAGAAGATGGTCAGCGTCTCGGGCCGCTGGATCACCCCGGCGGCCCTGGCCTCGGCCACCATCCGGCGATAGGCCTCCAGCGCGCCGGGCCGCAGCTGGATCGTCTTGCCGCCATAGCTTTCGTTCGGCTTGGCGGTGTTCAGTCCCGACAACAGCGGCGCGCCGGGGCAGATCCCGGTGTTGTTGACCCGCACGAACGGCCGCTGCAGGTGCCAGCCCGTCAGCATGGGCTGGAAAGCGCTCAGGTCCATCACGCCGGTCGGCTTCAGACCACGCGACTGCTGCCATTTGGCCAGCAAGGCCGCGAACCGGCGAGTATCCGGGGCGCAGGCAGTGTCGATCTCGGCGGCGATGCGCGGCGCGTAGATTTCCCAGCCGACCTCGGGACGCCCGAACGGCGACCAGACCATCGTGGTGAGCGACGCGGCGTTTACGGCCGCAGCGCCTGGCGGGGCGGCGCCTGTGTCACAGGCTTCGTTGCGCGCCGTGAAGGGCGCAGCCGCCGGAGGATCCACCGAAGGGATATATTGTGTCGCACCCTGCTGCTCCCACGGGGGCGGCGGGTCGGTGACCAGCGGTGGCGGAACCGGAGCCTTGCCCGGCCAGATCACCCAGATCGTGAAGGCGGCCACCGTCAGGGCGACTATGCCCAATGTCCAGGCCAGGCGGCGCAGCAGCTTCAACCGTTTCTCCCCAGGATCATTGGAACTTAGCCATGACTGAAGGCTTCAGATCGGCAGTCGTTCCGTCTGGAGTTTCCACCATGCCCCTCGATCCGCGCGCCGTCGCCCTGATACTCGGTTGCGCCCTCGCCACGGCGGCCTGTTCGGATCCGGCTCCGGAACCGCCTGCCGCCGCATCGCCTGTCGCCCCGCCCGCGCCGACCCCAGCCCAGACCGATATGCCCGTGGTCGACGCCCCGCCCGCCGTCGTCGCGGCCTCGGCTTCGCCCCAGGCTCAGGCCATCGACGCGGCGATCTTTGATCCGGCCGTCACCGATCCCGAGGCGATCAAGCGGGCGATGACCCGCGCCCAGATCCTGCTCGACCGCGCCCACATGTCGCCGGGCGTCATCGATGGGCGACCCGGAACCAATGTCACTCTGGCGCTTGAAGCCTTCCAGGCCGCCAGGGGCCTGCCGGTCAATGGCAAGCTGGACAAGGTTTCGTGGGACGCCCTGGTCGCTGGCGACGCCGGGCCGGTGATGACCGACTATCTCATCACCCCTGAAGATGTCGCCGGTCCCTTCCAGCCCAACATCCCCAAGGACGACTATGAAGCCATGGCCAAGCTGCCCAGCCTTGGCTACGGCACGCCGCTGGAGGCCCTGGCCGAGCGCTTCCACATGGACGAGGCGCTGCTGCAGGCCCTCAATCCCGGCGTCGATTTCACGGCCGCCGGGACCGCCATCGTCGTCGCCGCCGCTGGACCCGACAGGCTGGCCGGCAAGGTGGCGCGCATCGAGATCGACAAGGCGCGCGGCCAGGTCCGCGTCTTCGACGACAAGGCGGTTCAGCTGGCCGTCTATCCCGCCACAGTGGGCAGCACTGAGCGCCCGGCGCCCGTGGGCGAGTGGGCCGTCAACACGCTCGCGCCCAACCCCACCTATACCTACGACCCGTCGCGCCTGACCTTCGGCAAGCCCAAGGGCAAGCTGACCATCCAGGCCGGGCCCAACAATCCCGTCGGCTCCACCTGGATCGACCTGACCAAGGACACCTACGGCATCCACGGCACCCCTGATCCCAAGCTGGTCAACAAGCGCGCCTCGCACGGCTGTGTGCGCCTGACCAACTGGGACGCCGCCGAACTGGGCGCGGCCGTCCAGAAGGGCGCCAAGGTGGTGTTCCTGGGCGCCGAGACCAAGGCGTCTTAGGAGAGTGGTGCCGGTTGCAGGAATCGAACCCGCGACCTTCGGTTTACAAAACCGCTGCTCTACCAGCTGAGCTAAACCGGCCACCGCCGCTTGAAGCGGACGGTGGCCTCCTTAGCGTCCGGATCGCCGCCGGGCAATGGCTTTGGTCGTCGGCGACTAAGGTGCTTTCGGCTTCAACCTCAGGCCGCCCAGCAGCGCGCCGCCGATCACATAGGTCAGTAGCTGATAGCCGCCGTCGATCCACAGCAGCGGCAGGTTGCCGGCCGCATAGATGTAGTCGAGGCTGACCACCGTCAGGGCGAAGAAGATGCAAGCGGCCAGGGCGACCCTGGCGCCGGCCATCCAGCTGCGGGCGTCCAGACGGCCGATCAGCCAGTCCAGGCCGATCAGAATGACCACCATGTTGACGAGGCCCAGGCTCATCCGCCACTCGGTTCCGGCGAAGTCAGCCTGCGTCATTTCCATCGCTTCCTGCCAGGCGGCGCTGAAGAGCGAGCCGTACCAGACGATGCCGATGACCTGGCCGACGACCAGGGCCGCGACGAGGCCCAGCCAGTTGATGGTCTTCATAAGCGCTATCCCCCGATGGGGCCGGATCGTCTTGTCCGGCTCACCCAAGGGAAGGGAAGCCGCATAACGGCGTTTGGTCAACGGCCCGGCGCTTTTGTTTCGCGGCCCAGCCTTCTATATGCGAACGCCTGTTTCCTTGATCTCTGACTCCCCGGAAGACTTCGCCTCATGGCTCGTATCCTGATCACCTCCGCCCTGCCGTACATCAACGGCATCAAGCACCTGGGCAATCTGGCGGGATCGATGTTGCCGGCCGACGTCTATGCGCGGTTCCAGCGGGCCCGGGGCCATGAAACGCTCTATATCTGCGCCACCGATGAACATGGGACTCCCGCCGAGCTGGCAGCCGCCGCCGCAGGCCAGGACGTGGAAACCTACTGCGCCGAGCAGCATATTCTTCAGCGTGACGTCGCCGCCGCGTTCGGCCTGTCGTGGGACTGGTTCGGGCGCTCGTCCTCACCGCAGAACCGCAAGCTGACCCAGCACTTCGCCGAGGTTCTTGAGGCCAACGGCCTGATCGAGGAACGCGTCGACCAGATGGTCTATTCCATCGACGACAAGCGCTTCCTGCCCGACCGCTATATCGAGGGAACCTGCCCGCACTGCGGCTTCGAAAAGGCGCGTGGCGACCAGTGCGACAATTGCGGCAACCTGCTGGATCCGACCGACCTGAAGAACGCCTATTCGGTGATCTCCGGCTCGCGGAACCTGGAAGTGCGCGACACTCGCCACCTTTACCTGCTGCAGACCAGGATGGCCGACAGGATCCGGACCTGGGTCGACGGCCATGGCGATTGGCCGGTCCTGGCCAAGTCGATCGCCTACAAGTTCCTGGACGAGGGCCTGATCGATCGCGGCATCACCCGCGACCTGGCCTGGGGCGTACCGGTGGTCAAGGACGGCGCGCCGCGTCCGGGCATGGAAGGCAAGGTCTTCTATGTCTGGTTCGACGCTCCGATCGAATATATCGCCGCTACCCAGGAATGGGCCGACGCCGAAGAGGGCCGCGACTGGAAGCGTTGGTGGCGCACCGACGCGGGCGCGCAGGATGTTCGGTATGTCGAGTTCATGGGCAAGGACAACGTGGCGTTCCACACTGTCAGCTTCCCGGCGACGATCCTGGGCTCGGAAGAGCCATGGAAGAGCGTCGACATGCTCAAGGCCTTCAACTGGCTCAACTGGTATGGCGGCAAGTTCTCGACCAGCTCCAAGCGCGGCGTGTTCATGGACGCGGCGCTGGAAATCCTGCCGCCCGACTTCTGGCGCTGGTACCTGACCTCGAACGCGCCCGAGAGCTCGGATACCGCCTTCACCTGGGAGATGTTCGCCAGCTCGGTGAACCGCGACCTGGCCGACGTGCTGGGCAACTTCATCAACCGCATCCTGAAGTTCACGGAAGGCAAGTTCGACGGCGTCGTCCCCGAGGGCGGCGAGCCTGGTCCGCTGGAAGAGAAGCTGTTCGCCGACGTTTCGGCGCGCCTGGCCGATCTGGCCGAACAGATGGACGCGATAGAGGTGCGCAAGAGCGCCCAGGCGCTGCGGGCGCTCTGGGTGGTCGGCAACGAGTACCTGCAGGAAGCCGCGCCGTGGACCGCGATCAAGACCGACCGCGACCGCGCCGCCGTGATCGTGCGCACGGCCCTGAATCTGGCGGCCCTGTACGCCAGGATCTCCACGCCCTTTATCCCGTTCGCGGCGGAAAAGATCGCCCAGGCCTTCTCGCTGGAGTTCCCGGCTGCGTGGCCGTCGAACGACGCGGCGGTCGAACTGTCTTCGCTGCCGACCGGCCTGTCGGTCCGCGCGCCGGAGGTCCTCTTCAAGAAGATCGACGAGGAGATGATCGCCGAATGGACGGCTCGCTTCGGCGGGGCTGAAGAGGGGTGATCCCGAAGCGCGGCATAGGCGGCCCCTGCTCGGGCGGTAGAGCGCGATGAGCAGCCTGACGCGGCTCAGCTTTTTCTACGTCGCGATCTATCTGGGGACGGGCGTCAGCCTGCCCTATATCGCCACCTATCTGCGCGATCGGGGCCTGAGCGGCGCGGCCATTGGCCTGATCCTGGCCATACCGATGCTGGCCAAGCCGTTTACCGGCCCGGCTTTGGCGGTATGGGCCGACGGCTTCACCCTGCGCCGCTCGCCCATGGTGCTGCTGTCGCTGGGCGCCGGGCTTGGCTATGCGGCGCTGCTGATCGCGCCAGGCGCCCTTGGCCTGGCGATCGCCTGGTTCATCGGGCAGACTCTGCTGTCGACCGTATCGCCATTGCTCGACGTGGTCACCCTGCGCCGGGCGCGGTCCGAAGGCTTCAACTATGGTCTGCCGCGCGGGACGGGCTCTGCCGCCTTCATCGTCGCCAATCTGGTGATGGGGGTCGCGCTGACCTTCGCCGCGCCGGCGATCATTCCCCTCTGGATTGCCCTGTCGGCCTTGCTCGCGGCCTTGGCGGCCGGCGTTTTCGTACCGCCCGAACGGGTCCACGCCGAGGGGGCCAAGCCGTTGGGATCGGAACGCTGGAAAGACCTGGGGGCGCTGTTGCGGGACAGGACCTTTGTGCTCGCGGTGATGACCGTCGGTCTGATCCAGGGCGCCCACGCCTTCTACTACGGTTTCTCGACCATCCTCTGGCGCAACCAGGGGATTTCTGAACCGATCATCGGCCTGCTGTGGGGCGTCGGCGTCGCCGCCGAGGTGGGCTTCATGTGGTTTCTGGAGCCCTGGCGCCGCAAGGTGGGTCCCGAGAAGCTGCTGATCCTCGGCGCCGTCGCGGCGGTGCTGCGCTGGATCGCCTATGCCTTTGCGCCGCCGCTCTGGATGCTGTTTCCGATGCAGGCCCTGCACGCCCTGACCTTCGCGGCCACGTTCATGGCGTCGCTGCGTCTGATCGAGAAACTGACACAGCCCGCCAACGCCTCGGCCGGTCAGGCCCTCAACTCGGCCTTTTCAGGCGGGTTTACCCTGGGCGTGGCGACCCTCTGCGCGGGGCCGCTGTTCGATGCGTTCGGATCGTACGGCTATCTGGCCATGGCGGTGACGGCGGCTCTGGGCCTGGCGGGCGCGATAGTTCTCCACCGCCGCACCGGCAGCCTGCAGCCATCCTAGCGGGATGCTTGCCATCATGACCAAAAGTTCACTCGGCTAAGGCGCGAGTCTATCGCATAACACCGCTATCGCACTATGGGTCGGGCCATGAGCTTGCTGGCGGAAATACTGGCTGTCGCCGTTGTCTGGTTGTCCTCCGTGGCGCTGGGTCAGTTCGGCATCGTGCTCGATACCTGTCCCCTGGCCAAGACGACGTCCGAGCGCACCGTGTCGCGATCCCCGCGGGCCGCGCCGAGCCCCATCGCCATTGCGCCGCAAACCGCTCCCCTGCCGAACGCCTGAAGCTGCGCTCGGCGCGCTGCGACGACGTGAAGCCCTTAAAACTCAACCGAAGCCGCTTTGCGCGCGGGCGTTTCGCCGCTAGGTTCATTCTCTACGCGGGGGCAGGGCGCGCGTTGACTGTCTTCGCCCTTCGCTGACCGCCTTGGGACCCTGGCTGTGTATGAAGCCTAAGAAGCGCCAACCGCTCGATTTCTCCGCCGTCCCCGTGGAGGCGCCCGTAGAGGATCAAGTCTCCTCGCCCGAAGCCTCGGTTGCCGAGGACGAGGCGGAGGCTGACGCCGCCGCGGCTGTCGATCCGCCAATGAGCGAAACCGACCTTGATCTCGAGATCGCGGCGCCGGAGCCTTCATCGCCCCGGGCGCGGGCCGCGTCGCGTCGAGGGCGGATCAGCGAGCCCTCCCAGGCTTCGTTCGAACCGACGCCGCCCAGCGCGACGTCTCTGGCGACCAGCGCCGCTCAGCCGCCCGCACCTGTCGTCGAGCCCGAGCGCGAGACCGCGCCGGCCCGCGCTGAAACGCGCGAAGCCTCGGCAGACTTGCGACGGCCCACAGAGGCTTTCGAGCTGCCGGACCGTTCCGAGCGCGGCCCCATGCCCGCTTTCCTGTTCTGGTCATTCGCCGTCGCCGCAGCCGCGCTTTGGGCCTTGGCGCCGATCGCCTTCGCGCTGGGCTATGCCCGCGACGTCCCGGCCCTGAAGGTTGAAGGCTTCGCCCTGGCGGTCTTTGCCGGTCTGGCGATCGGCCCTGCGTTGCTCACCTTGCTGGGCGCCTATCTGCTCCGCCAGGCTCTGGGCGTTTCGGCCGAGCTGCGCCGTACGCGGACCCTTACCGATCGTCTGGTGACGCCAGCCGTTCTGGCGGCTGCGGGCGCTTCTGGCGCCGTGGAAGCCATTCGCGGCCAGATCGACAGCGCCACCATCGCCGCCGACGAGGCGCGCGAACGTATCCTGTCGCTGCGCCAGTCGCTGGCCGAGGAGACCGCGCGTCTCGCGGATGCCGCGGCCGACTCTGCCCGCATGGCCAACCAGCTGGCGCAGGGGCTTGGCCACGAGCGCCAGGCCCTGGAGACCCTGTCCCTCACCCTGGACACGCGGTCCACCGCTGTTGTCGACGCCATTGGCAGTCAGGCGCGGATGGTCGCCGAGGCCTCTGACCTGGCCGAAACCCAGCTTCGCGAAGCCGAGGCCGCCCTGGCGGCGCGCGCCGCCGATCTGGCCGCCGCCGCCGCCGAAGCCTCTGACGCCGCGCGCGTCGGCGCTGAAGACATCTCGCGCCAGATCGCGCGGCTGGAAACCGCCGGCCAGGGTCTGGGCGACCAGATGAGCGCGCGGCGCTGGTTGCGGCCAGCCAGTCGCTGCGGTCCGAACAGGAAGACTTCGCCGCCGAGACGGAAACCCGCACGGCGCAGCTGACCGAGTTTGTCTCCTACACCCGGGTCGGCGCGACCGAGCTCAGCGATGTCGCGGCCATGGGGGCCGAGGTGCTGCGCGGCCTGATCTCGGCCGCCTCCGAGCAGTTCAAGGCCATGGCTGACAACGCCAAGGCCGAGCGTGACAGTCTGGTGGAAGATACCAACAGGGTGCTCACTGCCATTTCCGACGCCGCCGCCGGACAGCGCGAGGGTCTGGAGATCGAGCTCAAGCAGGCGATGGAAGCCCTTGCGGCTTCGGCGCTGAAGGCCAGCGAGGGCGTCGATGCGCGCGTCGACTCGGCGCGTGGCCGTGTCGATCAACTCAACGAGATCGCCTTTGCCGCCGGCCAGAAGGCCGACACCGTCTTTGAGGCGCGCATGGAAGAGGCGCGCGATCTGATCGAGCAGTCGGCCCAGATGGTCGAACAGGCCGGAGCCCGTACGGCCCAGAAGCTGGCCGAGGCGGTTCTGACCGCGCGCGGCACCCTGGGCGAGCTTGAGGCGATGCTGGACGAGGTTGGCCAACGCACCGCCGAAATGCCGGCCGAGGCCCTGCAGAAGGCCGTCGAGGTTCGGGCCTCCATCGAGCAGGGCCTCGAAGACCTGATGGCTGCGGCGCGCCGCACGGCTGAAGAAACGGCGGCGATCGACCAGGCCTTCCAGGATCGCGTACGCCGCAACTATGACGCGCTCAGCGAAGCCGCCGCCGCCATGGGCGGATCGACGCCGGCCCGTCCCAGCCCGCCGCCGCTTGTCAGGGCCAAGGTTGCGCCGGCTCCCGCAGCGCCGCCGCCGCCGCCGCCGCCGATCGCGCCGCAGCCGCTGGCCGAACCGGAGGACGATCTGCTGGCCGAGGAGCCCGGCCACCGGCCGCGTTTGCGCCTGACGCCGACCGCCACCGACGACGAGTTTCGCTCCGTGTTCGACACCGCCGGCGGCCGGGGCGCTCCGCCTGCCGCGCCAGAAGGACCGGACGGACAGGGCTGGTCCTGGCGCTCGCTGCTGTCGGGGATCGAGAACAGCTCGCCGGGCGATGCGGCCCTGGGCGAAAAGCTCGCCGCCGAAATCTCGGCGATGGGCATCGACCCGCATGCCCTGCTGCCGCGCGGCCGGATCGACGAGATCGCCGCCGCCATCCAGACCCGTGACGCCTCCGGCGCCCGCGAAGTGGTCAAGCGCCTGGCCCCGGCCGCCATCCGCCGGCTGGTGCGACGCCTGTTCTCGGACGCGACCCTGCGGGCCAATGCCGAGCGTTTCCTCAAGCGCTATGCGGGGATGATCGAGGAAGCTGGCGGCCAGGACCGCGAAGGCTTCCTCGTGGCCGCGCTGCTGTCGTCGGACGCTGGCCGCGCCTATCTGCTACTGGACGCCGCCACCGGCGACCTGGCCTGATCGCAGGCCGATGCTGAAGCGCGTCTTCGACGTCGCGGCCGCCGCCCTGGGACTGCTGGTCCTGCTGGCGCCGCTGGCCGTGCTTTGGCTGCTGGTCCGCCTGACCTCGCCGGGACCGGGGCTCTACTGGTCGCAGCGGGTCGGCCGGGGCTCGCAGCTGTTCTCGATGCCGAAGTTTCGGACGATGCGGATCGATACGCCGGAAGTTGCGACCCATCTGCTCGATGATCCCGACCGCTGGCTGACCCCCATCGGCGCGCCGTTGCGTCGCCTCAGCCTGGACGAGCTGCCCCAGCTTTGGAGTGTGCTGGTCGGCGACATGAGTCTGGTCGGTCCCAGACCGGCCCTGTTCAATCAGGACGACCTGATCGGCGCGCGTAGGGCCGCCGGCGTCGACCACCTTCGCCCCGGCGTCACGGGCTGGGCCCAGATCAACGGGCGGGACGAGCTGTCCATTCCCGACAAGGTGGCGCTGGACGCCGACTATCTGGCGCGGCGCACGTTCGGGTTCGATCTGATGGTTTTGGCCAGAACGGTCGCCCCGGTCGTCACCGGCCGGGGCGTCACGCGCTAGTTCGATCTAGCCCAGATCGGCATAGGCCTTCTCAAGGGCGCCAACGAAGGCGGGGTTCGCCGCCAGGCTGGCCGGAAATACGGCATCCAGCGCCACGAACGCCGCGACATCCGCCCTGGCGTCGCCCGTGCACATCGCCGCGACCGCGACCAGCTTGTCGGCCAGCGGGTCGACGATCTTTTCACCCGCCGAGGCCCGCAGGCGGATGAAGCGCATCCAGGCCGCCAGCGGTATAGCCAGGCGATCAACCGAGCGTCCGGCGTCCAGCGCCTCGCCCAGCGTGCCCAGAATCCGGAACGGCAGTTTTTGCGAGCCGTCCCAGGCGATCTGGGCCAGCAGGTGCCGGATCTCCGGATTGCGGAAGCGCTTCAGGATCGCCTCAGCATAGGCCGGCAGGTCCATGCCGCGCGGGGGCGTCAGGGTGGGGATGATGTCCTCGATCATCAGATCACGCGCCAGCTTGGCCAGGACCGGGTCGCTGATCGCTTCGAACACGGTTTCATGGCCGCGCAGGATTCCGGCATAGGCCAGGGTGGAATGCACGCCGTTCAGCAGGCGCAGCTTGGCCCGCTCGAAGCCGCGAACGTCGTCGGTCAGGGTGACGCCGACGCTGGCAAGGTCCGGGGCGTCCGAACCCAGAACGTCCTCGACCACCCACTGGGTGAAGGCTTCGCGCTGGATGGGCCATGCGTCGTTCAGGCCCGTGGCTGTTTCGACCCGCGCGCTCAGGGCGTCGTCGGTGGCCGGGGTGATGCTGTCGACCATCGTGCGCGGGAAGCGGCCTTCAGCCTCGATCCAGGCGGCGAGTTCGGGATCGACCTTGGCGGCGAACGCTGTGACGGCCGCCTTCAGGCGCCAGCCGTTGTCGGCGAGGTTGTCACAAGCGACGACCGCGTAGGGCGGCAGGCCAACCGCGAAGCGTCGGCGCAATCCCTCGACCAGATAGCCGATGGCGCTGACGGGTTCGCGGGGATGGGCCAGGTCGTGGACGATGTCGGGATGGCTCTCATCCAGGCCGCCGTCGCTGGACAGGCAGTAGCCCTTTTCGGTCACGGTCAGGGTGACCATGCGGGTCATGGGAGCTGAAAGGCGGGCGAAGACGGCCGGCGGATCCTCGGGCGCGACCAGCACCTCGACGATGGAGCCGATGATCCGGAAGGTGGTCTCCTCATCCAGCTGGGCCAGGGTGTAGAGGCCGTCCTGCGGCGCGAGCGCGTCGCGCACGCCCGGGCTCTTCAGCGAGACGGCGCAGATGCCCCAACGCGGGTCGTTGGTCAGAAGTTGGTCGAAATAATAGGCCTGGTGCGCGCGGTGAAACGCGCCCGGGCCAAGGTGAACCACGCCGACGGTGATCCGGTCGCGGTCATAGGCCGGCTGGGCCACGCCCGGGAGCGCAGCAGGGCTGCTGGTGGCGCGAAGACGTAAGGCAGAGGATACGGGAAGAGCCGTCACAGGGTCACACCACTTTTCCAGATGGCGATTTCACGTTCGCCGTTGAGTTCGGCCTTGGTGGCCTTGCCAGACGCCGTTTCGACGACCAGGTCCATGAGCGCGTCGGCCGCGTCGTCCATCGACTGGCCAGACAGCACCACGCCGGCGTCGAAGTCGATCCATCCCGGCTTGCGCGTCGCCAGCCCGCTGTTGGAGGCGATCTTCAGCGTCGGCGCGGGGAAGCCCAGCGGCGTACCGCGTCCAGTGGTGAACAGGATCACCGTCGCGCCGGCCGCTGTCAGCGCCGTCGAAGACACCGCATCATTGCCAGGCGCCTCCAGCAGGGTCAGGCCATGCGGGCCCACCCGCTCGCCGTAGCGGATCACCTCGACCAGGGCCGAGCGGCCGCCCTTCTGTACCGCGCCCAGGGATTTCTCCTCCAGGGTCGTGATGCCGCCGGCGATATTGCCGGGGGAGGGGTTCTCGTGGATCGGCTGGTTGTTGTCGATGAAGTAGCGCTTGAAATCGTCGACCACCCGCACGGCGCTGTCGAACACCGTCTGGCTGGCGGCGCGGGCCAGCAGCATCTGCTCGGCGCCGAAGATTTCTGGGATCTCGGTCAGCACCGGTGTGCCTCCCGCGTCCGAGACCTTGTCGGCGATCCGACCCACCAGCGGGTTGGCGGTCACACCCGAAAAACCGTCAGAACCGCCGCACTTCAGGCCCACGACGAGATCGGAGACCGGGCAGGGTTCCCGGACGTCCCTTTCGGCGAGGGCGATCAGCGCCTCGATCGCGGCCAGGCCGTCTTCAAGTTCGTCATCGACCATCTGGGTGGTGAACGCGCGCAGGCGGGCGGGATCCAGATCCGGCGCGCTGTCCAGCAGGGTCTTCAGCTGGTTGTTCTCGCAGCCCAGGCCCAGGATCAACACGCCGCCGGCGTTCGGATGGCCGGCGAGGGCGGCGATGAGCTTGCGCGTATGCGACAGGTCATCGCCCAGCTGCGAGCAACCGAAAGGGTGGGGGAAGGCGAAGACGCCGTCCGTGCGGCCCGCGAAACGGGCATTTGCCTTCTCGGCGATCCGGCGGGCGGTGTTGGCGACGCAGCCCACAGTGCATAGCACCCAGATCTCGTTGCGGGTGCCCACCCTGCCATTGCGGCGACGATAACCCATGAAGGCGCGATCGGTGGGCGCGGCGACCGGCGCGAGCGCCGAGGGCGTCCAGACATAGTCTTCGACGCCGGAAAGCTTGGTCTCGACATTGTGGACGTGGACGTGATCACCGACGGCGATGTCGATCGTCGCCCGTCCGATGGGCCAGCCGTACTTCAGCACATCCTGGCCGGCGGCCGCGCCCTGAATGGCGATCTTGTGGCCTTTGGGGATGTCGGCCCGAGCCAGAACCGACCGACCGCGCAGGCTCAGCGTCTCGCCGGCGACGATGTCGCGCAGGGCGGTCGCAACATGGTCGCGAGGATCGACGTCGTGAATCGATTCGACGCGAACAGAGCTCGGTTGGGTCATTTGTGCCTTCGTGTGGCGACCTTCTAAGCCGCCAAGTGTCGTTCGACGGCAGGGTAACCGGTGTCAGTTTTCTTGCAAACGTCCGTTTCGGCCATTGGTGGCGACGCCCGCGTGTGTAGAGTATGACAAAAGAAAGCGCTCAAAGCTCCATGGAAACGCCGTGAATTCTTCAAAACCGCCTATGCCGTCGCTGGGCGACAACGCACCCGAGAGCGGCCTGGAGGGTGGACGCAAGCGCGCCACGATCAACGATATCGCCCGGCTGGCCGGCGTATCGAAGAAGACCGTTTCGCGTGTGATCAACCAGTCCCCCTTCGTGCGCGACGAGACCCGCGAACGGATCGAGGCGGTCATCGCAGAATGGGGCTATGCGCCCGATCCGCAGGCGCGGGGGCTGGCGTTCCGGCGCTCGTTCCTGATCGGCATGATCTACGACAATCCCAATCCCCAGTATGTCGTGAACATGCAGTTGGGCCTGCTGGACGGCATGCGCGGTTCGGGCTTCGAGCTGGTCGTGCACCCCTGCAATCGCGCCAGCCCCACGTTCCTGGCCGACGTTCGCACCTTCGTTGAGCGCCAGAAGCTGTACGGCGTGGTGCTGCCGCCGTCGGTTTCGGAGGACGATCGCGTCGCCAAGCTGCTCAACGAGATCGGTTGCGCCTATATCCGCATCGCCTCGGTCGAGCTCGACAAGCCCGAGAACATGATCGTGGGCCATGACCGCATGGGCGGCGCCCAGGCGGCGCGGCATATCCTCGATCTGGGCCACAAGCGCATCGCCTTCATTTCCGGCCCTGACTCCTTTCGCTCGTCGCACGAGCGGCGAGGGGGCTTCGAGGCGGCGCTGGCCGAGCGCGGCCTGAAGCTGGAGCCCAGCGACATCATTCAGGGCGCCTATACCTTTGAGTCTGGCGTGGCATGCGGCGATGAGCTGCTGAAACGTACGCCGCGTCCCACCGCCATCTTCGCCGGCAATGACGAAATGGCGGCCGGCGTGCTGCAATCGGCCCGCAAGGCCGGGCTGAACGTACCGGCGGATCTGACGGTCGTCGGCTTCGATGACTTCCAGATCGCCCAGGCCGTTTGGCCGCCCTTGACGACCATCCACACGCCCACGCGCGAGATCGGGCGGATGGCGGCCGAAAAGCTGATCGACGCAGAGGGCCGAGAACGCCGTGAGCGCCGCGAAGAGCGCGATCCGGCGCGGACCGAACCCAATCTCGTCGTTCGGGAGTCGTCGGGCCCTGCGCCTTCGGTGTAGGCTGACCTGACGACGGGCTGGCTTGCATCCAGTCATGACACCGGTTACCAAGCGCGCGTCAGAAGCGGCAGACCGCAAAGCCGCCGGCTGGAGAGGAAGCAGGAGAAATCCATGGCCAGGCCCCTGATATTCCACGAAGATCGACTGTTCCCCGCCGACGAGCGCACGCGGTCGATCGCGCGCGAGCTCTATACGAGCGTCAAGGCGCTGCCGATTATCAGCCCGCACGGCCATACCGATCCCAGCTGGTTTGCGACCAACGCGCCGTTCCAGGACGCCACCGACCTGCTGCTGGCGCCGGACCACTATCTGTTCCGCATGCTCTACAGCCAGGGCATCTCGCTGGACGCGCTGAAGGTGCGGTCCAAGGATGGCGTGCCTGGAACTGACCCTCGCGAAGCCTGGCGTCTGCTGGCCCAGAACTTCCACCTGTTTCGCGGCACGCCGTCGTGGATCTGGCTCAACCACGTGTTCAGCCAGGTGTTCGGGCTGGAGGTGTTCTTCTCCGCCGAGACGTCGGATCTCTATTTCGACACCATCAATGAGGCCCTGGCGACCGACGCCTTCCGGCCGCGCGCCCTGTTCGATCGCTTCAACATCGAGACCCTGGCCACTACCGAGGGGCCGCACGAGACGCTCAAGCACCACCACGCCATCCGCGACAGTGGCTGGGGCGGTCATGTGATCACGGCCTATCGCCCCGACGCGGTCATCGACTTCGAGGACGAGCGTAGCCCACGCGCCTTCGAGCGCTTCGCCGAGGTGTCGGGCCAGGACGTCTATAGCTGGCAGGGCTATCTGGAAGCCCACCGCCAGCGTCGCTTGGCTTTCATCGAGGCGGGCGCGACCTCGTCAGATCACGGCCACCCGACGGCGGCGACCGCCGATCTGAGCGACGCCGAGACCGAGGCTCTGTTCCTCAGCCTGGTGAAGGGCGAGGTGACGCCGCAGAAGGCCGAGCTGTTCCGCGCCCAGATGCTGACGGAAATGGCCAGGATGAGCCTGGACGACGGGCTGGTGATGCAGATCCACCCTGGCTCGCATCGCAATCACAATGTGGGCCTGCTGGCCTCGCACGGTCGCGACAAGGGCGCCGACATCCCGGTGCAGACCGAGTACGTCAACGCCCTGAAGCCGCTGCTCAGCAAGTTCGGCAACGACCCGCGCCTGTCGATCATCCTCTTCACCCTGGACGAGACCAGCTACAGCCGCGAACTGGCCCCGCTGGCCGGTCATTATCCGGTGCTGAAGCTGGGTCCGTCCTGGTGGTTCCACGACAGCCCGGAAGGCATGATGCGGTTCCGCGAGCAGGTCACCGAGACCGCCGGCTTCTACAACACCGTCGGCTTCAACGACGACACCCGCGCCTTCCTGTCGATCCCGGCCCGCCACGACGTGGCCCGCCGCGTCGACTCCTCGTTCCTGGCCCGCATGGTCGCCGAACACCGCATGGACCTCGTCGAGGCCCAGGAGCTGATCGTCGACCTGACCTACACCCTGCCCAAGCGGGCCTACAAACTCGATCAACCCCGGCCGACGCCTGCGTCGGCCCAAGCCGCCCAGTAAGATCTCCGGAGCTCCATGATGTTCACCAAGACCTACCACGCCACCCATCCGGACATGATGTTCGCGGTCAGCAATGACGACCTGCGCGAGCGCTATCTGATGGACGGCCTGTTCGCCGAGAACGAGATCGTTCTGCACTACAACCACGCCGAACGCTTCGTGATCGGCGGCGCGGCGCCGGTTTCGACCGCCGTGAAGCTGCCTGACCAGACCGAGCCCGCCTCGGCCGCCGGCCACCCCTTCCTCGAGCGCCGCGAACTGGGCGCCATCAATGTCGGCGGCGGCAAGGGCAAGGTCACGGTCGACGGCGTCGCCTATGACATCGAACCGCGTGACGGCATCTATGTGACCATGGGCTCCAAGGACGTGGTGTTCGAGAGCCTGGACGCCGCCAATCCGGCCCGCTTCTACCTGACCAGCCTGCCGGCCCACGCCGCGTTCGAGACCAAGAAGCTGGAATTCGCCAACGCCGTTCCGCTGGAGCGCGGCGCGCTGGAGACCTCCAACGAGCGCACCATCTACCAGTATATCGTGCCGACCACCTGCAAGTCGGCTCAGCTGCTGCTGGGCATGACCGTTCTGAAGCCGGGCAGCGTCTGGAACACTATGCCGCCCCATCTGCACGACCGTCGTTCGGAAGCCTATTTCTACTTCGGTCTGGGCGATAACGACCGGGTCTTCCACTATATGGGCGAGCCGGACGAGATGCGTCATATCGTGATCGCCAACGAGGAAGCCGTCATGAGCCCGCCGTGGTCGATCCACATGGGTTCGGGCACCTCGAACTACACGTTCATCTGGGCGATGGGCGGGGAGAACCTCGACTATACCGACATGAACGTGCTGGACATCTGCCAGCTGAAGTAGGGCTTTCGAGCCCAATCCGCTCCGGCTGTCATCCCGGCCGGGGCGGAGCGTAGAGCCGGGACCGCTTCGAGCCTCAGCGCTTTTTGCGGTCCCGGATCGACCTTTCAGGTCGTCCGGGATGACATGCTCCAGCATCAGGAAAACAGCACCATGGCCAATCCGTTCAGCCTCGAAGGCAAGGTCGCGCTCGTCACCGGCGCCAACACGGGCCTCGGTCAGGCCGTGGCCGTGGCCCTGGCCGAAGCCGGCGCCAACATCGCCGCCGCCGGTCGCAGCGAGCCCACCGAGACCAAGGCCGCCGTCGAGGCGACCGGTCGCAAGTTCCTGTCGATCAAGGCCGACTTCGGCTCGATCGAGCCCGTTCAGCGCGTGATCGACGAGACCGTGGCCGAATTTGGCAAGGTCGATATCCTGGTCAACAACGCCGGCATCATCCGCCGCGCCGACTCCATCGAGTTCACCGAGGCCGACTGGGACGCGGTGATGGACACCAACCTGAAGGTTGTCTTCTTCCTGACCCAGGCCTTCGCCAGGCAGGCGCTGAAGCAGGGTCCGGTCAATGGCGTCGCCGGCAAGGTGATCAACATCGCCAGCTTGCTGTCCTTCCAGGGCGGCATCCGCGTACCATCCTATACGGCCAGCAAGAGCGGCCTGGCGGGCCTCACCAAGATCCTCGCCAACGAGTGGGCGACCAAGGGCATCAACGTCAACGCCATCGCGCCCGGCTATTTCGACACCAACAACACCGAGGCCCTGCGCAACGACGCCGACCGCAACGCCTCGATCCTGGCCCGCATTCCGGCCGCCCGCTGGGGCAAGCCGAGCGACCTGGGCGGCGCGGCCGTGTTCCTGGCGTCGCCGGCAGCGGACTATGTCCAGGGGATTACTCTGCCCGTGGATGGCGGTTGGCTGGCCCGCTAACAGCATAGATTCACGCAAAGATGGGATGGTAGCGCAACCATCATGCCGTCCGGGTTTTCCCGGACGGCGAAGCGCGCTAAGGGCGCCGTTACGTCAGTCTCGGATGGGGCAGGGCGTTCAAGTTGATCCTTTGTAGAGGCGCCTCTGGCGTCAGCGGAGCTCGCTCATGCGTAACCCGGCCCTGTCGCTCGGCGGTGATCGCCCCACCAGCCGCCACGTCCGCCAGAACGCCAATCTGCTGAGCGACCTGCTGGCCGAGGCCATCGCCTATCTGGAAGGCGACGACGCCGCCGCCCTGGTCACCAAGGCCCGCAAGGCCTCGGCCCGCGACGATGAGAGCGACGCCGCGCCGGTTCTGGATCACCTGTTCGCCGATCTGTCCAACGAGCAGGCCGTGTTCCTGGCCCGGGCCTTTGCCAGCCATTCGCTGTTGGCCAATATCGGCGAAGACGTCGCCGGCCGTCGTCGCCACGCCGAGGCCGCCGCCCTGCCGGGCGACGAGCGTCCCCGCACCCTGGTCGACGCCGTCGCCGCCCTGAAGGCTGGCGGCAAGTCCGACGCCGACATCGCCAGGATCTTCGCCGCCATGAATGTGGTGCCCGTCCTGACCGCTCACCCGACCGAGGTGCGCCGCCGCTCGATGGTGGACCGCGAGACCGAGATCTCGCGGCTGATGGCCCTGCGCCGCCACCATCTGCCGGCTGATCTGGAGAGCGACATCCGCGAGCGGCTGTTTCGCGAAATCGCCCTGATGTGGCGCACGCGGCTCTATCGTCCCGAGCGGATCACCGTGAAGGACGAGATCCGCAACGCCCTGTCGATCGTCCGCACATCGATCCTGCCGGCCATCATTGACCTATACGGCGACTGGACCGCCCAGATTGCTCACAATGCCGAGCTGGCGCCACTGCTGAAGATGGGCTCGTGGCTGGGCGGCGACCGCGACGGCCATCCCGGCGTCAATGGCGACACCCTGAAGTTGGCCCTGAGTTCGCAGTCACGGGTGATCCTCGACTGGTACGCCGGCGAGGTCCGCAAGCTGTGGTCGAACCTGGCGATCTCGACGGCCTATACGCCGGTATCGGACGAGCTGATGGCCCTGGCCGGCCAGGCCAAGGATCCGTCGGTGCATCGCATCGACGAGCCCTATCGCCTGGCCCTGGAGCTGGTCTTTGACCGCCTCACCGCCGTGTCGCAGAAGCTGACGGGCCAGCCTGTCGCCTATGCCAATGGCGCGACGGACGTGGAGCCCTATGCCCATCCCGACGGTTTTGTGGCCGACCTGTCGATCGTCATCGACAGTCTGGCGCGCAATGGCGGCGAGCGTCTGGTGGGTACGTCCCTGCGGACCCTGGTCGAGGTGGCCAAGGCCTGTGGCTTCCACCTGATGAGCCTGGACCTGCGCCAGAACGCCGATGTTCACGAGCGCACCCTGCACGAGCTTTTCCAGCGGGCCGGCACGGGGGTCCGCTATCTCGAACTGCCCGAAGAGGACCGTTGCAAGGTCCTGATCGAGGAGCTGTCGCACCAGCGGCCGCTGGTCTCGCCGTTCACCGCCTATGGCGAGGAGACCCGTCGCGAGCTGGCCACCATGGAGGCCGCCGCTCAGGCGGTGCGCGACTACGGCCACGGCTGCCTTGGCGCCTATGTGATCTCCAAGTCGGCGACCCTGTCGGACATCCTGGAGCCGCTGGTCCTGCTCAAGCAGGTGGGCCTGGTCTGGGGCGGCGCGGCGCCGCGCTCGTCGGTCAAGATCAGCCCACTGTTCGAGACCATCGAGGACCTGGAGCAGGGCCCTCGCGTCCTGCGCCAGTGGCTGGAACTGCCGATCAGCCGCACCATCCTGGGCGATAAGCCGGTGCAGGAAATCATGCTCGGCTATTCCGACAGCAACAAGGACGGCGGCTATGTCGCCTCGCGGCGCGGGGTCGCCCGGGGCGCTTCGGCCCTGGCCTTCGAGGCCGACCGCATGGGCGTGGGCCTGCAGCTGTTCCACGGCCGGGGCGGCAGCGTCGGCCGGGGCGGGGGCCCCGCCGCCGAGGCGGTGATGGCCCAGCCGGCCGGCACCGTTCAGGGGCGCATCCGAATGACCGAGCAGGGCGAGATGATCGCCCGGCGCTTTGGCGACCAGCCTACCGCGCGCCGCAATCTGGATGGCCTGGCCGCGGCCGTGCTGATGGCCAGCGACCGGCCCGTCGTGCGTCCCGATCCGAAGGTCGAGGCGGCGATGACCGCCCTGGCCCAGGCGTCGTTCGAGGGCTATCGGGCGCTGGTCTATGACGATCCGGCCTTCGAGGACTTCTTCTGGTCGGCCACGCCGATCGGCGAGATCGTCGGCCTCAACATCGGGTCGCGCCCCGCCAGCCGGACCGCCAGCCGCAAGATCGAGGACCTGCGGGCCATTCCGTGGGTGTTCAGCTGGTCGCAGTCGCGGTTCATGTTGCCCGGCTGGTACGGCTTCGCCGCCGGGGTCGAGCGGGCAGGGCTGTCGGTGCAGCAACTGCAGGACCTGGCCGGCGGCTTCGACTTCTTCGCCTCCCTGCTGTCGAACATGGAGCTGGCCCTGGCCCAGAGCCACATGGACATCGCCGCACGCTATGTGGCGCTGTCGTCCGACCCGGCCAATGCGACCCGGATCTTCGAGACCATCAAGGTCGAGCATGAGGCCGCCCGGCGTCTGGCCCTGACCATCCGGGGTGGAACCAGCCTGCTGGACAACCAGCCGGAGCTGGCCGAGTCCGTCGCCCTGGCCGGCCTTTCGGTGGATCCGCTCAACCACCTGCAGCTGGAACTGCTGTCTCGGCGGCGGGGCGGAGACCAGGATGAGGCGGTTCGGCTGGCGATTCAGCTGACCGTGGCCGGGATCGCCGCGGGCCTGCGCAACACCGGTTAATCATCAATCGTTGAATTCTTCATGATTTCAACGGCCTAGCTGAGCCTTTCAAGTACTGCAGACCGCTTGCCTAAACCGTCGGTTTCTGATTATCTGCGCGATGACACCGGTGGCGCCACGGGCTCACCTCATGATGACACCGGTATCATTACGGTTCGGAACGACTTGGTCGGGCCGTCTCGTTGCGGCTCTTTTGAGCTCGCTCCTGCGCAAACTTTCGGGGCGTCGAGCCTGGCTCGACGCCCTCACTTTTGCCTCGGCGGGTGAGGAGCAGGAATGTTGGGGAAGGAAGCAAAGCGGCGCGAACGCGCCTTTGTTTGACGCAGCGGCAGCCACGCAGTGGCGTCCGCGCGCGACGCGGTCTAAACGATCGCCCTGAGCCAATACCGGCGAAATCTTCCCTGCGACGGGTCCTTGAGGGGGCCTGCACGCAAGAACGATGCTTTTGGAGGACTATGTGATGGTGAAAGATCGTATGGCGGTTCTGACCGCCATGATGGACCAGGGTGTGATCCCGGTTTTCTATCACCCCGACGCTGAGGTCTGCAAAAAGGTGATCCAGGCCTGCGCCGACGGCGGCGCGCCCTGCATCGAGTTCACCAACCGCGGCGACTTCGCCAGCCACGTCTTCTACGAAGTGACCAAGCACTTCGCCACGGCCGACGAGCGCGTGATCATGGGCGTGGGCTCGATCGTCGATGCGCCGACCGCCGGCATCTACATCGCCAATGGCGCCAAGTTCGTGGTTGGCCCGATCCTCAACGCCGACGTGGCCAAGGTCTGCAACCGCCGCAAGATCCCGTATTCGCCAGGCTGCGGCAGCGCCTCGGAAATCTCGTACGCCGAAGAACTGGGCTGCGAGATCGTCAAGGTATTCCCTGGCTCGTCGGTCGGCGGCCCGGACTTCGTCAAGGCGGTGCTGGGCCCTATGCCCTGGACCCGCATCATGCCGACCGGCGGCGTCGATCCGGATGAAGCCTCGGTGAAGAAGTGGTTCGGCGCGGGCATCGTCGCCGCCGGCATGGGCTCCAAGCTGATCACCCCGGAAATGCTCGACGCCGGCGACTATGCCGGCATCACCAAGAAGGTCCGCGAGACGGTGGACCTGATCAAGAAGGTTCGCGGGAAGGCCTAAATGACCGACAACATCCTCAACATCCGCCCGGCTTCGGAAACGAAGTGGGATTGCGCATCCTTCGGTGAAGTGATGCTGCGCTTCGACCCCGGCTTTGGCCGGGTTCGCAACGCCCGCCAGTTCAACGTCTGGGAAGGCGGCGGCGAATACAATGTCGCCCGCGCTTTCAAGAAGTGCTGGGGCAAGCGCTCGACCGCCGTCACCGCCCTGCCGGTGAACGACCTGGGCTGGCTGGTTGAGGACCTGATGATGCAGGGCGGTGTCGACACCTCCCACATCATCTGGCGCGATTTCGACGGTCTGGGCCGCAACACCCGCGTCGGCCTGAACTTCACCGAAAAGGGCTTTGGCGTTCGTCCGGCCCTGGGCTGCAGCGACCGGGGTCACTCGGCCGCCTCGCAGATCCGTCCCGGCGAAGTGAACTGGGAAAAGCTGTTCGGCGAAGAAGGCGTGCGCTGGTTCCACACCGGCGGCATCTTCGCGGCGCTGGCCAGCAACACCGCCGAAGCCGTGATCGAAGCGGTGGAAGTGGCCCGCAAGTACGGCACCGTGATCTCCTACGACCTGAACTACCGCGCATCCCTGTGGAAGTCGCAGGGCGGCAAGGAAGGGGCCCAGAAGGTCAACCGCCACATCGCCCAGTATGTGGACGTGATGATCGGCAACGAAGAAGACTTCACCGCCTGCCTCGGCTTTGAAGTCGAAGGCCTGGACGAGCACATCAGCTCGATCGACCCGGCCAACTTCAAGAAGATGATCCAGACGGCGGTCAAGGAGTTCCCGAACTTCAAGGTCGCCGCCACCACCCTGCGCAACGCCAAGACCGCCTCGGTCAATGACTGGTCGGCGATCCTGTACGCCGGCGGCGAGTTCTATGCGTCGATGATGCGCGAGAACCTCGAGATCTATGACCGCGTCGGCGGCGGCGACGGCTTCGCTTCGGGCCTGGCCTTCGGCTTCATGGAAGGCAAGGGCCCCCAGGCCGCCGTCGAGTACGGCGCGGCTCACGGCGCCCTGGCCATGACCACCCCGGGCGACACCTCGATGGTGCGCCAGGCCGAGGTCGAGGCCGTGATGAAGGGCAAGGGCGCGCGGGTCATCCGCTAGTCTGTCTGAACTGGCATGCCAAAGCCCCCGGTCGCAGGATCGGGGGCTTTTTCATGGGCGCAGCCACGCCGGCTGATGGCGAGATGGGCCGCAAACCTGCCGTCACGGCACACTTGCCGACCCCTTCCGCGAGCGTAATCTAACCGCCGATAAGTCGCGATCGAACGCGATGGGAGCGTGACAGCCGAAAGGGGAAGCCGGTTTCGGCGCCTGTCACGCTCCAGTGCAACAGTGAGAGATATCCGCTCTGCGGATATCTCGGGGAGCGGAACATGGTCGGCATCGCCGCCTGGGGCGCCTATGCGCCGCGTCTACGTCTGAGCCGCAAGGCGGTGGTCGAGGCCAACGCCTGGGTCGCGCCGAATCTCAAGTCCAAGGGCAAGGGCGAGCGCTCCATGGCCAACTGGGACGAGGACGCCCTGACCATGGCCGTCGAGGCCGCGCGCGACGCCCTGGGCGCCGGCGATGACCGCAGCCACGTCGACGCCCTCTATTTCGCCTCCACGACCGCGCCGTTCGCCGACCGGCTGAACGCGGGCATCGTCTCGGCGGCGCTGACCCTTGAGAAGTCGATCACCGCCAGCGACGTGACCGGCTCGCAGCGCTGCGGTCTCACCGCCCTGGCCGACGCCCTGGCGGCAGTATCTGGCGGCGCGGCCAAGACGGCGCTGGTCGCGGCCGGCGAGCGTCGCAAGGCCCGCGCGGTGTCTGCCTTGGAGCTCGACTGCGGCGACGGCGCGGCGGCCTTCGTGGTGACCGCCGAGGGCGGCGCGGCCGACTTTCTGGGGCGCGGCAGCGTCACCGACGATTTCGTCGACCATTTCCGCGGCACTGACGGCGGCTTCGACTATTCGTGGGAAGAGCGCTGGATCCGCGACGAGGGCATCGTCAAGCTGGTCCCGCCCGCCATCAGGCGCGCCCTTGAAGCGGCAGGTGTCGCCCCTGCCGAGGTCGCCCACTTCTGCTTCCCCTCGACCTTCGCCGGCATGGCCGCGACGCTGGCCAAGGGCCTGGGCATCCCAGCCGAAGCCGTTCGCGACAATCTCGCCGCCGTGATGGGCGAGGCGGGCAGCGGCCACGGCCCGCTGATGCTGGCCCACGCCCTGGAGCAGGCCAAGGCCGGCGAGATCATCGTTGTCGCCCAGTTTGGCCAGGGCGCTGAGGCCCTGGTGTTCCGGGCCACCGGCGCGGCAAGCCGCAAGCCGGCGCGCGGCGTCACGGGCTCTCTGGCCGACCGCCAGGAAGAGACCAACTATCTGAAGTTCCTGATGTTCAATGGCCTGGTCGACTGGGACAAGGGCATGCGGGCCGAGAAAGACAACAAGACGGCCCTGACCACCCTCTATCGCAACGAGGACATGATCCTGGGCCTGGTCGGCGGCCGCTGCCGCGAGACGGGCGTCGTGCAGTTTCCCTGACCTTCTCGATGGCCCCGCCCAATCACTATGGGATGATCGTCTTCGAAGGCGGCGGGCGGATCATGATGGACATCACCGACGTCTCGCCCGGCGACGTCGATACCGGCCTGCTGGTCAAGATGGTGTTCCGCATCAAGGACATCGACGAGAAGCGCGGCTTCGTCCGTTACTTCTGGAAAGCCGCGCCGGATCGTTCGGCGGTTTCAGCTCAAACCGCCGTCGCGGCGGAATAGGAGAGACGATCATGGCGCAAGGCATTCGCGACAAGGTCGCCATCCTGGGGATGGGCTGCAGCAAGTTCGGCGAGCGCTGGGATTGCGGGCCCGATGACCTGATGGTCGAGGCCTATATCGAGGCCATGGCCGATGCCGGTATCGAGCCCAGCCAGCTGGATGCGGCCTGGTTCTCGACCCATATCGACGAGCAGGGCACAGGCAAGGGCGGCACGCCGATGTCGATCGCCCTGCGCCTGCCCAATATCGCCGTGACGCGGGTGGAGAACTTCTGCGCCTCGGGCTCGGAAGCCTTCCGGGGCGCGGTCTATGCCGTGGCCTCGGGCGCCGCTGATATCGCCATCGCCCTCGGCGTCGAGAAGCTGAAGGACACCGGCTATGGCGGCCTACCAGTCGCCAATCCCGGCACCCTGATGCCGCAGGTCATGCCGAACGGCTCGGCGCCGGGCAACTTCGCCCAGCTGGCCAGCGCCTATCGCGCCAAGCACGGCGTCAGCAAGGATGACCTCAAGCGCGCCATCGCCCACGTCTCGGTCAAGAGCCACGCCAACGGCGCCAAGAACGCCAAGGCCCACCTGCGCAAGCCGGTCACAATCGACCAGGTGCTCAACGCCCCGATGATCGCCGAGCCCCTGGGCCTGTTCGACTGCTGCGGCGTGTCGGACGGCGCGGCGGCGGCGATTGTCACCACGCCCGAGATCGCCAGAGCCATGGGCAAGAAGAACCTGACGATGGTGAAGGCCATCCAGCTGTCGGTCTCCAACGGCTATGAGAGCCAGTACAACGGCTGGGACGGCAGCCATTTCCACACCGCGCGCATCGCCGCCGGCAAGGCCTATCGCGAGGCCGGCATCGAGCGGCCGCGCGAGCAGATCTCGATGATGGAGGTCCATGACTGCTTCTCGATCACCGAGCTGGTGACGATGGAGGACCTGTTCATCTCGCCCGAGGGCCAGGGCTGGCGCGACGTGCTGGACGGCTTCTATGACGCCGACGGCGGGGTGCCGTGCCAGATCGATGGCGGCCTGAAATGCTTTGGTCACCCGATCGGGGCCTCGGGTCTGCGCATGCTGTACGAGATGTACCTGCAGCTGCAGGGCCGGGCCGGCGAGCGACAGCTAAAAGACCCGGTTTTCGGCATGACCCACAATCTGGGCGGCGCGCCGGCCAGCAATGTGTGCTCGGTGGCGATCATCGGGCAGGAGGGGGCTTAATCCCCAGCCCTGCTTGGTGTAACCCAAGCTCATGGGTGACCGCTTCAAGGGCTTCAAGCGCTGGATCTTCGCCGGAGCGGTGCTCTTCCTGGGGCTGCTGGTGGCTGCCGCCTTTGTGTGGCGCTACGACATCCTCAGCAACGCGCTCGATCCCAAGATACCGTTCCTGACCTATGAGCCGCCGCCGCCGCCGCACTATGCGCAAGGCGCGTCCTGGGCGCTGAGGCCCAAAGATCCGACCAGTCCTTCAGCAGGCGACCCGGCGGCCGATGTGTTCTTCGTCCACCCCACCACCTTTGACGGCGGCCAGGACTGGAACGGCGCCATCGATCAGCCCAAGGCCCAGCGGTTCCTGAACCGTGTGGTGCTGCCCAACTATGCCGGGCCATTCTATCGGGTGGGCCGGGTGTTCGCCCCGCGCTACCGCCAGGCTAGCCTCTATACCTATCTGACCCTGCGCGATGACGCCCGCGAGGCGCGGCGCTTTGCCTATGGCGATGTGCGCGAGGCGTTCCGGCTCTATCTGGCCCGCTACAACCAGGGCCGGCCGTTCATCCTGGTCGGGGTCGAGCAGGGCGGGGCGATGTCGGCGCGGCTGCTGCGCGAAGAGATCGCAGCCGATCCCGCGATCAAGCGCCGCCTGGTCTCCGCCTATCTGATCGAGACCGTCGTGCCGGCCGAAGAGTATGGCCTGGTCTCGCCCCTGCCAGCGTGCGAGCGCCGCGAACAGTCCGGGTGCGTCGCCGCCTGGGCCTCGGTGCAGGAAGGCGATTTCCAGCGGATCCAGGAGCTGACCCATCGCTCGCTGATCTGGGACTCCGGCGACCAGCTGATCGACCTGAACGGCCGCCGGGCGCTGTGCTTCAACCCGCTACTGGGCGGGATCAGCCAGGAGCGGGCGCCGGCGCGTCTGAACCAGGGCGCCGCCAACGCCACCGGCCTGGAATGGGGCGCACGGCCCGCCTTCCTGCAACGACAGGTCTGGGCGCGATGCCAGGATGGCCTGCTGCACACCGGGCGGCCCAAATCAACCTCGCTGCGCGACGCCGGTTCGTGGGCTGACCGCCGCAAGGTCGACAGCTTCAACCTGTTCTATGCAGATATCGAGGCCGACGCCCAGGGCCGGGTAGCGACCCTGACAGGTAGGCCGGTTCAGTCTCCGAGCAGCGCTTCGAGCCCGCAATAACCTGGCTGATCGATGGCGATGCGCGCGATCGCCGTCGCGCGCAGGTGATCCAGCAGGGCCGGATCGCGCGGCTCTATCGCCCCTGACCGCAGGGCGTCGCAGAGTTGCCGGTTCAGATCGGTGAAATCGCCTTCGACGCCGAGCAGGACAGCAAGCCTGGCGCGCTCGCCGGCTTCGGCGGCCTCGCCCAACGTCGCTTCGCGGTCCAGCAGGGCCCGCGCATTATCGGCCACCCGGGCCAGGAACACGCGTCGGGGGTCGGCAGGCCCGGCGTCATCTCGATCGAAGAGGGTCAGGGCGGCCTGGAGTTCGGCGGCGGTCGGACAGGTAATCACGCCATGGCCTCCATCAGACGGACAAGGTCGATCTCGGTCTCGCTGACCCGCCGGCCGATCATGGCCCGCTCGATGGACGGATCGGCGCCGCTGGCGAAGCTGGAATACATCATCAGGCACATGACGCCCCATTTAAGCGAACCCAGGGCCTGCCAGAACTGCAGGCGCGACAGCAGAATCTCGCGCCCGCCGGCGGCTGCATAGCCGTCCAGCAGGGCCTGATAATCGCCAAAGCCACCCACGGGCTGGCGCCACTGGCCAAAGCGCCAGGAATTGACACAGATCCAGCCCAGATCCTCGGCCGGGTCGCCCAGATGGGCCAGTTCCCAGTCCAGCACGCCAACCAGACCCTGCTCGGGATGGACCATCAGGTTGCCGTTGCGAAAGTCCCCATGGACCAGCACCGGTGTGACGGGCTCTGGCGCGGACGCCTCCAGCCAGCGGAAGGCGGCCTCGAAGGTGGGGCGCTCGGCGGTGTGCTGGCGATAGACCGCCTCGTACCGCGCCAGTTCGCCTCGGGCGTCGGACGTCGCCAGCGACGGCAGGTCGTCCAGCAAAGCGCCGTGGATCTGGGCCAGTACCTGGCCGCAGCGGTGAGCCAAGCCAGGCCGCACTGTGTCGAAGGCCGCATCGCGCACGATCCGCTTGCCCAGGGTCTCGCCTTCCAGGCGGCGCATGACAAAGGCCTCGCCCAGACCATCCTCCGGATCGCAGACATGCTCGATGACGGGAACCGGGGCGCCCGTTCTGGCGGCCGCCACGATCAGGGCGGCCTCATGGGCCAGAGGCGCCGCGGTCTCGCGCATCGCCGCGCCTTCGGGCCGCCGCCGCAGGATCAGCGGCGTACCGTCGTCCAGATCGAAGGCCCAGGTCTCGAGACTCGCTCCGCCCGACAGCTGCCGGGCGTTCACGGCGGTCGTCGCGCGCGCTGACAGATGCGGCGCAAGGCGGGCGAGGGCGGCTGGAATATTCATCCCGCCTAGGTTTCAGGCCTCCCCCAGCGTCACGCAAGGGATCGCGTAGTCGACTTTCGACGCGGATCACCACACCCTGTGCGTCAGCCCTTCTGTTCCGATGATCGAGAGTTTCATGCCGTCAGGTCTCGCCGCACTGCTGGACGATGTCGCCGGCATCACCAAGATCGCCGCCGCCTCGCTGGATGACATGACCAGCGCGGCCGGCAAGGCCGGGACCAAGGCGGTCGGGGTCGTGGTGGATGATGCGGCGGTGACCCCCGGCTACGCCATGGGGTTCACGCCGGACCGCGAATTGCCGATCGTCTGGAAGATCGCGATCGGCTCGTTCAAGAACAAGCTGCTGTTTCTGCTGCCCGGCGCCCTGTTGCTCAGCGCCTTCGCGCCGTGGGCCGTCACGCCGATCCTGATGCTGGGCGGCGCCTATCTGTGTTTCGAGGCCACCGAGAAGATCCTGGAGGCGCTGAGCGGCCAGCACTCCGCCGACGAGCCCGAGGAGCTGGCGCTCAGTGGTCCTGAGCTCGAGACCCAGAAGGTCAATGGCGCCATCCGAACCGACCTGATCCTGTCGGGCGAGATCATGGCCATCGCCCTGAACGACGTGGCCGGCAAGCCGCTGGTCGTTCAGGCTGGCGCCCTGGCGCTGGTCGGTATTCTGATCACCATCGCCGTGTATGGCGTCGTCGGCCTGATCGTGAAGATGGACGATATCGGCCTGCACATGGCCCAGCGCCAGAATGCCGGTGTTCGCGGTTTTGGGCGCGGTCTGGTCAAGGCCATGCCGATCACCATGGAGGCTTTGACCATCATCGGAACGGCCGCCATGCTCTGGGTCGGCGGCGGCATCATCGTCCATGGCCTTGAGCACTTCCACCTGACGCCGATCCCCCACTGGGTGGAGGGCTTCTCCCACTGGGCGCAGGGCGTTCCCGGTGTTGGCGCGGTTACGGGCTGGCTGGCCTTCGCCGTGGGCTCAGCGGTTGTCGGCTTTGTGGTCGGCGGCGCCCTGGCGGGCGTGATGCATCTCTGGCATCACCGCAAGGGCGCAGCGGCGCACTGATCGCCCACGCTTGAAACCTACTTCCGGCGCTTTTTCGCCGTCGGTTTGCGGACAGGAGGCTTGGCGGATTCCGGCGGGGGAGGCGGTGGCGGATCCACCAGTTCTTCGGCGATTTCCCAGGCCGAGCCGTCCGCCGTCTTGCGGGCGCGCAGGATCTTGGAGACACCTTCCGCGAACTTGAACTCTCCCAGACCCTCGGGCTGCGGGAGAAAAGGTGTCTCATCGATTGAGGTGACGCCGCCGATCCACTGCGTGCCGTCGGCATACTGGATGACCCCCGCCGTCTGGGGGCGGCAGCGGCTGCCTTCGCCGGCATAGCGCACGACCCCGCCGGGCCCCTGGCCGCCTTCTCCGGTCTTGTAGGTCAGCAGGGTCGGTTCGGGGGTCGCCGAGACGAGCTTGTTGCACTTGGTGTTGAACGAGCTGGCGGGGGAGTTGCCCCTGGCGTTGATCTCGACGACCCGCGACGGAGTCCAGCCGATCGCGAACCGGGCCTTTATGCCGGCGATGTCAGCCTTGTCCTGATCGGTGCCAATCGCGGTCTGGAGCGGCTGGGCCGCAATCCGGGCGGCGCTTTGCCTGGGCGTCGTCGGCGCGGGCGCGACGTTTTGCTGTGAGCCGGCGACGTTGGCGAACACACCGGCGATGCCGCCGATCGCACGGGTCGGCGCGGGGCCGGGCGTCGGAGCCTGAGGCGGCGACGGGAAAGCCTCGACCGTGTTGAGCGGCGGTGGGGGCGGCTCGGTGCGAATGACCCGGTTCTTGGCGTCGACCTTCTGGACCAGCACGGTGAACGGCCTGAAACCTGCCCCGGCCGCATTGTGGATCATCACGTGGTACTCGCCGGGCGACAGATTGGCGACGATGGCGCTGCTGGCCGTGATGACGCCGGTGGCCGGCGCATCATAGCGCGTGATGACGGTTTTCTGAGGCTTCGTCCCGATCAGCACGATGGTGGCGTTCATCCAGATCGAACCATCGGCCTTGATCCGTACGCGCATCGGCTCGTCGACCATCAATCGGAAGGTCTTGAAGCGATTGTCGGGTCGGTCGCCGCAGTCGGCGACGGTCAACTCCGAGCGCGTCGGCACGCCCAGCACCAGGTCGCCGTCCTTGGCGATTGGCCAGTTGCCTTCCGCCCCGTCCCGGCATTTTCCGATCAGATTGGATTGGGCGGCGCTCCACCGATTGGCTTTTGCCTGGGCAAAGGCCTGGTCGATGCTGTTGGTCACGCTCTCCAACGCGCCATAGATGATCGGCGCGGCCTGGACCATGGCGGCGTTCATCTGGATCTGGCGCTGACGCTCCGCCTCGGCGGCCGCCAGCTGTCGCTGGTGATAGATCCGTTGCTCCTCAGCGAGCCGCTGCTGGGCCAGGATTCTGTCGGACGCGATGGCCCTGTCACCCCGCTCGGCGTCGGTGAGCGGGCGCGGCGCGGACTGGGGTGAGGGCGAGGCCTGCTGCGACGCGTAACCGCCGCCGGGGCCGGAGGGCGTGCGCGAGACAGGCTTGGCCGCTTCGGCCTTCCGCCGCTCTTCGGCCAGACGCCGGGCCTCTGCTGCGGCCTTTTCCTGGCGCTGCTGATTTTCGACGGCGGCCTGGCGGGCGCGATCCTGGGCCTTCAGGCGGCTTTCCAGGGCGGCGTCGCGAACGGGTCCAGCGGGCTCCGCCCTGAGCGACAGGCTGTTGAGAAAGTTGATGATCTGATCGGGCGTCGCGCCCTTGGCCACCCAGGGGGTCATCATCCCCACCTTCTGGGTCTGGCCCGAGATGCAGCCCTTGGCGCTGTAGGTCGCGGCATAGGGATCGGCGAAACTGCCGATCACCTCGCCGCCGCGCGAGACCGTGCCCGCAAAGCGGATAGACCCGGGCTGGGGCGCGACGCCGTCGGGGATATAGGTCTTGCCGCCCATCAGATAGACGTCGCTGGTCTTCGCCGTGCCGGCGGCCACGCTGTAGCTGATGTGGATTTCGCCAAAACAGTTCAGGAAGGCGTATGAAACGCCGACCGAACCGCCGGTATATCCATCGCCGCTTACCGGCGGCCCGAACGGCACCCGGATGTCACGCTGGCTCGAGGATTGCGCCGAAGCCGGGTTCGGCGCCATCGTCAGGCCCATGGCCACCGACACCGCTATCGCAGCAACTGCGCCGCAGCGTGCGTGACTATCCCCCATCTGGTTCCCCCCGCGTGTGGGAGGAGAGTAGTCAGGTCATCCCGCCGCCGACAAGCCGCATGGTTTTCGGCGTTTCGTGGGCCCGGACTTAGGCCGCGCTGGCGCTTTCGCTGGCTTCGACTGTCTCGGTCTCCGTCACCGGAAAACCGGGAAGCGTGAGCAGGTCGTGGGGCTCGTTGCGGTCGTTGGCCGTCTTCAGATAGCGGCAACCGGTGCGGCTGGTCTGGGCCTCGACCTTGACCTCGACATCGTCGCGCATGACGAAGAAGCGCCACTTGCCGCTGTCGACCAGCTTGATGGCTTCCTTGATCGTCAGCTTCCAGGGCTTGGCGACGCCGCCGCCGATGTGGGTGATCCGCTCATAGGTGCTGTGACGGTCGTTCTGGGCGGCAAAGCTGATTTCGGCGCGTTGAGCCATGGTATCTTCCGGGTCCGCGCAGGGTAAGCAACGGCGCCGGTCAGTTTGCGGTTGCGCGCAAAGCCGGGGCGCCAAGAAGGCTAGTCTGCTGGTGCAATGAGCGCCGAGAGTTCAACGCGTTCGTCAGTATAGCAGCTTAAGCTGTCTTTGGGGGATCATTCGACGCGCAGGGCCTTTCGAGTGGCGCGCTCTACCCTGCGTCGTGCTGCGGCGAGGCTGGTTTCCAGTCGAAAAGTTCCTGCAGCGTCCGCACGGCCTGGCCCCGGGGCGAGGTCAGATCCGGGTCGCGGGCCAGGATCAGCCGGGCGTCGTCGGCCGCCACCGCGATCAGGTCGCGGTGCGCAACGGGGTCGGCCAGCCGATAGGCGGGGAAACCGCTCTGCTTCAGTCCCAGCGGATCGCCGCCGCCGCGCAGCTCCAGATCCTTCTCGGCGATCTCGAAGCCGTCGTCGGACTTGCGCAGGATGTCGAG
>NCEV01000010.1 GCA_002280875.1 Caulobacter sp. 32-67-35 | reverse complement strand
CGTTTCTCGCGCTATGGCTGGGAAATGCGCAGCTGTCCCAGCGATACGGCCCTGGGCCGCGCGCTCAAGCGCCACAAGGTCGAGGCCATCCACTGGCGCGGGGTGCTGGGCGACGACGCCCGACACGCATTCGAGCTGCCCAAGGCCGCCTGAATGACGGCCGAGCCTTACATTTAGACTGCTATCCCATACAAAATGAAAAGCACGCTTGACACGTAGTGCCTGCGAATGACAAATAGCCTTGTCATTTCGAACGGGGTACTTGTCATGAACGAGCGTGTTGGCCGCCAAGCGGCGCGTCAAAGCCTGGCGCAGAAGATCTTGCTGGGCTCGGGAATTTTCGGCGGCTTTGTCGGCGCGGGAAGCGCGATGCTGGAGAACATGGGCGTCACCTTGCCCGCGCCGCTGGTCTTCGGCGCAACGCTGACGGCCATCGTGGTGCTCTTCTGGGTGTCGATCATCTACTGGCGCAATATCGACGAGGCCGCGCGGGCGGCGCACACCTTCGCCTGGTTCTGGGGCGGCACGGGCGGGATGCTGGCCTTGCTGCCGATCTGTGTGCTGGTCGACGCCGAGCGCCTGGTCGCGATGTTCGGGCAACGCGATCCTGTTGAGTGGGTGGCGCTCGGCTTTGTGTCCCTGATCACGGCCCAGCTGCTCGGCTATGGCCTGGTCTGGGCCGGCTGGTGGCTGCGTCAGCGCTGATCCCGACAAACAGAGGAAATTCGCCATGGCTCAGCCCATGTCCGCCGCGATGCGGCGTTATCTGACCCGGTTCTTTCCCGCGATGCTCGCCTATGTCGGTGTGCTGATCGGATCGCTCTGGATGATCCGAAACCAGGATCCGCAAGGGCCGCTGCTCTGGCTGCTGGCCATTGCCCCCGCCGTGCCGATCATCGCGGTGATCGCCATCATGGGCCTCTACCTGATCGAGGAAACCGACGAGTTCACCCGCGCCATGCTGGCCCAGGCCATGCTGTGGGGGATCGGTGTGACTCTGGCGGTCTGCACCGCCTGGGGCTTTCTGGAGAACGTCGAGCTCGTCCCGCACCTGCCGATGTTCATGGTCTTCCCGATGTTCTGCATCGCCATGGGCGTGGCCCAGCCCCTCGTGCGCTGGAGGTACCGGTGAAAAATCGCCTCAAGGTGCTGCGCGCCGAGCGCGACTGGAGCCAGGCCGATCTGGCCGAGCGGCTGGAGGTCTCGCGTCAGACCATCAACGCCCTGGAGACGGGCAAATATGATCCCAGCCTGCCGCTGGCCTTCAAGATCGCCCGTCTCTTCAGCCAACCCATCGAAACCATCTTCCAGGACGAGGCGTAGCCTCTCCTGAACGCGGCGGGGATACCCCGCCGCCGTCCCCCTCGAACAAGGATTGTCGCCATGTGCAACCGCCTTTCGGCGCCCGCTTTCGCGTGCCTGATCGCCATCCTCGCCGCCATCGGTGTCTTTGGCGGAAACCACGCCCACGCGGCCCCGCTGGCCTCCGACCGCATTGCGGTAACGGTGAGCGGGCAGGGCCCCGATGTGGTGCTGATCCCCGGCCTGGCCTCGTCCGGCGCGGTGTGGGACGACACCGTCAAGCAGCTGTCGGGCCGCTATCGCGTCCACGTCGTCCAGGTCGCCGGTTTCGCCGGCGCGCCGGTCGCCGGCAATGCCGAGGGGCCCGTGCTGGAGCCGCTGGTCGAGGCGGTCGACGGCTATATCAAGTCGGCCAGGCTGAAGTCTCCGGCGGTGATCGGCCACTCGATGGGCGGCCTGACCGGTCTGATGCTGGCCCGTCGTCACCCCGAGGCGCTGGGCCGCCTGATGATCGTCGACAGCCTGCCGTTCTATGCAGTGCTGTTCTCGCCCGCCGCCACGGTCGAGACCGTCAGGCCCCAGGCCGTCGCCATGCGCGACAGCATGACCACCATGTCGCCCGAAACCTTCGCCGCCCAGCAGGCCATGACCATGCCCCGCCTGGTCAAGTCGCCGGAGGGCCTGAAATCCGCCCTGGCGTGGTCGAAGGCCTCGTCGCAATCGGTCGTGGCCCGCGCCTTTCATGACGTGCTGACCACCGACATGCGCGGCGAGCTGGCGGCGGTAAAGACCCCGACCACCATGCTCTACCCCTATGATCCGGTCATGGGCGCGCCGCAGGCCACGATCGACCAGACCTATGCCGGCGCCTACGCCCCGTTGGCCGGGGTCAGACTTGAGCGCGTCGACGGCGCCCTTCACTTCATCATGCTCGACCAGCCGGCCGCCTTCGCCGCCGCGGTAGAGCGCTTCCTGAAATAGCCCTTTTCGTCAGGCCATTGCGCCTGGCGGCGCTTCACCCTCAACTGATCCTTCCAAGCCAGAGACCTTCATGTTCGATACCGCTTTCCAGCCCGTCCGCCGCGCCGTCCTTGGCCTGGTGTCCGTCCTTGCCCTGGGCCTGGCCGCCCCGGCCGTCGCTGAGCCTGCCCTGTGGGCGATCAAGGATCACGACTCGACCATCTATCTGTTTGGCACCATCCACGTGCTCAAGCCGGAGACGAAGTGGCGCTCGCCGCGCATCGACGGGGCCCTGAAGGCCAGCGACGATCTGGTGGTCGAGGTTCTGGGCGCCGATGATCCGGCGGTGATGCAGCCCCTGATCATGCAGTACGGCATCGATCGCACCACGCCGCTTTCGCAGAAGCTGTCGCCCGAAGACCTCCAGCGCGCCCAGGCCCTGGCCCAGGCGGCGGGAATGCCGCCCCAGGCCATGGAAGCCATGCGGCCCTGGCTGGCGTCCATTTCGCTGGCCATGCTGCCGGTGCTCAAGGCGGGCTATGACCCCCGCAGCGGCGTCGAGCAGGTGCTGTCGGCCCAGATGAAGGCGGACGGCAAGCCCGCCGGATCGCTGGAGACCGCCGAGCAGCAGATCCGCTTCTTCGCCGACATGTCCACCCCGGTTGAGGTCGCGATGCTCAAGTCCACCCTCGACGACGCCGAGGCGGGGCCGGCCAAGATCGGCAGCATGGTCGCCGCCTGGGCGGCGGGTGACGTCAAGGCGCTTGAGGACCAGTTCATCACCGAGATGAAGACCAACTATGCCGAGGTCTATGAGGTGCTGATCACCGAGCGAAACCGTGACTGGGCCGGGCAATTGAAGACCAAGCTTGGCGGTTCCGGCGTCAGCTTCGTCGCCGTGGGCGCCGGGCACCTCGTAGGCCCTGACAGTCTGCAGGCGCAGCTGGCGACCCTGGGCGTGCAGGCGCAGGTCGTTCAATAGCGGCAAGCGGGACGGCCGGTGTTCCGGCCGCCCCGACCCGCCTTGCGGTCAAAGCGCGCGGTTGAGCCGAAGGCCGAGACCCTTTACGCAAATCAGGTCAAGGTTGCCGACCTCGCCGTAGAGACCGCTCATGTCCGCACCAATGCCCGCCCCAAGCCCCGCCAAGAAACACACCGCGCTGCGGATCCTGGTCACCGGCGGCGCCGGCTTTGTCGGCTCCCACCTGTGCGACCGGCTGATCGCCCGGGGCGACCAGGTGATCTGCGTCGACAATCTGTTCACCGGCAGCAAGGACAATATCGCCCACCTGATGGGCCATCCGAACTTCGAGTTCGTGAACCACGACGTCAATCACCCGATCTTCATTCCGGTGGACCAGATCTACAACCTGGCCTGTCCGGCCTCGCCGATCCATTACCAGTACGACCCGGTCATGACCGTGCGCACCAATGTGATGGGCGCGATCAACATGCTGGACCTGGCCAAGCGCACCGGGGCCCGCGTGCTGCAGGCCTCGACCAGCGAGGTCTATGGCGACCCGGAGATCCACCCCCAGGTCGAAAGCTATTGGGGCCGGGTCAATCCGATCGGCCCGCGCGCCTGCTACGACGAGGGCAAGCGCTGTGCCGAGACCCTCTTCTTCGACAGCTTCCGGCAGGACAATATCGACATCAAGGTCGTGCGGATCTTCAACACCTACGGCCCGCGCATGGCGATCAATGACGGCCGCGTGGTCAGCAATTTCGTGGTCCAGGCCCTGACCAACCAGCCGATCACCATCTATGGCGAAGGCCAGCAGACCCGCAGCTTCTGCTATGTCGACGATCTGGTTGAGGGCCTGATCCGCATGATGGCGACGCCCACGGGCTTCACCGGTCCCGTCAATGTGGGCAATCCCAACGAGTTCACGATCCTGGACCTGGCGCAGCAGACCATCGCCCTGGTCGGCTCCGGCTCGGTCATTGAGCGCAAGCCACTGCCCCAGGATGACCCCCGTCAACGCCAGCCCGACATCGGCCTGGCCAGGTCGGCCCTGGACTGGGAGCCAAAGACCCAGCTGAAGGAAGGCCTGGCCAAGACCATCGCCCACTTCCAGACTTTGCTGGGCAAGGGGCTGGTCGAGCAAGAAGCCAAGGCCTGAGCCCTCGCACCTCTTGAGAACCCCGCCCAGACCCGCTAGACGAGCCAAACGCCTGGCGGGCGTAGCTCAGAGGTAGAGCGTCTGCTTCCCAAGCAGAATGTCGTGGGTTCGATTCCCATCGCCCGCTCCAAGGCCGCAGGCAGGAGCGCCGGGTGGGCAAACTCTTCGACAAGGCGCAGCGCGCCGAGGCTGCGCTGGACTTCGAAGAGGCTGAACGTCTGTTCAAGCTTGCCGCGCGGATGGACCCGAAAAATCTGGCGATCCAGCATAATCTGGGTGGCGTGCTGTCCAGTCTCAGTCGATTGCCCGAAGCCGAGAAAGCCTATCGCAGAGCCCTCGCCCTCGATCCCGGTTCGGCGCGCACGCACTATGCGCTGAGCCAGGTCCTCATGATGCAGGGCCGTTACAGGGATGCGATACCGCATTTTCGGCGGCGGCACGAAGTGCCCAAGTACAACACCAACAAGCCCGCCTTTTTCGAGTGCCCCGAATGGAACGGCGAGGACCTTGCCGGCCGCTCGCTGCTGATCTGGCCTGAACAGGGGTTCGGCGACGAGCTGCAGTATGCCCGGTTCGCGCCAATCCTGGCCGAACGCGGTGCGACCGTCAGGCTGGTCTGCAGGCCGCAGGTGTCGCGGCTGTTTCGCCGATCATTGCCGGGCGTCGAGGTTTATGAGGCCAGCGGCCGGGTCGAGATCCCCGACTGCGACTTCTACGTCATGGGGCCCGATATCGTCGGCCTGATGGACTACACGCTCGAGACCGTGCCGGGAGCGCCCTATCTCAAGGCCGCCGAGACGGTGGCGTCTTCCGCGCGGATCGGCCTGGTCGCCGCGGGCAGCGCCGCGCATGGCAACGACGCCTATCGCTCGCTCAATGCGGCGGACGGGTTGACGCTGGCCGCCGCGCTGGGTCCCACCATAGGTTTGGACTACGCCGCCACCGGCGGTAAGGACTTCGCCGATACCGCTGATATCATTGAAGGTCTCGATGTTGTCGTGACGGTTGATACGGCCATCGCCCACCTGGCCGGGGGGATGGGCAAGACCGTGTGGCTGCTGCTGAGCCGGATCGACACCGACTGGCGATGGGGCCGGGGGCGGGAACGCTCGACCTGGTACCCTTCCGCGGAGTTCTTTTTCAGCGACGCCAAGGGGCAGTGGGGCGAAACCATCGAGCGTCTGGGCGCGCGCGCCAAGGCTCTGGGTTGAGAGCTTCAGCGCCAGGATTGGCTCGGGCGTGACGCCGAAACTTCTGATTTGGAGCCTTTTTCGCCCGGCCCTGATGAAGTCATCAGGTCGGAAAGGGCGCTAGTCCGCAGCGGCTGCGCAGAATGACAGGGTGGAGGCCAGGGCCGCAGCTTCGATGGGCTTGGGCAGGACGCCATTCATCCCCGCCTCGATGTAGCTTTCCACCTCATGCGAGAGCACGCTGGCCGTGACGGCGATGATGGGGGTTCGGGCGCCGCCACGCAGGGCCTCTTCACGACGGATGGCGCGTGTGGCCTCCACGCCGTCCATGTCCGGCATGTGGACATCCATGAAAATCGCGTCCCAGGGCTGGTCGCGCCAGGCCGCGACGGCTTCGCGGCCACTGACGGCGAAGCCGCAGGTGACGCCGAAGGGCTCGACCAGCGAGGCGAGAATGCGCCGGTTGACCGGATTGTCGTCCACCACCAGCAGCGAGAGGGGCTGGGTGGCGGCGGACGCGTCGACCTCGTCGCTGATCGGGGCTTCGGAAGATACAACCGACGGGATCGGCGCGTCGAAATCGAACCGCGCGCCGATGCCCAGGGCCGATCTGACCGTCAGTGAGCCGCCCATCCGCCCGGAGATCTCGCGACAGATCGCCAGGCCCAGACCAATCCCGCCAACCTTGCGGGTCGATGAATTGTCGACCTGAACGAAACGCTCGAAGATCGACTCGTGATCCTTGGCGGCGATGCCGATCCCGGTGTCGATGACGGCGATCTGAAGTCCGTGATCATCGCCGCTGATCTTGACCGTCACGCCGCCCTGCTGGGTGAATTTCAGCGCGTTGTCGATCAGATTGCCCACGATCTGGGCCAGGCGGGCGGCGTCGCCGCGCCGGAACCGCGCCAGGTCGGGCTGCAGGGATATGGCCAGGGACAAACCTCGCGCCTGGGCCACGGGCTGGTAGAGTTCCCGCATATCGCTGACCAGGGTCTCCAGCGAGAACACGTTCAGTCGCAGCTGCAGGCCGCCCGCCTCGATCTGCGAGATGTCCAGGATATCGTCGATCAGCTGTCGCATCACGCGCGACGCGGTCTTGATCACACCCAGCCGTTCGCGCTGGGGCGGGGTCAGCGCCTCGCGCGCCAGCAACTGTCCCTCGCCGAGGATCGCGTTGAGCGGCGTGCGCATCTCGTGGCTGACCATCGCCAGGAACTGTGATTTGGCGCGGTTGGCGACCTGGGCCTCTTCCGACAGCTTTTCAAGTTGCTGGGTGCGGGCCCGGACGCGGCTTTCCAGATCGCGGTTGAGCCGGCGGGTGTCGTGATTGCGCCGCTGGATGTTTTGCAGCAGCTCGTGGTTTTCGTCGCGCAGCCGCAGGCAATCGACCAGAAGCATGTGGTTGTTGTTGTGGCCCACCATCATAACGACCCAGAATACGCCGCCCAGGGCCCCCAGGGTCGCATCAGCGCCGCCCAGGATGACCAAGGTCACGGAGGCCGGTATCAGGATCAGCGAGACATAGAGGCGTCCCGTCCATTTCAGGGGCGACAGAACGCCGACCGCCCCGCCGGCGAGGGCCGACAGCACGACAATCAGGGCATAACGGGTTACGGGGCTGTCGACGGGAATGCGCAAGCAGGCCAGCAAGGCCCACAGCCCGGCGCTGAGGATCAGGCCCAGGCTGTGGATGCGGGCCAGCATCCACAGTCGATCTCTCAGGAAGCGCCCCGCGAGCGCGGCGCCCAGCATGCGATCGGCCACGACCCGCATCGCCAGCAGGGTCAGAACGACGACCAGCCAGGCCACATGGAAGGGGCGCTCTTCAGCCCGCGAGATCAGGGTGACGCCGATGGCCGCCGCAGCCTGGACCGCCATGGTCGCCAGGCTGTTGCGATGCGCGTGTCCCAGCAGGGCAAGCCTTAGGGCGTCGCCCCGTGGCTTATCCTCTGCTCTGTCCGAGTGCATTCTCGCCAGCGTCCCTGAAAATCCCTTTCAGCACTATGGCTCCGATAATGAACGAAGTTATCCCATTCCAAGCGACAAAGTGTCGCGTAGCCCTGCCTGCGGCGCCGGACGCTAGCGTGTTGGCTCATCCAGCCAGGTCGCCACCCACAGCAGCGGCGCGTTCCAGTTGATGGCCACCTCGTTCTGGGTGAAGGCGCGATAGTCGTCTGTCCAGCAGGTTTGGGGCGCGCACTTGCCCTTCAGGGTCTCGGCCACCGGGTCGCCCATGTTGGTCGAGTTTGGCCCGCCCGAGACCACGCCGGGCGGCGGGGCGGGATAGCGGGCGTCGGCCTGTCTGGCCCAGAAGCGGTGGTGCGGGTTGACCATGGGCCGCGCGCCATGGCCGGTGACGAACGAGCGGTCCAGGGGGTTGCGACCCAGGATCCAGTCCATGGCGTCTACGGCGCCGTTGCGATAGGCGGTCTTGCCGGTGAAGTCGGCGGCCAGGCCCAGCACCATGGCCCGGTTCAGCACCGATGAGGTCGAGCCCCAGGGATAACCCTTGGGGGCATAGGGCAGGGCGTAGCCTTCGCCGGCGCCATCGGCCAGATAGCGATCCGCGCTGGCGGCGAGGTTGGCGCGGGCCATGGCGATCTCGGCCGGCTTCAGGCCATTGGGCGCCAGCGCCAGGGTGATGGTCCCCAAAGCGCCGACCGAGGGCCAGCCGATATCGCCGGTCGCCTTGCCGCCGGCTGAGGGCCCGGCCAGAAACAGCGGCGAGGCGCGCAGGGCGGCCTCGTACTCGGCCGCGCCGGTGGTGGCGTACAGCTCGGCGGCCGCCCAGTAGAACTCGTCCTCCACATTGCCATCGCCATAGCCGCCGCTGCCGGTGAAGGCGCCCAGGGCGTAGACCTCCGGGTTGCGCCTGGCGGCGGCGTAGGCGCGTTTGGCGACATCCAGGCAGCGGGCCGAGAAGGCCGGGTCGATGCTCTTCCAGATCCGCGCGGCCTGGGCGGTGGTGGCGGCCAGATTCAGGGTCGCGGCGGTGGTCGGGTGATAGAGGTAGCGGGTTTCCTTGTCATCGGCCGGAGCCATCGGCAGCGCCGTCCAGCGCTCGTCGCCCATGCGCTGGTGCGCCATGCCCGAGGCGTCCAGGTCGGTCAGGACCAGCCGGCCGGTGGGCCCGACCCGCTGCTGGCCCACCGGCAGGGCCTGGGTCGTGCCTTGCGGGACCTGCATGGCCAGCAGGAAGTCCATCTCCCAGCGGGCCTCGTCCAGCAGGTCGGAGACGCCATTGGCATTCTCGGGGATCCTGCCCCTGCCGTCGGCGAAGGCGGCCAGGGTCGAGGTCTTGCCGAGCACGGCCGCGCGTTCGTGAGCGTTCAGCAGCGTCCAGACCGAGATGCCGCCATTGACGACGTACTTGCCGTGGTCGCCGGCGTCGTACCAGCCGCGGCTGACATCGAGGCTGTAGTCGCAGCCGGCCCAGACCTGACCGCGCTCGTCGGCCTTGTTGAAGCAGGTGACCTTGTCGGGCGCATGACCGGCGGGGCGGGCCAGGTCGGGGCGCTGCACGAACCGGGCCTCGATCGGAATGCTGGCGCGGTTCTGGTAGAAAAAGCCCAGGGCGTCAGCCTTCAGCGCGCCGTACAGCCGGCCGCCGATCGCGAAGGGCCGGCTCTGGGCTGCGCCGACGCTGAGGCGATAGCCGTCGCCCGAGCCCTTGAAGCCGCTGAAGTCGATCTGATGAACGTGCTCGCCCGACGAAGCATCGGCGCCGAACACCCTGGTCTTGCCGCTGGCGACGATCGCGCCTTTGCCGTTACGCAGAGTCCAGGGCAGAGGCGCAATCGAGGGATCGGACAGCACGGCGCGCTTGGGCCCCGCGGCCTCCACGCCCAGCTGATTGAGACGGATGGGCGCAGCGCTCTCGTCGGCTTGGGCCAGACCGCTCAAGGCGAGGGTCAGGGCAATGGCCGTCAGGGCCGGGGTGATCCTGGTCATACGCGTCTTCCTGCCTGCGACGCGTCGTGAGCGCGCGTCTTCCCCGGCAAGTTAGCGGTAACCTGACAGCGTTGTCGCCTGAGAAATTGCCGTCATGGTCCCGGGCGGGCCGCCTGGCTGTGAAGGAACTTCAGGCGCGGCTGGTCGTCGTCGGCGATCACGCGGGCGTCGGCGTCGATGATCAGCTTGCGGGCGTCGCCGTCGGGCGCATAGACCGGCCACACCGGAAGCCCAGGGCCGTTGGGATCGCCGGTCTTCACGAAATTGGCCCAGTAGGACGACATCAGATCGGCCACCCGGCGGTCAACGTCGTCGACGGCCCACGCGCCGCCATTGTCGGGGTGATTGAACACATAGACGATCTCGGCGGAATGGAACGCGCCCAGCGACTTGCCGCGATTGCCCTCGCCGAACCAGCCATCGGGCGTCTTGGGCGCGTGATCAAAGCGGAAGGCCCAGACCGGCGCCTTGCCTGTCCTCGCCTGGGCCGTGGCCCAGGACCAGGTCGGCAGACCCATCCAGGCGTCGCCGGCGAAGTTTATCTGTGAGCGGATCATTTGCTCGGGCGTGTCGTGGGGGTACAGTTTTGCGGCCTGGGCGGCGCGGTTTCCGAAGGTCATTTTCAGCGCCTCGGGCAGATTGCGGCCTGCGAACACGCCGCCTTCCAGCAAGCTGCCCTCGTCAAGGTTCCAGCCGACCAGCAGGGGCACATCGCTCTGTCGGCCGGCGGCAAAGGTCTCGGCCGCGCCCTTGGGCAGGATCCACCCGTCCAGGATGGGCCGGAACGCAAAGCGCGGGTTCGGCGCCGTCCAGGTCGCCAGGATCTCGGCCGTGGTGCGCCGACGCAGGGCCGCCAGGCTGTCGCCGCCCAGGGCGCGACCAAAGGCCAGGCCGTTGGCTTCGCCCATCGCCAGCGTGTCGTCCCTGCCCATGGTCCCGAAGGCCGAGCCGCTTTGCCCGATGGCGCGCTGGAACAGGCCCTTGGCCTGGGGCGAGGTCATCAGCCGGCTGACGGCGTCGGAGCCCGCCGACTCGCCGGCGATTGTCACCCGATCGGGATCGCCGCCCAGCAGGGCGATATTGGCCTGCACCCAGCGCAGGGCCGCGATCATGTCGGCCAGGGCCTGGTCGCCGCTGGCCCTGTTGGGAGATTCCCTGGTGAGGTCCGGATGGGCGAAGAAGCCGAAGGCGCCCAGCCGGTAGTTGATTGTCACCACCACCACACCCTTTTTGGCCAGGGCGACGCCGTCGTGGCGCGGCTCGGCGCCTGAGCCTGCTCCGTAGCCGCCGCCATGGATCCAGAAGAACACCGGCAGGCTCTCGCCCGCCTTGGCCGGGCTCCAGACGTTCAGATACAGGCAGTCTTCGGACATCGACGGGGTGTAGGGGTCGATGTCGTTATAGACCTTGGGCTGGGCACAGTTGGGCCCGAACCTGTCGGTCGCCCGTTCGCCTGTCCACGGGACGACGGGCGCGGGCGGCTTCCAGCGCAGATCGCCCACGGGCGGGGCGGCATAGGGCAGGCCCTTCCACGCCCGGATCCCATCGGCGTCCGCCGTGGCGGGCGCGAGCTTGCCGCCGGTAACGTGCTGGGCGTGGGCAGGGACCGCCAGCGCTGTCAGGGCCAGGGCGAGGAGGACGGCGCGAAGGGACATGCGGACGCTCACGGTTTGCGAGCGCGCAGATGAGCAGGGGCGGGGAGGGTTGTCACCACCCCATCGCCGTTGCGCTAAACCCGCTCGACCACCATCGAGATGCCCTGGCCAACGCCGATGCACATGGTCGCCAGGCCATAGCGCGCCTTGCGGCGATGCAGTTCCTCGACCGCCGTCAGCGCCAGGCGCGCGCCGCTCATGCCTAGCGGGTGGCCCAGGGCGATGGCGCCGCCGTTGGGGTTCACATGCTCGCCGTCGTCGGGCAGGCCCAGGGCGCGCAGCACCGCAAGCCCCTGGGCGGCGAAGGCTTCGTTCAGCTCGACCACATCCATCTGGCCGATGCTCAGGCCAAGGCGCGCCAGCAGCTTCTGGGTCGAGGGCGCGGGACCAAAGCCCATCACGCGCGGCGCGACGCCGGCGGCGGCCGAGCCGACGATACGGGCGCGGGGCGTCAGGCCGTGGCGCTTGATCGCCTCCTCCGAGGCGATGATCAGCGCCGCCGCGCCGTCATTGACGCCCGAGGCGTTGCCGGCGGTGATCGTGCCGTCCGGGCGGACGATCGGCTTCAGGGCCGACAGGGCCTCGATCGTGGTGGCGCGGGGGTGTTCGTCCTTGCTCACGACGATCGGGTCGCCCTTGCGCTGGGCGATGCTGACCGGAACGATCTCGGCGTCGAAGCGGCCGCTGGCCTGGGCGGCGGCGGCGCGGGCCTGGCTGCGCAGGGCGAAGGCGTCCTGGTCGGCGCGGTTGATCCCGTAGTCGTCGGCGACGTTCTCGGCGGTCTCGGGCATCGAGTCGACGCCGTAAGCCTTGCGCATGGCCGGGTTGATGAACCGCCAGCCGATGGTGGTGTCGAAGATCTCGGCGTTGCGCGAGAAGGCGCTGTCGGCCTTGCCCATCACGAACGGCGCGCGGCTCATGCTCTCGACGCCGCCGGCGATCATCAGCTGGGCCTCGCCCGACTTGATGGCGCGGGCGGCCACGCCCACGGCGTCCAGGCCCGAACCGCACAGACGATTGATGGTCGAGCCGGAGGCTTCGGTTCCGAGGCCTGCCAGCAGGGCGGCCATGCGGGCCACGTTTCGGTTGTCCTCGCCGGCCTGGTTGGCGCAGCCCAGCACCACGTCGTCGACCAGGCTCCAGTCGACGCCGGTATTGCGCGCGGCCAGGGCCTTCAGCGTGATCGCCGCCAGGTCGTCGGCCCGCACCGACGACAGCGCCCCGGCATAGCGGCCGATGGGGGTGCGGATCGCGTCGCAGATGAAGGCTTCGGCCATGGCGGATCTCTCAAACGATTGTTCGCCGCACCCTAGCGGCCGGGCGGACACGATCAAGCCGCCGAATGGCTGGACACCGGTGTCAGATCGCCTAGACCTGAGCCCAACGAGAGACTTCCGGGAGAAGACGCCATGATCAACCGGCGCGACATGATGGGCGGGGCCGTGGTCGGCGCGGCCCTGCTGACAGCGGGCGGCGCGCAGGCGCGGATCTCGGGCGATGGACCTCTGAGGACCTTGCTGGACAAGATCGCCAAGGGCGGCCCGGCCGTCGAGCGCCTGGCGGTGCTGAAGGACTTCCGGCCCGCTAACCTGTCGCCGGTCGCGCAACTGGACTTCGACGCCGTTCTGCAATCGCTGGAGACCGAGGCCGAGATCGTCCGACGCTTCCCGTTCGGAACGGGGGCCAGTTCGCCCTATGTGGTGACCACCCGCTCGGGCGTCTGGCTGAAGGCGGTCGATGCGGCCAAGTCCGCCGATGCGGCCGCTGACGCTGTCAAACGCCTTGATACCGAGACCGCCAGGATCGCCGAAGACGCCGCCAAGGGCGTGATCCTGCCCGCCTTTGTCATCGACAAGGTCGTCGCGGGTCTGGCCCAGATCGCCAAGGCCGTTGAAGCCGCGCCTGACCTGGCCGCCGCCCTGGGCCGCCAGCATGACGCCCTGATCGCCCTGCGGTCCCAGGCCGGCAAGGGCATCGGCGTGCATCGGTTCAAGGACGGCGAGGCCTATTACGCCCTGCTGCTGAAGGCCGCCATGGGCGCGGACATTACGCCGGCCCAGGCCTGGGACCGCGCAGACGCCGCCGCCAAGGCCCTGACCGCCCGCGCCGAGACGCTATTGACGGCCCAAGGTCTGCGTGAGGGAACGGTCGGCGCTCGCCTGGCCGCCCTCAGTCTCGACGAACGCTGGCTCTACACCGATGACGACGCCGGCCGCGACCGGCTGACGGCCGACATGAACGCCTGGCTGGCCAGGGCCGTCGCGCGCCTGCCGATGTCGTTCGCCACGGTCGCGCCGGGCAGTCGCGCGGTCAGCATGCGCCGCATGTCCCCCGCCGACGAGGCCGCTCGCCGCCAGGGCTATCGCGAGGCGCCGTCGTTCGACGGCTCCAGACCAGGCGTCTACTACGCCGATCTAAACACCATCCGAACCCGGCCCAGCTGGACCCTGCCCAGCGTTGTCCATCACGAGAGCGTGGCGGGCCACATGGTGCAGATGCCGCTGGAGGAGGGCTCCGGAGCACACCCGCTGCGCAGCCGTATCGCCTTTCCGGGCTTCTCCGAAGGCTGGGCGATCTATGCCGAACAGCTGGCCGACGAGGAGGGCGCCTTCGCGGGCGATCCGCTGGCCCAGCTGGGCTATATCCAGTGGATGCTGTTTCGCGTCGGCCGCCTGCTGGCCGATCTGGGCATCCACCTGAAGGGCTGGAGCGTCGAGAAGACCACGGCCTTCCTGAACGACCTGCAGGGCCCGCCGCCGGTGTTCTCGCCGGTGTCGCAAGGGATCGAGCGCATCGCCATTGGCCCGGCGGCTTCAGCGGGGCAGGGTCTGGCCTGGCTGGAACTGGTTCGCCTGCGTGAGGCGGCGCGCAAGCTGTCGGGCTCGGGCTTCGACATCCGCGCTTTCCACGACGCGGTGCTGGCGCAGGGGACCTTGCCGCTGTCGATGCTGCGGGCGCGGGTTTTGGGCGCGTCGGCTGCCTGAGCGCGGGGATTTCGATCGCGCCGTCCCCGGATGGGCGCGGGGATGAGTGATCCAAGTCCTCCCCCTGAAGGGGGAGCATCATGAGCCGCCCATACAATCCCCGTCATCCCGGGACTTGTTCCCGGGACCCATCGTTCCGTTGCGCCGTAAGGGGTTTGTGATCCACCGACCGTGCGGCCGACCCATGGATCCCGGGGACGAGCGGGGGGTGATCGAGCGGGACTGGGGTCGAGGGGGATACTCGACCGGTCCGGGGATCCCGGCGTTGCGGGACCCGCCCGCCGTCGGCGTGGACGGAGAGACCCGCGGGAGATGCCTAAGGCCCTCGCGCTTCGACCGCCGGGCCGCTCTGGAAACGGAGCGGTTCGGGTTCTGCTAAGGCCTCAACAGGGCCACCTGGCCGGACGCTGGCGGATAACGATGACGCGGAGCGCTCGGCTTCGTTGAAACGGTTATTCTATCTCTCATCCGGACGGGGTCCGGACGCTCCGCGACCCTTTCCATCAACTCGGCGGTTTCCGCGCGAGATCGCGGCCCCGTAGCTGCTCCCCCGCTGGGGGAGCTGTCGCGGAGCGACTGAGGGGGCTAATGCGGCGTTCGCCCCGCGGGCCCCCTCCGGCCCTCCGGGCCACCTCCCCCAGAGGGGGAGGAGCTAAGAAAGCTAAACCTTGCCCGCAGCTTCCCGTATCCCCCGCATCCGCTCCAGCGCGCCCTGCAGGATCCAGCCGGCGGCCATCTTGTCGACCACCTCGGCGCGGCGCTTGCGGTTGACGTCGTGCTCCTCGATCAGCACCCGCGTGACGGCGGCGGTCGACAGCCGCTCATCCCAGAAGGTGATCGGCACGTGCGGCTGCAGGCGCAGCAGGTTGCGACCCAGCGCCCGGTTGGACTGGCAACGAACGCCCTCGGTGCCGTCCATGTTCATCGGCAGACCGATGACGATGCCGGCCGCCTTGCGGCTGCTCATCAGCTGGAACAGGGTGGCGGCGTCTTCGCTGAACTTGGTCTTCTTGATCAGGGCCAGGGGGCTGGCGACGGTCAGGGTGACGTCGGACACGGCCACCCCGATGGTCTTCTCGCCGGGATCCAGACCCACGATCGGCAGGTAGTCGGGAATGGCGGCGGCGAAATCTTCGATGTCGAGAACGGGCATCGCGCCTCATAACACGGGGAAGCGCCGAACTTACACCGGGAAGCGCCCACCTTAAGCGGGGAAGGCTTGTCAAAGCGCCCCTCTGGCGGCTAACCCACGCGCTTGGAATTCAGGAGGCCCCCATGGCCATTGACGTCGCCACAGTGCGCAAGGTCGCGCGGCTCGCGCGGATCGCAACGCCCGAAGATCGCCTGGAGCCCCTGGCCCAGGAACTGAACGGCATCATGGCGTGGATCGAACAGCTGGCCGAGGTCGACACCGACGGCGTCGAGCCGCTGACCAGCGTGGTCGGCGCCGGCGCCCCGCTGCGCGACGACGTGGTCACCATGGGCGGCGACGCCTCGGTGATCACTTCCAATGCCCCCAAGTCCGTCGACGGCTTCTTCGTCGTGCCCAAGGTTGTCGAATAATGAGCACGCTTACGTCTCTCACCCTGAAGGGCGCCATCGATGGCCTGGAAGCGGGTGACTTCACCTCGGTCGAACTGACCACGGCCCATATCGAGGCCATCGAGGCCGCGCGCGCCCTCAACGCCTTCATCGTCGAGACGCCCGAGCAGGCGCTGTCGATGGCGGCGGCTTCCGACGCCCGTCGCGCCCTGGGCGTGGCCGGCCCGCTGGACGGCGCGCCGCTGGGCATCAAGGATCTGTTCTGCACCAAGGGCGTCCAGACGACGGCCTGTTCGAACATCCTCAAGGGCTTCGTTCCGGAATACGAATCCACCGTCACCAGCCAGCTGTGGCGCGACGGCGCGGTGATGCTGGGCAAGCTGAACCTGGACCAGTTCGCCATGGGCTCGTCCAACGAGACTAGCGCCTTTGGCCCGGTGACCAATCCCTGGCGCTCGACCGCCAGCAACAAGGCCCTGACCCCCGGCGGTTCGTCGGGTGGTTCGGCCGCGGCCGTGGCCGCCGACCTGTGCCTGGGCGCCACCGCCACCGACACCGGCGGCTCGATCCGCCAGCCGGCCGCCTTCACCGGCACCGTCGGCATCAAGCCGACCTATGGCCGCTGCTCGCGTTGGGGCGTGGTGGCCTTCGCCAGCTCGCTGGATCAGGCCGGGCCGATCGCCAAGACCGTCGAGGACGCGGCCCTGCTGCTGACCTCGATGTGCGGCCATGACCCCAAGGACTCGACCAGCCTCGACGTGCCGGTGCCGGACTTCACCCAGTTCGTCGGCAAGTCGGTCAAGGGCCTGAAAATCGGCATTCCCAAGGAATACCGCGTCGACAACATGCCGGCCGAGATCGAAAAGCTCTGGGAAGACGGCATCGCCTGGCTGAAGGAAGCCGGCTGCGAGATCGTCGACATCAGCCTGCCGCACACCAAATACGCCCTGCCGGCCTATTACATCGTGGCCCCGGCCGAGGCGTCTTCGAACCTGGCCCGCTATGACGGCATGCGCTACGGCCTGCGGGCGCAGGGCGGCAATCTGACCGAGGTCTATGAAAATACCCGCGCCGAGGGCTTCGGCGACGAGGTCAAGCGCCGCATCCTGATCGGCACCTATGTGCTGAGCGCCGGCTATTATGACGCCTACTATCTGAAGGCCCTGAAGGTGCGTCGCCGCATCGCCGAGGACTTCGACAAGGCCTGGGAAAAGTGCGACGCCATCCTGACCCCGACGGCGCCGTCGGCGGCCTTTGGCCTGGGCGAGAACAGCAACGATCCGATCGCCATGTACCTGAACGACGTCTTCACGGTGACGACCAATCTGGCGGGTCTGCCGGGTCTGTCACTGCCGGCCGGTCTCGACTCCAACGGCCTGCCGCTGGGTCTGCAGATCATCGGCAAGCCGCTGGACGAGGGCACGGTGTTTTCGGTGGCCGGGGCCATGGAGAAGGCGGCCGGCTTCAACGCCAAGGCCGCCCGCTGGTGGTGACGGCATAGAAAAAGGGCGGCCCCGCGAGGAGCCGCCCTTCGTCTTGTTCAGCGTCGCTTACTGGGGAACGACCGGCGTAACCACGGGGGGCGTCGGGGGCGAAGCGGTCGGAGCCGGGATCACCAGCGGAGCCGGCTCGGGGACGATGGCCGCGGGGGCGGCCGGCGTCGGCTCGGCGACGGTGGCGCTGACATTGCTCGAGGCCGAGCTGGCGTCAGGCGTCGTGGCGACCGGAGCAGCCCGGCGGGCTACCACCGCCCGTGGCGCGGCGCGAACCGGAGCCGGCGTGGCGACGCGCGGCGCCGCGGCCTCGACAGCAGCGGCCTCATACGGGGCCGGAACGGGATCGGGCGTCGCAGCTTCAGGCGCCAGAGCCGGGGTCAGGGGCGCGGTGTCAGTCACCGCCATCTGCGCCGGTTGCTCCGTCGCGGCGGGTGTCTGGCCCGGGCTGGCCATCATCATCCACGCCATGGCGCCGGCGGCGACCAGGACGACGGGCGCGCCGACGAGCAAGGGCAGGCTATTGGTCGTCTTCTTCTTGGGCGTGCGAGCATAGATCGGTGCGGCGGGAAACAGCGCCGAAGCATCGGGATTGGCAACGACGCGCGGCTCGCGCGCATCAAAGTTCAGGGTGGGGTTCAGAGTGGTCATGAAGTCCTCCTCAGCGTGATGTCTCGGAGGCAATAACGGGAGGTGTCCGGTGGAGTTCCGGCGAACACAGAATGGCGCCCGTTTTGACACGAAGACGCCTTGTTTGCACTTGGACTTGTTTGACCGGTGTCAAGGTGATTGCGGAGCCCCGCCGATGGCCGGCGAGATGAGCCGAAAGCCGCAGGGCTAAGGGTTTTCCGCCATGGCGCGGTCGGTGTAAGAGAGGCGCATGACGCAAGATTCCAAAACCATCCAAGGCCGCACCGGCCCCTGGGAAATCGTTCTCGGTCTCGAGATCCATGCTCAGGTCGCCAGCAAGTCCAAGCTGTTCTCCGGCGCCGCCGTGGGCTTTGGCGCTGGGCCCAACGAGCAGGTGAGCCTGGTGGATGCGGCCATGCCCGGCATGCTGCCGGTGCTGAACGGCTTCTGCGTCGAGCAGGCGGTCAAGACGGGCCTGGGCCTGAAGGCGCAGATCAATCTGAAGAGCCGCTTCGACCGCAAGAACTACTTCTATCCCGATCTGCCGCAGGGCTATCAGATCAGCCAGTTCGACCAGCCGATCGTCGGCGAGGGCGTCGTCACCGTCGAGCGCGACGACGGCACGACCTTCGACGTGCGCATCGAGCGCCTGCATCTGGAACAGGACGCCGGCAAGTCGCTGCACGATCAGGATCCGAACGCCACCTATGTGGACCTGAACCGCGCGGGCACCGCGCTGATGGAGATCGTCTCCAAGCCGGACATGCGAACCTCCGAAGAGGCCGCCGCCTACGTCAAGAAGCTGCGGACGATCCTGGTCTATCTGGGCACCTGCGACGGCGACATGGAAAAGGGCAACCTGCGCGCCGACGTCAACGTCTCGGTCTGCCGCCCCGGCGACTATGAAAAGTTCCGCGAGACTAACGACTTCAAACATCTGGGCACGCGCTGCGAGATCAAGAACGTCAACTCGTATCGCTACATCCAGCAGGCCATCGAGTATGAGGCCCGTCGCCAGATCGAGATCCTGGAAGACGGCGGCAAGGTCGACCAGGAAACCCGCCTGTTCGATCCGACCAAGCTCGAGACCCGTTCGATGCGGTCCAAGGAAGAGGCGCACGACTATCGCTACTTCCCCGATCCCGATCTGTTGCCGCTGATTCTCGACGCCGACTGGGTCAAGACGATCGAAGAGACCCTGCCGGAGCTGCCGGACGCCAAGAAGGCGCGCCTGCAGAGCCAGTATGGCCTGTCGGCCTATGACGCCGGCGTGCTGATCATCGAAAGCGACCGCGCGGATTACTTCGAGGCCGCCGCGAAAGGCCGCGACGCCAAGCTGGTGTCCAACTGGGTGACCAATGAACTGCTGGCCAAGCTGTCGGCTGGCGGCCACGAAATCGCCAACTCGCCGCTGCCGGCTTCGGACATCGCCGAGATGGTCGAGCTGATCGAGAACGGCACCATCAGCTCCAAGATCGCCAAGGAGCTGTTCGAGCACATGTGGGCTGGCGAGGGGCGTCCTTCCGAGATCGTCCAGAAGCGCGGTCTGGTCCAGATCAACGATACCGGCGCCATCGAGGCGGCGATCGACAAGCTGATCGCGGCCAATCCCGACAAGGCCGAGGCCGTGAAGGAAAAGCCCCAGGCCATCGGCTGGTTCGTCGGTCAGGTGATGAAGGAAACCGGCGGCAAGGCCAATCCGGCCACGGTCAACGAACTGCTGAAGTCCAAGCTGGGGCTCTAGCATGCAACAGCGCCCCGGAGGTCTCCCTCCGGGGCGCTCTTTTAGGCCTAGTAGCCGTTGTTCATGACCTCGAAGATCAGGCCCGTGGCGATGGCCGCCAGGACGTAGTCATTGCCCGTCCGGTACCAGTAGTAGCCGCGGGGCGGGGCGCGCAGCCGATAGCGGTGATAGTCGTGCACCACATAGCCCCGGTCCCGGTAATAGGGCGGCAGATAGGCCCCGCGCCGCCAGGACGCATAGCCCGGGCGATAGCCCGGACGGCCGTAGTAGCTGGACGGCGGCGCGCCATAGTGGAAGCGGTTGTTGTAGTAGTACCCGTTGTGTCGGCCGCCATCCCAGCGATGGTCGCGCCGGCCATCGTAACGACCATCATGTCGGCCGTCCCGGCGATCATAGCGGTCGCCGCGATCTCCACGATGTTCCCAGCGGCCGCGATCCTGAGCGGAAGCGTCGGTGGCCACGACGGCCATGGGGGCGGCTACCGATGCGATCGCGGCGATGGTGAGCAACAGACGTTTCATCTCGTCCACTCCTTCTGGTCAGGCGGGTTTCACGCCGCCAAGTCCCTCGACCTTGGAGACCATCCTCTGACAGACCGCCTGAACCGCGCCTGAATGGGGCTGTCAGGCGAAGACGCGGTTTCCGCTAGGTCTCTCTTGGCGGGAGGCTCGTGCGAGACCATGTTGGGGCTAACGAAAAGACCGGGGAGATCCAGCCGATGAGCCGCGCCATTCAACTGCACTACTGGCCCACACCGAATGGATGGAAAATCTCCATCGCTCTGGAAGAGATGGGCCTGCCCTACGAGATGATCCCGGTGAATATCGGCAAGGGCGATCAGTTCAAGCCTGACTTCCTGGCCATCAGCCCCAATAACCGTATGCCGGCCATCGTCGACACTGACGGTCCCGACGGCAAGCCGATCTCGGTCTTCGAGTCCGGGGCGATCCTGCAGTACCTGGGCCGCAAGACCGGCCAGTTCTACGGCGAGACCGAGCGGGACCGCGTCAATATCGACCAGTGGGTGATGTGGCAGATGGGCGGCCTGGGTCCCATGGCCGGTCAGACCCATCATTTCCGCCAGTACGCGCCAGCCATCATAAGCGACCAGCGCCATATCGCCTATGGCGCGGTGCGCTACACCAACGAAACAAACCGGCTCTATGGTGTGCTCGACAAGCAACTGGCCGGGCAGGATTTCATCTGCGGCCAATTGTCCATTGCCGACTTCGCCTGCTGGCCATGGGTTGTGCCTTACAAAAACCAGGGCATCATTCTGGAAGACTTCCCGAACCTGAAAGCTTGGTTCGAGCGGGTCGGAGCCCGCGAAAACGTGCAAAAAGGCTTCAAACTGGGGGCTGAGCTGCGTTCCGCAGGGCTTCAGGCCTCCGGAAAAGCGGCGGAAGAGGCTCGAAAGATGCTCTTCGGGCAGCGAGCGCGTTAACTCGCTGTATATAGGCGTTTACGCCGAGTAACACCCCTGAAGAATCCATGTATTCGTTTTTGAATTCATGATGTTCCGGGGCTTAACTATATATTCAGCGGCGGGGGACTTTTCTGCTTTCAGGCCTGTGATCCGACAGAACGTCAGAGGGGCCTGGAAGAGGAGAAGACGCCATGATGATGAGCATCGAACCCCCGGCCGCCCACGTGCTGCCGCTGCCGACCCCCGAGTCCTCGGGCGACGAACTGTTTCGCATGGGCCTGCTGTATTCGACCGGCCAGGGCGGCGCCCCCGTCGACTACGTCTCGGCGCACATGCTGTTCAACCTGGCTGCCATGCGCGGTTCGGTCGAGGCCAAGGTCTATCGCAAGGAGCTGTCGCAAGAGATGGCCAGCGAAGACGTCGCTGAAGCCCAGCGCGCCGCGCGCGAATGGCTGGCCCACGGCTGAATCCGGTTCCCCGGATTCAGCGGCTTCGCCTGTCGACGCCGAAGGTTAGCCGCCTGTGCCGTTGATCGCGTAGCTGAAGTTAAGCGGCAGAAGTTCGCGGAAGTACTGCTGCATGAAGAGGCCCGTTTCGGCCGCGCCATTGCGCGGCACATAGACGATGTCGAACCGGCGAAGCGGGATCAGGTCCACGCCGCCGGGATTGGTCATCCCCTTCAGAAGATCCGCCGTGCGCAGCATGGCGCGACCGTCGGGGCCGCGACGAATGATCACAACCTGGCTGCGCTTGGACGAAGTCTTGAAGCCGCCAGCTTGAATGACGGCGCGTAGCGCGTCCCCATCGCCCGGCATGTCGTACACGCCCGGCGTACCGACTTCGCCGCCCACGAACACCTTCAACGGGGCGGTGCCCTTCACCGACACCTGCACCTGGGGCCGCAGCAGCTGGCTGCCATAGGCCTCGGTGATTGCGTCCTCCAGTTCGAAGATCGTGCGATCAGCGGCCATCACCGGTCCCAGCAGGGACAGGACGATTCGTCCGTCCGGCTGGACGACGGCGGATTTGTTCAATTCCGGCGCTGACGCCACGGTCACTTCGACCTCATCGCCGGGATAGAAGCGATAGGAGGGCTCCTGCTCGGTCCAGTCCGCATAGCCGATGTTAGGGAAGTTAGCGCTAGGACGAGGCGCCGGTGTCAGGGGTTCGCTGTCCACGTGACCGCAGGCGGTCACGCCGCTGCCCAGGAGCATGATGGCCAAGGCCGTCGAGAGATGCGTGCGCGGTTGCATGCGACAAGTCTTAACAGGAATGGGTAACGAAGCCTTAAGGGCGGGCGGACCAGTTTGAAGTCGAGAGTGAACCCTTCGGATTCGTATGTCGACGTCGAGCGCCTGGACCAGCGTGCCGCATGATCCCCCGTCGCAACGCGACTGGGCGACGCGTGCCCGCTATGCGCCGACCGATTTCATCACCTTGCTGTGGCGCGAACGCTTCCTGATGCTGGTGGTGTTCCTGGTGATCGTGGTGCTGGGCTTCGCATTCTCGACGACCTTGAAAAAGAACTACACTGCTGAATCCAGCCTCTTCGTTCGGCTTGGCCAGGAATATGTCTACGAGCCCAGGGCCGGCGACGCTGGGCGCGGCGCTGTTCCCGATGTCGATCAGGTCATCCAGTCGGAGGCCGAGATCCTGGGCAGCGGCGAACTGCGCGAGCGGGTGATCCGCAAGATCGGTTTCGCCAACGTCTTTCCGTCGCAGGCCGCCAAGTACGCCAGCGCGACGCCCGAAGGTAAGCGCAAGCTGATCGCTCTGGGCCGCGACTCCATCGCGCGCAATCTCGACATCCAGACCGCGCCAGACAATTCGATCATTCGGCTGTCGTATCAGAACGAACATCCCGAGATGGCCGAGAAGGTCCTCAACACTCTGCTCGAGGAATATCTGACCTATCGCCGGGGCCTGCTAATCGGCGGCGACGATCGCGTGCTGCAGCGGCAGAAGGACATCTTCGAGCAAAAGCTTGAGGAGACCGACTCCAGCTATCAGTCGTTTCTGACGACCAACGACATCGGCGATTTCACGTCGCAGAAGACCACGCTGACCCAACTGCAGACCCAAGTCGAGCAGCAGAAATATTCCATCGAGGCCCAGCTTCAGGATCGCGTCGCTCGTCTGGCGTCAGTCGAGGCCGAGTTGGCGCGCACGCCGGCCGAGACCGGGCATCTCCGCCGGTCGCACCACGGGCGAAGGCGCGCGCCGCAGTGGTCCCAACCCGATCTGGCAAACCCTGCAGACCTCGCGCAACGATCTCGCCGCCGAAGTCGCGGCGCTACGCGAGTCCCAGGCGACCGCCGTCCAGCAGGTCGCCGACGTCAACCAGCGCCTGCTGCGCCTGGCCGAGCTGGAGCCACAGTTCAACCAGCTGACCCGCGACCGCGATGTGCTGACCTCCAACGTTCGCGACTTCACCGTCAAGGAACAGCAGGACGAGGCCCAGCGCCGGATGTCGTCGGAGAGCAGCGACAATATCCGCATCGTCCAGCGCGCCGTCGCGCCGTCGCAAGGCAAGAGCCTGAAAAAGCCGATCCTGGCCCTGACGATCATGTTCGCCGCCTTTACCGCCCTTTGCGCCGGTTTGGTTCGGATGTTCCTGCGCCCCGGCTTGCAGACCCCAGCCTCAGCCGCGCGGACCCTGAATCTGCCTGTGCTCGCCACCGCTGGCTACAAGCACGCAGCCTAGGCGTTGAGCCCCGTCTGGTGAGTGCTTTGGTCGCCTTTCGCGCGCCAGGGGAATGACGTTAGTTTGTAGGCCCTGAACGCGCGGCGATTCGACGGATGGTGGATTTGAACGCCGAGATGGCGGAGTTGTGGAGCTCACTGGGCGCGCCAGCGCCTGGGCGTCCGCACGTCATCCAGGTGGTCGCCGCCCGAAGAGGCGAGGGGACCTCGACCATCGCCCGCGAACTGGCCCGGTTCACCGCCACGCGCGCTGGCCGTAAGACCTGGCTGGTCGACATGGACCTGGCGACGTCCTCGCAATTCCAGACCATCGCCATGAACCCCGAGCGTTTCGGTATTCTGGGCCCCGCCGTGGCTGCATCCCCCGATGGCTCGGCCTTCTTCACGGTGCAGCCGCCGGCGCCTCGGCCCGATGGCGGCGTCTGGCCCGACGCCAAGTATCTGGCCGCGCACAGCGTGGGCGGGTCGCGCCTCTGGGTGACCCGCTTCAATCGCGACGCCCTGCGCGGACGCCAGAAGGTCCACATCATCCCGGGGGCGGAATACTGGCAGGCGCTGCGCCGCCACGCCGAGGTGATCATTGTTGACAGTCCGTCGACGGATCGGTCCCAGGCAGCCCTGACGGTCGCTCAGCATATGGATCAGACGGTCATGGTGGTGTCTGCCCAGCAGCCGGACGTTAAGCCGCCGGCACAGCTACGCGATGCCCTCGCCACGGCGGGTGGTCGTTGTGCCGGTGTGTTCTTCAATCAGGTTTCGGTGGAGCCGCCGGCGTTCCTGCGGGCGATCCTCCCGTGACGCCGCCGGGGAGGGCGCCGCTCCTCCTGCCCCAGATCGCGATCTTCTGCGCCTCGGTCGCCATGCTGCTGCTCTACAGCGGCGGCTGGGCGCTGCCCCTGTTTGGCGAGAACGCCGACGAGTCCGCGGCGGGCTTCATGCGCGTGGCCTATCTCCCCGCCTATGCCGTCGGCTTCCTCCTGATCGCGCTCAATCCGCGAAACATGTTCCGCGTCCTGCTCCGCCAGCCGCTACTGATCATCCTGATGCTGGTCGTAATCGGTTCGACCGCATGGTCGATCGCGCCCGACGTCACCACGCGGCGCGCCTTCGCGGTGACGTGCACCACTCTGGGCGGGCTGGCCCTGGCCGCGCGCTACAAGTGGGCCGAGCTGGCCGAGGTGGTGGGGGCCACCTTTATCGTCCTGATCGTCGGCAGCTTCGTGGCGGCTCTGGCAGTGCCCTCGATCGGCGTCATGACGGAACTTTTCCCGGGCGCCTGGCGCGGGTTGTGGATGGAGAAGAACGGTCTGGGCGGCCTTATGGCGCTGGGCTTCTGCCTGCTGTCGGCCGCGGCGCTGCTGAACCCGCAGCGCGCCAAGCTCTGGTGGCCGTTTGCGGGGCTGGCGCTAGTGCTGGTGCTGATGTCGACGTCCAAGACCTCCCTGGCTTCGCTACTGGTTGGGGCCGCCGCCCTGGCCTTTGTGCTGATCGCCCGGCGCAGCCCCGCTGCGGGAGCGGCCATCACCTGGACCGGGGTGACCGGCGCGGTTTTGCTTGGCGGCTTCCTGCTTGTCGCTTCGGATGTCTTCTTTGCCTTGCTGGGCAAGGACGCCACGCTCACCGGCCGGACCGAGATCTGGAGCGCCGCGATGCGTCAGATCGAGCTGCGACCCTGGACCGGCTATGGCTATGCCGCCGTCTGGGACAACAAGTCCGGCTGGGGGCCGTTCGCCTGGATTACCAAGGACGCAGGCTTCCAGGCGCACCACGCGCACAATTCCTGGATCGAGCAATGGCTGGGCATGGGCATTATTGGCCTGGCTGCCTGGGGGCTCTTCTATCTTCAGACCCTGGCCCTGGCGATCATCGCGGTGTTTCGCGACCGCGGCGCCTTGCTCGTCTTCCCGTTTCTGGTGGTCTACACTCTGGTGTCGCTGACCGAGAGTATCGCCGTCGTCTACAATGACTTCCGCTGGGCTCTGTTCGTGGCCTTCGCCGCCAAACTGGCCTTCTCGGACCGGGAACAGGAACGCCGTTAACCGTTTCGCCGAACGAAGTTTTTAACGCGCCTGACCTAGAGCTAGCTCTGCTGACTTCAAGCGTCACAGAAGGCGGAGCCTCTTAAGTGAAACCTGCAGCACTTCAGGCGGAGCCGGATCAGCCTGCGCGGATCTTCGCGCCAGCGTCAGACGAAAAATCCCCGCGCGTCAGCTTTGCGCGCATAGCCGTCATCCTGAGCTTCCTGGCCTATGTCGCCGCCATGGGCGCGGCCTGGTGGGTGGTCTTGCAGGTTGTTCCAGCCCATGTGTCCTTCACGGTGTTTGGCCGTACGCTCGACACGGAGTCGGCGCACGAACACATCAACAATACCGCCCTGATTTTCCTGTTGCTGCCATCAGCCCTGTGGATCGAGGCTGTCGTCGTCGGCTGGTCCAAAAGCTCGGCGCGCCAACTGATCTTCGCGCCGACCGCCTCGCTGAAAACCGATCTTGCCTGCTTCTTCCTGGGTCAGGCGCGTGTCCTCGACATCTTTGGTCGGATCATGATGCTCGGGGCCTCGATGATTTCCGGGGCCTGGATCCATGATTGGCTGAAGACAACGACGGGACTGTCCATCGGTCCCGCTCCGATGCCGCTGCTTCTGCAGGTCGTGTTCTATTTCCTCGTCTACACCTTCTTCGATTACTGGACCCACAGGCTGGACCACACGCCCCGCTTCTGGCCGCTGCATCGCTATCACCACTCGGCGTCGGACTTCGGGGTCATTACCGCAGGCCGCCAGCATCCCGCAGCCTTTACAGGGCTCTTCGTGGTCAACCTGCCGATGGCCATTCTCGGCGCCCCGGCCGACGTGATGATCTATGTCAACGTCTTGGTGGTCGGAATTGGCTTTCTGATTCACTCCAAGATCGATGCGAACTGGGGTTGGATCGGCCGCTGGGTGATCCAGTCGCCAAACCATCACCGTCTGCACCACAAGCTGGACATGAGCCATCCGACTGGCCACTTCGCCGTCGCGCCGATCTGGGACCGGCTGTTTGGCACCTGGTACGGCGACGCCGACGCCTCGATCCCGATCGGGGTGGATACGCCCTACAACCACGGCCTGTTCGTGCCGCGCGACATGCTGCGCGACTACTGGCATTTCTGGATCGGCTTGTTCGGCGGCCGCAGCGATGGGCCAGACTCGGACATACGCCTGTTTCAGAAGCGCGACGCTGTGAAGGGCTAAAGCCCGATCCGGCGCGCGCCCTCGGCGACGGTGACCACGTCGAAGCCGGCGTTCATCGCGCCATCCACCAGCCGCTCCAGCACTTCAACCGAACAGCCCCACTGGGAGGGCGCCGTCGCCACATCGTGGGTGTAGAGGATCAGCCACGCTTTGCGGGCGTGAGCGCGATCCAGCCACTTCAACGCGACAGCCTCACCATCCTCGCCCTCGATCCCGACGGCTGGCGCCTGGTTCAGGTCCGCGCCATTGGCGACCAGCCCGTGGTGCAGGGCGCGCACGGTCTTGAAGCGCCCAGCCAGCAGCGTCTTCGCCGCCGCGCCGACATCACCATAGGGGTAGGCGAAGCTGACCGGCTCGCCCGCGCCCCAGGACTTAAGCGCCGAAGCGTTCTGGTTGATGTCGGCGAGGGTGGCTTCCCGCGAGGATTGACCGCAATCCAGGTGCGAAAAAGTGTGGCAGCCGATCTCGTGACCAGCGGCGTGCAAACGCGCCGCGTCCTCGCCCGTCGCGAAGCGACCCATGGGGCCGTCGCGACCCGTCAGTCCCCCTGCGAAATAGTAGGTGCCACGCAGGCCGCGCGCTTCCAGCACCCTGGCTCCGGCTTCGCAGGCTGTGGCCGGCGCATCATCGAAGCTGAATGACACCATGGGCCGCTCCAGCTTCACGCGAGCTGGCCGGCGGTGAGCCAGGCGGATCAGCCGGCGACGCAGCTTGCCCTTCAGGGTCCGGTCCGGCTCGTAGGCGTCGACCTTGTCGTGGGACACTTGCATCAGACGGCCTCGCAATAGAGGGCGGCCCGGTAAAGCCGCATGGCGAAAGCGCGCAACGACGTCGGCGCAGCTTCATTGAGGGCGAACGACTTCAACATTGGGCGCCAGATGTCGCGCGCCGGGAAAGACTTCAGGATCTTGGCGACCCTGTAGCTCGGATACGTGCTGACGATGTCGCGGTGCGCGCTGACCACCCGTGCGAAGTTGGCGGCTGACTGCTCGTATTTGGCGGCCATGGCCGGAGCGGTGTCGAGGCCCAGATGGGTGGCTGAATTGTCGATGTGCAGGATCGGGTGCTGACGGCCCACGCGCATGGCCCACTCGACATCCTCCCAGCCCCAGCCGGTAAAGCCCTCGTCGAATGCGACGGTCTCGAAGATGTCACGACGAACCAGCAGGTTGGAGGTGAAGACGTGCTTTTCGGGTGACTTGGCGCGCTCGGGCGCCGGGGTGCAGTCGCTCTTCAGCGCCATGGCCCGGTGCAGGGCGTGCTCGGGTCGCAGGGGCGTCTGCTCCAGGGTGAAGCCGCCAAAGGCGATGGGGGTGTTCTCCCCCTCTGCCAAGGCCGCCCAGCGAGCCAGAAAATTCTCAGGATCGGGCAGCATGTCGCTGTCGAGGAACAGAAAGTGGCCGGCGCGCGCATGGCTGGCCAGGCGATTGCGCCCCTTGGCGCGGCCCTCGTTCGAGGCCAGGCGGATGAACCGCGCAGGCAGGCGCAGGCGCTCGATCCGGCCGGCGATACGCTTGGCCAGGGCGTCGTCGCCGCTGCCATCGTCCAGCACGATGATCTCGGCGAGCGCCATCGGATCGTCCAGCGCCCTGAGCAGGGCCGAGGGATCGTCGCGATGAGTCGGGATCAGCACCGACAGACGCGGCGCGGCGCTCGCCCATGCGGCGTTGTCGATGATGATCTCGCTCGGCCTGGAGGTCATGCTGGACGCGCCTTTCGCCTGGCAAGGCCGGAGAGCTTGCCGCGCAGACCGTCTACATTGAGTCCCAGCACCACGCCGCCGTAGACAGCGGCGCCGACCGAAGCTTTCAGGATCAGCTCAAGAATTCCGCCGGGCGAGGGGAGGATCAGCACAGCAGCTGCCATCAGGACGCAGGCGCCGCCGGCCTTGGCCAGGGTGTCCCACGGGATTGGCAGGCACTGGGCGCGACGGCCCAAGGCCCACGCGGCCACAGCCCCGACGCCGTAGCTGGCCGTTGTCGCCCACAGCGCGCCGTCCAGCCCGAACCTGGGGATCAGAAGCAGGTTGAGGACCAGGTTGGCCAGGGCGGGGATCGCCATCGCTGCGATCAGCATCGGCGTGCGGCGACCCAGGGTGAAGGCCTGGAGCAGATAGTAGGTCGTCACACCAGACAGCCAGCCGCTGGCGGCGATCCACGGCACAACCTTAACCGCGCCGGCGCGCAGCGACTCGCCGACCATCAGCTCGACCAGGGAGGGGGCGACCAGGGCCAGGCCAGTGGCGGCGGGAAGGGTCAGCAGGGCCATGAACGCGGCTTGCTCGCGGGCGGCGTCTTTCAGGGCGGTCGGGCCGCCGCGCTCCAGGGCCGAGACCAGGGCCGGTCCGCCCGCCATGCCCAGCCAGATGAACACAACGTCCAGGGTGCGGCTGCCGAGAGAATAGCCGGCGTGATAGACGCCTACGGTCGCTTCACCCAGATAGGCCGCCAGCAGGAAGCGGTCGGTGGTCGACAGTACCAGGGCCAGGATCAGCGACAGAGCCACCGGCACGCCGTAGGTCGCGTAGTCGCGGGCCATGGCGCGGTCGAACCGGCCGCCCCGCATGCGTCCCAGGTCGGTCGGCAGAACGAATACCAGGCACAATAGCGAGATGGCGCCCATGCCCAGCAGAGGTGCGGCTCCGCCCAGACCGACGAGGGCCAGGATCAAGCCCAGCGCGAACCCGCCGACGGTCTGGACGACGTCCAGCAGCGCCGCGCCTGAAACCTCGCCCGCCGCGCGTCGCCGCTCCTGGGACAGCTTGGTCAAACTCTTGACGATCACGGCCGCGAAGGCCGCGGCCAGAGCCACTTTCATCGGCGGATCGAGGGGCAGGACGTACAGGACGATGGCGGCGATGACGGGCGTCGCCAGGGCGCAGGCGCCCCACAGCCGATAGAGGGTGGCGAAGTGATCCGGCAGGCGGCCGTCCTCCTCGCGCGCCGCAAAGAAGCGCGCCATGGCCGCTTCCGACCAGGTCAGCAGGACGGTCTGGGTCAGGCTAAGGGCTGAGAAGGCCAGGGCGTAGGCGCCGTATTCCTCGGGTGTCAGAACCCGCGTGAACAGAACGATGGTCAGCAGGCCCACCACGCCCTGGGCGATATTGACCGGCAGATAGCCGAGGACGCCGCGAAGGCAGGGGATGGTCATGACGATGATGTAGAGGTCCAGCCAGAAAGACTGGCGCTCGATATAGTCGACATCCAGCGCGACGCGCTCGCGCACCAGTTCCGGGGTGTCGACCGGGCCGCGCGAGCCGTTGATTGCGGCCCAACCCGTAACACCAGGCTTCATGCGGTGGCGGTGGGCGTATTGCTCGACCAGCTTGGCGGACTCGACGTCGCCAGTTCTCATACCCACGGCGTGCGGACGGGGGCCCACGATCGACATCTCGCCGCGTAGCACATTGAACAGTTGCGGTAGCTCATCGAGGCTGGTCTTGCGGATGAATTTGCCAACCTTGGTGACGCGGTCATCATTGGCGCTGATCTGGCGTGCGGCCCTGGCGTCGGCCATTTCGTGGCGCATCGAGCGGAACTCCGATGATCACATCCTGCAGGCGCTTGACGAAAGCCTTGCGGGCATTGGCCGGCGTGCCGCTCAGGTCGGCGAGAGCGGCGTCAGCGATTCTCGAGATCGCGGCGTCGCTGTCGGCGTCTCGGCCGACATCGACAAACAGGCTGATCGGGTTGGGCAGGACGTCCAGCTTGTCGACCAATTGCCGAACACGTCCCTGCGCTGTTGAGCTGACCGCAATCACGACGCGGTCGACACAGGGCATGATGCGGTGATCGATCAGGGCCGAGGTATCGCCCAAAACGGGCACACCCAGCAGGTTTTCGGGCGCGCGATCCAGACGGTCGTCGAAGATGCCCAGGACATTGATCTCGCCTGTCCGCAGAGCGGCCTCGATAAGGTGTTGGGCGTTGGCGGTGGCGCCGACCACGACGATGTTGGGGGTCAGTCGACCCTGGCGGCGGCCAAGAGCGATCAGGTTCCACCATAGTGTGTGCAGGGCGACCATCAGGGGCGCGAGGGCCATAAAGGCGAGGACGGGAAACGACGTGGTGTTGGGCAGGGCGGGCCACACGGTGTTGACCCCCAGAACCACCGTCGCCGCGGCGCCGAAAGCAGCAACGACACGCAGCAGATGGCGCGGCAGAGGCTCCCTGCGCGCGAAGACGTAAGCGTCGAGCGCGCGAAGTGACAGGTGCAGCGCCAGGAAACCTGCTGTCAGCGCTGCTCCAGCGTTCAGGGCAGCCAGGGCCTCTCCCGAGCGCTGGGACTGAAGCGCGAAAATCACCGCGCAGAAGCCGGCTATCGCGATGGCGTCCATGCCGCGAAAGGCACGCGCCAAGGCGCGGGCCTCGATGCGGGCGCGCGCTGGAACCAGCTGTTCGGGGCGGAAAGGCCCACGGCGCGCGCTGGACGGCGAGCGGCGAATCGACCTGTCGCGCGCCGGTGCGGCGGAGTCTTCCGGATCGGACGCGAAGCCCGGGTTCACGGCGGTCGAATCCTGGAGATCACGTGTGATGACGGGCGACATGGGCTCTGAACCGGTAAACCAGCGTTCAACCTAGCGTCGGCGTCTAAGCTTCGCGTTAACGCACCGATTTCCGCTTCCGCGTGATTGTCATGTCGCTGCGAACAGGCTATCCAGCCGCTCCCTCTCAGGAGGAGACGTGGCCGAGAGGCTGAAGGCACCGCTTTGCTAAAGCGGCATACCCCAAAAGGGTATCGAGGGTTCGAATCCCTCCGTCTCCGCCACCCCCGTTTCCACGGGTAATCCGCAGCATCCCCTCGACCGGATGGCTTCCCGCGCCGTTGGTAGGCACGGCTTAGCCGCAACGGTCCTGCGTAAAGCGAGCGACTTATGGGGCCAAGGCAATTGGTCGCCAAATCCCGCAGGATTTTGCTTCTTGAGTCGAATGGCCGCTTCGGCTTCGACCTGTACGCGCTCACCGACGAGGGAGCGGTAGCCTCGCGGCTGGTGGTCTTGAAAAGCCCTGGCCGCCAGCCCTAGTTCAGCATGCGCTGGCGGAGCCGGATCGATAGCTGGTCAAGCGCAACGACCAGCAGGAAAATCGCGAGCAGGATCGTCGCGACATGGCCGTAGTTGTACATGTCGTAGCGGCCCTTTAGCTCCTGGCCGATACCGCCGGCGCCAACCAGGCCGATGACGGTGGCCATGCGCACGTTCCGGTCGAGGACATAGAGGGTATAGGCGATGTATTGCGGCGCCACCTGCGGCAGGATCGCATAGATCAGAACCTTCAGCCGGCCCGCACCGATGGCGCCGAGCGCTTCCTGGGCCCGTGGGTCAGTGTTTTCTATGTCTTCGGCGTAGAACTTCCCAAGGAAGCCGGCGGCGTGAAACGCTAGCGCAAGGACGCCGGCGATCGGGCCGAATCCATAGGCCAGAACGAGAAACAACGCGCTGATCAACTCTGGAATCGACCGGAAGAAGCTGACCACCGTACGGGCGGCCACGCGGGCCACGGGATGCGGCGTCAGGTTTCGAGCCCCCAGGATCGCTAGCGGCACGGCGAGAATGACCGCCAGCACAGTTCCCCAAAGCGCAATTTCGAGAGTCTCGATCAGTTTCAGGGCGACATGACTCAGATAGCCAAAGGGCTCGACCAGGTACTGGGAGCGCTCGATGGAGTAGTCGGTCTGGAGCGTGTCTGGATTAAGCGTCTCCACCTGACTCTCGACCGTCTCCAGGCGGGCCAGGGGCGGAAGGTGCTCGGGGTCGAAATTCTCGATGCGACTGGTTTCGGTGCGCTCCGCGATCACCAGCGGGAACATCTGATGACCAATGGTCGCGAAGCCCTTCGCGACCTGGGAGTCATCTTTCAAGCCCACCGTCGCCAGCATGCCGTCCGCCGACAGGGCCAGCATCCGGTCGATCTCGACCCGCGCACCCGTGAACAGCAGAACCAGGACGGCGATCAGCGCGAGTGCGAGTCTGCGCGCATCATAAGGCGGTGAAAATCGCCAGTCGGCTGGCGGGGCTTGGGAGGAGGGTGGGGTCACGACACAGGCTCCGGCTCGCGCGTGAAGTCAGACATCGCGTTGGACAGGGGCGCCGCGCCATAAATCCTGGCGAGATGGGATGTGGATAGCTGGTCCGGCGCTCCGTCGAACACGACGCGGCCGCCGCCCAGGGCGATGATCCGATCCGCAAAGGCGCGGGCCAGGTCGATCTGGTGAAGGCTGCACAGAACCGTGGCTCCCCGGGATTTGGCCTGATCCCTCAGAAGGCGGAGCACTTCGGCGCTGATCTTGGGGTCGAGGCTGGCCACCGGCTCGTCGGCCAGTATGACGCTGGGGTCGAGCATGAAGGCTCGGGCGATTCCGACCCGCTGTTGCTGCCCGCCCGACATGTCCCTCACCCGGCGCCGCAGGTGCTCGGGTCCCAGCCCGACCGCCGCCATCAATTCGCAGGTCTTGCGACGATGGCGCTCGGGGAAAAGGCCAAGGGCCGCCCGCGCAAGAGAGATCGCCGGCAGTGCGCCGGAGATGATGTTGGTGGCCGCCGACAGTCGGTCCACCAGCCCGAAGTGCTGGTGAATCATGCCGATGGTCGGGCGCAGGAGGGGCAGGGTCTTTCGCTCGACCGTAACGCCGCCTACCGCGATCTGGCCGGTGGTTGGTGTCACCAGGCCGTTGACGGTGCGCAGAAGGGTGGACTTCCCTGACCCGGAGGGCCCGAGGATCACGCAGAACTGTCCCTTCGGTACGCGGAAGCTGACGCCGGCCAGCGCGACGCAGCCGTCCGGATAGCGCACATGCACGTCTTCGATATCGATCATCGCGGCTAACGCTGCGCCGATTTCTTGAGGATCTCGCCTTTCAGCTCGTCGGTCAGCCGGCTCATCTTTCCCGCCGCCACATTGAACCTGGTGGCGGGGAAGTCGGAGTCATACCGGTCCACCTTTCCGCCGCCATAGCCGCGGATCATCTCCGGCGTCACACCCGGGGCCGAGTGGACAGTCTTGAAGGCCAGCTTCAACCTGGCCTTCAGCGGCGCGGCCAGCCTGGCGTTCATGATGATCGGCGGATACGGGATGGCGTCGCTGCGCGCCAACACCTTCACGCCATTGGCCTTGACCGCGCCTTGGCGGACCGCCTTGTCGAAGGAGTCGAACGAAAGGGCGGCGACGTCGACTTGGCCTTGGGTGAGCGCCGCGAGGCTGTTGGCGTGGCTTCCGGTCATACGAACGTCCTTGAGATCGCGGACAGGATCAAGCCCCGCATCCAGGACCATCGCCATCGGGTAGACGAAGGATGAGGTAGAGTTCACATCGCCGAACGCGACACGCTTGCCTTTGAGGCCCTTGACAGAGGTGATCGGGGAACCGGCCCGGGTGAACAGGCCGGCATAGTAGATCGACTGACCCTTCTCGACCGCGACGGCCAGCAGTTCGGCGCACCGACGCTTGTTGGCCTGGATATAGGTCACCGGTCCCACGAACGCGATGTCGGCTGTGCCGTTGCAGAGGGCCTCGACTACAGCGCCGTAGGATTGGCCCACCCGTATATCGAATCGCAGTCCGCTCATGCGCGAGATGGCGTTGAACAGCGGCTGATAGTCGGCCTTTGTGCCGGCTTCGGTACCGCCGTCGGCGGGGATCAGGATCACGTTCAGCGGCCGTTGGGTTGCCGTGGCTGCGGTGGGCGCCAGGGCCAACAGAAGGAGCACCAATATCAAGCGTCGCATGCTAGTACTCCAGGGCCGGCTGAGCCGGTCACAGCCTTAACGCACGCTTGTGACGCCCCCGTGAAGCTTTCTCAGATTTGAAATTTCTGAGAATGAGTATATTTCATACCCGTCCTTCCGGGAGTCATAGTGATCGGATCTTTTGATATGGATCCCGTGCAAGACGGACCGGGGCGACTCGCCTAGGTCGAATACTCTCGCCGCGCGATGTAGCCATCCTATCGATGTGACCCCTACTTGGTTGAAAGCAGGCATCCGTGTCCGACCAAAGGCCTAATCCAGCGAAGTCGCGGCCGCGAAGCACCGGCCATACGCCGGTCCACAACGTGATCGCCCGTATCCAGTCGACTTACAAAACCCTGGGGCCCACCTCCCGGCTGATCGCCGACTTCATATTAAGTCAGCCGGACGCCGTCATGCGGATGTCGGTTACGGAGCTCTCCGAACAGACCGGATCGAGCCAGGGCAGCGTGGTCAACTTCTGCCAGAACCTTGGACTTTCAGGGTTTCAACAGCTGAAGCTCTCGCTTGCCCAGGCTGTCGTACAGCCAGTGCAGTATATTCAGGAGGATCTGGCCAGAACCGACGATGTCGAGACGATCTGCCGCAAGATGTTCCACGCCGGGATCCAGGCCCTGCGAGACTCGATGAGCGTACTTGATCCCAAGTCCGTCGCCGCAGCCGTTGAGGCGATCCGCAAGGCCAAGCGAATAGAAATCTATGGCATCGGATCTTCGGCCCCGATCGCCGAAGACGCCCACTACCGGATGCTCCGCATCGGGCTGGACGCCAAAGCGGTCACGGACAGCCACATCCAGGCGATCAGCGCCTCGCGCACTGGGCCTGACGTCGCCGTGCTGACGATCTCACACACGGGATCCACGCATGAGACTGTGGTGGCGACGCAACTCGCCAAGGAAGCCGGCGCCACGACGATCGCCCTCACCAACTATGCGCGGTCGCCCATCCAGTCACACGCCGACGTGACGCTTTTCACCATGGCCCGGGAGACGATGTTTCGCACTGAAGCCATGACGAGCCGAATTGCGCAGCTGTGCGTGATCGATACGCTGATCGCGGCGCTGGCCCTGGCCGACTACGAACGCGCGACCACCACCCTGCGGGAGACCTTTGACGTGCTCTCGCTCAAGCGGTTCTGAGCCAGCGCCCGGTCAGCAGAGCTGCTCCAGGCCGAGCGCCGAACCCGGACTGACCAGCAGGGCCGGAATGCCGAGCTGTCGGGCCCCTTCGATATCCGTGAGCGGATTGTCGCCAATCATCAGCACCTGGGACGGTTGAAGGCCAAGCGCGCCGCAGGCCGTCTGGAACATGTGGGGATAGGGCTTGCCGAGCACCTCGACTGAAATCCTGTCCAGAGGTACGCAGGCGCCAAGCGCGGCCAGCAGGGCGCCGGTCTCGGGGGCCAATGTCCCCTTGGGGCCTGGGTGGGTGAGGTCGGGGTTGGCGACGATGAGGCGCGCGCCGCTCGCCAGGGCGTTGATCGCGAATTTCAGCCTCGAATAAGTGAACCGGGTGTCGCGCAGCAGGACAATGAGGTCGGGGTCCATGGTCACCTGGCGAACCCCAAGCTGTCGCGCCAGCGCTCTCATGTGCGGCGTCCCAAGCACTGTCGTGGTCAGTCCCCGCTGTGCGGCGAGCAGCAGGGCGTGGTGTCCCGCCAGAACGATCCGTTCGGTCGGAAGGACGACTCCCAAGCCTGCCAGAACCTCCTGGATGTCGCTTGGCCAAAGGGTTGAGCTGTTGGAGACGATCGCGATCTTGTCGGCGTAGCGGCGGAGAAAGGCCAGTCCCGCTACATGCGGAATATCGTCGTGCGCCACGCACCCATCCCAGTCCAGCAGGATCCCCGCAGCGCTCTGCACCATGCCCTTGGGATTGGGGGCGGGCGGCGGGATCGCGACGGGCGTGAGGCGCAAGGGAGTTCGAGTCATGGGTCCGCAGCCCTTAGAAGGTGGGGTGGATGGCCCTCATACACGCACGCCAAAGAATTGAAATATGTTCATTAACATCCCACAAAGTTTTCATCGTTTCGTCATTAGGCGCGCCTAGTTTTCCAAAAATGAGGGGTTTGGCGCAGCCGAGGCGTGCCGTCTGTCTCGATAATCATGTCGAAACTGAAAATCCTTCAGTGACACAAGGGGCACATCATGGCGGGACTTAAGGGCAAAAAAATCGGGGCGCGCTTATTGCCGCTGCTCCTTCTGTCTAGCGCGATACCAGGCCTGGCGCTGGCCCAGGATGCGGCTGTCGCAAGAACCGGTACGGCTCAGCCCGTGTCTTCGACTGAAAACCAGGTTTCCGCCGTCACGGTGAAGGGGGAGCGCAAGGGCGCCCAGGCTACGGTCGTAGCTGAAGAACTAGCCCAGTACGGCACCGACGTGCAGGTGATCAGCGGCGAGCGCGTTGAGCAGAGCGGCGCGATCAATTTCGCCGAGGCGGTGCAGTTCCTCGTCAAGGGCGTCAACATCGGCTACTCGCCGGACGAGGGCGAATATACGATCCGCCTCGATGGCGGCGGCGACCGTGACACCCTGGTGGCGGTTGACGGCGTGCCGCTCTATGATCGCGGCCCGGTGCTCGAGAACATCTGGGGCGCCACGACCATCGACAACCACATGGTCGAGAACATCGAAGTGTTCCGGGGCGGTAACAGCCTCTATTTTGGATCCAATGGCGGCATCGGCGTCGTCAATGTCGTCACCAAGAAGCCCGATGGCACGCGCAAGGGTGACTTCGGGGTGTCCTACGGCTCATTCCAGACCCGGGAAGTCTGGGGCAATTACAGCTTCCCGCTCGACGAAGACGGCAATCATTCGCTGATGGTCTATGGGTCGATGCTGGCCACCGATGGCCCGCGGATCTTCGATCCGGCCCTGTTCACCGACAACGTCGCCCTCTCGGGCGGCGTGCAGGATTATCCGCTGAACAAGAACCACCTCGGCATCAAGTATCTGTGGAAGATCGACGATGACACCGAGTTCCGCGCCAACGCGATCTATACCGAAAGCTGGTTTCAGGACCCTTTCCCGTCGGGCGAGTCGTATTCGCCCAACACCCTGCGCTACCCGATCATGGACGCCTCGTTCAGTAAGCGCTGGAACGACAATATCCTGACCGAAGCCTCGGCCTATTATTCCAATCCGCAACTCTGGAACGCCGAGCTCTACCCCGTCGTTTGCCGCATTCGCGCCGGCTGTCCCGTAGCCAACGTCGTCAACGCGGCCGGGGTGTCGACGCGCACCGTGCCCCTGGGCGCCTATACGGGTACTGTTGAGCCCCGCTTCGCGCATGGCTTTGGCAAGAGCAACCAGTTCAAGAGCGGCTTTGTCGAAATGGGCAGCACCGCCCGGGCCACGATAAAGTTCAACCGCTATCTGGAGGCCGTCGGCGGTATCCAGTGGGTATCCTACAAGGACGACTCAGACGCCCGGTTCGCTGTGCCGAACAATGACTCGGCGACCACTGGCCTGTTCGTCGATCTTCACCCGACCCTGCCCTTCAGCCCCGAGACCAAGATCTCGCTGGCGGTACGGACCGACTTCTCTGACGCCTTCGACAAAAAATCGATCTGGAAATTCGCGGTCAAGCATCCTTTCCTGACCGACTATTATGTGCGCGCCAACGGCGGCACGTCCTACAGCCTGCCGCAGACCAACGAGCTCTACATCAACAATCCGCGCCCGCCGACGGCAGTGTCCGGGGCGGCCTTCACCGTTGTCGGCAATGCTGACCTGTTGCCCGAAGAGACGGAAACCTACAACGCCGCGTTCGGCTACACGCATGACTTCGGCGTCGCTCAGGTGTTTGCCGAGGTCGGGGCCTTCAAGACCGAGGTCACCAACCGGATTTCGACGACCTCGGGCCGCCCGCTGATCGTGACCGACAATGGCGTCAACGTGCCGGTCGATACCTATTTCAACAACAGCGCGATCAACCAGATCAACGGCTGGACGGCGGAGTTCGACCTTCGGCTTGGCGAGCAGTGGCATGCCAATATCGGCTACACCAACCAGGACTCATCCCTAACGGCCGGCTCGCGCAAGGGCGTGCAACTGAGTGAAACGCCGGTTTGGTTCGCCACAGCCTCGCTCGACTGGACCTCGAAGGACAAGCGCCTGAAGTTCCAGGTCCTGCCGCGCTTCCAGGGGCCTGAATATGCGACCGGCGGTCCGGCCATCGCCGGCACCACCAAGCCGGCCGTCAACGGTCGCGGCGCGGATACGGGTGTCCCGCGCTATCGCTACAACTTCGGCGACTATACGGTCGTCAATGCCACGGTCACTTACCTGGCCGGCGCCGAGCTGCAGCACCGGCTCCAGTTCCGGATCGTCAACCTGCTCGACACCAAGTACGCCGAGCGGTGGGGCTTCGGGAATAACTTCTACGGCTCGGCTTTCAATCGCGGCGAATACACCAACCAGGACGACCGTTACTTCTACGGCTACCCGTTCGAGGGCAAGCCGCGCAGCTTCTACGCTACGGTTGCGACCAAGTTCTAGGCCTCGCCCGGTCCGAGGCGGCGCTCCCGCCTCGGACCTTTTGGTTCTTTGAATGGATGGGAACTCTCATGCTCTCACGTCGCGATTCGCTTCTGGCCCTGATGGCCCTGCCGCTCTTGACGCCGCGCGACGTGTTCGCAGCCGCCGGCGTCAACCCGTTCACACTCGGTGTCGCCTCGGGTACGCCGCGCGCCGACAGCGTGATCCTCTGGACGCGCCTGGCGGTCGATCCCCTTCGCGGGGGCGGCATGCCGCGGGGCCGGGCGGAGGTTCGCTGGACGGTCTGGCAGGACGCCGAGCAGCGTCGGGTGTTTCGCGAGGGCCGCACCTGGACCTCGGACGCTGACGCTCACAGTGTTCACGTCACGCTCGACGGGCTGCAGCCAGGCCGGGAGTACTGGTACCAGTTCAGCGTCGGCGACGCGCAAAGCGCGGTGGGCCGCACGCGAACCTCAAGCGCCGCAGATCGCGCGGCCAAGCTCGCTCTGGCCAGCTGCAATGCCTGGGAGTCGGGTCACTTCGCCGCCTATGCCGACATGGCAGATTGGTCTCCCGACTGCGTGATCCATGTGGGCGACTACATCTACGAGGGCGGCATTGGCCGCCTGGGCGTCAATACGCGCAAGGTGGGCGGCCGGGACGTCACGTCCGAAACCGTGCGCCTGCACAACAGCCCCGAAATCAAGTCGCTCTGGGACTACCGCAACCGCTACGCCCTCTACAAAAGCGATCCCAGCCTGCAGGCCGCACACGCAGCGGCGCCCTGGATCGTCGCCATGGACGATCACGAGATCGACAACAACTGGGCCGGGGACATACCGGAAGACCCGGATCAGCAGACCTTGTTGGAGTTCAAGGTTCGCAAGCTGGCGGCCCTGAAAGCCTATTATGAGCACATGCCGATAGACCGACCTCCGGCTATCAACGGGCTGGAGGCCAGCTTGCCAATGTATGGCGCCTTCCGCTTTGGCCCGGCGCTCGTTCATCTGCTCGACACACGGCAGTTCCGTTCCGACCAGCCGTGTGGCCAGGGCTTCCCCGGGGATGCGTCCTGCGACGCGATGAACGATCCCGCCCTGACCATGACCGGCGGCGAGCAGGAGCGTTGGCTGCTGGACAGCCTCAAGCGCTCGGACGCCGCCTTCAACGTTCTGGCTTCGCAGACCTGGTTTGCGCCCTACCGCTACAATGCGCCTCCGGAGGCGCCGAAGGTCAATATGGACCAGTGGGACGGTTATGGCGTTCAGCGCCAGCGCATCATCGACGCCCTGGCCGATGGGGTTTCCAACCCCGTGGTGCTCAGCGGCGATTGGCATGCGGCCGCCGCCATGCTAATCCATCAACGACCCTTTGACGCCCGATCCGCTCGGGTTGGGCACAATTTCTGCGGCACGTCGGTATCGTCGAACTGTCCGTGGGCGGGAGCTCTGGATGACGCCAAGTCCTTTAATCCTCACGTTGACTACGTGGATGGGACGAAGCGCGGCTATATCCGCTCAACGGTGGGATCAGGTGATTGGGTCGCCACTTACCGGACGGTGGATTCTCCGGCCGACCCAGCCTCGCGTTGCAGCACCGCGATCGAAATGCGCACCCGCGATTTGTAATGCGGCCGTCTGCGGCGGGCACTCCGCCGTATTCGTCCCGACAAGCCTCCCTCTCACCGCGGCGCGCGTTTTCGCGCCTCCCTGCAGGACCCCTCGCCATGCGCCGCATCCTCTGTTCCGCCCTGATCTCCCTCGTCCTCGCCGCGCCGGTGGCCGCGCAGGACAGCTACCGCGCGCAGACCCGCTGGTGGAAAGGCAATACCCACACCCACAGCTGGTGGAGCGACGGGGACACGCCGCCGGAGGTCGTCGCCGACTGGTACAAGAAGCGGGACTACAACTTTCTCGTCTTCAGCGACCACAACGCCATGCAGACCGGGGAGAAGTGGTACCCCATCAAGCGTGACGCCACGCGTCAGGCGCTGGCCGGCTATCGCGCCATGTTCGGCGACGATTGGGTCGCCAGCCGAACCACCGACGGCGTCGAGGAGATCAAGCTCAAAACCCTGGACGACTTCCGCACCCTGTTTGAAGAACCGTCGAGCTTCATCTTCGTCAAAGGCGAGGAAATCACGGACAAGTTCAACAATCAGCCGCTGCACCTGAACGGCGTGAACCTGGTCGAGAAGATCGAGCCGAGGGGCGGGGCGAGCGTCCGCGAAGTGCTGCAGAACGACCTGAACGCCGTGGCCGAACAGTCCCACCGGCACGGCCAGGCCATGCTGATCCACCTGAACCACCCGAACTTTCACTACGCGGTCCAGGCCGAGGATCTGATCGAGCTCGAGCACAAGGCCGGTGAAGGCTTCTTCGAGATCTATAATGGCCATCCGAGGGTCAACAATCGCGGTGACGCGCTGCACATCGCCACGGAGCGCATGTGGGACGTGGTGCTGGCTCACCGCCTGGGGCGGCTGGGCAAGACTGTCGTCTATGGCATGGCTGTCGATGACGCCCATGAGTACACCGCCTGGGGCCTGGGCGAGACCAACCCTGGCCGGGGCTGGGTTATGGTGCGGGCCGACCGTCTGACGCCCAACACCATCGCCGAGGCCATGAAGCGGGGAGACTTCTACTCCAGCACGGGCGTAACCTTGAAGTCGCTCGATATTGGAGAAGGATCGCTTTCGCTAGAAGTCGAGCCCCAGCCCGGCGCCGAGTACGTCATCGAATTCGTCGGTACGCTGGCCAAGACCGATCTGGCGTCCCGCGGTGTGGTTACGCCCCATGCGCATGAGGGAAAGACCGAGCACACTCACCAGACCGTCAACACCTACAACCCAGATATCGGCGCCGTGTTGAAGCGGGTCAGTGGTCCCAAGGCGGAGTACCGCGTGACCGGCAAGGAACTCTATGTCCGCGCCCGGGTGATCTCCACCTTGCCCCATCCCAATGGTTCGGTAGCGGGTGAAATGCAGACTGCCTGGACCCAGCCCCTCGTCGTCAAGCGCTGAAGACGGATCCACATCCGAGCTGACCTCGGCGTCAGTATATGGAGGCTTTGGGAAGGTGCGGTGAGGTGGAATTAAAGTACTGAAAAATAACAGCCTTCCATGCTTTTGACGTCGGCTGCGGGACTATTGCGGGGCCTTCACGCATTGCGGGAAAGCCGCTCGTCGCCGGCCCGGGGGAGGGGGCAGCCTAATCCGCCGAGCGGGGAGACCTCGCGCCTTGGCGACAATCATTCGGCCACACCCACGGCGCGATTACGCGGAACAAGTTCGACCTTGATCGGTTTTGACCTTGGGTGGGTGGTCTCCGGCGCAACCATCATCATGATTGCCGTCGCTCTGTCGTGGGCGGTGACGAGAGCCATTCGGCGCATCAGGTTGAAGGCGCAACGCACCGTTCAGGCCCTCTATCTCCTGGAGAAGCTAGCTTGACTGCCAAGTCCGCTCGTCTGAGGCCGTCAGACGGCATCGGCCAAACCTATGCGCTGACGCGCCAGGGCGTCGGGAAGGTTTTCGGCGATGAACGCCATCATCTTCTCCCGTACCTCGCAGCGAAGATCAAAGACCGTCGGCGCGTTGCGGCCGCTGACCAGGCAGCGCACTTCCAGCACCTGGGCCGTGATGTCGGTAACGGCCAGATTGACCACGTTGCCATCCCATAGCCTTGAGGCCTTGGCGATCTCCTCCAGCTTTGCGCGCAGGGCATCGATCGGCGCGGCGTGGTCGACATAGAGCATCACCGTACCGATCAGCGCCGCTGACTCCCGCGTCCAGTTCTGGAACGGGGTCTGGATGAAGTAGCTCAGGGGCAGCACCATCCGCCGCCAGTCCCACAGGCGCACCACCACATAGGTAGCGTTGATCTCTTCGATATTGCCCCATTCCTTTTCGACGATGACGGCGTCGTCGATGCGGATGGGCTGGGTGATGGCGATCTGGATGCCGGCGATCAGATTGGTGAGCAGAGGCTGCAAGGCGAGGCCGAGGATCAGACTGGCGGCCCCGCCCGCCGCCAGAAGGCTCACGCCCCACTGGCGCACGCCCGGGATCGTCATCAGGGCCAGGGAGATTGTGAAGATGCCAACGATGACGGCGCTGGCCCGGCGAAGGATCCGTACCTGCGTCAGATGCTTGCGGGCCAGAAGGTTGTCTTCGACATCGACCCGGAAGCGCCGCAGGTAGAGGGCGGCGGCGATGTCCAGCGCCGTCATCACGATCCAGCCCAGCAGCAGGATTAGCAGGATCAGAAGTCCATGCCGGGCGCCGGCGGCCTGGGTCTCCGTAAAGGGCGCGGTGGAGACCGCTACGCTCAGGGCGGTGACGATGAACGCCAACCGTGTCGGCCTTCTGGCCCGCACCGCGAGCGCGGGCCAGAAGGCGTCACTGCTAGCCAAGCCACGGCGTACGATGAGGGAGGCCGCCTGATGTGCGGCGATCGCCACGACGATCGCGAGCACAATGAGCGCCAAGCTGATGGCCCATGGCGGCGCCCAAGCGGGAACCCATGGCAGGCCGGCAAGCCGAACGAGAGATAAAGACATCACAGTTCAACGCCTGTCACGGGGCGGGGCTCCCGACGGGGCGCCCGCCAGGAAGGTGGATGTGCCGGCGTACAATCCTCGTCGATTACCGCAGCCGCTACAGCAGGCAGGGGCGGGGCAGGGCCCCTCACGTCAGATCGAGGGGAGGGTCTGAGTCAGGGCGCGGCGCACCAGGGCGACCTGGTGTTCGGACGCGCGCCAGTCGGACGCCTCGTGGGCGTCATGTTCGGTGGGGTTGAGCAGCATCGAGCGCACGCCCCAGGTAGACATCATGGCTTGGGCTAGTTCGGCAGCCTTGCGCTCTCCGGTGGGCTGGCCGGCCAGCAAGGCCAGCGTCGGGCTGGTCTGGGCGGCCATCGCCAGGGCCATTCTGGCGGTATGGATGGGACCGACCACCCGAATATCAGCCTCGTAAAGGTTAGTCATGATCGTGGCGGCGTCTGTTTCATCACCGCAGATGAGCAGGATCGTCTCTTTGTCATGATCAATCATTGCGTCCCCACTTTTCAGGGTCGTTACGCCGACCCACAAAGATCGTATCACGATCTAACTTGGCCTCAGGACACATCAACCTGACGAAGTTGTGAGGCTTCGCTGGCTGAGTTCAGAAGGGGAGATGATCGGGATGACTGCCTGCCGGCCGGCAGGTGCTCGGAGGGCAAGTCGACGGGGCGCCCTTACACCGGCCGATTGTGGAGCGCCCGGACGCCAGCCTTGGTTTGCTAGCCCCGCGAAGAGGCTGCGCGGCGCGCGGCCTCGATGATATTTTCCAGAATGTCCGCACCCTGATTCAGTCGCCCCAGATTGCGTCGGGAAATGCCTTCGAGGATCTCGGCCCCCCGGGGGCGCAGGTCCAGCACCACCCGGCGCCGATCCGCGTCTGAATCGCGGCGCGTCACCAGGTCCCGTTCGACCAGGCGGGCGACCAGTTCGACGGCGCTATGGTTCTTGATCAGCAGGCTCTCGGCCAGATCGCCGATCGAGATCGGACCCGGCCCGGCATGCGCCTTGATGGCCAGGAGGGCCTGATGCTGCTGGGCCGTCAGGCCGTGGTCGCGCGCGCCCTGCTCGCTGAAGGCCAGGAACTGGCGGATGGCGCGGCGAAATTCGCCGAGCGCGCGGTAGTCATCCTGGGTGATGGCGCCGGCATCGGTCGGATCCTGTGAGGGCGGAGAGACAGGCGTCACGATGAGATCCGAAAAGGACGCGCGAGATGCTCGCGACCAACCACAAGCCTAACACGAAGGCCGAGTCGCAAGCAGGGCTGAAGTCGGCGGCATTTGACGAATAGATCGTCTCACGATATTTATCCGTCATGTTGGTTTGGAAGGTTTGCCGCCTCGAGGCTGACGCTCCGCCGGCGCGGGCCTTCAGAAGTCTCTGCATGTCGGCGTTGCGACGGCGAAAACAGATCCTGACAGTTTTGGTCGGCGCCGCCGTAATGGTGGCGGCAGGCGCCTTCGCTGGATCCCAATTGCAGTTGGACGATCTGGAGATGCGGCCTGTTCGCGGGCCCTATCTTCACGTCCTGCCGGGACAGGGCGGCGGTCAAACCGGCGTCACTATCGCGTGAGGCGCGGTCTTGCTCGCCTTCAGCCTGCTAGGGTCATCCACTCGGGGCGCACCGCCTTGGACAGAGCTTTGGCTCACGTCGCATCGTGCGACAGGTTCGCCGTCCCTTCGACGGCCGATCCATCAATCCGGAGAAAGACCGCGCCGCGCACGGCGCCGAATTGGGCAAGGGGCCACAGATGAGACCACCGATCCGCCAGGGCGAGTTTCGCCTTCCGCGCGCCCGCCGCGCCACGCCGCTAGGCCGAACCACACGGCCGCGCCGGCTCTGACACGCTCCATTCGCCGCGGCGGCTGATCCCGTCGCCTCTGACGCCGTCACCGATTCTTGGTCGGCGTATCGACGTCTCGCGTCCGAAAGTTTTTCGGGCGCAGCCATGGAGTCCGCTATGACGGCCCAGATTCTCGCCTTTCCAGACTTGCTGCCTCCTCCCCCGCCGCTTGATCTGGCGGCCTGCGCGCTATTCCTCGACCTCGACGGCGTACTGGCGCCGATCGTTGCCCGGCCCACTGATGTGGGCCCAGATCCTCGACGCAACTTCATCCTGCGCCTGCTCTCCGGGCGCCTTGACCAGCGGCTGGCGATCGTCAGCGGTCGAACCCTCGCCGAGGTGTCGACCATCACCGAGAACGCCGTACGCGCCGTCGCGGGCGTCCATGGCCTGGAACGGCGTACGGTGTTGGGTCACGAAGTGATCGCCACCGCTGATCCGGATCTGCACGAGGCCGTGGCGGTCTTCCGGGCTCTGGCCCGCGCTCAGCCCGAACTGCTTGTCGAGGAGAAGGGCTTGAGCGTGGCGCTACACTATCGGGCCTGCCCTTCAGCCTGCGAGGCAGTTCGGGAGATTGCCCGCCGCCTTGAGGCCGCCACTGGTCTGGTTCTGCAGGAAGGCGACATGGTCGCCGAACTGCGCACGGCCGGGGCGGACAAGGGTCAGGCTGTCGGCGCCTTCATGGCGGAATGGCCGTTTCAGGGCTCTCGTCCGATCTTCGTCGGCGATGACCTGACCGACGAGGATGGCTTCGCGGCAGCCGCGGGGGCCGGTGGCTATGGGATTCTGGTCGGTTCTGGCCGACAGACCATGGCGCGCTATCGTCTGGCCGATGTGCCCGCTGTCCTCGACTGGCTTGAGGCCGCGATCACCGAGCCCGTGTCATGAGCCGGCTCATCGTCGTCTCCAACCGGGTGAACCCGCCCAGCGACGCCGGCGTCGGCACGGCCGGAGGGCTTGCCATGGCCCTGGCCGCCGCCCTGCGCGAATATTCCGGCGTCTGGTTTGGCTGGAGCGGCGAGACCACCGACGCCTTTACCGGCCAGATCTCGATGCAAAGGGTCGGCGGGGTGACCGTGGCCCTGGTCGATCTGGAAGAGCAGGATCGCGAGGAATATTACGACGGCTACGCCAATCGTACGCTTTGGCCGCTGTTCCACTCCCGCACCGACCTGGCGGCCTATGAACGCTCGTTTGGCGAAGGCTATCAGCGGGTCAACCGGCGCTTCGCCGAGACGCTGGCGCCCTTGATCGGCCCTGGCGACCTTGTCTGGATCCATGACTATCACCTGATCCCGCTGGCCGAGGAGCTGCGCCGCCTTGGCGTGACCAACCGTATTGGCTTCTTCCTGCATATCCCGTGGCCGGGGCGACGGCTCCTGACCACCTTGCCCCAGCATCGGCAACTGGTGGAATCGCTGCTGGCCTATGATCTGGTCGGCTTCCAGACGCGCGACGCCCTCGAGGCGTTCAGCGACTATGTCGGCCGCGAACTGGAACTGGTGATCGACGATGGCGTCATCGAAGCCAACGGCCGTCGCACTCGCATTGGCGCCTTCCCGATTGGAATCGAGGCCACCGCTTTCGCCGAGCTCGCGCAAGGCGAGGCGGCCAAGGCAACGTTCGATCGTGTCAGGCTCAGCCAGACAGGCCGCAAGATGATCGTCGGCGTTGATCGCCTGGACTACTCCAAGGGCCTGGAAGAGCGCTTCCTGGCCTATGAGCAGATGCTGGCTGATCATCCGGACTGGGCGGAGCGCGTGTTCCTGCTGCAGATCGCCACGCCTAGCCGCGATGCGGTCCAAGCCTATCAGGAAATCCGCGCACGGCTGGACGGCGTTTCGGGGCGCATCAACGGCGCCTATGCCACGGTCGACTGGGTGCCGATCCGCTACGTGAACCGCACCCACCGACGCGACGAGCTGGCGGGCGTCTATCGCGCGGCGCACGTGGGCCTGGTCACGCCGTTGCGGGACGGGATGAACCTGGTGGCCAAGGAATATGTCGCGGCGCAGGACCCCGAGGACCCCGGGGTCCTGGTGCTGTCGCGGTATGCCGGCGCGGCCGAGCAGATGGAAGACGCCCTGATCGTCAATCCGTTCAGTCGGGAGGAGACCTCCGAAGCGCTCGAGTTGGCCCTGGCCATGCCCCGTCGCGAGCGGATCGCGCGCTGGACCAGGCTGATGGAGGGTGTCGTCCGCGACGACGTCGCTGCCTGGCGTGATCGCTTCGTCTCGGCGCTGGAAGGCGATGCTGCTTCGTAGTGCCTGGCTCCAGTCTAGCGCTCAGGCCATTCCTGCGCTGCCTGCCCGCTAGAACGACTGACCCATTGGCCGGTCAGGGCAGGGCGCCAGAAACTGCTCGTTCTCACGGCGGATACGCGCGGCGTCTTCCTTGTAGAAAACGGCAAAAATCGTAACGCTCGCCTTGCGTAACCAGCGTCGCCTCATGCAGCCGTGAGCAGGAAAAAATCACGGCGCGCCTGTAGGAAGGGCGATAGGTACGGCTGCCAAACTCCCGAAAACGCCATATGCGGGGCCTCCGAGAGGGGCTGGTCAGCTTCAGCCTTCCCATTCCGATTCCCGAGTTCGCGGTATCCTTGCTCTGGCATCCGCGCATGGAGACGGATCCCGCGCACCGTTGGTTGCGAGGGTGTGTTCGAGAAGCGTGGTCGGACTGGAAGGCGTGTCGCGCCTTCGGCTTTGCGCCGCGAGATCGCCCGTTTCCACCAAGGCCGGGAATGGAACTCATGCTATTTTTTTCATCTGAGCGCGAGGTTGTCAAAAACCTCGTCGATGTCGCCCGTTGCCTGCAGGGGCGACAATGTCCTGCGCGGCCGCCAAATTTTGGGCGGTGCGGTTAGGTGGGGTCAAAATCTTGAAAAATAACAGCTTTACAGCATTTTGGCGCCGGCTGCGGGACTATTGCGAGGCCTCGCGCACTGCGGGAAAGCCGCTCAGCAACCCTCTAGCCTTTCCAATCATTCTCGCCGTGGCGAACATGCCGAGAGTTTCGTTCGCCACCACCACCAACCCAAGAACGGCCGGCGTAGTGGTGAGGTATCCGCCTTCACCAGAAGCTGGCCGCGCCACGAGGCGAAGAGATACCGCGTGTTCTACCCCGTCGGGCGAAGGCCCAATTCGTTCGCAGGTCACGGCTGGATTTGCACGCAGCGCCGTTTCGCTGTCGACGCGTCGTAGGCTACCCGAAGAACCGTATCTCCAGCGGCACACGCCGAGGCCGCACTTTTTGCGCTACCGGTTGTGGCTAATCTATACGAGCATCCCCGCACCGACGTCGCCGCGCGCCAGGATCTGACCGATCGCGTCAAACAGCGGCTGCATCTGGATTGGCTTGTGCAAGAGATCATCGGCGCCTGCGGCTATCGCCTGGTTTCTCAAATCGGGGCCATCGTCGGCGGTGACCATGATGATTGGCAAGCGCGCCTTGGAGTCCGGGCGAGCCCGGATCGCCCCTATGGCCGCCAGGCCGTCCATTCTGGGCATCCGATAGTCCATCAAAATCACGTCGAAGTGCTGGGCCTCGACCAGGGCCAGGCCGATTTCGGCATCGGCGGCCTCGACCATCTCAACCTCGGCGGCGGCCAGCATGCTCTTGACGACCGTCCGGTTCATCGCGTTGTCATCAACAAATAGAACTCGCATCGCGGTCTCCGCAGGGTTGCACGAGCGCTGATCCAAGTGAGCCGCGCCAGCCACCAGACTACAACGCACAAACTTCCGCATGGATGGCGGGCGGGTGGACATTTCGTCGCGGGGGCGGATGCGAGGCCTCATCCGTATCCGCGCCTTGGCCACCCACATCATGAGACGGGAAGAGCGTCTTCAACCGGTCGACGAGGTCGCTGGCCGAGATCGGCTTTTGCACGACCAGATCGGCGCCGGCCTCTTGAAGCTGAAGTCCCTCCGTGGCGTCGCCGCCCCACATCACGACGATCTTGGCCGCGCCTGCAGCGCCGGCAAATGCACTGAGGATGTCGCCTGCGTCATGGTCGGTCTGGGCAAGGACCTTGCCTTCGATGAGCAGCAGGTCGCAGCCGCGCGAGGCGAGAACCGCGCGGGCCTGGGCCGAGGAGTCCGCGATTTCGAGCGCTCCGACCTGATCCGACAGGGCCGCCCGGAGGACGCCGCGCGCCAGAGGATTGCTTTCGACGAGCAGGACAGAGGCTGCAGCGAGCGATACGGCTGGCGTGGCGGCCCCGGAGACTGCGCTGACCCTGTGCAGTGGCAGTTTGACCGTAAACCGCGAGCCGACACCGAGTTGACTATCGACGGTGAGCTCTCCGCCCATGGCGTCGGCCAGGCGCCGGGAGATAGCCAGGCCAAGGCCCGTACCTTCGTACTTGCGCGTCCGGCTGTCATCGACCTGGGTGAAGGGCTCAAAGATGCGCTCCAGTTCGCCGGGCGCGATCCCGATGCCCGTATCGGCGACGGTGAAGACCAGCTGTTCCCCGTCAGACCCGCTGGCGACGCTGGCCGACACCGAAACCTCCCCGGCCTCGGTAAACTTGATCGCATTGGCCAGGAGGTTGAACAGGATCTGGCGAAGCCGCCCCGCATCCTCTTCGATTAGGGCGGGCGCTGCAGTCCGCTCGCCTACAAGGCTCAGGCCCTTGACCTGCGCCTTGTCCGACCAGACCGCGACGGTTTCGTCAAAGAGGCGGTGGAGGTCCATCTGCGTCTTGACGATCGAGATGGTTCCGCTTTCCATCTTGGCGACGTCCAGAAGGTCATCGACAAGCGCGGCCATGGTCTCGCCGCTAGCGTGCACCAGACGGACCTTTTCACGCAGACCATCGGGCAGGCTCCGGTCGGCCAGGATCACCTGGGTCATACCCATGACGCCGTTCAGCGGCGTGCGGATCTCATGGCTGGTCATGGCCAGGAAATCGGTGCGCGCCTTGAGCGCGTGATCGAGGGCCACATTGGCGATAGCCAGTTCGTCGTGGGCGATGCGGATACTGTCGCGGCTTTCGCGCATGTGGTCGGCCAGCTGCATCAGATGCGCTTCCCGCGCCTGCACTACGGCTTGGGCGCGACGTTGCAGTTCGGTGCGCACCAGCCAGATCAAGCTGAGCCCCTGAGCCACAAACAGCGGGCCGGCGTCCAGGCAGAATGGCGTCCACGCCTGAAGGGCGACGGGCAGGCCGATGGACGCGGCAGCCACGAGCAGATGGCGACGGAGTGATCCGGCGTAACCCGCCGTCGTCCGTGGTCTGAGCAGGAACGCCACGAGCGCCGAGCCGGCGATCAGGAGGGGAAAGCCCAGGGATTGGAGGGCGCGGCCGGCACGGAGGCTCTCATAGGCCAGAGCGTGAATGTAGACGCCCTGCAGCACGCCGCGCTTGGGCGTCGCGAACTGGTCGCCAAGTTCCACGGCTGTCGAGCCGATCAGAATGTTTCGGCCCCGGACAAGGGCGGGGTCAAAGCGGCCTGAATAGGCGTCCTGAAAACTGATCCGGTCGATCGCGGCGGCGTCGACGCCATAATCGACGAGGAAGTCGCCAGCCTTGGGCTGTCGGCCCAGCAACGTGGCCGCCATGGAGGGGCGCAGGCCCGAGGCCGTTTCGAAACCGAGGCGATAGCGACGAACGCGGCCGTCGCTGTCCACCGGCACATTGACGCTGGCGAGCACCGCGTCCTTGGCCAGGTTTTCAATGGGGCGCGTGCTGATCTGACGCCGGTCGGCGCCGTGTCCGACCTGTTGGTCGAAGGTGGGCAGGATTACCTGACCGGGCCAACGGCGGACGGCTGTCGCCAGGGCCTCGTCAGCCGCCGCTGTGGACGGGGCGCTGAAGTCGACGTCCAGGCCCACAACCTGCGCGCCGGCGCCATTGAGATTGTCGATGACGCGCGCGAAGCGCTCCCGGCTCCAGGGCCAGGCGCCGGCTGCGCGCAGGCTGTCGGCGTCGATCTCGACGACGGTGAGCGTCGCGCTCGGCGGGCGTTCCAGCAGGCGAAAGCGCCACTGCGACAGGGCGTCGTCGATTGGATGGAGTACGCCAAGCCCATAGGCCAGCGCCGCACACGCCGTGACCAGCAGGACGCCTGCCGCAGACCGAATGCGGGCGGCGAAATCCGGACGCTGATCGGGAGCGGTAGGGGTCAATGGCTATTCCTTCGGCGTGCCGCCAGCGTTGCCATTGCCGCCGGTGTTCCCGCCGCCGGCGTTAGAGTTTCCAGCGCCCGAGCCGTTGCCGTTACCACCGGCGTTGCCGCCGCCGGTGTTGGTGTTTCCAGCGTCGGAGCTGTTGCCGTTACCACCGGCGTTGTCGCCGCCAGTGTTGGTGTTTGCAGCGTCGGAGCCGTTGCCGTTACCACCGGCGTTACCGCCGCCAGCGTTGGTGCTTCCAGCGTCGGAGCCGTTACCGTTGCCACCGGCGTTACCACCACCAGTGTTGGTGCTTGCAGCGTCGGAGCCGTTGCCGTTGCCACCGGCGTTACCGCCGCCAGCGTTGGTGTTTCCAGCGTCGGAGCCGTTGCCTTCGCCACCGGCGTTGCCGCCACCAGCATTGTCGTTGCCGCCGCCAGCGTTGGAGTTTCCGCCGCTTGAGCCATTGCCGTTGCCGCCCGCGTTGCCGCCACCGGCATTGTCGTTGCCGCCGCCAGCGTTGGAGTTTCCACCGCCTGCGCCGTTGCCGTTACCGCCCGCGTTGCCGCCACCAGCATTGTCGTTGCCGCCGCCAGCGTTGGAGTTTCCACCGCCTGCGCCGTTGCCGCCCGCGTTGCCGCCACCAGCATTGTCGTTGCCGCCGACTGCGCCGTTGCCGTTGCCACCGGCGTTGCCGTTACCGCCCGCGTTGCCGCCGCCGGCATTGTCGTTGCCGCCGCCGGCATTGTCGTTGCCGCCGCCAGCGTTGGAGTTTCCACCGCCTGCGCCGTTGCCGTTACCGCCCGCGTTGCCGCCACTGGCATTGTCGTTGCCGCCGCCAGCGTTGGAGTTGCCGCCGCCTGCGCCGTTGCCGTTACCGCCCGCGTTGCCGCCACCGGCATTGTCGTTGCCGCCGGCGCTCACCGGCGCATCTAGCGCGCTCGGGATCGGGGCGGCGTCCAGGCCGGACGCTACAGCGTCGCCGCCGGTCGCGAGATTACCCGCGAAGGCCATCATCGTCGTCTGCGCCACAGGCGATGCCATGGGGCCTTCCGCCTGGGTCGGGGAAGACGTTTCGGCAACGCTCCGAATGGACTCGGACGGCGCCGCCGCTCCGGTCGGGGTCGGGCCCTCGACCAGCCCACCAGACACAACGTTGTAATCGATGGCGGCGGTTTGCAGGGGGAGAGGCGCTTCTGTGGACGCGCGTGGCGTCTCAACCGTGAGCTGCCCGGGCTCGGACCTTGCGATTGCGCCCGTCGCGCCAGCGCCAACATCACGCGTCGCGCCGCCTTCATTGGCGCGAACTTCGACCAGTCCTTCGGCCACGTGCACGGAGTCGGCGGCCACTTCCACGTTAACGGTGAACGTCGTGCCTTTGACGATAGCCGCGAGGAGCGGCGTTTCGACGCTAAAGTGCTGGGAAGGCTTCTTATCGATCTGGAAGAGGATGGAGCCCAGGTCCTGGAGGACGCGGGTCATGCCGTCAGTCGATTCAGGGGCCACGGTCATGCGACTGTTTGGACCCAGGGTGATGCGCTGGGCGCCGTTGAACAAGGCCGCTCGTCCGCCTGCCGCCGTCGTAACGATGCTGCCCACGGGCAGGACCTGGTTGGCGTTGGCGGAGGTGGGGGCCTTCCCAGGCGCAGCGATACGGACCACACCGGCGACCTCGACCAGTTTCCAATCAGCCGCGAATGCTCCACTGGAACCCAGGGCGAGGAGCGCCGCGAAGGATACTGCTAGCGCGGTACGAGCATTGCCCATGTGGTTGCCTCTAAAGTCTAGTCGGACCATGTAATTTTACCGACCTCTAAAACAATCTGACTAAAGCTCCGCTAAGGGGCGTGGTTTGCAAACTTCGTTAACGAGCGATTTATATGTACCGTCGATCATCAGTATCGATGAGCAACATAAAAACATTTGTTAAGAGACGCTCGCAGCCCAGTATTGGAGGCTGTCTGCTCGTCGCAACACTCGCAGCCACCAGCTTGGCGTCACCCGTCGCTGCGCGACCACAGCCGTCGCCAGATCGACCCGCGGCCGCGCCAGTGGTGCTGACAGGGCTGACGATCGACGGTGTGAGCGCTTATCCGCTCAAGACGCTGGCCCCGCTCTATGCCGACTATCTGGCCCGCGAAGTCACGATCGAGGACTTGGTCAAAATCGCCCAGGCCATCACCGACAAGTATCGGGCCGACGGCTATTTCCTGTCGCGCGCGATCGTGCCTCCACAGGCGCCGGGCGGCCATGCCCGCATCCGGGTTTATGAAGGTTATATCGAAGAGGTCGAAGTCACCGGTGACGCCGCGCCGGCCCTTGAAGCCATGCTCTCTGGCCTGACCGAGCGGCGCCCCCTCCGGCTGACCGACCTTGAGCGCAGGCTGACTCTGGCGGCCGACCTGCCTGGCGTGCAGCCGCGTTCACGTATCGAGCCGATTCTGGATGATCCGGCGAGGCACAAGCTTGTCGTCACCGCAGGTCTCAAGCGGTGGAGCGGCAGCCTCTACATGGATAATCGCGGTTCGGCCTCGGTGGGGCCGTTGCAGGCCAACGCCAGGATTGCCGTCAACAGCCTGGTTCGATCCGGTGATCAGCTAGGTCTGTCGGTCCTGACCGTGCCAGACGATCCCGGCGAGTTCCTGCAGAGCGAACTTTCCTACGGCGCTTCGTTACCTGGGGAGTCGCGCTTGCGCGCCGCTATTTCAGCGTCCCGATCCCGTCAGGGGGCCGCGCCGCTGAACAACAAGGTGGGCACCGAGAGCCAGGCGGCCAGCGTCCGCATTGCCCACCCCCTCGTGCGCGGGCGCAAGCGATCGGTTTGGGCTGCGGTTACGCTTGATGGTCGCCACGTTGAGCAGTCATTCCGCAACGGCGGCGCCTATGCTGACGATCTGCGGGTCGCGCGAGCCTCCCTGCAAGCCGACAGCGGTCAAGCGGGAAGCTCTCTCAGCGGCTATGTCCAGGTCGCGCGGGGGCTCGAAATACTGGGAGCCACCCGCAGCAAGGGAACTTCAAATTCGCGCTTCGACGCGGACGGCAACTTCTGGAAGCTCAACTTCGGGGGCAGTCACTATCGCGACATCGGTCCTCGGGCGGGCCTCTATTTGTCAGCCGACGCGCAGTGGAGCCCCGGCAGCCTGCTGCTGTCGGAAGAGTTTGCCCCGGGCGGTCTTCCCTATGGGCGCGCCTACAACTACGCGGAAGTTTCTGGCGACAGCGGCGCGGCCGCCCTGGCGGAGCTCCGCTACGGGTTTGCGCCCAAGGCCTCGGCCGTCACTTTTTTCCAGACCTACGCTTTTGTCGACGCCGCCAAGGTCTGGAATAAGGCTTCTGCGGTGAGCGTACCGTCGGCGGCGTTCTCTTCGGCAGGCGCGGGCGTGCGCATCACGCTGAAAGGCCGGTTTACGGCCCGTCTTGAAGCGGCGCGACCGCTCACCCGCGCGCCCTATGAGACGAAAGACAAGGACTGGCGCGCATTCGCAGCCCTGTCCGGCTGGTTCTAGCGACTGATCAAAGTCGACAAGGACAAGCCGGGGAGAGGCGGCCCTACAGGACCATGGCGTCATTGCCTCGCGACGCCACCATTCGTCCGATCGCGTCGAACAGCCGATCCATCGCCACTGGCTTCAGAATGACATCGTCGGCGCCGGCGTCCAGGCAGGTATCGCGGATATTGGCGGCCATGTCGGCGGTCACGACAATGATCGGCAAGGTCGCCTTGGCATCGCCGCGCGACCGGATGCTGCGGATGGCTGTCAGGCCATCCATGCCCGGCATGCGCAGGTCCATCAGGATCAGATCGTACTCATTGTCGTCGATCATCCGCAGCCCGGCTTCCGCCTCAGGCGCCTCGGACATGTCGAGACCCGCCACGCCCAGCATGTCGCGGACGACCCGGCGGTTCATCTGATCATCCTCGACAAACAGGATACGCATCGAACTTCACCCCACCCCGTCTCAGCACGGTTAAGCTCTCAACGCCTCGACAGGCCACTCGGGTCCCCGGCAAAGCGCACACCCCTCTGCTTTGCGGTTGCCCGATCTGGCCGGAGGTTGGCTTTGACAGGTCCCGGCAGGCTCTGCGTCACTAGCTTCACGTGTTTGGTGGCACAACCTTGCTTAGGACCGCGTAAGCGAAGGTAGTAAATACGCTAGATCTGGATCTTGAGCTAAGATCGCGCCTTGTAAAGCCCAAATCCCGCAGTCGCGGAGGAGGGATGCGATTGAGCAAAACCCTCGTGAATGAACCGGGCCAGTGCATCGAGTTCAAGCGCAGGTGCGACCAAGTAGCCCTGCGCCAGGTCGCAACCCATCATTTTCAGCAAGGCGAGGGTCATCGAGTCCTCAACGCCCTCGGCGGTGACTTCCATGCCCAGGGCATGCGCGAGATCGATCGTCGAACGCACCAGCAACGGGTCGCGATGACTGCTGGTCAGCTGCGAAATGAACAGCTTGTCGATCTTCAGCTCGTGGGCCGGCAGTTGCTTGAGGTACGACAGCGAAGACAATCCCGAGCCGTAGTCATCTATGGCGATCTTCAAACCAGCGGCGGCGAAGCTCTGGAGGTTGGCCAGGGCGCGCTCTGGTTCGTTGATGACGGCGGTTTCGGTGATCTCCAGCCCAATACGGCCGGCGCTATCTCGGTCGATGGTCTCCAGCAGCCACAAAGCGAAGGTTTCGTCAGCGACCATTTGGCCGGAGAGGTTGATGTGTATCTCAACCTCAAGCCCCAAGTCTCGCAGGCGCGCCTGATCGGCGAGGGCGCGACGGACGACCCATCGCGTGAGATCTCCGATTAGACCGGTCTGTTCGGCCAGGCCGATAAACTCATCAGGCGAGACGGCGCCCCGGACAGGATGGTTCCAGCGCACCAAGGCCTCGGCAACCTCCATCCTGTCGCTGCTAAGCCGCAGCTTGGGTTGATAGGCCAATGCCAGGCCATCCTGCGCGATGGCTTCACGCAGGTCGCGCAACAAGGCCAAGCTTGCCGCTGCGCGTTCGCGGTCTTCCTCGCGATAGATCTGAACCTTCGTGGCCTGCGACTGTGCCTGGACCAGAGCTTCTGCCGCGCAGTCGATCACAAACTCTCCGCATCGATCATGGCGCGCGGCGCCAAAGGCGACGTCGAGATCGAAACTCTGTCCGTCCGCCAGATCGAGGCGGCGGTCCAGCTCGAGGCGCAGCGCGCTCAAGAGACTCACGGCTTCAAGATCGTCAGCGGCCCGGAAGGCAAACTCAAGGTTTGTTCGACCGATGCGACCAAGCTTTACACCCGGAAGTAGGAGCCTGACACGTTCGCCTAGGGTCTTGAGGATCTGACTGGCGACCTGGGAGCCAATTTGCCGGCGAAGACGACTGAAGCCGTCAAGGCCGAGGATGGCGATATAGCTCAGGCCAGCTGCGTCGGAGGGACGGGGATTGAGGGTCAGAAGCGAAGCTGGCAGATCGGCTGATGATGCCTTGTCCAGATGCTCTGCGAGGCGATTGAAGGCGTCGTGCTCGGCGCTGGGATGGGAAGATGGCGGCGCACGGACGCCATACTGTCCGGCCGCCAAATTCAGCAGCGCTTCGGCCAGGTCAAAGAAATCCTGGGCGTGGCCCGGATCGCTCGCATCGGCGGTTGAAATTGCAACAGTCTGGTTGCCCATTCCATCACCCTAAGTGCTTGTGCTGAGGGAGAGATTAATCTTGCGCGTTTCATGTAGGGGCAGCCATCCGGCTGGCGCCCAGAAGCAGACGCTGGCGAATTCCGAGAGCTGTGGAGCGCGGATTGTAGGCGGCCCTCATGCCCTCTTCCGCGCCATGGTTGGCTTCAAGGGCGGCTTTTGAGGGATGGAGTTCGTGGACAGTGAGGTGGGTCCTGCCGTTCCGTTCCTCAAAAGTCACCGTCGTTACAGCCCCGTCTTGTTCTTCCTCGTCAGTCCAGACGATGCGCGAGAGCAGGACGACCTCGAGGGACTGGCCGACGAATGCCATCGACCCGGAGGCGTCGTGTCCAAACTCGAGTCGGTAGCTGAGCGCTGGCCGCTTCGACTGTCCCGCGGTCGAGATTACTGCCGACCCCTCCGGCTGCGCACGGCTTGAAAACAACCCGAAGGGGAATCGTCCCTTGCAATACCGGCGTTCTCCCGATTAACCTTTTTGAGGTCGGGGGGGCTTTTCATGAAACGCGCTGCTGCTCTTTTGCTGCCACTGGCTCTGGCCGGTTGCGTCTCACCGATGGTGAAGAGCCAGGTAGCCAATACCAAAGCGCCCGCCGCGGCGCGGTTACTCGGTGAGTACGGCCTCGCTCAGTCGGTGTTCACTGTCACGGTCAGTGCGCCGGCTTCAGCCGACAAGGACGATGACAAGACGCCATCGGTCGTGGTCACCAATACGATCAACGCGGCCGCCCCGGTCGACAAACCCGCGGCCGCAGCTAAAGCGACGGAGCCTGCGAAGCCGCCGGAGTCGGAAACGGCTTGGTGCGCGGACTTGCGCAAGTCGTACGCCCAGGATCGTCTGGCCACGCTGGCCTTCGCACAAAAGCGGAACCTCTTCCTATCCAAGTTGGGCGCCTGGAGCGGGCAGGGGACTTACACCTCGGCCGAGCGAACCCAGATCCTCAAAGGCGTCGACGACTACTTTGCGGCTAAGCGCGCCATCGACGAGGTCGTTGAGCGCGCCAAACGCAACGTCCAACTGATGGGCGTCAATCGTGACGGCGTCACCGACGATGGTAGGGATCCAGTGTGCGTCCAGCGCTTCAAGGTCGACATCAAAGAAACCGTCGAGATCGATGCCGCCAAGGTCTATCGCCTCTACGCGCTGACCAATGACGCCTCAGCCGACCACTGGAGCGCCGAGTTCGACGGCGGCTTGCCCAAGGCGATAAGCGGAACGGCCGACCATCAAGGCGGCGAGATTTTGGCGGCCGGCGTCAAGTCGATCGCCTCAATTCAGGCGCTCGGCCTTGGGCCCAGCCTGCCGACCGTCGGCGTCTCGGGTAAAGACGCCGACGCCCTGGTTGCGGCCTTGAAGGCGTTGCGTGCCAAGCCGCTCACCCCTGAGAAGCTCAACGATTTAAAGATCGCATTGGAAGCCGCCAAGCCTCAAGTGCTTGCGCCGATCGACATCACCCTGCCTGTCCACAAGGTCTACACGGTCGCCGATTTCAGCGAAGGCGTGTTGATCGTTCACGACGCCCTACCTGTGGCGTTACGGGCCGATTGCTCGCCTGCTCCGGACTTGCTTTCTGGCGACGATCCGGGCGACGGTATCGCGGTTTCGGCCTCACGGGCTTGCCAACTGACCATCCTTTCGCGCGCCGACTATGAGGCCGCAAAGGCGCTCGACGCGGTGGGCCGGGTCGCTTTCAAGCCTGCTCAGGCGTCCTTGGCCAGGGTGAAGGTCTGGGCGCTCGACAGCAGCCGGGTTGCGACGCTGCCACTGGACCGCACGACCCTGATCAAGACGACCACGGCGTACACCTTCACCGCCGGGCGGGCTAGCAAGGTTGATTTCGATCGCCCGGCGCCCGCTCTCCAAGTGGTCTCGCTGCCGTTCAAGCTCATTGGCGCGGCCGTGGGCGGGTTTGTTGATACCGCCAAGGGCGAGACCAGCAAAGTCCAGGCTCGCACCGATTTGACAAAGGCCAATACGGCAGAGCTCGAAGCCGCGGCCGCGCTCGCCAAAGTTCGCAAAGATCAGGCCGACGCCGCCAAGGCTGCGGCCACGCCCACACCTTAGGTATAAAGCGACATGCGCGCCCTAATCGCTATGGCTTGGGCTTCAGTGGCCGCCCTGACCGCCCAGGGCGACACGCCCCAAGCCCCCTTGGCGCCGGCCCTGGTTATGTCTCCGCCCGAAGGGTTGGCCGAGGCGGATGTCCAAATTCTTGGCGGTCGCAAGGTCGCCGATCCTGAAGCGACCTGGCCCGCGACTTTGAAATTCAACGGCGGAGCAGGTCCGTGCACGGCGACGGCGATTGGTCCGCATGTCGTGCTCACCGCAGCCCATTGCGTGCTTCCCAACCAGACGGGGAAGATTACCGTTGGCACCGTCAACCCGTTCAGCACCACCATTAGCTGTCAGCACCACCCAGACTATGATGAGGACGTCAAACTTGACGTCGCACTGTGCCATGCGACCGCCGCGATCAGGCTTCCGGGCGCCAATTCGGCTTACGAAACCGTCCGCATAAGTGAACCGCCAAGACCGGACACCCCTGTGGTGTTGCTGGGATATGGCTGTCGACAGGAGCTGGGCTACGGTCCGGCAGGCGTGCTGTTCGAAGGCGATAACAAGATTTTCCGCATCACGACCGGTGACCCCTGGATCGAAACCCGCGGCGGAGTGGCGGTCTGTTCAGGCGACAGCGGTGGCGGAGCCTTTGTACCCACTGGCACGCTGCGTCGATGGATGTTCGGCGTGAACTCCCAGGGCGACCTACTGACGCGCTCGATGATCACCTCGCTGGCTGATCCAAAGGTCGCCAAGTTTCTGAAAGATTGGCGCCGCGACGGTCGGGACGTGAAGATTTGCGGCATCGACGAGATGGATGACTGCCATGGTTGATCGTTGGGCCCGGGGCGGATTGTGCATGGCATTGACGATGTCGGGGGCCATGTCGGCAGCCCTGGCTCAAGAGGTGGTTGACGTACGGTTGACCGGAGAGCGTCAAACCCAAACGGTATTGGCCATCGCCAGAGTAGGGCAGAGCGAGAAGGTGCTCGTCCAAAAGGACCAGACCTTCGAGTCGATCGTACAGACCAAGTGCGGAGTGGTTCATCCCGCCTATGTTCAGGCCTTCGCCAGCCTCAACGGCTTGACCAACGGCGCGGCGGTGGCGAACCTGACGGCCGACGCGACCTATGAGTTTCCTGCGTGCGCCCAAGCGCCTCTGGCCGAATCCATCCCGATCGCTCCAAAGCAAAAATCACTGAAGTCCATCCTAGAGAAGGCCGGCGCGGTTGGCATCGACGTGTCTAAGCTCGATGGCTTTCAACCTATCGGCGCCTTGCCGTCGCTGAACACCGAGGTCGACTATGAGGCCGTGCTGAAGTCCGAAGGACGCTCCGGCCAGATGGCGTTGGAAAACTTTGTCGGTCGCGCCAACGCGCAAATGCTGGCCGTGCTCAATCCCGACCTTTCGCCACGTAGGATGACGCCAGGCGAAGCCCTGGTGATCCCGGGACAGGCGCCGACCTGGACCTCTATCTCGCTCAAGTCGGGCGTATCGGCCGACGAAGCCAAAACGCAGATCGAGGAGGCGATCAAAGCCGACAAAGGCAAGGCCGAGGTGACCGAAGTGGTGACGGCCAACCTAATCTCCGGCGTCGGCGGCTACGGTGTGGGATACTGCCCTGGACCCCACCCGTCCTGGCCCTACTCGATCGACACCTTGCTCGAAGCCCGTCGGGCCAATGACAGCGCTCGGCCAGAAGGCGTTTACCCGAGACCGGTCAAGATCCTGATCCTGGACACCGGTTTTGACGGCGCGATCCTGACCCAGGATTCGATCCCGAGAGATCGGATCGCCGATGTTCTGGGGCCCGTCCCTCCCAATCCCTTCAGAACCAAACTGGGCGTCAACCTAGCCGACAACCAGATGACCGCCATGCCGCCGCCCGGACTTGCCAATCGCTTGCATGGCTCGGAAGTGGCGGTAATGGCCCTGGGGGGGCGCCATGCGCTGAGAAGTCGAGAGCTGGGCGGCATACCGATTCAGGTCGCCTTCGCCAGTGTCGCGACCCAGACGCCTAACCTTAGCGCCCGCGCGATCGGCAAGGCTATCGGCTTCGCCAAGCGCAACGACATTGCTGTGATCAACGTCTCGCTGATGGCCACCGCCGAGCTGGCCGAGTTCGAGACCTATCTGAAGACCGGCGAGGACGTGTTGATGGTTGCCGCCGCCGGTAACGATCGTCAGGAGTTTGGCGGGACGACCCCGACCTGGCCGGGGGGCAATGGCGGCGCGCTCTCCCACGCTCAAGGCGGCAACGTGATTACCGTCGGATCCCACGATCAAAGGGGCGCCATCTCGCCATTCTCTCGGTTTGGCGGCGAATACGTCGATCTTCTCGCGCCGGGCTGCCTGATGCCCACTTTCACGGCTGGAGCCGAGGGCGGGCCTGCGGTCGATGTCGAGCGCGAAGGCACCTCCTTCTCGGCGCCGCTCGTCAGCAATATCGCCGCACAACTGATCTCGGAGGGTGTTGAGGTCGCGTTCGTCAAGAACAGGATACTGGCCAGCGTCGACGTAGACGCCGAGCTCGAGGATGTCGTCTATTCCCGTGGGCGCCTCAACCTGCGCAAGGCGCTGAGCGTCTGGCGCGATGTCGTCGAATACCACGAGGGCGCGGAGGACGGGCCAGTGGAGATCAAAACCGGTTCCGTATTGCGCCCGGGTAAGATCCTCAAACCCTGCACCTCGGACGTCGAGGTCGGTCGGCTAATGAAACTCAGCTTCACGCAGCGTGTGGGCGAGCCCAAGAAGGCCCATGTTTGGCTAAGGCCCGAACCCTCCCACGACCCTGGCCGCATGACGCGCAAAGCGCTCTGCACCGCTCAGAACCTCGCGGGCCAGAAGATCACCTTGATCGAGGACGGGACGAGAAGCAGGATCGACATCCCGCTGTCGCACCTAATCGACTTCGTACCGGCCTTTCTCGGGCCCTAGCCGCCCGCGCGGCCCCAGGCGGCATTCGGGAATTGCGTCAGGTAATCCTCCTGTAGAGCCCAGATCTCTTCCTGGTCCTCGAGCCTGGAGCAGTCGAAATCGCGCTTCCAGACCGCCTCTACTGGCTGAGGGAAGGGCGCTGGGCGCGCGCGACCCTGCCGGTCGACGAAGTGTTCGGCCCAGTCCTGCGGTTTACGGCGTTCGGCGGCTCGATAGGCTCCACCGCCGCCCAGGCTGACAGCCCAGTGCATGACGGTCTTGCGTAGCCCGCCCACTTTCATATCCGTCATCGCTTCCTTGAAGATGCGATCGGCCTGGGCCTTCTGACCCTTGGCCCCCACGTCGTAGAGCCAGTCATGGATGACCGCCGCCTCGGCCCAGGTTCCGAACGGCGGAAAGAGCAGCTTGGCGAAGCCGGGGATTGAAGCGAAATCGGTCACGTAGCCGGAAGGCACGGCGTAGAGGTCGCGGCTAACCTTCGAGCAATAGAACCAAGGCTCGCGCAGAACGGCCACCCGGCGCCACTCTTCACGTCGCGTGTCTCGGATCACCACCAGCGCCAAGCCGCTCGCCTGAGGCTGAGTGGGCGCGAGAGGTGGCCCGATCGTCCTCGCGCGGGGCGCGGGGGCGGGATTGACGTCTTGAGCGTGTGCCGTGGCTCCGCCCGGGAGAACGCAGGCTAACGTCGCCGCCAAAGACCGCACCAAACTGCTTTTCATGATCGCACCCCCGGCCTACTCGAGGGTCTCGCAAAGCATGAGCTTTTGCAATTGACAAACCAGCGTTGTGCCAGTGGCGCCGACAGATCCGTCCTCTCGAATGTCGCCCTTCTGGTAGGGGGCCAGGGGCCGCACTGCCACTCAGCTGCAGCCCGCTGATGGCGCTGGTTACCGCGACCGGCCAGGCTTTTCGGATGGTAATTCGCGCGCTGAGGTCAAAAACCTCGCAGATGCTACGAACGTCGCACGAGACTGTTGCGGCTTCAGAACCGCTCCTGTATCGAACGCCTCTCTTCGCCAACGCCAATTGCGTTGAACCCGGATGGCCCGGTGGCGGAGTGGTTACGCAGCGGATTGCAAATCCGTGCACCACGGTTCGATTCCGGGCGCGGATTCGCCTCCTGCACACTCCCGAAATGCCCGTTTGTTCTATTTTTCGCCGTTTGCTTTTATGGCCGAAATTCCCATAACTCGTTGA
>NCEV01000103.1 GCA_002280875.1 Caulobacter sp. 32-67-35 | reverse complement strand
CGGCGAAGGCTACGATGCTCAGCGATTGCAAGCACCAGACGAACCGAGGCCAGATCCAGGCCGAGGCGACGGCTGGGTTTTACGCCAGCCCTCATGTCATAGAGCTCCGATCATCATGGCGTGTCCACGGCCGCTTTTTGCACGGCACGGTAGAGCCTGATGCTTGCAACTGTGTGACAGTTTCCGGATAGCTGGCGATAATAGTCAGCGAGTCGACGCTATTAACGGCACCCTGCCTACGTCCCCTGGATAGTAGCGCAGGTTTTTGTACCCTACCGCAGAGTGGGCCGCGTCAATGCCTCAGGTAGGTCACTTCGAAACCCTTCACCTGCCGGTACGCCTGAAGGCGGTTTGGCAGGCTAAAGGCATCGTTCATCTCGAACTTCTGAAAGATGTCGAGACCGCGATCGAGACTAATCTTCCAGCCCGTGTCGCTGTTGATGTGCCGCGCGTGAATGGTGTTGGTCCCGTCGAACTCCCAGGAGAAGGTGATGCCAGCGGCCGCGCCGGCGGCCTCCACGGCCATCAGATTCGACTGCTGCTTTTCCGGATAGGTGTCATCAAGGCAGGTCACGAGGTGAATCGCGACCTCGTCCTCGGGCGCCTTGCGCAGAGCGATCATCTCGACGAATTCCATCACGTTCCTGACCTGATGGAACATGCGGATGTAGGGATCGGTGATGACGATCTTCTTTGCGCCCGCGACCCAGGGCCAGAAAAGATCCGCGAATGTCACCCCCTTTTGATTCTCGCTGAACACTCGATGCCCTTCGCGCGGGGCGGCCGGCGCAGCCTTGCCGACCATCGCAGGTGACGCGATCGACGTCTCAGGAGCGGCAGTTGCGGGGGGAGCCTTTTCCGAGGGAGTCGGCTCCTCATGCCCTGGTGCGCGCTTGTGATAGTGATCCGGGTATTCCGTCTCCTCCAGCGTCGTGACGCTGATTTTACGGCCGTCACGGGCGGTGAACGAGAAATCGGTATCTGGGTAGGTACTGTCGATCCGCAGGAGCTGGTCCTTGACCCGCTTTCGACCCTCCATCGCGAGGTGCAGGATCTCTTCCACCTCGGCTTCGGTCGCATTGTCCGCTGGGAACAGCAGTTTCATCATGCCGGAAAAGGTCTTGTTCACCCCATCGCGGTCACGCGTTGAGATATCGGACGAAAGGCTGAACAGGTCGCGATAGCGGTTGGAATAGTCGTCGTTGCGCATATGCCGCAGGATCTCGGCCAGATAGTCGACGACGAATCCGTAGCCGGTTGAGAACATTTCGCCGCGGATGACATCGATCTCCCAGCCCGGCACATAAGTGTGGAGGCGATCGATGAACGCGGAGTCGTAATATTTCTCCGGCAGCTCCTCGAACAGGTCGCTGTGCTTCAACATGTAGGGAACCGTGTGCTTGGTGTTCCCCACAAAGACCATGGACGCCTCGGCCCCGAGCGTCTCCACGCCCCGGGAGAAGCTTTTGTTGGCCATGTAGTTTTTCATGATGTCGACAAGCGCCTTGTCGACGCGCTTCTGCCGGCCTGCAAACTCGTCGAAGGCGACGACATCCCAGTAGCCGACCAGGCCGATCTTGCCCGAGCTGTTGTTGACGAACAGCTTGGGCACCGTCACCTCGCCGCCGGAAATCAAGATCCCGTGCGGAGAAAACTCTGAGAAGATGTGCGACTTGCCCGTCCCCTTTGGGCCAAGCTCGATGAGGTTGTAATTGCGCTCGACGAAGGGAACCAGGCGCATTAACTGCAACAGCTTGCTGCGGCGCCCAAACATCTCGGGGTCGAATCCCACCGTCTGAAATAGCAGGTCGATCCACTCGTCCGTCGTGAATCCGGCCCGCGCCTGGAGATAGGCGTCGTAATCGAATTTGGAGAGCTGGATCGGTTTGATGCTGCCGAGAACCCAGGGCGCGACGTTCTTGTCCTCACTGTGTTCGTACTCGACATCGGCGATACACCAGACGCCGCTGACGAGCAGCTTGGGATGGGTCTTCACCGTCCCGGAATCGATGATCACCTTCTTGATGCCGAGGTTGGAGAAGGTGGCCTCGTACACATCCCTATCGGTGTTCAGATCAACACTGATCTTGTCGATCACCTTCCACCGGCCCTTTTCCCGGATGTTCGACCGGATCAGGCCCGCCTCGTTGCGATGGACGTAGTGTTTGCGCAGGATCTCTTTGACGGTCTCGATCCCCGACTGAATCGAGGCCTCGTCATTGGTGGCGCAGTATTGGCCGAGCAGGAATTCCAGCACATAGGAAGGGACAATGGCGTTGCCCTTCACCGCCTTGACCAGGTCCTTACGCACCACAAGGCCGGGGAAACGTTCGTTGATTTTGTCGTCCAGCGCAGTCATCGCTTCCCCCTTCAGAAGTCAAAATCGTTAGAGAAGCTGCGCTTCAGCCGGTAGCGAGCCGTGCGGTACTCCCGGAAGTGGGACGTCTCGCCATGTCGCTCTTCGAGTTTCAGGACTACCTCCTGATCATTGAACGCGTCGGCCTGGCGCGACAGCAGAAACCGGAGCGGAATCTCGCGTTCACGGGGATTATCGGAGCGGAAGTCGAAGACCAGGTCATGGCGATCGGAAATCAGCTCGCCCGATTGGGCGTAGATGCCGGCTCGCAGCTGGCGCGACTGGGTTTTCTCGGTCACCGCGGTCGCCTGATAGAAGCGCACCGAAATCTGGCTTGAGGTGATCATCTGGTTCGAGCTGCCGATAATTTCGACCTCGACCGCGGAAGTGTCACTCTGACGCTTCTTGTTGATTTTGACCACGGGGACGACGACCTCCTGCAGCGTCGCGCCGCCATGGACGAACCGGCTCCCCGAGCCCTGCCTGCGCAACCGGTTGATCGATTTCGGGATCAGCACTTCCACCGAGCCCTGTAGATTGGCCTGTGCAGGCGTGAAGCGCCGCAGGCCATGGTTGGCCTTCAAGCCATGCCCGAGGATGAACCGACGATCCCGGTACAGGATCGTGTCGCCCTCCACTTGGGCGGAGGAGAAGTCGCTCTCCTCGATCGGCCGGTGCTGATAGATAAAGCCGTGGTCGGCGGTGACGATCATGTTGGCGGCATTGGCGCCGTTGAGCTTTTTCACCAGCCGCACGATCTCTTCGATCGTGTCCTCCGCGGCCTCGAAAACCCGCTCCTCCGAAACCTGCTTGTCGCCGATTGCGTCGATCAGGTTGTGATAGACATAGATGACGTCGTGGTCCCGGACGAGTGCTCGCGCCTGATCCTTGTCCAGGCCCATTAGCTCCTCGGCTTTCAAGGCCGTGGTCCTGTCGCCTGGGCGACCTTTCGCCAGGATCTTTTTCCGGTTTTCCAGCCCCTGTGAGCTCTGGCCGTCTACCAGGACGGTGGCGGTGTCGTTATCGGCGATCTGCAGGTCGCCATTGGGCAGGAGTGAAGCCATGCCGAGCTGGGTGTAGCTCGGCAGGCTGCCAAACACAGGCTCGATAGCCGCCTCGTAGCGGTCGAGGCTCCGGATACGCCCGAGGAGCTCCTCGGCAACTTCGTAGCGGAGTGCGTCGGAAATGATGACGCAAATCTTCTGGTCACGGCGCCGGAACTCGCCGACATGCTCGCGGTAGAAGCCCCGCTGTGCCGAGATGGGCGCGGCAGACCAAGATTCGGCCCCGTCCACATGGGTCTGCCATGCCTCGTTGAGGCGCAGCAGATAGCTGTTCACGTAATGGTTCTCGACCTGCTCCGACAGCTCGCGCATCAGTGTCGCTTGCCCGGACTTTTGCATGTGCCAGATAAATTTCCGGTACAGCTGGTCGATCCTGAACCAGCTCTTCGCATAGCGCTGCACGCCCTCAGCCAGGCTGGTCATGCCAAGCGCCACCTGCGTCATCGCCTGCTGAAATTCGGCGGCGAAACCGATCGCCTCATAGAGATCGCGATAGGCGCCGTACCAGTGGCTTTGCCGCCGTTGGCGAACCCAGCTCAGCACGTCAGCCTGGGCGACAGTCTGGGCGCTGACCTCATGAACCAGCGCGCGGATTATCGCTCGATCGACCTCCTCGAAATAGTCGATCTCGATCAAGGTGCGGAAATCGCGCTTTGCCAGATCCTCGGCGATACCCAAGGCCTCGGCATAATTGGCCGCCAGCTTGGCGAAGACCTCCCCAGCATTCCGGTTGTTTTTCCATCGCCGGAAGAACACCAGCGCATCGGAGGTCAGGATCGGCTCCCCACCAACCGCGCTCCGGTAACAAGATTTGAATAGTGAGATCCCGAAGTCACCAATGCTCGGGTCATCGGCATGATAGCCGAAGTGCCGCGCCATCTGATCCCAGAGGAAGCCGTCCAGCCCAACGCGACCGATCAGGCGCAGAGTGTCATCCTTGCTCTCGGCCAACTCCGCCAGCAGGGCTTCAACTACGGTGTCAAAGCCGCCATCGGCACCGGCGCAGATGCCGAGCATCCGCAACCGCAGCACGGGCTTGGTATCGTCTCCCCGAACGACCGTCTTCAGCTTTTCCACTCGGCGACTAGAGCGGAAGAACTCCTGATGATCGCGCAGCACGTCTTCGAAGCTGATTGGTAGCCCGAGATCAGTCAGCCAGATCGCCACCTGATCGGTCTTGAACACCACGTTTGCCAGCTCGACGTCGAGCAGCCAATTGTCAATGTCGGCGGGGCGCGGACCATTCCGGTAGAGCAGGAAGCGATGCTTCGGGCTCTCGCGCAGGATCCGGTGCTTCACCGCGAACTCGGTGTTAGCCAGCTCGACCTTCTCGACACCATCCAGCGATAGACCGTCAAAAGCTTCACGGAATTCGCGGGTCGGGTCGTACCAGAAGACGATACGGTACCTGTCGAATTGAGCCTGCAGGCCCTTCCTAATCCGTTCCAACATGGGCTCAGTCGTCCGCCTCGCCCAAGCCTTTTATAGGCTTCAGCGCGGCACCGAACTTCGGGTAATTCGCCTTCACACCGTCATCGAGGTCGATTTCGATTTTCTGCGTCGCCAGTGGGAACAGAACGTCGCGTTCCCAGGCGTCGATCTCCTCAATCTGCCGAGATGTCGTCTCGATCTCCTTCAGCGCCTTCGTCTTCTGGGCGGGCGAGGCCTCACCGCTAATGCTTAGCGCCTCCTGCGCGCGACGATGGCCTTCCAGCTTGTTGCGGAACTCGCGCAAGTACTCGTTCAGCACCACGCTCACCGTGTCCGGGCGATAGCGGTGCATGTAGATCAGCGCGTTGAACGTCCCCTTGGGGCTGGAGAACAACCAGTAGATCGGGCGTTTTTTATAGCGCTTGATGTGGTCGGCGTAGAAATCGCGGAGGAAGTAGGACCGCAGCTTCTTACCCAATGCCTCCTCGATAAAGGCGAGGTTCTCCTGAAAGCGCGCCTCGCCGAAGGTCACGCGGAGAAACTTGCGAAAACGTTCAGTGATGTCATCCGGGAACCACTCACCGTCGAGCATGGGGATGACGTTGTCGACGTCGGGCGGGAAGGTCGGATCGGGAACCCTGTTCAGGTAGTCCTCAATTCCATCGCCCTGACTGCCTAGGATCAGGCCCGGACTGTCGAGGCCGTAGCGCCCGAACATGCAGCCGACGGCATAGCTTACGAACTCGCGCATCGTGTCGGCGCGCAACAAGTTCTCGAGCTCGGCTTCCGTCTTGTTGCCGCCATAGCGATGAGCGGGGTTGCAGGTTAGGGTGATCTCCTCGATCGGCACTGCAGCGGTCAGCTCGTCTTGCAGGCCATAGGCTTCAATGAAGATGCGGTTGTTCTCTTCCTCGAGACGTTGAAGTTCGTCGGTCATGCCGCGCCAATGGGCGCGCAGGCGGGCGTACGTGGCCTCCAGCGTCTCCGCCCCATGGTCGCTCGAGAGCAGCCGGAGCGACGTGAAATCCCAAGAGGTCTCGTACCCGTCCCAGTCGAGGCGGGCGAGTTCAACACATCGTTGAGCCAAAGCGCCGGCGCCGTCGGCGAGTTTGACCGGCAGTCGACCCACCGGTCCTTCATGGAAGTCGAGCGTGGGAGAAAGCGCCAGTAGCAGGCGATTGACAATCTTCGTGTTCGCGAAAGCTAGAACATCGTGCATATCCTCACTACTTGGAAAGCACATTGCGCCTTTCGTTTCGAACATAGCGCCCTTGGGAGACAGACGCATTGAAAGGCTCGAGATCGAGATTGCAGACCACGTTAAGCCTGGTTTAAAATAGAACTTCTCGTTCTGAGGTCTTGACCTAAGCTTTCCATCACCATCAAATAGATTCTTGATGCGAAGACCCGCTCCTTCCCAGTCTACAATAAAATTATTGTTGCCATACCATTTTCTGAACTCTCCGCCCTTGTTACAGGGATACCACCTCTCTGCTCGCGCTTCCGTCTCAATCGACGACGCGCAATCAAATGCAACACGATCGCGCCCAGCTTCGAACCACTGGCGCAGAAACTGATCATTGTCACCGGTTGCCAACCCTTGCTTGGTTGGAGCGATGGTCGATAGCGCCGGCAGCTGCCTGAATGCTTCAAAAACCTCATGGCTCAGCCAGTATCCTATCGGCTGACCGGGAATTTTTAGGAAGTTTGACTGAGCAACTTTGAAAAGACCGTTTTCCGGTTCGAGAAAGCGCCTCTCAATCTCTTCGGGACTCCTGACAATAGATGTTCGATCAAAGAGGCGACGATATATGCCAGAGCTCTCTTTGCCGGGCTTATTGTTAGTCAGCACGAAAGCAACGCTGCCGAAATCTGCCCCGAAGATCCCACGTCCAAGGTGAAGCATTGAATTGAAGGTGTTCTTACGAATCAACGACGCTCGAAGCTTCTCGAACGAGCTTAGGAACATCCATGAAGGGAGGTTGATCATTCCCCAGATACCAGAGGGTCGAGTCAACCTTGTGGCCCGTGACGTGACCCCCATTTCTCATCCAGCGATAACGAGAGTCCTGGGTTGATTTGAGCCTTGGTGTTGGTGGGTGGCAAGAGGCCGGCGCGCGGAG
>NCEV01000102.1 GCA_002280875.1 Caulobacter sp. 32-67-35 | reverse complement strand
GGGGGGTGATCGAGCGGGACTGGGGTCGAGGGGGATACTCGACCGGTCCGGGGATCCCGGCGTTGCGGGACCCGCCCGCCGTCGGCGTGGACGGAGAGAAACGCGGGAGATGCCATAGGCCCTCGCGCTTCGACCGCCGGGCGGCTCTGGAAACGGAGCCTTTCGGCTCCTGCTAAGGCCTCAACAGGGCCACCCGGCGGGACGCTGGCGGAAAACGGTCGCGCGGAGCGGACGGCTTCGTCGAAACGGTACTCACTACAAACTCATCCGGACGTGGTCCGGACGCTCCGCGACCCTTTCCATCCCCCCGGCGGCTTTCCGCGCGAGGCTGAGAAGCCGCGTCTGCCGCTCGACAGACCGCACGGATGGACCCAGACCAGCACGGGCGGACAAAGTGTCGCACCCTGAACGCGGTTGTGATGCGCTGCGGTGTCGCTTGGTCCAAGACTCGCGCTTCGGTCGCCGCTAGCCTGTGTCTGAACGCAGGAGAGGCAGAAAATGGCCGCGCGCCCATCGGCCCCGAAGTCGCCCCCCCAAGCCGGGCCTGAGTCGGGCCTGAGCCGGGCATGAGTCCGGGCATGAGTCCGGGCGCCAACGAGGAGGCCGCCTTCCTGTCAGCCTCGCCCAGCGTCGCCGTGGCCCTTCAGCACGCGCCGCTGGGCATCGCCATCTTCGACCGGCGCATGCGCTATCTGGCCGCCTCGCGACGCTATCTGACCGATCAGGATCTGCCGGCCGACCTGCCCCTGATCGGGCGGTTGCACTATGAGGTCTTCCCCGAAATCCCGCAGGTCTGGCGCGATCTGCACGCCCGGGTGCTGGCCGAGGGGGTCGAGTTGCGCGAGGACGAGGGCGACCGCTTCGTCGACCGCAACGGCAAGGTGGACTGGATCCGCTGGTCGATGGCCCCCTGGCGCACTGCCGACGGCGCCATTGGCGGGCTGGTGCTCTACACCGAGGTGGTCACCGCCGCCGTCGAGGCGCGGGTAAAATTGCAGGCCGCCGAGGCCCGCTATCGCGCTGTCTTCGACCACGCAGCCATGGGCGTGGCGCGGGTCTCGCTGGAGGGCCGGCTGCTGGAGGTCAATGACAGCTTCTGCCAGATCTTCGGCCGATCGCGGACGCATCTGCTGGACGCCGACATGAAGACCCTGGTCCGGCCCGACGATATCGCGGCCGCCATCCGCGATTCCCAGGCCCTGCTGGCCGGCGAGATCGACACCTACTCGGCCGAGCGCCGGCTGATTGACGCGGAGCCGCGCGAGGCCTGGATCTATCTGACCGCCTCCATCGTTCGCCCTGCCGGGGAGGGGGCCGGGGTCGAGGCGGGGCATGAGCCGGGACACGTTGTGCTGATCGTCTCCGACATCACCGACCGCAAGCGGGTCGAGGCCGAACAACACTCGTATCAGGACAAGCTACGGCTGCTGATCAACGAGCTGAATCACCGGGTCAAGAACACCCTGGCCACCGTCCAGTCGATCGCCGCCCAGACCCTGCGCAACGAGCACGACCCCCTGGCGGCCTTCCAGAAGTTCGAGTCGCGACTGCTGGGCCTGTCGCAGGCTCATGATGTGCTCACCCGTGAAAGCTGGAACGGGGCCGATCTGCGCGAAGTGGCGACAAGGGCCCTGGCGCCGTTCGAGGCCGCCGCCTGGACCACCATCGAGGGGCCGTCGGTCTGGCTGGCGCCCGGCGGGGCCCTGACCATGGCGCTGATCTTTCACGAGCTGGCGACCAATGCGACCAAGTATGGCGCGCTCTCGACCCCGGGCGGCCGGGTGGCCCTGGCCTGGACCTATGACGCCGAGACCCGGACCCTGTCGCTGAGCTGGACCGAGTCGGGCGGCCCGCCCGTCACCCCGCCCACCCGCCGGGGCTTTGGCTCGCGACTGATCGAACGCAGCCTGCGCGGCGAGCTGAAGGGCGAGGCGACTATGGACTTCCGGCCCTCGGGCCTAGTCTGCGTTATGAAGGCCCGGCTTTCGGAGCCTGTCCGCGCAGACGCTGCGCTCGGTACAACGGCGGCAGGCTCACCGGCCCTTGCGTCGCGCCGTAGCGACCCTAGTTAGAACGCTGGTTTCCCGGAGACGTCCCATGCTGACCCAACGCCCGCTCGCCGCGCTGATCGCCGCCGCGACCCTCGCCGTCGCCCATGGCGCGGCCGCCCAGTCGCCCCTGGTGACGGCTCCGGAAGCCCAAAGCTTCAAGCTGGGCGACTTCACGCTCACCGCCCTGCGCGACGCCGGCTTTGAGGCCCCTAACAACGGCAAGGTGTTCGCCATCAACGCCACGCCCGAAGCCGTCTCGCAGGTGCTGACCAAGGCCGGCGCCCCCGGCGACAAGATCACGCTGAGCGTCGACGCCCTGCTGGCGAAGACGCCCGGTCATCTGGCGCTGTTCGACACGGGCCTGGGCGCCTCGGCCAAGGGCGTGCTGGTCCAGAGCCTGGCCAAGGCTGGCGTCACGCCTGACCAGATCACCGACGTGCTGATCACCCACGGCCACTTCGACCATGTCGGCGGCCTGGTCGGCGCCGATGGCAAGTCGGCCTTTCCCAAGGCGACCATTCACATGGCCAGCGCCGAATGGGCCTCGCTGCAGGGCCAGGCGCCGATGAAGCCGCTGGTCGAGGCCATCGCCGCCCAGGTCAAAACCTTCGAGCCGGACACGACGCTGTTCCCGGGTGTCAGGGCCGTGGCCATCAAGGGCCATACGCCCGGCCATGTTGGCTACGAGATCAGCTCCGGCGGCCAGACCCTGCTGGACATCGGCGATACGGCCCACAGCGAGATCGTCTCCCTGGCCCGCCCCGACTGGGTGATCCAGTTTGACCGCGACGCCCCCGTCGCCACCGCCAGCCGCATCGCCCTGCTCAAGACCCTGAGCGCCAACGGTGGCCTGGTCTTCTCGCCCCACTTCCCGTTCCCGGGCGTAGGCAAGGTCGAGGCGGCGGGCGAAGGCTTCGTCTGGAAGGCCGGCCTCCCTGTCCAGGACGCCCACGCCGGCCACGCGCACTAGGCCGATCCGGCGCGGGCCCTTGTCACCGGGGCGCCCGCGCCGTACCTCCCGCCCATGAGTTCGCCCTTCAAGACCAGCGCCAAGATCTGCGGGCTTTCGACGCCCGAGTCGGTGCGCGCCGCTGTAGAAGGCGGCGCGGCCTATCTGGGCTTCGTGTTCTTCGACAAAAGCCCTCGCAACCTGACCCCTGAAGCCGCCAGCCGGCTGGTGGATCCGGTACGGGGCGGACCCGTGAAAACGGTGGCCGTCACCGTCGATCCCGACGACGCCCTGATCGACCGCCTGATGGCGACGATGAAGCCTGACCTGATCCAGGTGCATGGCAGGGAAACCCCCGCCCGAGTGCGCCAGATCGCCGAGCGGTCCGGCGCCGGGGTGATCAAGGCGTTCTCGGTTTCATCGCCCTCGGATGTCGACCAGGCCAGCGCCTTCGAGACCGTCGCCGAGCAGTTCCTGTTCGACGCCAAGCCCGTGGAAGGCTCTGCCCTCCCCGGCGGAACCGGCGCACGGTTCGACTGGACCCTGCTGGAAGGCAGGCGATTTTCTCGCCCCCACTTCCTGGCGGGAGGGCTGGATCCGTGGAACGTCGCCGACGCCATCCGGCTATCGGGCGCCCCGCTCATGGACGTTTCCTCTGGCGTGGAGCGCGGTCCCGGCCTAAAGGACCCGGCTCTGATCACGGCGTTCCTCGACGCCGTCAAACGCGCCTAAAGCTGACAAGCCCAGCCCGGAAGACGATCGTGAACGCTCCCAGCAAGCCCAATGACTATTCGGCCTATCCCGACGCGGAGGGCCGCTTCGGCGGCTTTGGCGGTCGCTATGTGGCCGAGACCCTGATGCCGCTCGTGCTCGACCTGGGCAAGGCCTATGCGCAGGCCAAGGCCGACCCGAAGTTCCAGGACCAGCTGAAGAGCTTCAACACCCATTATGCCGGCCGCCCCAGCCCGATGTATTTCGCCGAGCGGCTGACCGAGCATTTCGGCGGCGCCAAGATCTATTTCAAGCGCGACGAGCTGAACCACACCGGCTCGCACAAGATCAACAACGCCCTGGGCCAGATCCTGCTGGCCATGCGCATGGGCAAGACCCGGATCATCGCCGAGACCGGCGCCGGCCAGCACGGCGTGGCCACCGCCACCGTCTGCGCCCGCTTCGGCCTGCCGTGCGTGGTCTATATGGGCGCCACCGACGTCGAGCGTCAAAAGCCCAACGTGTTCCGCATGAACCTGCTGGGCGCCGAAGTTCGCCCCGTGACCTCGGGCACGGGCACCCTGAAGGACGCTATGAACGAGGCGATGCGCGATTGGGTGACCAACGTGCATGACACCTATTATCTGATCGGCACCGCCGCCGGCCCGCACCCCTATCCCGTCATGGTCCGCGACTTCCAGAGCGTGATCGGCATCGAGGCCCGCGCCCAGATGCTCGAGATGGAAGGGCGTCTTCCCGACGCCGTCGTGGCGTGCATTGGGGGCGGCTCGAACGCCATCGGCCTGTTCCACCCCTTCCTGAACGATGACGGCGTGCGCCTGATCGGCGTCGAGGCGGCCGGCCACGGCGTCTCCACCGACAAGCACGCCGCCTCGCTGACCGGCGGCCGGCCCGGCGTGCTGCACGGCAACCGCACTTACTTGCTCCAGGACGACGACGGCCAGATCATCGACGCCCACTCGATCTCGGCGGGCCTCGACTATCCGGGCATTGGTCCCGAGCACTCGTTCCTGCACGAGATCGGCCGCGCCGAATATCTGTCGACCACCGACCAGGAGGCGCTTGACGCCTTCCAGCTGTGCTCGAAGCTGGGCAAGGGCAAGATCGTGGTGATGAATCTCTGCGGTCGCGGCGACAAGGACATCTTCACGGTGGCCGAAGCCCTCGGGCGCAAGATCTAGGACCAAACCAGCGTGACCAAAGACCGTATCGACCGTCGCTTCGCGGCGCTGAAGGCCGAGAACCGCGCCGGCTTCGTGACCTATGTGATGGCCGGCGATCCCGACGCCGCCACGACGCTTTCCGTGCTCAAGGGCCTGCCGGGGGCCGGCGCTGATTTGATCGAGCTGGGCTTTCCCTTCTCCGATCCGATGGCCGAGGGCCCGACCATCCAGCGCGCCGCCCAGCGCGGCCTGAAGTCCGGCATGACCCTGCAGGGCACGCTGGATCTGGTCGCCGCCTTCCGCGAGGGCGACCAGGACACCCCGGTCATCCTGATGGGCTATCTCAACCCCGTGCTGAACCGGGGCTTTGATAGCTTCGCCGCCGCCGCCGCCAAGGCGGGGGTCGATGGCCTGATCATTGTCGACTGCCCGCCCGAAGAGGCCGACCCGCTATCTGACGCCCTGGAGGCCGAGGGCATCGCCCTGATCCGTCTGGCCGCCCCCACGACGGACGACGCCCGTCTGCCCATGGTGATCCGCCGCACGTCGGGCTTCCTCTATTACGTCTCAGTGGCCGGCGTGACGGGCGTGAAGTCGGCCGACGCCGCCGATGTGGCCCCCGCCGTGGAACGCCTGCGCAAGGCGTCGGGTCTGCCGGTCGCGGTCGGTTTCGGCATCCGCACCCCCGAGCAGGCCGCCGCCGTGGCCCGCGTCGCCGACGCGGCCGTGGTCGGCTCGGCGCTTGTGGATGAAATCGAGTCCGCCGCCCAGTTGAACGAAAACGTGACCGAGAGGGTTCTTCTCAAGGCGTCGGAGCTGGCTAAGGCTGTGCAGTCGGCGCGAGTCGGGAACGAAGTGAGGCTTTAAGGCTATGGCTATGGCTGAACCCCAGGACCCGAAAAAGGGCGACAAATCAAAGGTCTCGGCTGAAGGCCGACGCGGCGGCGGGTGGCTTTCGCGAATCGCCCCCGGCGTGCGCGGCGCCTTCGCCAAGCGCGAGACGCCCGAGAACCTCTGGGTCAAATGTCCCGATACGGGCGAAATGATCTTCCGCTCCGACCTGGAGGCCGCCCTGTGGGTAACCCCGGCTGGTCGCCACATGCGGATCGGCCCTGAAGCCCGCTTCAAGTTCACCTTCGACGACGGCGTCTATGAGACCCTGCCCACCCCGTCGGTGCCCGAGGACCCGCTGAAGTTCTCGGACGGCAAGCCCTACAAGGATCGCCTGATCGCGGCCCGCAAGGCCACCGGCGAGCCGGACGCCATGGCCATCGCCCACGGCGTGGTCGGCGGCGCGCCCGCGGTGGTGCTGGTCCAGGACTTCGCCTTCATGGGCGGCTCGCTGGGCATGGCCGCCGGCGAAGGCTTCGTCGCCGCCGCCCGCGCCGCTCTGGAGCGCAACGTCCCGCTGATCGCCTTCACCGCCGCCGGCGGCGCCCGGATGCAGGAAGGCGCCCTGTCGCTGATGCAGATGGCCCGCACGACCCTGGCGATCAACGAGCTGAAGGACGCGGCGCTGCCCTATATCGTGGTCCTCACCGACCCGACCACCGGCGGCGTCACCGCCTCCTACGCCATGCTGGGCGATGTGCATCTGGCCGAGCCGGGCGCCCTGATCGGTTTCGCCGGTCCGCGCGTCATCGAGCAGACCATCCGCGAAACCTTGCCGCCGGGTTTCCAGCGGTCGGAATATCTGGTTGAAAAGGGCATGGTCGATCGGGTCACGCCGCGCAAGGAGCTGCCGGCCGTGCTGGGCTCGATCCTGACCACCCTGATGATGGGCCGGGGCCGCAAGGCGGCCTGAGCCCTCCGGTGACCGACCACCTTCGGGTCCATGACGCCGCCCTGGCGCGGCTGCAGGCCCTGCATCCCAAGCTGATCGACCTGTCGCTGGACCGGATGCTTCGCCTCTGCGCGGCGCTGGGGGATCCTCAGGATCGTCTGCCGCCGGTGATCCATGTGGCCGGCACCAATGGCAAGGGCTCGACGGTCGCCTATCTGCGGGCCATGGCCGAGGCGGCGGGCCTCAGGGTCCATGTCTTCACCTCGCCGCATCTGGTGCGCTTCGCCGAGCGTATCCGCCTGGCCGGAACCCTGATCACCGACGACCATCTGGCCGACGTGCTGGCCCGGGTCGAGACAGCCAATGCCGGCCTGCCGATCACCTTCTTCGAGATCACAACGGCGGCGGCGCTGGTCGCCTTCGCCGAAACGCCCGCCGACCTGTGCATCGTCGAGGTCGGCCTCGGTGGGGTGCTGGACGCTACCAACGTGGTGACGCCCGCCGTCAGCGTCATCGCCCCGGTCGATATCGATCACCGCGAGTTCCTGGGCGACACGATCGAGCAGATCGCCGTCGAAAAGGCCGGAATCATCAAGCCCGGCGCGCCGGCGGTGTCGGCCCGCCAGCACGAAGCGGCCGAGGACGTTATCGACACCGCCGCCGCCCTGGCCGGCGTGGATCTGACCCTGATGGGCCGCGACTTCGACGCCTGGAACGAGCGCGGCCGCCTGCTGGTGCAGACGCAGGATCGCCTGCTCGACCTGCCCGCGCCGTCCCTGCCGGGCGACCATCAGTTCGCAAATGCCGGCCTGGCCGTCGCGGCCCTGCTGGCCCTGGCCGACCCGCGCATCGACGAGGCCGCCATGTCCGCCGGGATCGCCGGGACCGTCTGGCCAGCGCGGTTCCAGCGCCTGACCGCCGGGCCGCTCGCCGGGAAGGCCAGCGCGGCGGGGGCCGACCTGTGGCTTGATGGCGGCCACAATCCTCACGCCGGTCAGGCCGTGGCCCGGGCGCTGGGCGATCTGGCGGCTCGCGACGGTCGACCCGTGGCGCTGATCTCGGGACTGCTGGCCAACAAGGACGCCACCGGCTTCTTCTCGCCGTTCGCCTCGCTAAAGGCCCAGGTTTTCACCGTCACCTTCGAAGGCCACGCCGCCGCCAGCGCCGCCCAGACCGCCGCCGCCGCCGAGCTGGCCGGGCTTCGAGCCCATGCCTGCGACAGCGTCGAGGACGCCTTGGCTAAAGCCCTGGCCCTGACGCCGACCCCGCACGTGCTGATCTGCGGCTCGCTCTACTTGGCCGGCGAAGTGCTGGCGATGAGCCCGGAAACCTGGCCCACCTGAACCAGCGCTTGGGCTCGGCGCGCCGCAGGGGTATGGCTGGGCTACGCCGATAGGGCGGCTCGGCCCGCTGGACCTCCCGGCAGGCGCGCCCGTCCTGGCAGGAGCATCCCATGGCCAAGGGTCAGAAGAAGTCCAACAAGGAAGTCCGCAAACCGAAGGCCGACAAGAAGGCCGCCCCGGCCTCGGTTTCGCCGTTCATCGTTACGTCGGCGAAGAAGTAGCCGCCAAAACCAAACCGCCCACCCCGCAGGGCGGGATGGGCGGCTGGATCTCAATCTACGCAGGGTTGGCTCAGGCCGGCTGCTGGACGCCGGCTTCGTTCAGCCATTCCAGGATCTTCTGCTTGGGCATGGCGCCGACCTTCATCGAGGTCATCTGGCCGCCGCGGAACAGCATCATGGTCGGAATGCCGCGCACGCCATAGCGCGACGGCGTCGTGGGGCTGTCCTCGATATTGACCTTGGCCACCACCACGTGGTCGGCGAGTTCCTCGGAGATCTGCTCCAGGGCCGGGGCGATCTGCTTGCAGGGGCCGCACCATTCGGCCCAGAAATCCACGAGCACCGGGCCGTCGGCCTGCAGCACGTCGCGTTCGAAGGTCTCGTCGGTCACCGTCACGGTGCTCATGGGTGTTGCTCCATCTGGGCGCCGCTCTTGCCGGCGCGAAATAAGAAAGCCCGCGAGTCGTCGCGAGCGCTTGAAGAAGATGTAGGCGCCAGGAACGGTCCCGGCAACGGCCTAGCCGATCCGCCGCAGGGCGTCGGACATCACCTTTTCTGGAACCGGCATCAGTTTGGGGCCGTCCGTCCACACCAGAGCGGCCTCGACCTGACGGTCTTTGAACACCTCGCGCAGCACCGCCACATAGACCGCCATCTGGGCCAGATAGGCCGGATCGGCGTGCTCGATGCTGTCGGGGGCCGGGCGGTTGGTCTTGTAATCGACCACCAGGATTTGCCGATCCGTCACCACCAGCCGGTCGACCCGGCCCGAGATCGCCAGGCCCTGGGGCAGCAGCGGGCTGGTCCCCGCCAGCGCCACCTCGGCTCGCGAGCCGGGACCGAACACGGCGGCGAAGCGGTCGTCTTCCAGCACCCCGAAAGCAGCGGCGGCCATTTCCAGGCGCTGGTCATCGGTCAGGTCACGCTCGGCCGCCAGCAGGCGGACGCTGGCCGCGCGGCGCTCGGCGGGCGCCACGTCGGGCAGGATCTGCAGCAGCCGGTGGATGATCTCGCCGCGTCGATATCGACCCAGGCCCTCGACCTTGGCCAGCGGCGAAGGGGCCGGAGCCCGGCTATCGGCCTCGTCCTCGATCCGCGAGGGCGCCGCATAGCGGGCGGTGGCCGGCTCTGGCGCCGCCAGACCCTGGGCCCAGGCGGGCAGGGGCGCCGGAGCGACCATCGCCAGAGTCTCCTTCGGCAAGGTCTTCGGGTCAGGCCCGTAACGCAGGATTGGCGCGTCGGGATCGCCAATCTCATGGACAGCAGGCGCGATGGCCGGATGGGCGAAGGCCGCGCGCGCCGCCGCATACCAGCCGCCGACATTCTCGTCCTTGGTGCGCGCGTCGATGCGGCCGCACAGGACCAGCCGGTCGCGCGCCCGGGTCAGGGCCACATAGAAAAGGCGAAGGGCCTCCTGCGCCTCCTTCTCGTCGCGCACCTCGCGGGCCCGGGTCGAGGCCGCGCAGTCGGCGGCCTTGCCGGTCGACCACAACACGCCGCCGTCTTCCGTAGTCAGCAGCGGCGAGCCGCCCGCGCCGCGCTTCACCGTGGTCTCGGGCAGGAACACAATCGGCGCCTCCAGACCCTTGGAGCCGTGGGCGGTCATCACCCGCACCTCGCGGCGGGCGCCTTCCATCTCGCGCTTGACGATGATGTCCAGGGCCGCGAAGTCGGCGACCAGCGCTTCCAGGTCGCGGATGTTGCGCTGCTCGGCGTCCATCACCTGGGCCAGGAACTCGTCCAGCGCCTCGTCGGCCTCGCCGCCCAGACGGGTCAGGACCTTGGCGCGGTTGGACTGGCCGTCGGCGTCGACCTTGCCCAGCAGGGTGGCGAAGAACTCGAACGGCTGGCGCTTGCGGCCCTCGATCAGGGCCCAGGCCAGCAGGTCGCTGGCGGCGCCCCAGCGAGGGTCTTCCTCAGTCCGCAGCGACAGCGTCGCCCACAGGGTGCGCGGCTTGCGACTCTTGGCCAGGGCGTAGACGTCGTCGTCGGTCAGGCCGCAGAACGGGCTCTTGAGCAGGGCCGCCAGGGTCAGGTCGTCGTCCGGGAACAGCACGAACCGGCCCAGGGCCAGCAGGTCGTCAAAGGCGATGTGGGCCGAAAGCGACAGGCGGTCGGCGCCGGCCACCGGCACGCCGCGCCGCTTCAGAGCCCGGATGATCTCCTCGAACAGCACCTTGCGACGGCGCACCAGGATCAGGATGTCGCCCGCGTGGGCCGCGCGTCGGGTTCTGGCTTCCTTGTCATGGACCTCGTCGCCGCGATCCAGGATCCCAGCGATCTCTGCGGCGATGGCCTCGGCCAGGCGGCGGTTGGCGCTGTGTTCGCTCTCGGCGTCCAGCGGGGCCTCCCAGGCGTCGCGCTCCTCGCCGGGGCGTTCGCGGGTGAGGGGCCACAGGTCGACGCAGCCGGGTCCGTCGGTGCGGAAGGCCTGGTGTGGTTCCAGATCGCCGCCGCTTGGCATCAATCCAAGACGGTTTTCGGGGACCTCGAACAGGGCGTCGACGAAGCTCAGCACCTCGCGAGTCGAGCGGTAGGAGACGCTGAGCGGCACCGCCGAGCCTTCGCGCCCGGCCTCGGCGATGCGGGCGATATAGCCCTGCGTCTCGATCAGCAGGCGGGCCGGGTCGGCGCCCTGGAACGAGTAGATCGACTGCTTCTGGTCGCCGACGACAAACAGGGTGCGGTTGTCGCGGCCCTTGCGCCAGCCGGTCGCGCCGGCCCCGACGAAGAAGTCGTTGGTCAGGGCCTCCAGGATGGCCCACTGCTCGGGGGCGGTGTCCTGGGCCTCGTCCAGCAGGATGTGGTCGATGCCGCCGTCCAGCTTGTACAGTACCCAGGCCGCGTCGACCTTTTGCGTCAGCAGCACCTTGGCGTGTTCGATCAGGTCGGCGAAGTCCAGCGCGCCGCGCGAGGCCTTCTCGTTGGCGTGGGCCGAAATGTAGAGCGCCGCCAGCCGCAGGGCGCCCGCCGTGTCATGGGCGACGCCGGCGGCTCGGACCCGCTGGCGTTCGAACGACAGGCGATCGGTCTCTTCCAGCAGCGCCTCGCGCAGGTCCTCCCGCGACTTGAAGGTTGTGGTCGTCTGCAGGTGCTTGCGAGGCTCTTCCTTGTCGGTGAACAGGGCGCGCAGGGCGTCGTCGAAATCGCGGCTGGCCAGGGTGACGCGCAACCGGGCGGCGTGCTCGGTGTCGCGGGCCTTGCCGCTGGATTCCAGCAGGCTGGCGCAGGCTTCCCAAAGGTCCGGGTCCAGCTCGTCCATCGCCTCGGCGGCGACGGCTTGTGGATCGGTGGGCTCGTCGAAGCCGCAGACGCGCCAGACATCCTCGATCGCGCCAGAGAGGCCTCCGTGCCGAGCCATGTAGTCAGCGATCGCGCCGCGCCGGATCTCGAAGGTCCCAAACATCGACTCGAAGGCTGCGAAATCCAGCGCCACCGAAAAGCGCGCATAGGCCTGGGCGAAGGCGTCGTCATGGGTGTCGACATAGGTCGCCACGGTGCGGCGGGCGGCGCGGGCGACGGCTGAGCTGGCCGAGTCGTCCATCACCACGAAGCCGGGCGAGACCCCGGCCTCCAGTGGAAAGCGCCGCAGCAGCTTTTCGCAGAAGGCGTGGATGGTCTGGATCTTCAGGCCGCCGGGCGTTTCCAGAGCGCGGGCGAAC
>NCEV01000150.1 GCA_002280875.1 Caulobacter sp. 32-67-35 | reverse complement strand
GCCCACCGATCGCCCCGCCTATTCGCGTCTCTGCCGGCTGCTGTCGCTGGGTAAGCACCGCGCCGGCAAGGGCGAATGCGACCTGGATCTCGATGACGTCGCCGCCCACGCCGAGGGTTTGATCGCCATCCTTGTCCCGGACAAGGCCGACGATCTTTGCGCCCTGCAGCTGAAAAAGGTTGCGGCGATCTTCGGTGGCGACGCGCACCTAGCCCTGACACTGCGCCGGCGACCCGGTGACGCCCTGCGCCTCTATCGGCTCGAGCAGATGGCCCGCGCCGCCGGCGTGACCCCTGTCGTCACCAATCGGGTCCTCTTCCACGAGCCGTCGCGCCGCATGCTGCAGGACGTCGTCACCTGCATCCGCGAGGGCACGACGATCGATGACGTCGGGTTCAAGCGCGACCGGCATGCCGACCGCTATCTGAAGGCGCCCGGCGAGATCGAGCGCTTGTTCGCCAAGCACCCGGACGCGGTGGCGACGACGACGTCGATCGCCGATCGCTGCCGCTTCAATCTCGACGAGCTGAGCTACCAGTACCCCAGCGAGGTCAATGAGGGACGATCCCCGCAGGAGACCTTGGAGCGCCAGACCTGGGAAGGGGCCGCCGAGCGCTATCCCGACGGGGTGCCGCCCGAGGTCCGGGCCACCTTGAACCATGAGCTGAAGCTGATCGGGATCATGGGCTATGCGCCCTACTTCCTGACGGTCAATTCCATCGTTCGCTTCGCGCGCTCGCAGGACATTCTCTGCCAAGGGCGCGGGTCGGCGGCCAATTCCGCCGTCTGCTATGTGCTGGGCATCACTTCCATCGACCCGGAGAGAAATGATCTCCTCTTCGAGCGCTTCGTCAGCCAGGAACGCAACGAGCCGCCCGACATCGATGTGGATTTCGAACACGCCCGCCGCGAGACGGTGATGCAGTGGATCTTCGACACCTATGGTCGTCACCGGTGCGCGCTCGTCGCTGTCGTTCAGCGCTTTCGCCCACGCGGCGCCGTCCGTGACGTCGGCAAGGTGCTGGGTTTGCCTGAGGACATGACCAAGGCCCTGTCCAGTCAGGTCTGGAGCTTCTCGCGCGAGGAGATCGAGGAAAAACACGCCGCTGACCTGGGCATGGACCTGTCGGATCGCCGCTTGCGCCTGACCCTGGAGCTAGCCCAGCAGCTGCTCAACACGCCACGCCATTTTTCCCAGCATCCCGGCGGCTTTGTCCTGACCGAGGATCGCTTGGACGAGCTGGTGCCGATCGAGCCGGCGGCGATGGAAAATCGCCAGATCATCGAGTGGGACAAGGACGACATCGACGAGCTCAAATTCATGAAGGTCGATGTCCTGGCCCTAGGCATGCTGACCTGTCTGAAGAAGGGCCTAGACCTGCTGGCGGAGCACAAGGGGGCGTCTTTCAGATCGAGAGCCGGGCGCAGATGGCGATGCTCCCGCGCATCAAGCCGCGCAGCTTCTATGACCTGGTCATCGAGGTGGCGATCGTCCGGCCAGGTCCGATTCAGGGCGACATGGTTCACCCCTATCTGCGCCGGCGCGAAGGTCTGGAGCCGGTGAGCTACCCGACGCCCGAGCTCGAGAAGGTGCTGGGCAAGACCTTGGGCGTGCCGCTGTTCCAGGAGCAGGCCATGCGCGTGGCCATCGAATGCGCGGGCTTCACGCCGGGCGAGGCCGACCAGCTGCGCCGCGCCATGGCGACCTTCAAGATGACCGGCGGGGTGACGCACTTTCGCGACAAGCTGGTGGGCGGCATGGTGGCTCGCGGCTACGAGCAGGAGTACGCCGAGAAGACCTTTTCCCAGCTTGAAGGCTTTGGATCCTACGGCTTTCCCGAAAGCCACGCGGCCAGCTTCGCCCTGCTGGCCTACGCCTCGTCCTGGCTCAAGTGCCACCATCCCGACGCTTTCTGCGCCGCCTTGCTCAATTCCCAGCCGATGGGCTTTTACGGCGTCTCGCAGATCGTGCGCGACGCGGTGGAGCACGGGGTGGAGGTCAGGCCCGTCTGCGTCAATCGCTCGCGATGGGACTGCACCCTGGAGCCGACGGGCCAGGAGGATCGCTTGGCTGTCCGCCTTGGTCTGCGGATGATCAAAGGCTTGGTCGATGAAGAGGCCGCGACCTTGGTGGCCGCGCGCGGAGACCAGCCCTA
>NCEV01000101.1 GCA_002280875.1 Caulobacter sp. 32-67-35 | reverse complement strand
TAATCTGCTCTTCCGTGAACCGTGATCGCTTCATTCGTCCGTCCTTTTGGTGGGCGGACTCTAATTATTCCTGGAGGAGTTTCAGGGGGTCACGTCAATCTAAAGGCTCAGGCGATTTTTGCGCACGTGCTGATGAAAGGCCGAGGGTCCTTCCACGCCGTCTAACGTGCAGCTGATAGGTGCGCCTTTTAGGATAATTTCTAGGGTGCGCCGCGACGACGTTCTGATTTAACCAGTAAAATCAGAGTCTTAATTGGCGGTAATGGCGCACCCGACAGGATTCGAACCTGTGACCTTCGCCTTCGGAGGGCGACACTCTATCCAGCTGAGCTACGGGTGCATCCGCCTTGCGGGGAATGGCCTCTTAGCCGAAAGGCCGGGCCGGCGCAAACGGGCTTATTGGCCTCCCCCTATTCTGCACCCATGTAAATGAAGCGGACGATGAACAGGGCGGCCAGCACGTAAAGCAGCCAGTCGCTGGGCCGGGCCTGGCCGCGCACCAGCTTCAGCGCCGCATAGCTGGTGATGCCGAAGGCCAGACCGTTGGCGATCGAGAAGGTCAGCGGAATGGTGACCAGGGTCAGGAAGGCCGGGATCGCTACGCCGGGATCATCCCACTCCACCTCGGCCAGGGCGCCGATCATCATCGCGCCGACCAGGATCAGGGCCGGGGCCGTGGCGGCCGTCGGGATGGCCTGGACCAGGGGCGCGAAGAACAGGGTGGCCAGGAACAGCAGGCCCACGATCACCGCCGTCAGGCCCGTACGGCCGCCGGCCTGCACGCCGGAGGCGCTCTCGATATAGCTGACCACGGTGCTGGTGCCGGCCACCGAGCCGGCGATGGTGGCCACCGAGTCGGCGGTCAGGATGCGGTTGAGGCGCGGGATCGTGCCGTCGGGCTCGACCAGGCCGGCCTTCTTGGTCACGGCCACCAGGGTGCCGACATTGTCGAACAGGTCGACGAACAGGAAGACGAAGATGATCTCGGCCAGGGCCATGCCCATGGCCCCGTTCAGGTGCAGGGCGCCCGGGATATCCAGCTGGAAGGCGGTGGCCGAAAGCTCGGCGAACGAATAGCCGCCGGGCGCCACCTTTGACAGGCCCATGAACCAGCCCAGCGCCGCCACCAGCAGGATGCCGATCAGGATCGCGCCCTTCACCCGCCAGGCCATCAGGGCGCCGATGATCAGCAGGCCGGTCAGGGCCAGGATGGCCGTCGGCTTGGTCAGGTCGCCCAGGGCCACGGTGGTGGCCGGATTGGCGACGATGATGCCGGCCTCCTTCAGGCCGATGAAGGCGATGAACAGGCCGATGCCCGCCGCGATCGCCGAGAACAGCGGCCGGGGGATTGCCCCGACAATCAGCTGGCGGATGCCGGCCACGGTAAGGATCAGGAAGGCCACGCCTGACAGGAACACGCAGCCCAGGGCCGTCTGCCACGGCACGCCCATGCCGATCACGACGGTGTAGGTGAAATAGGCGTTCAGCCCCATGCCGGGGGCGAGAGCGATGGGGTAGTTGGCGATCAGCCCCATCAGGATGCAGCCGATGCCGGCCGAGATGCAGGTTGCCGCCGCCACGGCCGCCACGGGCATGCCGGCCTGGCCCAGGATCGCCGGATTGACGATGACGATATAGGCCATGGTCAGGAAGGTGGTGAAGCCGGCCAGCGCCTCGGTGCGCAGGCTCGTGCCCTGGGCCTTCAGCCCAAACTGGCGTTCCAGGAAACTCATCAACTCACCCCCGACTCTCGCGGTGGAGTTTGTCCAAGCGCTTCCGGAACGCAAGCGCTGTCGGTCAGTCCTTCGTCGGATCGGCCGCGTTTGGATCGCCATAGGTCAGGGAGACGAACACGTCCTCCAGATCCGGGTCTTCGGTGGCGATATCCTTGATGTGCATGCCGCTGGCGCGCACGGCCGCCAGCACCTGCTCGACGCTGGACTGACCGGTGCGATAGCTGACCGAGAAGGCGCCGCCGGCCCGGATCTTCGTCTCGAAGCCGGCCAGCATCGGGGCCGCGGTTACGGGCTCTTCCGGCGTGACCACCACATTGCGGCTGTCCATGCGCTTGAGCAGGGTGGCCGTCGGCTCGCAGGCCACCACCTCGCCGCGATTGACGATGGCGATCTGGTCGCACAGCTCCTGGGCTTCTTCCAGATAGTGGGTGGTCAGCACGATGGTGACGCCCAGCTCGTTGAGGCCCTTCACATAGCTCCACAGCTGGCGGCGCAGCTCGACATCGACACCGGCGGTCGGCTCGTCGAGGATCAGCACCGGCGGCTGGTGGACCATGGCCTTGGCCACCATCAGGCGGCGCTTCATGCCGCCCGACAGCTGGCGCACATAGGCGTTGGCCTTGTCGGCCAGGCCAAGCGCATTAAGCAGCTCGTCGGTCCGGCGCTCGCTCTTGGGCACGCCGTACATGCCCGCCTGCACGTCCAGCGATTCGCGCGGGGTGAAGAAGACGTCGGTGGCCAGTTCCTGCGGCACCACGCCGATGGCGGCGCGAGCGTCGCGCGGCCGCTGGTCGATGTCGCGACCCCAGATCCGCACCGTGCCGCTGGTCTTGCGGGTCAGGCCGGCCAGGATGTTGATGAAGGTCGACTTGCCCGCCCCGTTGGGTCCCAGCAGGCCAAAGATCGAGCCGCGCGGCACCTTCAGGTCGATACCGTTGAGGGCGCGCTTCTCGGGAGAGGTCTTGGTGGCGGCGTAGGTCTTGAACAGGCCTTCGGCTTCGATGGCGTAGGCGGGAAGGTCCATGGAACGTCCAGACAGGTCCCGGGCGGGACAGATAGGGCAGGGATGAGCGCGGCTTGAATTGACGACGGCGCGACAGGTCGCATAGGTATGCCTGCATCGCCGCCACGCCAAGGCCGCGTCCAGACTTCAGGGATTTTTCGCACATGGCGCGCAAGGCCAAGACCGTCACCGCCACCGCTCCCACCGCCATGGACGTCGCCGTGACGGCCGTGGGCGCCGGTCCCGCGCCTGAGACCATCAGGGTCCGTTCGCACCGCATCGCCTGCGACGGCGTCGGCGGCGCCCTGGGCCATCCGCGCGTCTGGCTGGAAATGGGCGCGGCGGGTTTCGTCGACTGCCCCTATTGCGACCGCCGCTTCGTGGCGACCACGGCGGCCGGCCACGACGAGGACGAGCAGCTGGCGCCCGGCGTCTACGAAGGCGCCGGCGGCCACTAGGGTCGTGACCGGCAGCGTTCCCCCCTCGGGTCGCGCCGAAACCCTGGCCCAGGCCTGGGCCGCCGCCGAATGGCCCAGCGAAGCGCCGGTGCTGCGCGCCATCGCCATGCCGTCCGACACCAATCCCGAAGGCGACATCTTCGGCGGCTGGCTGCTGTCGCAGATGGACCTGGCGGCGGCCTCCATCGCCTTCCACCGCGCCGCCGGCCGCTGCGCCACCATCGCCATCGACGGCATGACCTTCATCAGTCCCGTCTTCGTCGGCGACGAGGTCAGTCTGTTCGCCAAGGTGATCCACACGGGCCGCACCTCGCTGAAGGTCGGCGTCGAGGCCTGGCGCCGCAGCCGCGACAGCGAGCAGGCCAACAAGGTGACCGAGGGCGTCTTCACCTTTGTGGCCATCGACGAGAACCGCAAGTCTCGGCCGCTGCCCTAGCCGTCCTGGCTGTGTCGCCCCAGGGCGAGCTGGGGTGACACAGCCGGGGGGCGTCTAGGCGTCCAGCATCACCTCGGCGATCTGCACGGCGTTCAGGGCCGCGCCCTTGCGCAGGTTGTCGCCGGTGACGAACAGGGCAAGGCCGTGGGCCACGGTAGGGTCGGGGCGGAGGCGGCCGACAAAGACCGGGTCCTGGCCCGTGGCGGCCAGTGGGTTGGGCACGTCGTCCAGCACCACGCCCGGCGCGGCGGCCAGCAGGGCGGTGGCCTGTTCCACCGAGATCGGCCGCTCGAACTCGGCGTTGATCGACAGCGAATGGCCGGTGAATACCGGCACGCGCACGCAGGTGGCGGTGACCGGCAGGCCCGGGATCTCGAGGATCTTGCGGGTCTCGTCGCGCAGCTTCAGCTCTTCCTCGGTATAGCCGTCCTCGGCCAGGACGTAGTTCAGCGGCACGACGTTATAGGCCAGGGGCACGGCCCACTTCTCGGGCGGGGGCAGGGCGACGGCGTCGCCGCTCAGGGCCAGGCCCGCCACATCGCCCCGGGCGCCGGCGGCCAGCTGCTTGGCCAGCACCTCGATGCCGGCCACGCCGCCGCCCGAGGCGGCCTGATAGGTGCTGACCGTTAGGCGCTTGAGGCCGGCGGCCTCGTGCAGGGGCTTCAGGGCCGGCATGGCGGCCATGGTGGTGCAGTTGGGATTGGCGACAATGCCCTTGGGGATATGGTTCAGGGCGTGGGGATTAACCTCCGACACCACCAGCGGCACGTCGGGATCGCTGCGCCAGGCCGAGGAGTTGTCGATCACGATCGCCCCGGCCGCAGCGGCCTTGGGGGCCAGGTCGCGCGAGGCAGCGCCGCCGGCCGAGAAGAACACCAGGTCCAGGTCCGTGAAGTCGGCGGTTTCGGCGTTCTCGACGGTGATCTCTTGGCCCTGGAACGCGATCTTCGTCCCCGCCGAGCGGGGCGAGGCGAACAGGCGCAGGGACGCCAGCGGGAAGTCGCGCTCCGCCAGCAGTTCGCGCATCATGCCGCCCACCAGGCCGGTGGCGCCGATGACGCCGACATGCGGGGGATTGGATCGGGAAAACTTGAAGCGGGGCTGAGTTCGGGATGCTGGCTAGATCGCGCACAGACCCGAAGACGCCCCACCGAAGCGGGTCGTTTTTGGGGTCATAATCGTGGTCGCGGCGATAAGCATCGGCGAGGTTTTTAGCGGTGAAGGTTGGCGGCGTAAAGAGTGGGTTTCCTTCTCCCCTTGCGGGAGAAGGTGTCGGCGCAGCCGACGGATGAGGGGGTGAAGGACCTGTCCGGATGGGCCGGCGCGACCCCTCATCCGACCCCGGCCTTCGCCGGGGCCACCTTCTCCCGCAAGGGGAGAAGGGGTGGGGCTCCTCAAAATGACCGCCCGTGTCGGCGAGCCCGCGCCTTAGAACCTTGCTGGCGAGCCTGCTCTGGCGTCTGACCGTCTCAAGGACGACGCTCCGCGTCGCCGCGACGCGGCCGCCGGAGGCGGTCCTTGACACGGTCAGACGCCAGAGCTCCGATCCACCAAGGGTTTAAGGCGTGGCCGCATCTGGGGCGGATGGGCTGTCCGACAGTGATGGGTGGCGGACGTTATCTTCGCTCCGAAGTACGACGATTTCAAACCCCGCAAATCGCTTCGCCAAGACGTGCTTTATGACGAAGAAGCTGATCACGATGTTGCCAAGAGCACCCATAAACGCGCCTACAGGAGCCCCCAGATGCCCGTAGCCAAACGTGCTGAGAATCAAGCCCGCCACCCCGCCCAACAGGGTGCCCGCGACAAAGCCGAACAGCGAGTTGCGCCAGATAATTGCCCACCAGACTCTGGTATATTCCTGGATGGTAAGGCGCGACGATGGGACGGGCGGGTTCGAGCTCATAGCTCTACCTTAAGCAGACCTGCTGAGGCCGCAAGCCTGCAGTTGGGGGCGGCAACAGCCGACGTCGCGCCAGCCTCTCGACTTTCGCTCCGAGCTTATCACCCCTGCTGCCCCAACCGCTCCCACCCGTCAAAAAACGGAAACCGCTCCGCCCAGAACGCCGCCAGCCTAGGATCGGCGTCCACCCGCCGGACCACCTCCGCCATCCGTGGCGCGACCTCGTAGAACCGCACGCGCCGAGGCCCCCAGCGGCTGACGACGGCGACATAGAGGTCGAGCACGGTCATCTGGTCGCCCAGCAGGTAGCGCCCCGGCGAAACCTGACTCTCCATCATTCGCCAGCATTCCAAAATCCGCTCGGCGGTGGCGGCCTTGACCTTCGCCTGCATTTCGGCGTCGTCGCCGACCAGGCGCGAGGGATCGTCGCGCACCCAGAACAGCGAATAGATCGAGGCGGGGATAAAGGTCATCCAGCGCAGGAACTGGGCGCGCTCCGGCGAATCCAACGCCGGGGCCAGGCCCGCCTGCGGATGGTTGTCGGCCAGCCAGATCAGGATCGCGGCGCTCTCGGTGATCGTCTCGCCGGCCGGGGTGACCAGGGCCGGGATCTGTTTCAACGGGTTGACCACGGCCACCTTGGCCTGCTCGGACTCGCCTTCCCAGGTCGGCGCCTCTATCACCGCATAGGGCTGGCCCAGCAGGGTCAAAGTGGCCTCGACGGGTACGGAACCCGAGCCAAGCGCGCCGTAGATGGTGTATGCTGGATTAACCATTGATTAGTAATCTACCCACAACATGTTGTGTGCTGCGACCAACTGACCACTAGATGAACCTGTTGGCTGCGGTACGAAGAGAGCCTGAAGTCGTCCGTCCGATTCGTGTCCGTCCGTCCCTGGAGCCTCTGCCGATGTCCGCCAAGCTTATCACCCTTCCTGGTCTCCTGACGCCTTCGGCAGCCTACAAGCCCTTCCGCTATCCGTGGGCTCACGAGTTCTGGAAAAAGCAGCAGCAGGTCCACTGGATGCCCGAGGAAATCCCTCTGGGCGAGGATCTCAAGGACTGGGCCGTCAAGCTCAATGACAAGGAACGGAACCTGCTGACGCAGATCTTCCGCTTCTTCACCCAGGCCGACATCGAGGTGGCCGACAACTACATGGAGCGCTACGGCCGGGTGTTCAAACCCACCGAAGTGAAGATGATGCTGTCGTCGTTCGCCAATATGGAGACCATCCATATCGCGGCCTACGCCCTGCTGCTCGAGACCATCGGCATGCCGGAAAGCGAGTTCGGCGCGTTCATGGAATACGAGGCCATGCGCGACAAGCACGACTTCATGCAGAAGTTCGGCGTCGAGACCAATGCCGACATCTGCCGCACCCTGGCGATGTTTGGCGGCTTCACCGAGGGCCTGCAGCTGTTCGCGTCGTTCGCGATGCTGATGAACTTCCCGCGCTTCAACAAGATGAAGGGCATGGGCCAGGTGGTGTCGTGGTCGATCCGCGACGAGAGCCTGCACTGCGAAGGCATCATCAAGCTGTACCACGCCTTCAACGCCGAGACCGGCGCGGTGACCAAGGCCGTGGCCGACGACATCGTCGACTGCTGCAAGACCGTTGTGGCCCTGGAAGACAAGTTCATCGACCTGGCCTTTGAGGCCGGTGAGATCCAGGGCATGACCCCGGAAGACATCAAGAAATACATCCGCTTCATCGCCGACTGGCGCCTGCGCCAGCTGCATCTGCCGGAAGTGTATGGCGTCAAGGAAAACCCGCTGCCGTGGCTGCAGAGCCTGCTCAGCGGCGTCGAGCACGCCAACTTCTTCGAGGCCCGCGCCACCGAATATTCCAAGGCCGCGACCCGGGGCCAGTGGCATGGCGGCGAAGGCGTGTGGTCCAGCTTCGACCAACTGATGGCCAAGCGCTCCGACGCCGTGCTGCCGGCGGAGTGATTTTCGCAACGTGACGTCGGAAACGCCGCCCTTTATCAGGGGCATGGCTGGCCCAGAATCCCGGGCTGAACGTGACGGTCTGCGCCCGCACGCCCTTTGAGGGGCTGGAGATCCAGACGCCCGGCGGCCTGATCACGGCCAGCCCGGTGGTGCTCACCGATCCGGCGAAGGCCGTACCCGTCGACTGGGTGCTGATCGCCACCAAGACCTATGACACCGCCTCGGCCGCGGCGTGGCTGGACGCCCTGGTCGGACCGCAGACGCGTCTGGCCGTGCTGCGCAACGGCGTCGAGCACCGGGAGCCCTTCCTGGATCGCCTGCCGGCGGAGCGGATCGCGCCGGCGGTGGTCGATATCCCCGCCGAGCGCCGCGCGCCGGGCCGCATCCTGCAGCGCCGCGATGGCTGGATCCGGGTTCCGGACGACGCGGCCGGCCGCGATTTCGTGGCCCTGTTCGCCCACACGCCGATCGCGGTCTCGACCACGGCCGACTTCACCACCGAGGCCTGGAAGAAGCTGGCCCTGAACTGCGCCGGGGCCGTCAACGCTTTGGTGCTGAAGCCCGCGGGCCTGGCCCATGACGAGGGCGCGGCCCAGGTGATGCGAACCCTGGTGGCCGAATGCGTGGCCGTGGGCCGGGCCGAGGGCGCCGACCTGCCCGACGACCTGCCCGACGCCGTCATCGCCGGCTATCGCGCGGGCGCGCCCGACGGGATCAATTCGTTGCACGCCGACCGTCTGGCGGGCCGGCCGATGGAGCTGGACGCCCGCAACGGGGTGATCGTGCGGCGCGGGGCCGCGCACGGCATCGCCACGCCGGCCAACGCCATGATGGTGGCGCTGATCAACGCGGCGGCGGCTTCGTAGAGGTTACGGCCGGTCCTTCTTGGGGATCGCCGCAATTTCCTCAGGCGTCAGCTTGGTGATGGTCTTGGCGCGAATGGGCATGGCGAAGCCCAGGCCGTCAGAGACCCGCAGGTCCAGATCGATCGGGTTGCAGATCCGGTCGCTGCCGCGCACCACGCTGACAATATGCGACCCGGCCGAGTTCAGCCGGCTGGTGCCGCGCGTCAGGTCCAGGCGATAAACGTCCTTCTGGCGCACCTTCATGTACAGCACGTCGCGGCTGGGTGAGCTCCAGCCGCGCCAGTCCGACAGCGAGAAACACGGGGTGCGGGGTTTGGCGGTCGCGGGTGCGTCTGTCTGGGCCTGAGCGGCGCCAGCGGTGGCAAGAGCAAAGCCGGCCACGGCGGCTCGCATGAGGAAGGTGAGCTTGGTCATCTGTCCGATCCTGAACCCCCCCGGGGAGGAGATTGGCCCGACGCGCGCTCAAGTCAATGGCGAGGTCGTCTCAGTCCTGATTTCGGCGGCGATAGTGCCGGCCAGGCAGGTTGGTCTCGCCCATGGCGGCCTGCTCGGCCTCGGTGAGCCGGTGCAGGCCGGCGACAGGCAGGCCCAGCGAGAACCGCGGCCCGAGCATGATGCGGGGGTCCAGGTCGCCGGCGTTGCAGATCTGGCTCTGCTCGCGGCTGACCAGCGCCAGGAGGGCGGCGGGCGAGCGGATGTGCTTGACCGGCCGGCTGAGGTCGATCCGGTAATATTCCGACGTGCGCACGCGTAGCAGCAGGGTTTGGTCGCCCATGGCGGACCAGTTCTTGACCTCGCGACTGTTGAAGCAGGCGCGATCTTCGGCGAGGGCTGGCGCGGCGGCGGCCATCAGCGCGGCGATGGCGGTCAGACCGGCGATCTTGCGAGACATGGCGGGAACTCCGGCGGAAAGGGTGCAATCGAGCATGGACCCCTTCCGCCGCAAGTCAACCTTGAGTCGTCAGGCCTTGGCGGGCTCTGGATCCTCGTCAGGCATGTCGTCCAGCTCGCCCTCCCATTTGGCGACCACGGCGGCGGCGACGCTGTTGCCGACCACGTTGGTGGCCGAGCGGCCCATGTCCAGCAGGTGGTCGACGCCCAGCACCAGGGCGATCCAGGCTTCGGGTAGGCCGAAATAGGTGAGGGTGGCCATGATCACCACCAGGGATGCGCGCGGCACGCCGGCGATGCCCTTGGACGTCACCATCAGCAGCAGCAGCATGAAGATCTGCTGCGACACCGACAGCTCAACCCCGTGCGCCTGCATGATGAACATGGTCGCGAAGGTGCAGTACAGCATCGAACCGTCGAGATTGAACGAATAGCCCAGCGGCAGCACGAACGAGACGATGCGGCGGCGCACGCCCACCTTGGGCAGACTGTCGAGGATGCGCGGATAGGCGGCTTCCGAGCTGGCGGTCGAGAAGGCCAGCAGGGTGGGGTCGCGGATCACGCCAAACAGCGGAACCACCCGCTTGCCCAGCACCAGGGCGCCGGCGATGAACAGCAGCAGCCACAGCACGCCCATGGTCAGGTAGAAGCCCAGCACGAATTTGCCATAGGTGGCCAGCATGCCCAGGCCCTGGGTGGCGATGGTCGAGGCCAGGGCCGCGAAGATGGCCAGCGGGGCCAGCTTCATGACAAAGCTGGTGACCTTCAGCATGATCTGGGCGGCCTGCTCGACCAGTTCCAGGATCTGCGGAGCCTTGTTGTCGAGGGCCGCCACCGCGGTGCCGACGAACAGCGAGAAGACGACGATCTGCAGGATCTCGTTCTTGGCCATGGCGTCGAAGATCGAGGTCGGCACCAGATGGGTGATGAAGCCCTTCAGGGTGAAGGCCTCGGTGGTGGCGTTGGTCTTGGTCCCGGCCACGTCCATGTGGGCCATGTTCAGGCCCGCGCCCGGATCCAGCAGGTGGACCATCAGCAGGCCCAGCAGCAGAGAGACGAACGAGGCGCCGATGAACCAGGTCATGGTCTTGGCGCCGATCCGGCCCACGGCGGCGGCGTCTTCCATGTGCGCGACGCCGGCCACCAGGGTGGTGAAGACCAGCGGGGCGATGATCATCTTGATCAGGCGCAGGAAGATGTCGGTGATGATCGACAGGTTGCCCGCCGCGGCCTTGGCGGCGACCGGGTCGAGGAACTGGTTGCAGGCCCAGCCCACCAGGACCCCGAGGATCATGGACGCGATGATCAGATAGGCGAAACGCTTGTTCATGAAACTCCCCTCAGGCGCCGCGCCGCGCGGCGCGAGCAGTCTTTCTCAGCTCTGATCTCTTGGCCGAACCACAGGCATGAACCCGCCATGGCCTGCCCTGGTCCTGAGCATGTCCGTCCTTGTGGCCGACGCCGGCAGGTTCGTCCATGCTCTTGGCGCCCCGCAAGGGGGCAGTCTCGCCAATGTCGCGAAACGTCGCTATAAGAGCCCATGTCAAACCAAGAAAAAGCAATCGCTGTCGTTGAACAGCTGAATCAGGAATACGAGCGCGCTGTCGGCGCCCTCCGAACCGCCCTCAAGGCCTATCTCGAAACCGGCGCGCGGCCCGATCCGCAGCAGCGTTTCGACGGGACCTTCGCCTATCCCGAACTGCGCCTGACCTATGATCCCGAGGCCCTGCCGCCCAAGCTGGCCCGTTCATACGCCCGCGTCAGCCGTCCCGGCGTCTATGCCACCACGGTCACCAAGCCGGCCCAGTTCAAGGATTATCTGGTCGAGCAGCTGACCCTGCTGCTGAACGATTTCGACATCGAGATCGAGGTCGACCGCTCACGCCAGGAGATCCCCTATCCCTACGTGCTGGACGCCAGCATCGACCTGAACCAGGCCGATGTGCGCAGCGAGGACATCGCGCGCTTCTTCCCGACCACGGACCTGGCCTTCATCGGCGACGAGATCGCTGACGGCGTCTGGGATGCGGCGCTGGAAGAGACTCGGCCGCTGGCCCTGTTCGACGGCCTGCGCACCGACTTCTCGCTGGCCCGCCTGAAGCACTATACCGGCGCCCCCGCCGAGCACGTGCAGCAGTTCATCCTGTTCACCAACTATCATCGCTATGTCGACGAATTCGTCCGCTGGGGGATCGAGCAGTTGCAGGCGGAGGGCAGTCCCTATGAGGGCATGTCGTGCTCCGGCGGTCTGATGCTGACGGCCAATACGGTCAATCCGGAACTGGCGGTGGCCGAGTCGACCTGGCGCAAGCACCAGATGCCGGCCTATCACCTGATGGGCAAGAACGGCACGGGGATCACGCTGGTGAATATCGGCGTCGGTCCCTCCAACGCCAAGACCATCTGCGACCACCTGGCCGTGCTGCGGCCCCAGGCCTGGCTGATGATCGGCCACTGCGGCGGCCTGCGCGACACCCAGACCATCGGCGACTATGTGCTGGCCCACGCCTATCTGCGCGACGACCACGTGCTGGACGCCGTGCTGCCGCCGGAGATCCCGGTGCCGTCGATCGCCGAGGTGCAGCGCGCCCTCTATGACGCCTCGAAAGCCATCAGCGGCGACAGCGGCGACCAGCTGAAGAAGCGTCTGCGCACCGGCACCGTGGTCACCACCGACGACCGCAACTGGGAGCTTCGCCACAGCCTGTCGGCCCTGCGCTTCAACCAGAGCCGCGCGGTGGCCATCGACATGGAGTCAGCCACCATCGCCGCCCAGGGCTATCGCTTCCGCGTGCCCTACGGGACCCTGCTGTGCGTGTCGGACAAGCCGCTGCACGGCGAGATCAAGCTGCCCGGCCAGGCCAACGCCTTCTACGAGCGGGCGATCAGCCAGCACCTGCAGATCGGGATTCTCACCTGCAAACTGCTGCTTGACGAGGGCGCCAACCTGCACTCGCGCAAGCTGCGGGCGTTTGACGAGCCGCCGTTCCGGTGATCGCGAAATAGCTCCTCTCCTCCCCCTCTGGGGGAGGTGGCCCGGAGGGTCGGAGGGGGCTAGCTGGGCGACTGCCGCGATGGCCCCCTCAGTCGCTCCGCGACAGCTCCCCCGTGGGGGGAGCAGCTACCGCCTAAGCCTCTTCCACCCACGCCTTGATCAGCTGATGCGCAATTGCCAAGGCCGGCGGGGCGAACACCCCCTCCAGTTCCCCCCGGATCAGCGCCCCGGCCTCTTCCTTGGTGAACCAGCGCACTTCTTCCAGCTCGGTCTGGTCGGGGCGAGCCTCGTTGCTGTCGACCTGGGCGATCAGGCCCATCATCAGCGATGATGGCCATGGCCACGGCTGGCTGGAGTGATAGCGGACGCTGGTCGCCGTCAGGCCGGCCTCTTCCATCAGCTCGCGGGCGCAGGCTTCCTCGATGGTCTCGCCGGGCTCGAGGAATCCGGCCAGGGCCGAGAACATGCCCTCGGGCCACATCGCCTGACGACCCAGCAGGCACTTGTCCTCATGGACGGCCAGCATGATCGCTACCGGGTCGGTGCGTGGAAAATGCTCGGCCTTGCAGGCGGGGCAGATGCGTTTCCAGCCGCCGTCGCCGACTTCGGAGGGCTGGCCGCAAGCGCTGCACCAGCGATGGCGGCGACGCCATTCAAACATCGAGCGGGCGGTGGCCAGAATCCCCGCATCGGCCGGCGGCATCGAGGCGGCGATCCCGCGCAGTTCCTCGAACCGGCCCAGACCCTGCAGCGGCCCCTCGGCTGGATCGGCCGCACTATCCAGATCCACCGCAAAGACCGCGATGTCCTTCCACAGTCCCAGAAACAGCAGCTTCTCGGGCCCGCCCGCCAGCTCCTGGGCCATGTCGGCGCGCAGATAGGCGATCTGGGCGCCGGTTGGCTTGCCGTCTTCGCCCAGCACATCCTCGACCAGAGGCTTGCCATTCCAGATCGCCACGGCCAGCGACCCGGCGTCGGCCAGCTTTTCAGCCAGCCAGGACGCGTCGCCCCGTCGCTCGCTGGAGCGGTCCAGAGGGTTGCCGGCGAAGGTATTCGTAATGATCGAGAGGGCCATGCGATTCCTGTAGCCCAGCCACGAAGAGTCGTCACGACGTCGCGCGGTCTTGCATATGGGACGATGACTCGCGATATAGGCCTCGGAGATCGGTGACGGGCGGAGCCCTCGCCAATCTGGTCAGGGCCGAGAGGCAGCAGCCACAACGAGCCAAGCTTCGGGTCGTCCGCCGGTCTCCACCTTTCCCGCTTAAATCTGTCAGCAGATGGTCGCCGGACGCGAGCGAGCCTTTTGCTGGGCGCTCCGGCGCTCTACAGTTGTCGCCATGGCCGACCACGACGACCTCACATCCGATTCCGCGCCGCCGTGGGAAGAAGAGCCCGCCGAGCGGGACGAGAACACCGCCGACATCTTCGGCGCGCCGCCGGCTGAGCCCGTGGCCGCGCCCGCCGTCGTCGCGCCGACCCCGGTCGCCGTCGAAGCGCCGAGCGATCCGGACGCCGCCTACACCGTCCTGGCGCGCAAATATCGTCCGCGCACCTTCGAGGACCTGATCGGCCAGGAGGCCATGGTCCGCACCCTGGCCAACGCGTTTTCCAGCGGCCGCATCGCCCACGCCTTCATGCTGACCGGCGTGCGGGGGGTGGGCAAGACTACGACCGCCCGCCTGCTGGCCCGCGCCCTGAACTACGAGACCGACACCGTCCATCAGCCCTCTGTCGACCTCACGGTCGATGGCCGGCACTGCAAGTCGATCATCGAAGGCCGGCACATGGACGTGCTGGAACTGGACGCCGCCTCGCGCACCAAGGTCGACGAGATGCGCGAGCTGCTGGACGGGGTGCGCTACGCCCCGGTCGAGGCGCGCTATAAAGTCTACATCATCGACGAAGTGCACATGCTGTCGACGGCGGCGTTCAACGCGCTGCTGAAGACACTGGAAGAGCCGCCGCCGCACGCCAAGTTCATCTTCGCCACCACCGAGATCCGCAAGGTTCCTGTGACCATCCTGTCGCGCACCCAGCGTTTTGACCTGCGCCGGGTCGAGCCGGACGTGCTGGTCAAGCACTTCGACAGGATCGCCGCCAAGGAGGGCGCGCGGGTCGACGCCGACGGCCTGGCCCTGATCGCCCGGGCCGCCGAGGGTTCGGTGCGTGATGGCCTGTCCCTTCTCGACCAGGCCATCGTCCAGGCCGACCGCGGGGCCACCGTCTCGGCCGCCGTGATCCGCGACATGCTGGGCCTGGCCGATCGCGGCCACCCTGGAAGGTTTCCGCGCCCTGTGGGGTTTCGGGGCCGATCCGGCGGTGGTGATGCTGGATCTGCTGGACCATTGCCACGGTTCGGCCGTGGCCAAGGCCTTGGGGCCCGACGCCCTGACCCTGCCCAAGGAACAGGCCGCCCGCCTGGCCGCCATCGGGGCCCATACCTCGGCCGGCACCCTGTCGCGCCTGTGGCAGATGTTGCTGAAGGCCCATGAGGAGGTGCGCCGCGCGCCCGACGCCATGGCCGCCGCCGAGATGGCCATCATCCGCCTGTGCTATGCGGCCGATCTGCCAGGTCCCGAAGAAGCCCTCAAGGCGATGCGCGACGGGACCTCCGTCGGCGGCGGCGCGCCCGGCGGCGGTTCATCGGGCGGCGGCGGCGGCTCCGGCGGCGTCAGCGCCCAGATCGTTTCAATGGCCTCGCCGGCGGCCCAGGCCATGCCTGTGCTGGCCTCGTTCGACGATGTGCTGGCCCTGATCGCCGCCAAGCGCGACATCGGCCTGCGGCTGGATGTCGAGCAGTTCGTTCGCCCGATCAGCTTCCGGCCGGGCGCCATCACCTATGAGCCCGCCCCTGGCGCGCCCGGCAATCTGGCCGGTCGTCTGGTTCGCGCGTTGAAGGAATGGACCGGCCAGCCCTGGCTGGTCGCCGCCGAGGGCGGCGGCGGGGCCGAGACCCTGATGGAGCGCCAGAAGCGCGAAGACCGCGAGGCGATGGCGCAGATCAAGGCCGATCCGTTCGTCGCCGCGCTGCTCAGCGCCTTTCCGGGCTCCGAGCTGGAAGTTCGCAAGATCCCGGGACCAGAGCTGGCGCCGATCGAGCCGGACGAGGTTGAGGACTGATTTCTCCCTTCCCCCTAGATGGGGGAAGGGTTGGGGATGGGGGTGAAAGCGTTTCAGGGTGCGGCTCGGTCGATGTGAAATCGTCCGGCGGTGTCACCCCCACCCCTGCCCCTCCCCCATCCAAGGGGGAGGGAACGTGTTTATGAGATGGAGCAGACCATGAAAGACCTCGGCGGCCTGATGAAGCAGGCTCAGGCGATGCAGCAGAAACTGGCCGACGCCCAGGCGCGGCTGGCCGAGACCCTGGTCGAGGGAACCTCGGGCGGTGGCATGGTCACCGTCACCCTCCGGGGCACCGGCGAGCTGGCCAAGGTGTTGCTGGACGAAAGCCTGATCGAGCCGGGTGAGGGCGAGGTCATTGCCGACCTGATCGTCGCCGCCCACGCCGACGCCAAGAAGAAGCTGGACGCCGCCCAGGCCCAGCTGATGCAGGAAGCCGCCGGTCCCATGGCCGGCATGATGGGCGGCCTGCCTGGGATGAAGTTCTAGGCCTTGCCCGCCTCCGCCGGACCCGAGATCGAGCGCCTGATCGCCCTGCTGTCCAAGCTGCCGGGGTTGGGACCGCGTTCGGGCCGGCGGGCGGCTCTGGCGCTTCTCAAGAAGCGCGACGTGCTGCTGGCCCCGCTAACGGCGGCGATGATCGACGCCCAGGCCAAGGTGCGGACCTGCACGGTATGCGGCTCGCTGGATACGATGGAGCCCTGCGCTGTCTGCGCCGACGAGACGCGGGACGGCCGGCTGATCTGCGTGGTCGAAGAGGTGGGCTCGCTATGGGCCATGGAGCGCGGCGGGCAGTTCAAGGGCCGCTATCACGTGCTGGGCGGGCTTTTGTCAGCGCTGGACGGGATCGGGCCCGAGGCCCTGCGTATTGGCGAACTGCTGGCGCGGGTGCAGGGCGGCGAGGTGGCCGAGGTCATCCTGGCCCTGCCGGCTACGGTGGATGGCCAGACGACGGCGCACTATCTAGCCGACCGGCTGGCGAACTCAAACGCGGGCGTGTCGGTGACGATGCTGGCGCGCGGGGTTCCGGTCGGCGGCGACCTGGACTGGCTGGATGACGGCACGATTGCCCAGGCCCTGCGAGCCCGGCGGCCGGCCTGAAGCTAGAAGATCGCGCGGATCGCCAGGGTCAGGCCGACCCAGAAGGCCAGGCTGAACGCCACCGCGCCGATGCGCTCCCAGGCCAGACGGCGCGCGGGGGCCTTGCGAAAGGCGCGGGCGGACGGCGCTTGATCAAAGCTGATATAGGCCATGGCTTCCTCCTTGCCCCTCTGTGGAGGCTGCACGCGTTTGCGTGAGTCCCATGCAACGCCCGGCGCCCTTAACGACTCCTTACCTTTAACCCGGGTGGGGCGCGTCAAAGCGCCCCACCGCAGGGCTAGATCGAGCCGGTCTCGCGGTAGGGCTGGGCCACGACGGGCGCTTCGTCGACGATCTGGCTGCTCGGGTCCTCGACCGTCGGCGCCCAGCGCTCGGCCTGGCTGGTTCCCGCCCCGCTGTCAGTGTGTCGCACCACGGCGTTGACATCGATCGCATCGGTCTCTTCGGCGGCTAGGTCACCGACCTGAAACTCGACATGCTGCGGATAGAAGGCCACCCGACCGCCGATGCCGCCGACTGCGGAGTAGGGGTCCTCATAGGACCACACCGCATTGTCGATCACCTGACCGTCGCGATAGATCGTGAAATAGGCCGCCGCGCCCTTGTAGGGGCAGTGGGTCACCTTGTCGGTGCGACGCAGGAACATCATCCGCACATCGTCGCGCGGGAAGTAGCGCACCGGCGGATAGCCCGCCTCGCGCAGCACGATCACGTCGGCGCTGTCGGCGATCTCGTGACCCTCGAACAGCACCCGCACCCGGGCCTGTTCGCGTTCGAGCGTGATCGGATGGTTCTCGTCCGGCGTCTTCATCGATTTTCTCCCGCACGTGGAATGGGCGCGTCCGTCAAACGCGCAGGACGCGAACTCGGCTCCCAGCTGGCAAGCCATTGCTTGTTAAACGCATTGTCGCGTGATCTTCTCCCCACCAACTGGGGGAGGCGAGGGCGAAACGACCATGGCGGCCGTCCCGACCCCTCATCACGTCAAGGTTAGTGTATGAACATCGTTATCGCCCTGGGCATCCTGGTCACGCTGGTGACCGGCATTCCCGTGCTTATCCAGCTGCTCCGACAACATCCCAAGGGGCTGATCATCCTGTTCTTCGCCGAGATGTGGGAGCGATTCTCCTACTACGGCATGAGAGCCATCCTGATCTTCTATCTGACCCAGCATTTCCTTTTCGAGCCCAAGGTCGCCTCGGCTCATTACGGATCCTATACCTCGCTGGTCTATCTGCTGCCGTTGATCGGCGGCTTCCTGGCCGACAAGTATCTGGGCACCCGCAAGGCGGTGGCGTTCGGGGCGATTCTGCTGGTCGCGGGCCACCTGGCCATGGCGATCGAGGGCAAGCCCGCCGTTCAGACCCTGACCTATGCCGGCCAGACCTATGAGTTCCAGGCCGAGGGCCGGGGCCAGGAGCGCGTCGCCAAGCTGATCGTCGCCGGCCAGCCCTATGATGTCTCGGCCACCCCGACGGGTGACTTCGAGATCAAGAACCTGCCCGCCGCCGCCGCCCTGCCCGCCGTCCTGCCCAAGGCCGACTACACCCTGGCCGTGAAGGATCGCGATCCGCTGTATCTCAACATCTTCTGGCTGGCCCTGTCGCTGATCATCGTCGGTGTCGGCTTCCTCAAGCCCAACATCTCGACCATCGTCGGCCAGCTGTATCCGCAGGGCGACCCGCGTCGCGACGCCGGCTTCAACCTCTACTATTACGGCATCAACCTGGGCTCGTTCTGGGCCTCGATCCTGTGCGGCCTGCTGGGCGTCACCGTCGGCTGGTGGGCGGGCTTTGGCCTGGCCGGCATCGGCATGGCGGCCGGGTTTGTCGTGTTCGTGCTGGGCAAGCCCTGGCTGCTGGGCAAGGGCGAGCCGCCCGAGCCCAAGGCCCTGAAGACCAAGGTCGCCGGCCCGATCAATCGCGAAATCGCCATCTACGCCCTGTCGCTGGTCGGCGTGGCGGGCGTGTTCTTCCTGGTCCAGTTCAACGCCATCGTCGGCCTGGCCCTGAACATCGGCATCGTGGCCTCGCTGGGCTATATCGGCTGGTTCATGGTCAGGAAGTGCGAAAAGGTCGAGCGCGAGCGCCTGGCCCTGGCCGTGTTCCTGATCTTCGGCGCGGTGGTGTTCTGGACCCTGTTCGAACAGGCCGGCTCATCGCTCAGCCTGTTTGCGGCCACCAATGTCCAGCTCGATCTGGTCAAGGCTCCGGTCCAGTTGTTCGGCGGCGCGGTCACCCTGGCCACGTCCGAGCAACTGGTGGCGGCCGGCATCGACAAGGCCTCGACCTTCTGGGTCAATACCAGCTTCAACGCGCCCCAGACCCAGGCCCTGAACGCCGGCTGGATCCTGATCTTCGCCCCGATCTTCGCGGCGCTGTGGACCTTCCTGGGCAAGCGCGGCCAGGATCTCAACCCGGTCGTCAAGTTCGGCCTGGCCCTGGCCCAGGTCGGCGCCGGCTTCCTGATCCTGCAGTGGGGCGCCACCTTCGCCGACGGCGCCTTCCGGATGCCGCTGGTCTTCCTGGTGCTGATGTACATGCTGCACACGACCGGCGAGATGTGCCTGTCCCCTGTGGGCCTGTCGCAGATGACCAAGCTGTCGCCCGCCTCGGTGGTGTCGTTCATGATGGCCGTCTGGTTCCTGGCCGTGGCCATCGCTCAGTGGGTGGGCGGCAAGATCGCCGGTCTGACGGCGACCGAAACCGTCGGCGGCCAGGTCCTGAACCCCGCCGCGGCGCTGGAGGCCTCGCTGCAGGTCTTCACCGTCATCGGCCTGGTCTCGATCGGGATCGGGATCCTGTTCCTGGTTCTCTCGCCCTGGCTGAAGAAGTGGTCGCACGGCTCGGACGATACTGACGCTGCGCCGGTCGAAACGACCGCCACGATCCACTGATCGCGGGACGCTTAAAACAACGAAGGCCCCGGAGCGATCCGGGGCCTTTTTTGTTGGGTGGGCGGCGAGCGGGACATCAATCCCCTTCTTCGCGACTTCGTGTAGACTGTGGATGAAATGACAGCCGGCGACCGCTTCATCCAGTCCGCTCCATTGAAGGCGCGTTTCCGCGATGCTCACGAGCGTCGCGCCTATCAACGTGCGCTGGAAGTGGCCCGGCGGATCGTCGACGACCCGTCTCTGCTGGAAAAGGGGCGGGCGTTCCTGGATCGCTTCGTGAAGGACGATCCACGTCAGCGACGCGGGTACGCCTTATGGATCGAGACCCTGCGCCTGGAGCCGGAACAGGTTGTTCGCCTTCTGATCGCCGATGACGAACAAGGCGCTTTTCTGCGGGAAACCGCGCCCGTCTTCACGACGATTTCTCCGGATATGGCGCGCCAACTGACGAGCCGCTCGGCATGATGACGCTTGCCAAGGTGGAGCACATCCTGCGCGCCGCCGGCAATGCCACGGGTCAAAAGGCTTTCGTCTTGATCGGGTCGTCGGCAATTTTCGTCTGGTCGCGGATCGTGCCCGCGACGCTGGCGATGTCGCGCGAGGCCGACCTGTTCGCCACCACGCCTGACCTCGAAGAAGCCGATTGCATCGCCGACGAACTGGACGCCTCCTGGGCCAGGCTTCGCCATTCGACGATGAGTATGGATATTATTGCGACGGCGTAGGGCCTGAGACGGCCATACTGCCTGCCGATTGGCGAGACCGCGCCAAGCTCTATTCTAGCGCCAATACGGGCGGCGTCACCGCGCTCGTGCCGGAGCCCCACGATCTGGCGCTCTCGAAACTCAGCGCCGGCCGTGAGAAGGATATGGACTGGCTGGTGGCGGCCATTGAGGCGTCCATCATCGATGTCGACCAAATGCGGGCGCGGCTGTCAGTCATGCCTGTCGAGCGCGTCTTGGGCGGCCTCGAAATCCTGAAGCAACGGCTGACGATCATCGAAAGCCGCGCGTCGGCCTGATCCGCCTTAAACCGCCGTCCCGCCCACCGTCAGGCCGGTGATCTTCAGCGACGGCTGGCCCACGCCGACTGGCACGCCCTGGCCAGACTTGCCGCAGACGCCGATACCGGGGTCGAAATCGAAATCGTGGCCGATCATCGTCACCTTGGTCAGGGCGCTGGGGCCGTCG